>NZ_JBIASC010000011.1:0-282406 GCF_042890485.1 Streptomyces sp. NPDC002181 | reverse complement strand
GGCACCACCATCCCCAGCCGGACCCGGGGGCGCCCCAGATCGCTACGCGCTCCTCACGGCATAGCGTCCAACGACCGCCTGTGGCTGGACATAAGCCGCCCACGACCAACCCCACACCCCTCCGGCCCGCGAGAGCGGCCCGTTTGTCCCCATTTGGCCGCCGATCGGGACCCACAAGAGCCCTTGCCTGACCGAGAGGTTGAAAAGTCCGGCATCAGGCTCCCCCACACCCGCTCTTCACCCTCGACACCCGCCCATGGCCCCGGAACAGGCCGCAGACGCCGAAATAGCCGTCCGTGGATGACGTCTGGGCGGCCTATGTCCGGCCACAGGCGGTCGTCGGACGCTGAGACGTGAGGAGCGCGTAGCGATCTGACGCGTCCCGACGTCCTGGCAGGGGATGGTGGTCCCGGGACGGGAACACGGCCGGCCGAGAGCCCCGGTCGGCATCACTGAGGGCCCGTCCCTCTTGCTGAACCTCCCGGCCATTCCTTCGGGGGCTTCCCGGCAGTCTTTTGGCATTCCGGGGCGGGGCGGTCAGTCAAGGGTGGCCGAAGGCCATCGCGCAGCGACGCGAACGAAGTGAGCGCCCTTGACGGACCGACCCGACACGGAAGGACAGTGGACTGCCGGGACGCCCCCGGACACACCACCGACCCCGAACACGGGGATCCCGCCCCCCGAAGCCCCCGGTCGGCCGTCCCGTCACCGAGACGACGAGTCCCGCCCCCGAAGCCCCCACCAACCCACCCGACCCCGAGACGACGGGCCCCGCCCCCCGAAGCCCCCGCCCCTACCCCGCCTGCAGTGCCAGCGTCGGTGACAGGCGTGCCGCGCGGACCGCCGGGTAGAGGCCCGCCAGGGTGCCTATCGCCAGCGTCGAGGCGAAGCCGCCGGTCACCGCCCAGAGGGGGACCACCCAGGGGAGGTCGCCCGCGTGGGCGTACGCCGCCGTGGCCGCCGCGCCGAGGGCTATGCCGGCCAGGCCGCCGAGGCCCGACAGGAGCAGGGACTCCGTCACGAACTGGATGCGGACCTGGCCCTTGGTCGCGCCCAGCGAACGGCGCAGTCCGATCTCGTGGCGGCGCTCCAGGACCGAGATGATCATGGTGTTCGCCACCCCGACCCCGCCCACCAGCAGGGCGATCCCGCCCAGCCCCAGCAGCAGCGTGCTGAACGCGCCCTCCGTGGCCGCCTTCGCCTGGAGAGCGGCCGACGGGTCCGACACCGACACCGTGCTCGGCGACTGCGGGTTGGCCGTCGGGGCGATCAGCTCGCGCACCGCCGCGACGCGGTCGTCCGCCGAGCGCTCGTAGATCGCCGTCGGGTGGCCGTCGAAGCCGAGCAGCTGCTCCGCCGCCTCCCAGCCGATCAGCGCCGCGCGCTCGATCTCCGGGGCCAGCGGGATCGGGTCCAGGATGCCGATCACCGTGAAGTACCGGCCGCCGATGAACACTTGCTGCCCGGGCTCCGTGATGCCCAGCCGCTCCGCCGTGACGTTGCCGAGCACCACCGACGGGTAGCGCCCGGTGGCCCCGTTCAGCCACGTGCCCTTCTGCATCCTGGCGCGCAGCACCTCCAGCAGGTCGTCCTTCGTCGCCTTCAGCCCGATGCCGCCCGTCTCCTCCTTGGGGATGTTCTCGGAGCGCCGTACGGACTGGGCGACATCGCCCGTCGTACCCACCGACTCGACGCCCTCGATGCGGGAGACCATGCCCGGGGCCTCCTTCGGCAGCTTCGTGTCCTGCCCCGAGAACATCGACTGGCCCGGTGTCGCCACCAGCATGTTCGTGCCCAGCTTGTCGAGTTCCCGCAGCAGCTTGGCCTGGCTGGACGAGGACACCCCGACCACCGCGATCATCGTCGCGATGCCGATCGCGATCCCGAGCGCGGACAGGAACACCCGCATGGGGCGCGAGCGCAGCCCCGCCGAACCGACGTGCAGGACGTCGCGCGGCCCGAGCCGGGCCGGGGTCAGCCTTCGCGAGGCCCTCATGACGCGTTCACCCCTGCCGTGTTCCACACGTCCGCCACGATCTCCCCGTCCCGGATCCGCACCTGCCGCGGCAGGCTCGCCGCGATCTCGTGGTCGTGGGTGATCACGGCGATGGTGGCCCCGTCCGCGTTCAGCTCGTGCAGCAGCTCCATCACCGACCGCCCCGACGCCGAGTCCAGCGCGCCCGTCGGCTCGTCGGCCAGCAGCAGGTCCGGTTCCCCGGCCACCGCCCGGGCGATCGCCACGCGCTGCTTCTGTCCGCCGGACAGCTCGTGCGGCCGGTGCTCCATCCGGTCCCCGAGGCCCACGCGTTCCAGGGCCCGCGCCGCCCGGCGTCCGCGCTCGGCCCGCGAGAGGCCCGAGTACAGCAGTCCCTCGGCGACGTTCGCCCGCGCGCTGATGCCCGGTACGAGGTGGAAGGACTGGAAGACGAAACCGACATGGCGCGAGCGCAGCGCCGACAGGGCGCGGTCGGACAGCTTCGCGATGTCGTGCCCGGCGATGGCGACTTCACCGGCGCTCGGCCGGTCGAGGGTGCCGACGATGTGCAGCAGGGTGGACTTGCCGGAGCCGGACGGGCCGACGATGGCGAGGAGTTCGCCGTTCAGGACGGTCAGGTCCACCCCGCGCAGTGCCTTGACCCCGCCGGGGTACTCCTTGGTGACGCCCGTCAGCTCCACGACGGCGCGCGCGTGCCGGTGTTCTGCCGTACTCACGGTGGCCTTCGTCATGGCTTGGGGATCCCGACCTGCATGCCCTCCTTGAGGGCGTCCCCCTTGACCTCGACGCGGCCCTGGCCGAACATGCCGAGCTCCACGGGCACGTCGCGGACCGCGCCGCCCTCGACGACCTGCACGCCGAAGCCTCCGCCGGACAGCGCGAGGAGTGCGTTGACCGGAACGGAGAGGACGCCCTTGCGGGTCTCGCCCGTGAGCCGGACGGAGACCGGGGACTGGTCCGGGCCGTTGATCTCGGAGGCGTTGTCCAGGGACACGTTCACCTCGACCTTCGGCTTCCCGCCCCCGCCTCCTCCGCCCCCGCCGGGGCCGCCGCCGTTCGGGTCGTCCGGGTTCGCCGTGCTCCCCACCGAGTCGATCTTGCCGGTGGCCGTGGCGCCGCCCGGCAGGTTCACGGTCACCTTGTCGCCCGTCTTCGCCGCGCCCGCCTTGGCCACGTCCAGCTGGAAGCGGACCATCCGCTCGGTCCCGGTCAGGGTCATCACCGGCTTGCCCGGCGCCGGCTCGTCACCGACCGCCGTGTCGTTCTTCTGCACCCGCTGCGGCCCGGTCGCGAAGGCGATGTCCTCCTTGCCGACCTCGCCGGTCTCCGCCGTCTTGTGCGCCTTCTGCCAGCGCTTGACCGCGGTCGCCGTACCCGCCGTGAAGGTGCCGTCCTCGGGGTCGAGTCCGGTTCCGTACCCGAGGGCCTGGAGGTTGCGCTTGAGCTGCTTGACGTCCTCGCCCTTGTCCCCGGTCTTCATCTGCCGGTACACGGGCGTGCTGCCGTACATGAGCCGCACCGGCTTGCCGTTGACCTCGTACAGCTTCCCGTCCCGCTCGACGGCCGTGCCCGCGCCCGCGGCCCAGGTCAGTACGCCCGGACCGCCCGCGGCCAGCTTGCGCTCCTGCGCGTAGCCGAGCGTGCCCTCGACCGTGAGGCCCGAGCTGAGGTCCCCGCGGGTGACCGGGGCCGTCGCCTGCGGCAGCCCGTCCGCGCGCCGGTCCTTCGAGCCGTCGGAGTCCGACCGCGGCTGGGCCGCCGTGACCGCGTACCCGCCGCCCGAGACGGCGAGTACGACGGCCAGCGAGCCCAGCAGCCACTTGCCGCGCCGCCTCACGCGGCTTCGCACTTCTTCTGGGCGTCCTGGAAGGCCTGCTCCTGGCCGTCGGGGATCTTGGTCGCGCTCATCGCGCTCCCGTTGAAGGTCGGGTCCGGGATGTTCACGCCGTTGTCCCGCATGCACTTGGCCCACTTCAGGGCCTTGTCCTTGTCCTCCTGGGACACCTGGCCGCTGCCCGGGGCCTGGAGCCCGCACGCGTCGAAGGCCTTCTTCACGGCTTCCGGGTCCTCGCTGCCCGAACCCAGGGTCATGCCGCGCGGGTCCTGGCCCGGCTCCGGGTCGGGCGCGTCGATGCCGTGCTCGCGCAGGCACTTGCGCGTCTTGAGCGCCTTGTCGGCGTCGGCGCCGCTCGCCTTCCCGTTGCCGCCGCCGCCCGACGCGTTCGACGACGTGCCGTCCTTCTTCCCGTCCTTGCCGTCCTTGCCGTCCGAGCCGGCACCGCCCGTGCAGGCGGTGACGAAGAGGGTCAGGCCGGTGAGCGCCGCGGCCGTGGTCATGGTCATGGATCGATTCATGCGCCAGACCCTGCACCCGCTGCGGGTTTCGCTTCTCTCTCCGATCTTGCTTATGACGAGGAAATACGGGATTCCGGTAAAGAGGGCGCCATGCGAGTTCTGGTGGTGGAGGACGAGGAATTCCTCCGGGAGATGATCGCCGACGGGCTGCGCCGCGACGCGCTGGCCGTCGACGAGGCGGCCGACGGCCTGGAGGCGCTGCGCCGCCTGCGCCTGGGCGAGTACGACGTCCTCGTCCTCGACCGCGATCTGCCCGGCCTGCACGGGGACGAGGTCTGCCGCCAGGTGGTGCGCGAGCGCCTGCTGACCCGCGTCCTGATGCTGACCGCCTCGGGGACGGTACGGGACCGGGTCGAGGGTCTCGGGCTCGGCGCCGACGACTACCTCACCAAGCCCTTCGCCTACGACGAGCTCCTCGCCCGTGTCCTGGCGCTGGGCCGGCGCACCCGGCCGGCCCTGCCGCCGGTGCTGGAGCGGTGCGGGATCTCCGTGGACACCGCCCGGCGCAGCGCGAGCCGCGACGGGCACCGGCTGGCGCTGTCGCGCAAGGAGTTCGCGGTGCTGGAGGCGCTGCTGCGGGCGGAGGGGGCGGTGCTCGGCAATGACGACCTGATCGAGCAGGTGTGGGAGGAGGACACCTCGTACAGCACCAATGCCGTACGGGTGACGCTCAGCAAGCTGCGGGCGAAGCTGGGCGAGCCGCAGGTGATCGAGACGGTGCCGGGGGCCGGCTACCGGATCGCGGGCCCGGGCGCCGGTCCGATCAGCGAACCGATCACCACACCGATCAGCGAACCGATCACCGATCCGCGATGAGAGCAGTGCTCCATTCCGAGCGCGCCCGTCTCACCGCGCTCTACGGCTCCCTGCTCGTCCTCGCCGGCGGCGGCCTCATCGCCCTGATCAACATCCTGCTGCGGGGCGGCCTCTACACCCGCATCAGCGGAGCCGTCACCACCGCCGTCCCCGGCACCGCCTTCGAGCGCGCCGCCGTCGAGGGCCAACCGCTCAGGGCGGTCCCCGCCCAGCGGCTCCCGCCCGGCGCCGCCGTCCCCACGCAGGAGCAGCTCCGCACGTGGGCCGCCACCCGCAACCTCTCCACCGCCGTCGAGAGCGCCACCCTCCACGAACTGCTGATCGTCTCGCTCATCGCCCTCGCCGTCTTCGCCGTACCGTCGATCTGGCTGGCCTGGTGGATGGCGGGCCGCGTACTGCGACCGGTGGGCGTCATCACCGAGACGGCCCGCCGCCTTTCGGGGGAGAACCTGCACGAGCGGATCGGGCTCAAGGCCCCGCCCGGTGAACTCAAGCGGCTGGCCGACACCTTCGACGGGATGCTCGACCGGATGGAGAGCCTGGTCGGCGCGCAGCGCCGGTTCGCCGCCAACGCCGCCCACGAGCTGCGCACCCCGCTGGCCGTGCAGCGGGCGGCCGCCGAGATCGGGCTGGCCGGGGACCCGCCCCCGGAGAAGGTGGCCCGGATCCGGTCCAAGCTGATCGGCGTCGCCGAGTCCAGTGAGCACCTCGTCGAATCGCTGCTGCTGCTCGCCGTGTCGGAGGAGGGCCTGGAGACCACGGCCCCGGTGGACCTCGCGGCGCTGGCGGAGTCCGCGCTCACCGAGTCGGCGCTCACCGAGCAGGAGCCGACGGCGGATACGGCCCCGGCCGGGAGCGGCGCCCCGGCGGCCGGCCCGACCCTCGTACGGAGCCTTGAGCCGCTGAGCGTGGTCGGCGACCGGGCCCTGCTGGGGCACCTGGTGCGGAACCTGCTGGCCAACGCCGTACGGCACAACCGGCCGGGCGGGCGGATCAGCGTGAAGACCTCCGCCGACGGGGCGCTGACGGTGTCCAACACCGGACCGGTGATCGACCCCGCCGACGTGCCGCGGCTGCTGGAGCCGTTCCGGCGGCGCGCCGAACGGCAGCACACGGCGGGGGAGGGGGCCGGGCTGGGGCTGTCGATCGTCGCCTCGATCGCGCGGGCCCACGGCGCGAAGCTGGTGGTGCGGGCCAATCGGGGACCGGGCGGCGGTCTGACGGTCCGAGTGCGCTTTCCGGTCACACCTGCGCCGCAACGGACGGCGTCGCCTCAGCAATTCTGATGATCGCATGTGTAACGTCGGTCACATGAGCAAGCACCCCCGCGCCGGCTCCCGCAATCCCCTCTCGTTCCGTACGCTCCGCGGCCTCCGTTCTCCCCGGCGTGCCGCGCTCGCCGCCGCCGTGGGCCTGCTGGCCTTCGGGGCCGGCTGGGTCTGCACGGTCCAGGAGGACGACCCCGGCCCCACAGCCCAGGCCCGGACCGGAGACCGTCCGGGGGACGCGGCCGTCCGTACGCCGTCCCCGGGCACCGCCTCCGATGCCGCCACCTCCGACTCCGCCCCCGCCGGCGGAGCCTCGCACACCACCCGCGGGGCGCGGGGCGCCCCGGGTGCGCCGGGTGCGCCCGGGGCACCTGGCGCCCCGGGCGCCCCGGGCGCCCCCGCGGCCCCCGCCGCCTCCGGTGCCCCCGCCGGCTCCGATCCCGCCGACGGCCTGGCCGAGATCAGCGAGGAGACCCGGGCGCGGATCCCGGCCGACGCCCGCCAGCTCCTCCTCGTCGAAGGCAAGGCGAGGGACTCCTCGGAGTCCACGGCCACCCTCTACAGCCGCCCGGCGGCCGGCGCCGGCTGGTCCCGGACCACCGAGAGCTGGCCCGCGCACAACGGCGCCAGCGGCTGGAACTCCGGCGAACGCGAGGACGGGGACCTGACCACCCCGGTGGGCGTGTTCACGCTGGGCGACGCCGGCGGTCTGCTGGAGAAGCCGCCGGGCACGAAGCTCCCGTACGACCACAACCGGCTCTTCGTCCCCACGGGCCGGGGCGTGAACGGCGAGTCCCTCGCGGGCGCCTTCGAGTACGTCATCGCGGTCGACTACAACCGCCGCACGGGGTTCTCCCCGCTGGACCTGGTCAAGCCGGAGGGCGAGGACAAGGGCGGCGGCATCTGGCTCCACGTCGACCACAACGGCCCCTCGCAGGGCTGCATCGGCATCTCGAAGGAAGCCATGGAGAAGCTGCTGACCACCCTGGACCCGGCGGCGAAGCCGGTCGTCGTGATGGGCCCGGCGGGCTTCTGACGGCCGGGGCGGAGGGCCGGGGCGGGCGGTCAGCGCGTCCGATCAGCGCGCCCGATCAGCGCGCCCGGTCAGAGCGCACGGTCGGCGACCGGCAGCAGGACGGGAGCGGCGGCCACCCGCCGCTCCCGCACCAGCAGCCCGATGTACGTCAGGTCGAAGGCGCTGCACAGCAGGCCGAGCCCGAGGATGAACGGCGAGTCCTCGATCACCCCGAAGAGCAGGGTCGGGGCGAGCGTCCCGAGCCATTTGGCGACGGCGATGACGAGGGACTGACCGCGCGGGCCGCGCCGGTCGGCGTAGAGGGCGATGAACAGCCCGGACATCAGCAGGTTCTGCAGGAACGCCGCGTACCGGGTCGCGTCGTGCGTCCCGAAGTGCGCGAGGAAGAGCCACTGCACGGCGAAGCCGCTGCCGAAGACGAGTACGCTCCACGCCGCGAACAGCGGCCGCGTCACGAACCCCGGCAGCTCGGCGCGCCCGAAGCGCAGGTAGGTCCAGATGATGACGACGTCGGCGAGGGCCCACACCACGTTGACCACGCCCTGGGGGGACACCCCGGCGCGGAACTCGCCCACGGCGTAGGTCGCCTCCCACGCGAAGTTCAGCGCGAGCGCGGCCACCGGCATCGCGTACGTCCGGTCCCGCACCCCGACCCGGATCGCCTCGACGTACACGACGGTCCACGCCACTCCGCTGACCAGCGTCAGAAACAGATCCACGCGCGCACCCTAGAGGATGGCCCCCACCGGGCAAAGATCCCGCGCAGCGATCGGATGCGCACCCACTGGACCGGTGTGGGGCGCCCGACCGACGCGGCGGCGCAGAGCTTCGGTACGTGGGAGCCATCGGAGGAGATCACTTTCGCGGGCCCGGACGAGAGGGCGGCGGTGGCGACGACCAGTGCGTCCACCACGCACTCGTGGCCGTCGATACCGGCCGCCTCCAGCAGTCCGGCAGCGAGGTCCGCGAGCGGCTCGGTCACGGGGACGACGATGAGGCGGGATCTCACCCGGGCCGGGTGCTGCCCGGTCCGACCGTGTCGCCGCACCGCCACGAGGCGCCTGGCACGGGATCCCACCACGGGTAGGACCGGGCACGCGCGGACGGGTGAATCCCGCCCACCCCTTGCCTGACGGACCGTCAGCTAAGACGATGGCCCCCGGCGCCGGCGGGTCCCCGTGCCGGGGCCGCCGGTGAACGCGGTCGACGAAGCGGAGGCGGCATGGCGCGCGTGTTTGCGGAAGGCCGGCTGGTCTACGGGATGCAGCTCCCGATCCAGTCGCAGAGCACCATCTACGCCGAGCCCTGGGAGGCGGCGGCGAGCGCCGCCGACCTCGCCGAGGTGGCGCGGGCCGCCGACCGGGCCGGCTTCGGGTACCTCGCCACCTGCGACCACGTCGCCATCCCGCGCCGCCTCGCCGGCCCCATGAGCACCATCTGGTACGACCCGGTGGCCACCCTCTCCTTCCTCGCCGGGATCACCGAGCGCGTACGGCTGCTCAGCCACGTCGCGATCCTCGGCCTGCGCCACCCGCTCCTGAGCGCCAAGCAGTACGCCACCGTCGACCACCTCTCCGGCGGCCGGCTCATCCTCGGCGTCGGCGCGGGCCACGTGCAGGAGGAGTTCGAGGTCCTCGGCGTCGACTTCGCCCGCCGCGGGGCCGTCCTCGACGAGACCCTGGACGCGCTGCGCGCCGCCCTCGGGCCCGAGGAGTACCCGGAGTTCGAGGGCGAGCTGTTCTCCTTCAAGGACCTCGGCCAGCTGCCCCGGCCCGCCCAGACCCGCGTCCCCGTCTGGGTCGGCGGCTCCTCGCCCGCCGCCGTCCGCCGGGCCGCCGTGCGCGGCGACGGCTGGCTCCCGCAGGGCGACCCGCGCGACAAGCTCCCCGCGCAGATCGCGCGGATCAAGGAGCTCCGCGCGGCGGCCGGGGTCGGCGACCCGATCGAGTTCGGCGCGATCACCGAGGCGCTGTACGTCGGCGAGCCCGGCTGGGACACCGGCAGGCGCACCCTCACCGGCAAGGCGGAGGCGCTCGCCGAGTCGCTGCGCGAGTACAAGGCCCTCGGCGTGGACCAGATCCAGGTCCGCTTCCGCAGTCGCGACCGCGCCGAACTGACCGACCAGATCACCGCGTTCGGGGCCGAAGTGGGCCCGCTCCTCAATGACTGAGCTCTCGGCCGGTCGGCACTCGACCGCCAGCACTCGACCGCGAGCACTCGACCGCGAGCACTCGACCACGAGCACTCGACCACTGAACACTCGACGACTGGGAGTACGGGCATGGGCAAGCTGGACGGGCGCGTCGTCGTCATCACGGGCGCGGCGCGCGGCCAGGGCGAGCAGGAGGCCAGGCTCTTCGCCGCCGAGGGGGCCAAAGTGCTCCTCTGTGACGTGCTGGACGAGCAGGGCGCCGCCGTCGCCAAGGAGATATCCGAGGAGGCGGGCGAGGACCGCGCCCGGTACGTACGGCTCGACGTGAGCCGGGAGGAGGACTGGGCCGCCGCCGTCGCCACCGCCAAGGAGGCCTTCGGGCCGGTCAGCGGCCTGGTCAACAACGCCGGCATCCTGCGCTTCAACGAGCTGGTCTCGACCCCGCTGGAGGAGTTCCAGCAGCTGATCCAGGTGAATCAGGTCGGCACCTTCCTCGGCATCAAGGCCTTCGCCCCCGAGATCGAGGCGGCCGGCGGCGGCACCATCGTCAACACCTCCTCGTACACGGGCCTGACGGGCATGGCGTACGTGGGTGCCTACGCGGCGACCAAGGCCGCGATCGTCGGCCTGACCCGGGTGGCCGCCCTGGAACTGGCCGCCAAGGGCATCCGGGTCAACGCGATGTGCCCGGGCGCGGTGGACACCCCGATGGCCAACCCCGGCCTGCTGGACCCGGCCAACATGAGCGACGAGGCCCGGGACGCCATGGCGGAGCTCTACGGGCGGGTCGTGCCGATGGGCCGGGTGGGCCGGGCGGACGAGATCGCCAGGCTGGCGCTGTTCCTGAGCAGCGAGGACTCCTCGTACATCACCGGCCAGCCGTTCGTCATCGACGGCGGCTGGATGGCGGGCGTCAGCATCATGTGAACCGCCCCCGACCGATATCTGATGAGGCGTCAGGTATTGACGCTCCCGCTCCCCCGGTGGAACAGTCGATTCATCGAATCTGACGACACGTCAGAAATCAAAGGACGGTGAACCCCCTTGGAATTCGGGCTCTTCGTGCAGGGATACGTGCCTGAGGCGCGGTCCAAGGTCGACCCCGAGGCAGAGCACAAGGCGCTGATCGAGGAGACCGAGTACGTCATCCAGGCCGACAAGTCCGGCTTCAAGTACGCCTGGGCCTCCGAGCACCACTTCCTGGAGGAGTACTCGCACCTCTCGGCGAACGAGGTCTTCCTCGCCTACCTCGCCCACGCCACCGAGCGCATCCACCTCGGCTCCGGCATCTTCAACCCGCTCGCCCCGGTCAACCACCCCGTCAAGGTGGCCGAGAAGGTCGCGATGCTCGACCACCTCTCCAAGGGCCGCTTCGAGTTCGGCACCGGCCGCGGCGCGGGCAGCCACGAGATCCTCGGTTTCCTGCCCGGCATCACGGACATGAACCACACCAAGGAGATCTGGGAAGAGACCATCGCCGAGTTCCCCAAGATGTTCCTCCAGGAGGAATACGAGGGGTTCCAGGGCAAGCACTGGTCGCTGCCGCCGCGCAAGATCTTCCCCAAGCCGTACGGGAAGGCCCACCCGGCCATGTGGTACGCGGCCGGCTCCCCCTCCTCGTACGCCATGGCCGCGAAGAAGGGCCTCGGCGTCCTCGGCTTCAGCGTCCAGAAGGTCTCCGACATGGAGTGGGTGCTGGAGCAGTACAAGACGGCCATCCAGGAGGCCAAGGCCATCGGCGCGTTCGTCAACGACAACGTGATGGTCACCTCCACCGCCATCTGCGCCGAGACGCACGACAAGGCGGTGGAGATCGCCGTCAACGCGAACATGAACCGCTTTCAGTCGCTGGTCTTCCGCTACCACGACACCTTCCCGCGGCCCGAGGCCATCCCGCAGTGGCCCGAGACGCTCCCCGAGTACAACGCGGAGATCATCGAGCTGCTGATCGCCGAGGAGCTGCTGATCTGCGGGGACCCGTCCGAGGTGCTGGCGCAGTGCAAGCGCTGGGAGCAGGCGGGGGCGGACCAGCTGTCGTTCGGCCTGCCGACCGGGGTTTCGTACGAGGACACGATGAACACCGTCAAGCTCATCGGCGAGCACGTGATCCCGAAGATCGACACCGACCCGGTCCACCGCACCACGCGGTTCCGCGAATCCGCCTGACCGGGCGGACAGTACGGGGGCGGCGTCTTCCCGGACCGCCGCCCCGCACCGGCCCCGGCCGGAGGTCATGCCGAGGCCGCGGCCGGCCCGGCGGGGCCCCGGCCGGGGCGCGCGGACGTCCGGGGCGCGCACATCGGGGCGCGCGGACGACCGGGGCGCGCACACCCGGGGCGCGCGTACGACCCGGGGCGGGCGGCGCGGCCCCCGGGCGAAGGCCAGCGACACGAACACCGGCAGAGGGGACGTCATGCTCGACCACCTGATCAAGGGAGCCACCGTCGTCGACGGCACCGGCGCCCCCGCCCGCGTGGCGGACGTCGGCCTGCGCGACGGGCGGATCACCGTCATCGGCGCGCCCGGCACGGTCACGGAGGAGGCCCGGACCACCGAGGACGCCACCGGGCTCGTCCTGTGCCCGGGCTTCGTCGACCCCCACACGCACTACGACGCCCAGCTCTTCTGGGACCCGTACGCGACCCCCTCCATGAACCACGGCGTCACGACCGTCGCCGGCGGCAACTGCGGGTTCACCCTCGCCCCGCTGCACCCCGACCGCCCCGAGGACGCCGACTACACCCGGCGCATGATGAGCAAGGTCGAGGGCATGGCCCTCAAGGCCCTGGAGGAGGGTGTCGACTGGACCTGGTCCGGCTTCGGCGAGTACCTCGACGCCCTGGAGGGCCGGATCGCCGTCAACGCCGGCTTCATGGTGGGCCACTGCGCGCTGCGCCGCCACGTCATGGGCGCGGACGCCGTCGGCGGACAGCCCACCCCCGAGCAGATGCAGCAGATGCTCGACCTCTTCCACGACGCCATGAACGCGGGCGCCTGGGGCCTGTCCACCACCCAGTCCGCCACCCACTCCGACGGGGACGGCGCCCCCGTCGCCTCCCGCCACGCCAAGCCCGACGAACTGCTCGCGCTGTCGAAGGCCGTCTCCGAACACGAGGGCACCCAGCTCGAAGCGATCGTCGCGGGCTGCCTCGACCAGTTCGCCGACGAGGAGATCGACCTCTTCGTCGACATGAGCGCCGCCGCCGGCCGCCCCCTGAACTGGAACGTCCTCACCATCGATGCCGCCGTCCCCGAACGGGTCCCGCGCCAGCTCATACCGAGCGAGCGGGCCCGCAAGGCGGGCGGCCGCATCGTCGCGCTGACCATGCCGATCCTCACCCCCATGAACATGTCGCTCGGCACCTTCTGCGCGCTGAACCTGATCCCGGGCTGGGGAGAGGTCCTCGGCCTGCCCGTGCCCGAGCGGATCGCGAAGCTGCGCGACGCCGGCGTACGGGCGGAGATGCTGCGCCGCGCCGACAGCAAGGAGGCCGGGGTCTTCCGGCGCCTGGCCAACTTCGGCCGCTATGTCATCGGGGACACGTACAGCAAGGAGAACGAGGGCCTGTCCGGCCGCGTCGTGAACGACATCGCCGCCGAACGCGGCCAGGACCCCTTCCACTGCCTGGTCGAGATCTGCGCCAACGACGACCTGCGCACGGTGCTCTGGCCGATGCCCACCGACAACGACCCGGCGAGCTGGGCCCTGCGCGCCGAAACCTGGCAGCACGAGGACGTCATGCTCGGCGGCTCCGACGCGGGCGCGCACCTGGACCGCATGTGCGGGGCCCCGTACACGACCCGCTTCCTCGGGGACTGCCTGCGCGGGCGCAAGCTGGTGCCGCTGGAGCAGGCGGTGAAGATGCTCACCGACGATCCGGCGCAGCTGTTCGGGCTGCGCGAGCGCGGCCGGATCGCCGAGGGCTTCCACGCGGACCTCGTCCTCTTCGATCCGGAGCGGATCGAGGCGGGCCCGGCCACCCTCGTCCACGACCTGCCGGGCGACAGCCCGCGCCTGGACGCCCGCGCGATCGGGATCGTGTCCGTGCGCGTCAACGGCGTGGAGACCATCCGCGAGGACGAGGTCACGGGGGCGATCCCCGGGATCGTCCTGCGCTCGGGCCGCGACACGAGGACGGTGAGCACGCGATGAGCGGGCCCGCGGCGCAGAAGCTGTACATCGGTGGCGAGTGGGTGGAGCCGGACGCCGGCCACTACGAGGTGATCGGCCCGGCCGACGAATCGGTGGTCGGGCTCGCGCCCGAGGCCTCGCGCGCCCAGGTCGAGGAGGCGGCGCGCGCGGCGGCGGAGGCCTTCGGGACCTGGTCCCGTACGAGTCCCGAGGAGCGGGCGGCCGTCCTGGACCGGGCCGCGGACATCATGCAGCGCGAGTACGAGCCGTGGTCGGCCCTCGCCCGCGCCGAGACGGGCGCGCCGACCGGGATCGCGCGCGGGATGCAGGTCGGGGTCGGGGTCGCGCGCTTCCGGCGGTACGCGAAGGGCGCCCTGGAACCGGTGGAGCGCGGGCTTCCCCCGCAGGTCACCGAGGCCGGGCCGATGGGGAAGGCGAGCATCCTGGGGGCGCTGGAGGTGCGCCAGCCGGTCGGCGTGGTCACCTGCATCACCTCGTACAACAACCCGTGGGCGAACCCGGCGGGCAAGGTGGCCCCGGCGCTGGCCATGGGCAACACGGTGGTGGTGAAGCCGGCTCCGCAGGATCCGCTGTCGGTGTTCAAGATGGCCGAGGCCCTGCACGAGGCGGGCGCCCCGGCCGGCGTGGTGAACGTGGTCTGCGGTGCGTCGGTCGAGGTCGGCGAGGCCGCGGTGGACTCGCCGTACGTGGACATGGTGTCGTTCACCGGCTCCACGGGCGTCGGGCAGCGCATCGCGGAGGTCTGCGGCCGCTCGATGAAGCGGCAGCTGATGGAGCTGGGCGGCAAGGGCGCGGCGATCGTCTTCGGGGACGCCGACCTGGACGCGGCAGTGATGGGGATCGGCACCACCTTCTCCTTCTACTCCGGCCAGATCTGCACGGCTCCGACCCGGGTGATCGTGCACCGGTCGGTGTACGAGCGGCTGGTGGAGAAGCTGACCGGCTACCTGGCCTTCATGAAGGTCGGCGATCCGGCGGCGGCGGGGACGGTGGTGGGCCCGGTGATCTCGGCGGCGCACCGGGACCGGGTGGAGTCGTACGTGGAGCTCGGCCGCAAGGAGGGCGCGCGGATCGCGTACGGCGGCGAGCGGCCGGTGGTCGGGGACGGCCGCGGCTTCTACGTGGCGCCGACGCTGCTGGTGGACTGCACGAACGACATGCGGGTGGTCCGGGAGGAGATCTTCGGGCCGGTGGTCGTGGTCGTGCCCTTCGACGGGGACGAGGAGGAGGCGGTCCGCCTCGCCAACGACAGCGATTTCGGGCTGCTGAGCTACGTGTGGTCCGGGGACGCGGCGCGCGCCTTCCGGGTGGCGCGGCGGCTGCGGGCGGGCGGGGTCGGCGTGAACACGATCGGCCGGAACATGGAGGCCCCGTTCGGCGGCTTCAAGCGCTCGGGCGTCGGGCGGGACGTGGGCTCGTACGCGCTGCACGCGTACAGCGAGATGCAGTCGATCGTCTGGACGACGTGAGGGGAGTCCGGGCGGGCTGAGACCCAGGTCACAGGGGAAAGTTCAAACCGGCATAAAAGGGGTACTGCTGCGGTTTCCGCATTCCGGAACGGACTGTCCGCTCCCTGTTGAGCAGGGGGCGGACGCGCGCATGAACCTTGCATTAAGTGTTAATGAACTGCCGCATGCTCTGGATTCGAAGGTGTTCCCGCCGGTAGCCGCTCGGACCCAATCCGTCCGGATATGGAAAACGCAGCCTCTAACGTCTCGACCCATGACACAGCTGGACGTACGGCCTCGGGTCGGAGACACGGTGAGCGGCGTCGCCGGCGGCGGGGACGGCGAGGGCGGCGACGGCAACGGCGACGTGCGCGGCAAGGGCCTCGGCAAGGGCTCCGTGGGCCTGGTGGGCAGTGCCGTCATCGGCATCTCCACCGTCGCCCCCGTCTACTGCCTCACCTCGACCCTCGGCTCCACCGCCGGCGAGGTCGGCGTCCAGATGCCGGCGGTCTTCCTGGCCGGCTTCCTGCCGATGCTCCTCGTCGCCTTCGCGTACCGCGAGCTCAACAAGGCCGTACCGGACTGCGGCACCTCCTTCACCTGGACCGTGAAGGCCTTCGGCCCGCGGATCGGCTGGATGTGCGGCTGGGGCCTGGTGATCGCCACGATCATCGTGCTCTCCAACCTGGCCGGCGTCGCCACCTCGTACTTCTGGCTGCTGGCCGGAGAGATCACCGGCAATCCGTCGATCGCGGCCCTGGACGACGACAAGCTCGTCCACATCGCCACCTGCCTCACCCTGATCGCCGCGGCGACCGCCATCAGCTACCGCGGCATGACCGCCACCAAGGGCGTCCAGTACACCCTCGTCGGACTCCAGCTCGCGGTCCTCGCCCTCTTCGTCGCGATGGCCCTCCAGAAGGCCTCGGCCGGCACCTTCGACACCGGCCTGGACTTCTCCTGGCAGTGGATGAACCCCTTCGCGGTCGAGTCCATGGGCGCCTTCACCGCCGGACTCTCCCTCTCGATCTTCATGTACTGGGGCTGGGACGCCTGCCTGGCCACCAACGAGGAGACCACCGGCTCCGCCAAGACCCCCGGCCGCGCCTCGCTCATCGCGATGGTCGTCCTGGTCGGCTCGTACCTGGCCACCGGCATCGCCGCCCAGATGGCCGTCGGCTCCGGCACGTCCGGCCTCGGCCTCGGCAACCCGGAGACCTCCGGCAACGTCTTCGCCGCCCTCGCCGGCCCCGTCATGGGCCCGGCGCTCGGCATCCTGCTCTTCGTCGCCGTCCTCGCCTCGGCGACCGCCTCGCTGCAGACCACGTTCATCCCGGTCGCCCGCACGGTCCTGGCCATGTCCACGTACGAGGCCCTGCCGGCCTCCTACGCCAAGGTCCACCCGCGCTTCAAGACCCCGGGCCGCGCCACCGTCATGGCGGGCGTCGCGACCGGCGCGTTCTACACCGTGATGACCCTCGTCAGCGAGAACGTCCTGACCGACACGATCTTCGCGCTCGGCCTGATGATCTGCTTCTACTACTCGCTGACTGCCTTCGCCTGCGCCTGGTACTTCCGCGGCGAGCTGCGCCGCTCCGCCCGCGACCTGTTCTTCAAGGGCGTCTTCCCGGTCCTCGGCGGACTCCTGCTCGCCGCAGTCTTCCTCAAGACCCTGATCGACATGTGGAACCCGTCGTACGGCTCCGGCTCCACCGTCCTCGGCGTCGGCAGCGTCTTCGTCATCGGCGTCGGCCTCCTGGCCCTCGGCCTGGTGATCATGCTGGTCACGCAGCGCCGCAGCCCGGCCTTCTTCCGCGGGGAGATCCTGACAAAGTCCACCCCGGCCCTGGTGGTCGAAGACTGACCCCGCCGCACACTGGAGAAGTCCCCCCGCGGCCCGGACCGATCCCCCCGATCCGGGCCGCGGACCCAACACCGGGCGTCACCCCCAGGGGGGCCGGGTGGTGACCCTGGGTGGCGGCGGGTCGTTGGGTACGGCATGAACCCCATGAAGCGCCGCCTCGCCGCCCTGGTCCTGACCAGCGGCGCCGCCCTCGCCCTGACCCCCCTCGCCGCCCACGCCGACACGACGGGCCCGACCATCGAGGGGCAGCCCGTCACCAAGCGCATCACCGACATCGCCAACCACCCCGGCCAGGCGGTGGAGGACACGAAGACGGCCCTGGCCGTGACCACCTCCGCCGCCGGCGCCGCCACCCACGCCACCGACACCTCCCTCGCGGGCGCGGGCAACGCCATCGACGGGCTCCCGAAGGCCCCGTCGGTGCGCTGACGCGGCCGTTGACCCCCGCCGTTGACCGCGGCCCGGCGCGGCGGGCCCTCAGGAAGTGTCGGTCGTTGAGCAGGCCATGATCCTGTGGCTGCTCAACACCTTCAGCACGTTCACCCTCGGCATCCTCCTCGTCGGCGGCTTCGTCGCCCTCGCCGTCGGCGGCAGCCTGGCCTCCCGCCGCCGCTTCCCGCACCTGGCCGGCGGCGAGCACAACGAGATGGTCGGCGTGGCCCTCGGCATGTTCGGCGCGATCTACGGGATCATCCTCGCCTTCGTCGTCGTCACGCTCTGGACCCAGCTGGAGAGCACCCAGACCGTCGTCGCCACCGAGGCCACCGACCTCGCCCTCGTCGTCCGCAGCGCCGAGTCCTTCCCGCCCGCCGAACGCGCCCGCGTGGAGCGGGCGGTGGGCGACTACGTGCACGCCGTCGTCGAGGTCCAGTGGCCGATGATGCGCGACGGCCGCCCCAGCTACGAAGCGACCGCCGAGCAGACGCACGGGCTGTACCGGGCGTTCCAGGCGTACGAGCCCTCCGGAACCCGCAACGAGACCTTCTACGAGGAGGCGGTGGGCCGCCTCAACGACGTCGCGGCGCAGCGCCGCGCCCGCATCACGATGGCGGAGACCTCCCTGCCGGTGCTGCTCCAGGTGCTGGTGTACGGGGGCGCCCTCGTGATCCTCCCGCTCACGTTCCTGTTCGGCCTGCGCAGCCTGAAGATGCAGCTGCTGTTCGTCTCGGCGGTGGCGGGTCTGATCGGTTTCAGCCTGCTGCTGGTGATGGCCCTGGACCGCCCCTTCGCGGGCGACCTGAGCGTGAGCCCGGCCCCGTACAAGGAGGCGGCCCTGTCCCAGTTCTGGCGGGCGGGGTAGGACGGGTGGGGTGGGGGCTTCGGGGGGCGGGACTCGTCGACCCGGGGTCGGTGGTGTGTCCGGGGGCGTCCCGGCAGTCCACTGTCCTTCCGTGTCGGGTCGGTCCGTCAAGGGCGCTCCCTGCGGTCGCGTCGCTGCGCGATGGCCTTCGGCCACCCTTGACCGACCGCCCCGCCCCGGAATGCCACAAGACTGCCGGGAAGCCCCCGAAGGAATGGCCGGGAGGATACCGGGCAGGGACGGCCGCGTCAGCGATGCCGGTCGGCGCCCTTCGCAGGCCGCCATCACCCTCCAGGGCCACGGAGCCCGGCCATGACGTCGGGGCGCGTCAGATCGCTACGCGCTCCTCACGTCTCAGCGTCCGACGACCGCCTGTGGCCGGACATGGGCCGCCCAGACGTCATCCACGGATGGCCATGTCGGCGTCTGCGGGCTGCTGGATCCTCATCCCTGCCGGCCGGTTGAGCCGGCCTCCAGGTTTGTCCGAAGGGTGGCCAGGGTCGAGGCGATGCGGGCCAGGTCGTCAGGGGCAACCGTCGCGGTCAGTGAGGCGAGTTCGCTCTCGACGACGGGACGGGCGGCGGACAGCTGCGTCTCACCCTCGGACGTGAGGCGGAGTACGGACGAACGGCGGTCCTGGGGATGTGCGACCCGCAGGCACCAGCCCGCAGCCACCAGCCGGTCGACCGCCTTGCTGACGGCCCCCACGGTGATTGCCACTTCACCCACGATGTCGAGCACGCGGCACCCCGGCACGCGGTCGATGATCTCCAGGAACTCGAACTGTCCGAGGCTCAGCCCTCGTTCGGCTTGCAGCCGGTTGTTCACCGCGTTGTACAGCCGTGTCTCGACGCGGACCAGATCAGTGAAGATCGAAGTGACGTGGCTCACATTGGCCTTCCAATAGATTCCTGGGAATCATCTTCCTTGGAATCCGGTTGGGATCGGTAGATGGATTCCAAGGAATCCATCCTCGCACCCCGACCCGTGGAGGCCCCCATGTCCCGACAGCAGCGCGATGCCTTGGACGCCATACTCCGTTCCCTCCCGCGCAGTGAGGTGCCGCCCACTCCCGAGGAGCAGCGCAGCGGCTTCGCCGCAGCCGCCACCCGTCCCGCGCCGGAGGGCGTGGTCACCCGCAGGACCGTCCTGGGCGGGCGGCCGGCCCTGGAGCTGGAGCCGGCCGAAGCCTCCGGGCGCCTGCTCTACCTGCACGGCGGCGGCTACATCGTCGGCTCCCCGGACACCCACGCAGGTCTGGTCGGTGAGCTGGCCCGCCGCGCCGGACTGCGCGCGACGTCGGTGGACTACCGCCTGGCGCCCGAGCACCCCTTCCCCGCAGCCGTCGACGACGGGCTCGCCGCCTACCGCGAGCTGCTGGAGTCGACCGACCCGCGAGACCTCGTCATGGCCGGCGACTCGGCCGGCGGCGGACTGAGCATCGCCACGCTGCTCGCCGCCCGGGAGGCCGGGCTGCCGCAACCGGCCGCCGTGGTCGTCTTCTCCCCCTGGGTCGACCTCACGCTCTCCGGCGCAAGCATCCGTTCCAAGGAGGGCGCAGACCCCATATTCACCGAGGCCGACGTGCGCGCCTACGCCGACCTCTACGTCGGTGCGGGCGACAGGGCGCATCCCCTGGCCAGCCCGGTGTTCGCCGACCTCACCGGACTGCCCCCACTCCTCGTGCAGGCCGGGGCGAACGAGCTGCTCCTCGACGACGCGGTCCGGCTGGCCGGCCGCGCGGGCGCCGACGGCGTCGAGGTCACCCTCGAAGTCCTCCCCGGTCTCCCACATGTCTTCCAGCACCACTACGGCCGCCTCGACGAGGCGGACGCCGCACTCGACCGCGCCGCCCGCTTCCTCACCGCCCATCAGCCCCGGACGGCCGGCGGACGCCGAGCCGAGAGGAGCGCGTAGCGATCTGTCGCGTCACCCCGGGCTGCATGGGCATCTCATCGCTGCCGGGTGCGGGTAGGGGGCTGAACAGGGTGGCGGGATCCGCGTCCCTGACGCGGGCATGTGGATGACCGTCCCCCTGACCGTTCCTTCGGGGGCTTCCCGGCAGTCTTGTGGCGTTCCGGGGCGGGGCGGTCGGTCAAGGGTGGCCGAAGGCCATCGCGCAGCGACGCGACCGCAGGGAGCGCCCTTGAGGGCCCGGACCGACACGGAAGGACAGTGGACTGCCGGGAAACCCCCGGACTCCCTCTGACGCCGCCCGGCCGGAGCTCAGGCCCCGGTGACCCCGCCCAGGAACGCGGCCCAGGCCGTGGGCGCGACCGCCAGCTCGGGCCCGGCCGTCACCTTCGAGTCCCGGATGTGGACGGCGTCGGCGCACGCGGCGACCTCGACGCAGCTGTCGCCCTCGCTGCCGCTGTACGTCGACTTGTGCCAGGGGAGGGCGATCTCCACGCAGTCGTCGCCCTCGCTGCCGCTGTAGCTGCTCTTGAACCATCGCAACGGTGAGCTGTTCACAGGGATCCTCGCATTCGCATCAACAGGCCCGCGCTATCGGCGGGGTTGAGGGCCTGG
Organism: Streptomyces sp. NPDC002181; assembly: GCF_042890485.1. Lineage (NCBI taxonomy): Bacteria > Bacillati > Actinomycetota > Actinomycetes > Kitasatosporales > Streptomycetaceae > Streptomyces > Streptomyces sp. NPDC002181. The sequence goes on along the minus strand of NZ_JBIASC010000011.1, from coordinate 261,489 downwards.
ATACGAAGTTTGGCATACCGCTGATGGAGCACGCTGATGGCTTTTGCGTCTGAGATGACGACGCCCGTCTTCTGCCCTTCGCTGTAGCCCAGCCACTCGTTGTCCTCGGTTTCGATGAGCCGGAAGGGGCCATCGGTGCCTGCGTGGAGAGGCTGGATCGTCGGCATGATCTGGATGTCGACGTTGGGTAGTTTCGCGCACTCCAGCAGGTGGTCGATCAGCTCCCTCGTGGCCTCCGCTCCGCCGATCCGGCGCTCGATCACCGCCTGTTCGATGATGAAACTGAAAGCGATGTACGGCATGCGCACCAGTAGCTTCTGTCGTTCGGCGCGGGCCGCTATGCGGGCCTCGGCCTCGCCCGGAGTGATCAACGGCGGAACGTTGTCGATCTGCGCCCGCCCATAGGCCTCCGTCTGTAACAGCCCCGGAATCGACCTGCACTCGTACGTATTGAGCGCGACGGCGACGTCCTCCAGTTCAGCCCACCGCCTGAACCATGAGGCGAGCCCCCGTCGTCGTTGCAGCTGCTTCGCCGCGATGCGGATCACCCCGAACGCGTCCAGCGCCTCCTCCGAGCGGCTCACGAACTTCACCGACGGGTGCCGCCGGCCCTGCTCGACCGAGCCGACGTACTGGACCGAGTACCGGACGTGCTCGGCCAGTTGTTCCTGTGTGAGTCCCGCGCGTTTGCGGAAGGCCTTCACGGTCTCCCCGAAGTTCCGCAGGTCGCTGTCCGGCTCGACCTCGCCGTCGCCGCTCTCTTCGTGACTCACCATCGCGGTCACCTCCCGCGTTCAGGTTCACGGGCGGTGACCGCCACTGTCCAGAGCGTGAACTCGTACAGTTGAAAAGTAGCGGTCGACTTTCTGGGAACTGCCCCCCTCACCCGGCACGTTGCTCCCATGACCGCACCCTCTGCACCCTCTGCCTGCCCCCAGACCCCCGCACGCGTGTTCACTCAGCGTTTCAGCAGCACCCGGCGCGGGGCCCGCCTGGCGCGGTGTCTCGCCATGGTCGAGCTGCACGACTGGGGGATCCCGCACCGCAGCCCGCTGTCGGAGGACGCGGAGCGGATCGTCGCCGAGTTCACCGCCAACGCCGTCATCCACGGGAATGCCGCCGGCCGGGACTTCGAACTCAAGCTCACGCTTCTCCAGGGCGTGCTGCGGATCGAGGTGTCCGACGCCCGCCGGGAGCGGCGGCCCGCGCTGCAGCCGCACGCGGACCAGGCCGAGGGCGGTCGCGGCCTGCGGATCGTCGACGCCGTCGCCGCCGACTGGGGCGTCACCGACCGCGTGATCGGCAAGACGGTCTGGGCGGAGCTGACCGTCAGGACGGCCTGGGCCCCTCATGTGGGTGATGGCGGCTGCCGGGATGATTTCGAAGTACTTTCAAAGTTGTGACCGCCGAGAACGCTGTGAACTTCTCCGAACTGGTGAACAAGAACAAGAAGACGCTCGCCCGACTCAAGGAATCGCCGCGGCTGCTCCTGCACCGCAGAGACGGTGAGGACCTGGTCCTCACCACCGCGGCGAGAGCGGAGCAGGATCAGACCGTGGTGTCGGCCGCCACCCGGATGTTGGCCGCGATGGCGCGGCGGGAGCGCGGCAGCACGGAGCTGCTCCTCGACATACTGCCGGATGCGTTTCCCTGGGTGCGCTTCCTGCCCGAGCCCGATGTCCATGCGTTCGCCGTCGAGCTGGTCGACACCATGCGGGCTGCGGACTCCATCGGCAACAGCGCCTCCGTGGCCCAGCTGCTCATCGCGTGGCAGCACACGGCCGAAATCCACTCCGACCCCGAGCTGCTCGACGCGCTGTCCAGGGACCACGATGCCGACTACGGGCCGGTACCCGATCCGCGAGGTGTCGCATGACGGCAGGTCGAGGTACCGGGCACCCGCGAGCCACCGACAGGCGGTAAGCGCGGTCCGGTCGGTGCAGGGCTTCAGGGGCGCCGGCGGGGGGCTTCGTAGGTCGGCTGGTCCGGGCTCGGGAAGTGGAAGGGGACTCCCAGGTGGTCGGCCAGGGCCGTGCCGGCGCGGGTGGCCACCGCGGCGGCCGTGGCCCGGTGGACGGTGGCCAGGTGGTGCTGCCCGGCCGGGGCTTCGGTGACGGCCAGCAGCTCCACGAACCAGTCGTGGACGGTGTCCCCGTCCCAGACGGCCTCCACCGCCACCACGCGCCCGGGGAACCCGGCGGCTCGGGCCGCCAGGGAGTCGAGGTCGACGGGGGAGTCGGGGGTACGGGCCACCCGGTCGCCGAAGTGCGCGTAGCGGGCGGCGACCAGGTCCTGGGCCTCCCTGAGGCCCAGCCCGGAGACGCGTCCGGCCTCCCAGACCGCCCGGACCGCGTACATGTACCGGTCCTGGAGGACGTACCCGTCGGCCTGTTCGCGGACGCCGGCCGGGACGCTCTCCCACCGGAAGCTCACGCGGCGCCCTCCGGGACGAAGACGCTGACCCGGTAGCTCGTCGGGTGGGTGAGGCGGCCGCAGAACTGGTCGATCCGCACGCACTCGGGGTCGAGGTCGCGCTCGGTGTGGAGGCGGCGGACGTACTCCTTCAGCTCCGCGTGCACCTGCGTCGAGAACAGCGGTTCCCAGTGTCCCGGTACGGCCGCCGCCCGGCGGTGGGCACGTTCCCTGCTTCGCTTGCGCTTCTGCTGGCCCGGCATGTGGATCAGCCCCCTTTCGGGGGCCATCGTCGGACCGGCCGTGTCCCCGCGTCGAACGAATTAGAGGTACTGCGCGAAGTCGTCCAGGATGCGCAGGATCTCCGGCTCCCGCTCGGACGGGAGCTGGAGGACGACCTCCTCGATGCCGAGGTCCGCGTAGTGGGCGAGCTTGCCCGGGTTCGGGTGGACCGCGTACGGAACCACCTGGAGGCTCTTGGGGTCGCGGCCCGCGGTCTCCCAGACCTGGCGCAGCACCGGCAGCGATTCGGTCAGGCCGCCCCCGCCGATGGGGAGCCAGCCGTCGGCGTGGTCGGCGATGGCCGCGAAGAGCTTCGGGCCGGCCGCGCCGCCGATCAGGGTGCGGGGTCCGTGGAGGGGGTGGCCGGGGCCGAGTTCGCGCGGGGCCTGGACCGGCTTGGGGTGGGCCTGGCTGGCCTGTACGGAGCAGAACTCGCCGACGTGAGCGGTGGGTTCCGGAGCCCACAGGGCGCGCATCAGGGCCATCCGGTCCCTGACCAGTTCGCGCCGCGTGCGCCACTCGACGCCGTGGTCGGCGGCTTCCTCGACGTTCCAGCCGTAGCCGATCCCGAGGGTGAAGCGGCCGCCGGAGAGGTGGTCGAGGGTGGCGACCTGCTTCGCGAGGGCGATGGGGTCGTGCTGGGTGACGAGGGTGATGCCGGTGCCGAGCGCGAGGCGTTCGGTCACGGCGGAGGCCTGACCGAGGGCGACGAAGGGGTCGAGGGTGCGCCCGTACATCTCGGGGAGGTCGCCGCCCATGGGGGCGGCGGTGTCGCGGGCGACCGGGATGTGGGTGTGCTCGGGGAGGTAGAGCCCGGCGAACCCGCGCTCCTCCAGGGCTCGGGCGAGGCGGACGGGGGAGATCGTGTGGTCCGTCAGGAAGATGGTCGTGGCGATCCGCATGGCTGGGGGCACCTCCGTGGCTCTTCGATGGAGGGCCACGCTACGGCCTGCGCGCGCGATTGTTGAGGGGGCGTCAGGTCTTGCCGACGGGATAGCGGGTCTGCCAGCCGGTGGAGGGGACCTTCGGGCCGTGCAGGGAGGGTCCCTGGGTCATTTCCAGGGCGAAGTCGTCGGCGAGTTCCAGGAGGGTGGCGCGGCCTTCGAGGCCGGCGAGCCAGGCGCCGGGGAGGGCGGTCTCACCGTGCAGGGCGCCGAGCAGGGCCCCGCAGAGGGCGCCGGCGGCGCAGGAGTCGCCGCCGTGGTTGACGGCGAGGCGCAGACCGTGCGGGACGTCCTCGGCGACGAGCGCGCAGTAGACGGCGACGGCGAGGGCGTTCTCGGCGGCGCCGGGTCCCTCGCCGCTGCTGCCCAGGGCCGACACCGTGCTCGCGGAGGGCGTCCCCTGGGGGACGGCCGCCAGTGCCCGCTGGAGGGCGTCGGTGACGGCCTGATGGCCGGGGCGGGCGCCGAGCAGGCCGAGGGAGCGCTGTACGGCCGCGTCGAGGGAGTCGCCGCGGGTCAGGCCGTGGACGATGACGGCGAAGGCGCCGGCGGCGAGGTACGCGGCGGGGTGGCCGTGGCTCTGTGCCGCGCACTCGGTGGAGAGTTGGAGGACGAGCCCGGGCTCCCAGCCGACGAGCAGGCCGAAGGGGGCGGAGCGGGTGGCCGCGGCCGCGTCGCGGGCGTCGGGGTTCTTGGGCTGGTCGAGGGTGCCGAGCGTGTCGTCGGCGAAGCCGGTCAGGCAGGCGCGGTCGGGGCCGCGGCGGGCGTAGAGCCACTCCTGCCGCGCGAGCCAGCCGTTCTCCGTACGGCGCTCGTCGGGGCCCCAGTCGTGCTGGGTGGCGGCCCAGCGCAGGTACGCGCGGTGGATGTCGGTCGGCGGGTGCCAGGCGCCGGTGTCCCGGCGTACGTGGGCACGGATCAGCCCGTCCACGGTGAACAGGGTGAGCTGGGTGGCGGCGGTGACCGTGCCGCGGGGGCCCTGCGGGCCCGGGGCGGGGTCGGCCAGGCCCTGCGGGCCGTGGGCTTCGCGGATGGCTTCGAGGGAGAGTCCGGCCACGGGGGCGCCGAGGGCGTCGCCGACGGCGGATCCGAGGAGCGCCCCGCGGACGCGGCTGCGGAAGTCCTGTTGCTCGGCCCGGCCCCAGAGACCGGCGACGACGCGGGTCCGCCCGCCGAGCGTCCCGCCGGGCTGTGCCGCAGGGCGGGCTCCGCCGACCCGGGCCGCGATCCCGGCCGCGGCCGCGGCGCCGCCCACCGGGCGCGGGCCGGCGCCGGTGCCTGTGCCGGTGCCGGTTGCCGTACCGGTACCAGCGCCGGTCCCCGCACCGGCCGCCGTGCCGGCCACCGTGCTGGTTCCCGCACCGGCCACCGCACCGGCCACCGCACCGGTCCCCGCACCGGTCCCCGCACCGGTTTCGGCGCCGGGACTCGGCGGCACGGAGTGCTTCTCGGTCGTCGTGTCGTCCATCGCGATCCCCCTGCCCCGCCCCGGCATGCTCTGGCGCGCACTGTAATGGACACGTCTGATCGAATCCGGAACCGGGGCGTCCAGCAAGCCTCATGTACGCACGGAACGGCTGGAATCCGTAGGTCGTTCCTTCGACATCTCGATCACATCCGGTCTGAACCGGTCGACAGAAGTCCAGGTGGCGACCCTTGATCGATAAGTGGCACGTTTTGCCACTCGCCTTGGAGCTGGCCGGTTTCGGCCATGTCTCGTTCATGCACAGTTATCCGACGGCCAACAGCCTCAAGGGCATGAAGAAGGCACTCCTCGCCGCGACCGTCGTCGCCTCCGCGCTCACCGCTTCCCTGGTCGCAGCCCCCGCCGCCACCGCCGCCTCGGCCTCCACCGGCTGGGACCTCCCCTGGAGCAACCACCACAGCCGCACCACCTCCATACCCTTCACCGAGGCCACCGTCACCGCCGGCGCGGACGGCCGGTTCACGCTGAAGTGGAAGGCCCAGGGCGTCAAGCGGGTCGAGATCAAGGCGAACGGCAAGGTCGTCGCCAAGGGCGGCGCGCAGGGCACCGCCGTGGTCTCCGGCCTGCCCGCCGCCGACCGCCAGTGGTTCGACTTCAAGCCCGACCGCGGGGAGGGCCTGCGCCTCGCCGACCGCCTCATCACGCTCGAAGGCGCGGTCAACTTCCGCGACGCGGGCGGCTACCGCACCACCACCGGCCAGTGGGTCAAGATGGGCGAGGTCTACCGCTCCGACGCCCTCGACAAGCTGACCGCCGCCGACCTGGCCAAGCTCCAGCGCCTGCGCGTCAAGAACGTCTTCGACCTCCGCATGGAGAGCGAGCGCGCCACCGCCCCCGACAAGGTCCCGGCCGGCGCCAAGTACACCGTCGCCGACGTCTTCGCGGGCTCCGGCTCCTTCCAGGTTCTGCCCAAGTCCCCCGACGAGGCCGTCAAGGCCATGGTCGACGCCGAAAAGGCGATGGTCAGCGGCGAGGGTGGCAAGAAGGCCTACGATCAGGTCTTCGAGGGCCTGGAGCGCGACCGTGACCGCGCCGTCCTCTTCCACTGCACCGCCGGCAAGGACCGCACCGGCTGGGCGAACGCCGCCCTGCTGACCGCCCTCGGCGTACCGGGCGACACCGTCATGGCCGACTACCTGGCCAGCAACGACTACCGCAAGGCCGCCAACGACGCGGTCCTGTCGCACCTGCCGGCCCCGCAGGCCGCCGTCTACAAGCCGATGCTCGACGTCCGCGCCGAGTACCTGAACTCCGGCTACGACGAGGTCAAGGCCAAGTACGGCACCTTCGACCGCTACCTCAAGGACGGGCTCGGCGTCGACTCCCGCGAGCTGAAGCAGCTCAAGAAGGACCTCCTCGTCGGCTGATCCACCGGCCGGAGGGAACGGCGAAGGGGCCCGGCCGGGAAACGATCCCGGCCGGGCCCCTTCGGGCGTACGGCTCTCAGTCGAGCACCGGCAGCAGCTCCGGCAGGTGACCGTCCGAGGCGCGCGCCGCCTGCTGCCGCTCCTGCGGCACCTCCCCGTACAGCGTCGTCCGGGCCTTCGCGGGCCGGCCCGCGGCCTCCGCGACCGCGATGAGGTCCCGTACGGACTTGTACGAGCCGTAACTCGACCCCGCCATACGGGAGATGGTCTCCTCCATCAGCGTCCCGCCGAGGTCGTTGGCCCCGGAGCGCAGCATCTCGGCCGCGCCCTCCGCACCCAGCTTCACCCAGCTCGTCTGGATGTTGGTGATGTGCGGGTGCAGCAGGATCCTGGCCATCGCCGTCACCGCGCGGTTGTCGCGGACCGTCGGACCGGGCCGGGCGATGCCCGCCAGGTACACCGGCGCGTTGGTGTGGATGAACGGCAGCGTCACGAACTCCGTGAAACCGCCGGTCTGCTGCTGGATCCGCGCCAGCGTGCGGAAGTGCCCCAGCCAGTGCCGCGGCTGGTCCACGTGCCCGTACATCATGGTCGACGAGGAGCGGATCCCCAGCTCGTGCGCCGTCGTGATGACGTCGATCCAGTCCGCCGTCGGCAGCTTGCCCTTGGTCAGCACCCAGCGGACCTCGTCGTCCAGGATCTCCGCCGCCGTACCCGGGATGGAGTCCAGTCCGGCCTCCTTGGCCGCCGTCAGCCACTCCCGTACGGACATCCCCGTCCGCGTCGCCCCGTTGACGACTTCCATCGGCGAGAACGCGTGCACGTGCATCCCCGGCACCCGCTTCTTCACCGCGCGCGCGATGTCGAAGTACGCCGTCCCCGGCAGGTCCGGGTGGATGCCGCCCTGCATGCACACCTCGACCGCGCCCACGTCCCAGGCCTGGGCGGCCCGGTCGGCGACCTGGTCCAGCGACAGCGTGTACGCGTCGGCGTCCGTGCGGCGCTGCGCGAAGGCGCAGAAGCGGCAGCCGGTGTAGCAGACGTTCGTGAAGTTGATGTTCCGGGTGACGATGTACGTGACCTCGTCGCCCACCACCGACTTGCGCAGGTCGTCCGCGATCCGGCACAGCGCGTCGAGCGCCGGCCCGTCCGCGTGCAGCAGGGCGAGGGCCTGGTCGTCGGTCAGCTTCGTCGGATCGTCGGCGGCCTGGGCGAGCGCCGCCCGCACGTCGGTGTCGATGCGCTGGGGGACCATGCCGGGGGCGGCCGCCTCGCGCAGCGCCTCCCAGTCCCCGTAGACGTCGTCGAAGTCCTCGCGCCGGTCCCCGGTGCGGCCCTCGGTGTCGATGGTGGCGTGCAGATCGGTGCGCCCGTACGAGCCGAACCCCTCCTCCGGCTCCTGCCAGGGGTGCCCGACGACCTCGGCGTCCGGGTTCGCGAGGCCCGTCTGCGGATCGGCCAGCGCCCGTACGTGCGGCAGCAGCCGCGGGTCCAGCCACGGTTCGCCGCGCTGCACGAACTCCGGGTACACGCACAGCCGCTCGCGCAGCTCGAAGCCGGCCGCCGCGGACTGCTCGGCCAGTGCGTCGATCTGCGGCCACGGCCGCTCGGGGTTCACGTGGTCGGGGGTCAGCGGCGAGACGCCGCCCCAGTCGTCGATGCCGGCGCCGATCAGGCGCGCGTACTCCCCGTCGACCAGGTTCGGCGGGGCCTGGATGCAGCCGGAGGGGCCCATGATGTGCCGGGCGACGGCGACCGTGGCGACGAGGTCGTCGAGTTCGGCGTCGGGCATGCCGCGCATCGCCGTGTCCGGCTTGGCGCGGAAGTTCTGGATGATCAGCTCCTGCACGCCGTGGTACGAGCGCGCCACGCGGCGCAGCGCGAAGAGTGACTCGGCGCGCTCCTCGCAGGTCTCCCCGATCCCGATGAGCAGCCCGGAGGTGAAGGGCACGGAGGAGCGTCCGGCGTCCTCCAGCACGCGCAGGCGTACGGCCGGCTCCTTGTCGGGGGAGCCGTGGTGCGGGCCGCCGGGCTCCGACCACAGGCGGGTGGCCGTGGTCTCCAGCATCATGCCCATCGAGGGCGCGACGGGCTTGAGCCGCTGGAAGTCGGCCCAGGACATCACGCCGGGGTTCAGGTGCGGGAGGAGTCCGGTCTCCTCCAGGATCAGGATGGAGATGGCCCGCACGTACGAGATGGTGTCGCTGTAGCCCGCCGCCTCCAGCCACTCGCGGGCCTCGGGCCAGCGGTCCTCGGGCTTGTCGCCGAGCGTGATGAGCGCTTCCTTGCAGCCCAGCGCGGCGCCCCGGCGGGCGATGTCGAGCACCTCGTCGGGGGACATGAACATCCCGTGGCCGGCCCGCCGGAGCTTGCCGGGGACGGTGGCGAACGTGCAGTAGTGGCACTTGTCGCGGCACAGGCGGGTGAGGGGGATGAAGACGCTCTTCGAGTACGTGATGACGCCGGGCCGCCCGGCGGCCGCGAGGCCGGCGTCGCGGACCCGGGCGGCGGAGGCGGCGAGGTCTTCGAGGTCGTCGCCGCGCGCCTGGAGGAGTACGGCCGCCTCGGTCGCGTCGAGCGCGACGCCGTCGCGGGCTCGCCTGAGCGCGCGGCGCATCGCGTTTTCGGTCGGAGTCGTCATGCGGTGAGCATACGAGCCGACATCCCCACCGTGAGGTGGCGCAGGGGGCTCATCGCATCAGCTCACCGGCGTTGACCAGCAGGGACTGGCCGGTTATCGCCCGTGCCCGGTCGGAGGCGAGGAAGGCGGCGGCGTCGGCGACGTCCCCGTCGGTGGCCAGGTCGGGCAGCGCCATGCGCTCTGTGAGCCGGGCGTGCACCTCGGCTTCGGGGACGCCTTCGGTGTGCGCGGTGAAGGTGACGAAGGCCTGGACGGGCGGCCCCCACATCCAGCCGGGGAGAACGGTGTTGACCCGGATCCGGTGCGGGCCGAGCTCGCGGGCCATCGAGTACATGGCGGAGGTGAGCGCCCCCTTGGAGGCGGCGTACGCGGCCTGCTGCACCTCGTTGGGCGCGGCGACGGCGGACTGCGTCCCGATGATGACGACGGATCCGCCGCCCTCCTTGAGGGCGGGCAGGCAGGCCCGGGTCATGCGCAGGGTGCCGAGCAGGTTGACGTCGAGGATCTGCTGCCAGGTCCCGAAGTCGGCGTCTTCGAGCCCGCCGAAGTAGGAGTCCCAGGCGGCGACGTGCACGACGGCGTCGATCCCGCCGAACCGCTCCTGCGCGAGGGCGGCGAGGGCCGCGCACTGCGCCTCGTCCGATATGTCGGTGGACAGGTGGGCGGTGTGCCGGCCGTCGGGGTCGATCTCGGCGGCGGACTTGGCGAGATTGGCCTCGGTGCGCGCGCCGAGGACGGCGTTCCCGCCGTCCCGTACGACGGCGGCGGCCACCTGGTGTCCGAGCCCGGCCCCGACGCCGGAGACGATGACGGTCTTCCCTTGCAGCAGCATGCGCGTGCCTCCCGGCGCCGGCCCTGTACGTGACGGTGCGTCAGATTACGGGGGTGGTGCCGAGGAGGGAAGGGGGCGGACCGGACCCGTCCCGTGTGTGTGCGGAGGCCCGGGCCGAAGCGTTTCGCCGTCGTTCGATCGGCGTAACGCCGCTGTTCGGGCCGGGTCTGGCGAAGGTGCGTGGCGGTGCCGGGAGGGGCGGTTCGGCACGTGGCCAAAGACCAAAGAACCGGGGGAAAGAACCAGACCAACCCCCTCCAGCCTCCCTGTTCGACCGCAATCGCTCGGATGGGTGAATCTGTCCAACTCGACTGGATTCGCGTGGGGTTGGCTGGCATATGCTCGCCGCGACAACTCCAGAACATGAGACGGCCCCCGGCGGGACTGCAATCCCGGCCGGGGGCCTGATCCACGAGGAAGAGAACAGCTTCCCAATGGCTTTCCAGAAGCTTAGCCGGGCCCTGCCCGCATCACCCCGCGCTCCGCGCGGAACCGCCCGATCCGGTGGCGTTTCCGGCGTCAGGCACACCAATGTCCCCCTCAGGGGCGACTTCACGGTCGTGAGCAACCGGCTCGCCCAGCACGGGCAGTTGTCGCTCCTGGCGATCGGCACCGCCCTCCACATCCAGTCGCTGCCCGAGGGCGCCCAGGTCAGCATCCGGGCCCTGGCCGAGCGCTTCCCCGAGACCGAGCACCGCATCGGGCGGGCGCTGCGGGAGCTGGAGGCGGCCGGCTTCCTGTGCCGCACGCGCCTGCGGACGGTCGACGGCAAGGTGGTCACCCGCACCGTGTCGTACAACCTGCCCCTGGCGGACACCCCGCCGGCAGATGCCCCGCCGGAGCGCGACCCGGACCCGGAGCCACCGGACCCGGAACCGGGGCCGGACCCGGAACCGGGGCCGCCGAGCGCCGACCCCGAACCGCGTGCGTCCACACCCGCACCCGCACCCGCACCCGCGCCGGAGCCGGTGTCCGGCACCGAACCGCCGGGTGATCCCGTACGGGACCCGGGGTGCGCCCGGGCCGTCCTGCGGGCGGCCCGGGAGCTGCTGGCCGGGCTGCGGACCCGCGAACCGCGCCTGCTGCTCGCCGAGCGGGACGTCGAGCGGCTCGCGCCCGCGCTCGTGGAGTGGCTGGACCGCGGGGCCGCGCCCGAGGCCGTACGCCGCGCCCTCACCGCGGACGTACCGTACGACCTGCGCAATCCGGCCGGGCTGATCGCCTACCGGCTGCGCGCCGCCATCCCGCCCCCGCTGCCCGAACGCGACCGGGGGCCCGTCACCACGCCGCCGCCCGACCGGCTCGTTCACCCCTTCCAGACCTGCGACGGCTGCGAACGCGCCTTCCGCGCCCCGACCCCCGGGCGCCGCTGCGGCGACTGCACGGCCGAGGGGCGAAGGGCCGCCTAGCCCGAAGGTGCCCGCTACGCGGCGGCGTCGGGGGAGTGGGCCGCCACCGCGTCGGCCAGCCGGGCAAGCCCCTCCGCGATCTCGGCCGGGGTGTGCGTCGTGAACGACAGGCGCAGGGTGCGGGGGTCCGGGGTGCCCGTGTGGAAGGGGGCGCCGGGGACGAAGGCCACGCCGCGGGAGATCGCCGCCGGCAGCAGGGCGCCCGCGTCGTGGCCCTCGGGCAGGCGGGCCCACACGAACATGCCGCCCTCGGGGCGGTTCCACTCCGAGCCCTCCGGCAGGGCCGCGCCCAGAGCCGCCAGCAGCGCGTCGCGCCGTTCCCGGTAGGCCGTGCGGACCGTGGCGACGTGGGCGTCGAGGTCGGCGGTCCGCAGATAGTGGGCCGCCGCCAGCTGGTCCACGGTCGAGGTGTGCAGGTCCGCCGCCTGCTTGGCCACCGCCGCAGCCCGCCGCAGCGCCTCCGGCGCCCGCAGCCAGCCCAGCCGCAGCCCCGGGGCCATGACCTTCGAGAAGCTCCCGAGAAGCGCCGTACGGTCCTCCGCCCCCGGATGCGCCGCGAGCCACGGGACCTCCGCCCCCTCGAACCGGAGCTCCCCGTACGGGTCGTCCTCCACCAGCCACAGCCCGCGCCGGGCCGCGATCTCCGCCACCGCCGCCCGCCGTGCGCCCGGCAGGGTGCGCCCGGTCGGGTTCTGGAACGTGGGCACCGAGTACAGGAGCTTCGGCCGCTCCCGGGCCACGATCTCCTCCAGCTCGTCGGGCAGCATGCCCTCCCCGTCGCAGGGCACGGGTATGACCCGCGCCCCGGCCAGGCCGAAGCACTGGAGGGCCGCCAGGTACGTGGGGTTCTCGACGAGGACGGCGTCGCCCGGTTCCACCAGCGTCGAGGTGATCAGGGTGAGGGCCTGCTGGGAGCCCGTGGTGACCACCAGGTCGTCCGCTCCGGTCTTCAGCCCCCGGGCCGTCACCCGCGCGGCCACCGCCTCGCGCAGCTCCGGCGCGCCCTCGGTGGTCGAGTACTGGAGCGCCCGGGGGGCGGATTCCGCGAAGGCGGCGTCGTACGCGGCCCGCAGGCCCTCCGTGTCGAAGAGCTCGGGCGCGGGCAGGCCGCCGGCGAAGGAGATCACCCCCGGGCGTGCGGTGAGGGCGAGGATCTCGCGGATGGGGGACCCGGCGACGGCCGTGGCGCGGGCGGCGAACGCGGGCGGGGGGAGGGCGGTGGTCGCGTACATGCTGCTCCTTCGGGGGAGGCGGGTGCGCGCATCCTAGACGCGGAAGCATGTAGACAGCACCTATGTGTCAGGGAGTGGAACGCGCCCCGGGGTCTCGTCATCTGACGCCACATCAGCTAGACCCTTGGGCATGACGACACACGAGCACCGCGAGGACGCCCGGACCGAGGACTACGCCGCGCTGGCGGCCGTCGGCCCGTACGGGGTCCGCCCCGGCCACGCGCTGATCACCATGGTGGAGCCGCATCCGGGCCACGAGTACGCGTACAACCGCTGGTACGAGGACGACCACTACTACGCCGGCGCCATGGCCATGCCCTGGATGTACGCGGGCCGCCGCTGGGTCGCCACCCGCGAGCTCCAGGAGCTGCGCTACCCGGAGAAGTCGGCCGTCGCCCAGCCCGTCACCGCCGGCTGCTACATCTCCACGTACTGGGTCACCGAGGGCCGCTACGACGAGCACATGAAGTGGACGGTCGGCATCAACAAGCGGCTGAACCGGGACGGCCGCGTCTACCAGGACCGCACCCACGTGTTCACGTCCTTCCAGGACCACGAGGCGACGGTCTACCGCGACGGGGCGGCGGGCCCGCGGGACTTCCACGCCCTCGACCACCCGTACTCCGGCCTGGTCCTCCAGGTCGTCGACGCCGACGGCCCCGAGCAGCGGGCGGAGCTGCTGGAGTGGCTGCGCTCGCGCGCCCTGCCGAAGCGGCTGCACGGATCGCCGGCCGCGATGGTGACGGTCTTCCGGCCGACTCCGCTGCCCGGAGACCGGATGACGTACGTCAAGCAGGTCGAGGGGGTCGACACCCGGCTGACGCTGCTGTGGTTCCTGGAGGCCGATCCGCGCACCTGCTGGGACCGGTTCCGGGGCCTGGACGCCGAGGTGGCGGAGGCCGGGCTGGGGCGGGTGGAGCTGGTGGCGCCGTTCATCCCGACGGTGCCGGGGACGGACCGGTACGTGGGGGAGCTCCGGTAGGCGGATCCGGATCCGGACATGGCCGAGCCCCCTCGGCCGGGACGGCGGGCCAGTCGAGAGGGCTTCAGTCAGTGGTGCAGGTGGTGCTGGTGGTGCAGTCGTGGCGCGTGATGCAGAGGAGGGGGCGGCGGGGCCGTACGCCGTGACGTTCAGGCGAGGCGCCCCAGCCGGCCCTCGGTGACGTCGGCGACGAAGGAGGTCCAGGAACCGGGCGCGAAGGTGAGGGACGGACCGTCCTGCACCTTCGAGTCGCGGACCGCGATGGCCTCCACGACCGGGGACTTGACCTCGACGCAAGCGCCGTTTCCGCCGGAGTAGGAGGACTTGATCCAGTTGTCCGTGGCGCCCTGACGAATAGCCATGTTTCTCTCCGGTTCAGCGAGTTGTGCCAGTGAGGTGTCGGCCATTTCGCTTCCCTGACCGACGTGATCGACGCTACCGGCACCTCCGGACAGGTGAAGGGGTCATTCACCCGACCGAGTGGCATATTCCATTCAGGACTTCTGTGGCTGGGGAGTGACGGTGTACCGTACCGGCCTCCCTCGCCACCTGCCCGGTTTTCTCCCCTTTTACCCTGTTCTCTGCTTCTACCGCCCCTTGCCCGCGTACTCGCCGATGATCTCGGCGATGAACTGCCGCGTCTGTTCCACGTTGAGGGCCTGGGCGCGCAGGTGCTCGTACATCACGCTGTACTTCTGGACGTCGTTGGCCTTCTCCAGGTACAGGTCGCTCGTCACGCCCTCGATGTAGACCACCGTCGAGTCCGACGCGTCCGGGAACTCCAGGATCGCGTACTGGCCGTTCACGCCCGGGTGGGCGCCCATCGAGAACGGCATCACCTGCACGGTGATGTACGGCTGTTCGGACTGCTCTATCAAGTACTCCAGCTGTTTGATCATCAGCTGGGGGTCTCCCACGTGCCGGCGCAGCGCGGCTTCGTCGATGACCGCCCACAACCGCAACGGACCGACGTCCGGATTGTTGTTGTCCGTCTCGGAGAGCCGTTTCTGCCGGTGCATGCGCACTTGTACGCGCTTCTCGACATCGACCGGAGCGGTCTCGGGCAGCGCGCCGCGGATGAGGGCCTGGGCGTACTCCGGGGTCTGGAGCAGGCCGGGCACCATCTGGGGTTCGTAGGTGCGCAGGCTGGCGGCATCGGTCTCCAGGCCGATGTACACGCTGTACGGGATGTCGCCGAAGGCGTGCCACCACCCCTGCTGGCGGGAGTCCTTGGCCATCTGCATGAGGGAGTCGACGAGCCGGCGGTCCTCGACCTCGTACACGTCGCACAGGTCGCGGACGTCGCGCTGGCTGATGGAACGGCGGCCGTTCTCCAGCCTGCTGATCTTCGACTGGGAGACGAGCAGGCGTTCGGCGACCTGTTCGGCCGTCATGCCCTTGTCTTCGCGGAGCTTGCGCAACTCCATGCCCAGTCGGCGGCGTCGGACGGTGGGATTGACATTGGACGCCACTTGAACGGCACCTCCGCCTTCTTCTGTTCTGTCTCTCTGCGTGTCTGATGGTGAGCAGACTGCCACCGAAGGGCGGGGCGGCGCCGGAGAACGGCCCGGAAATGCAGACGCGCGGGACGGCGGGGCCGGCGGACCGGCCCCGCCGTCCCGCGCGCTGGCGGCTCCCGAACCGGGTCATCGGGGACGCCGGTTGCGGCGATGGCGGTTCGGTGGAGCGGTGAATCGGTAAAGCCGCGGAGCCGAAGTTCGTTCGGTCCGGTGGTGCTGGCCGATCGGGTGGATCGGGTCGATCGGGTCGATCAGGTGGATCGGGACCACCGGTGGGACGGTCGGACGGATCAGTGCGCGGCCACGCCGGCGCGTGCCATCGCGCCCGTCCGGCGCGCCTGCATCGGTACGCCGTTCGCCGTGGCCCGGGCGGCCGGCGGGGCCGCCGGTGCGCGGTCGCGGCGCGGTTGCGCCGCCGCACCGTTCTGGACGTCCATGACGGCATGCGCCACGAGACCGCCCATCGGGTCGTGCCGGATCAGATCCCGCAGCCGGGATCTGGACGACCGCCCCTCGTTGCCGGGGTACAGGTGCTTGCCGAGTCCGACCGCGTGGGCCAGTGCGGCGAGCGCCGCGGTCCGCGGGTCCGGCGGTACGCCGGTGCGGATCGCACTGTCGAGCCGGGCACGGATCTCCCGGCTGATCGCCGTGTCGGTCGCCTGGTAGCGAGTCGTCGGCAGCACTCCGCACATCTGGCCCGCGACGGCATGCACCATGCCGCAACGCTCCAGATGAGCGAGGTAAATCTGGCGGAGCCCCAGCCGGGGTCCACCGATCCAGTGGACGGCCCGTACCGGGCTGCCGCGCCTGCGCAGCAGTTCCAGTGCGGAGTCCAGAGTCGGATCTCCTGTCGGCCGTGGCATCACCACGGCGATACGATCCCCGTCAGGGGCTATCCGTCCTGCCAGAGCCAGCTCTACTAGCTGTGCCCCGGCCAGGCCGAGGTCGAGCGACTGCGGCTGCGCCGTGGTACCCGTGGTCGGGTCCAAAGCGAGCAGCAGAAGCTCCTCCGGAATTGTTCTGCGGCTCCTGCCCATCCATGCCTCCCCGCGTGGATGAGTGACAGGGTGACGCCTCTCACATTCATCTGTCGAGAGCGCCTGGTCGTTTTGCGGGGGAACCGGCAACTATGTCGTTCTCGTCTGGCACGGGGGCGATGCTCCCTAGACGGGACACTGTTAGACATTCGGACAGCCGGACGTGGTGGCGATCGAGGAGGAACTGGTGGCGGGCGAGTCCCCCGACAAGTCGGTTGATGAAGGAGCGTCGGGGGCGGCGATGTCCTCCGCGGAGCGTGACCCGAGGCTGTCGGTGTTCCGGCCGCGGGAACCGGAGTCGGGCAGCGCGGGCGAGAAGCGCGACCCGCTGCGCGACGCGGTGGCGGCGTGGGTGGCCACGACCGAGGACGAGGCCGAGTCCTCCGGTCGGGTGGACTCCGACGCGGACTCCGACGCGGATGCGGATGCGGATGCGGACGCGGACATGGACGCGCGTGCGGACACCGACGCGGACACCGAAGCGGACGCGGCCTCCGCCCCGGCTCCCGGCGAGAGCGGCGAGAGCGGCGAGACCGACGAGAGCGGCGAGACCGACGCGCCCGCAGCGTCGCCCGCCGCCGCGAAGCCGGGCGACGCTGCCGAGCAGCCGGCGCGCGACAGCGAGCGGACCGCGGTCTTCCGGGCCGTGAGGCCGGGCAGCGGTACGGATGCCCCGGCATCCGCCGCCGGGAAGCCGGCCGACGGCGAGCGGAGCCCTGCGACGGCCTCCGGTTCCGGTGCTGCGGGTAAGGATTCCGCTTCGGCGTCCGGCGCGGCCAAGGCGCCCGCAGCCGACGGGTCGGCCGAGCCGACGGCCGGGCCGACGGCCGGGCCTTCGGTGGACGAGAGCGAGCGCACGGCCGTGTTCCGTGCCGTGAAGCCGGCTTCGGCATCCGCGCAGGGCGGCTCGTCCGCCTCTTCCGCGGATTCCGCTTCGGCCAGCGCCGATGCCCCGGCCGCCAAGCAGGGTTCGGCTCCCGCCCCGGCGGGGAAGCCCGCAGACTCCGCTTCGGAGTCCGGCGCGGGCAAGCCCTCCGCTTCCGACGCGTCGGCGGACGAGAGTGAGCGCACGGCCGTTTTCCGTGCCGTGAAGCCGGGTTCGGCACCCGCCCGGGGCGGCTCTGCCGTGCCCTCTGCGGATTCCGCTTCGGCCGGCGCCGATGACCCGGCCGCGAAGCCGGGTTCCGCTTCGGCGGACGACAGCGAGCGCACCGCTGTGTTCCGGGCCGTGAAGCCGGGGAGCGCCGGGCGAGGCTCTGCCGATGCCGGCAAGGGCTCCGCGGACAGTGAGCGCACTGCCGTGTTCCGGGCCCCGAAGGTGGATTCCGGATCCGGCACCGCAGGCAAGGCTTCCGGCGAGGCGGCCGACAGCGAGCGCACCGCCGTGTTCCGCGCAGTCAAGCCGGACGCCGAGGCCTCCGCCTCCGCCCCGGCCCCGGCAGCGGCCCCGGACCCCGCTTCGCAGAAGCCCGCCGCTTCCCGGCCCGTGCCGCCGAAGGCGGTCGGCGGGGAGCGGGCCAGCACGTTCGTCCCGCTGCGCAAGGACGACGCAACGGCTCCGGCCAAGCCCGCCCCGGCGGCCGCCCCGGCGGCTCCGGCTCCGGCCAAGGCCGCCCCGGCGGCCCCCGCTCCCGCCCCCGTACCCGAGCGGACCGAGCGGACCACGCAGCAGCCGCTGCCTCCCAAGCCGCCGCTCGACATGCTCGCGGACCTCACCAACAACCCGCCTCCGCCGCCGAGCCCGATGCGCACGGCCGTCCGGCGGTTCAAGATCTACGCCCCGCTGGTCGCGCTCGTCGCGATCATCCTGGCCGTCGTCCAGCTCGTGCGCCCCCTGCCCGAGCCGAAGCTCACGATGACCGCGAAGTCCTCGTACACCTTCGACGGCGGCAACCCGGTCCTGCCCTGGCCGAAGGAGGGCCAGGCGTACATGGCCGCCGCCGGCCTCGGTACGGTCGGCAGCTTCGGCGAGCAGAAGCCGGTCGCCATCGGCAGCGTCGCGAAGACGATGACGGCGTACGTGATCCTGAAGAACCACCCCCTCAAGAAGGGTGAGAAGGGTCCGCTGATCGACATCGACCAGACGGCGGTCGACGACGGCGCCAAGAGCTCCGAGGGCGAGTCCACGGTCGGCACGCTCAAGGCGGGCGACAAGATCAACGAGTACGACGCCCTTGCCGCGATCATGATCCCGTCGGCCAACAACGTCGCGCGGCTGCTCGCGCGCTGGGACTCCGGCGGCGACCAGGAGGCGTTCGTCAAGAAGATGAACGAGGCCGCCAAGGAACTCGGCATGACCAACACCACGTACACCGACCCCTCGGGTCTGGACGCGACGACGGTCAGCACCGCCGAGGACCAGGTCAAGCTCGGTCTCAAGGTCGTGGAGATGCCGGAGCTGGTCGCGATCACCAAGCTGCCGGAATGGACCGACCAGTACGGCAAGAAGTGGCGCAACTACAACACCCTCATCCCGGGCAACGGCGCGCTCGGCATCAAGACCGGCTCCACCACCAAGGCCGGCGGCAACCTGCTCTTCGCCGCCGAGAAGCAGGTCGGCAAGACCAGGCAGCTGATCGTCGGCGCGGTGCTCGGCCAGTACGGCGTGCCCATCCTCGACACCGCCATCGCGGCCAGCAAGCAGGTCATGCTGGCCACGCAGAAGATGCTGGTGAACGCCCCCGTCGTGAAGAAGGGCGACGTCGTCGGGTACGTGGACGACGGTCTCGGCGGCCATACCCCGGTCGTCGCCACCGCCGACGTGGAGGCGGTCGGCTGGCCGTCGCTCACGGTCAACGTCAAGCTCGCCGCCGGGGACGGCAAGCTGCCCCAGACCGCGAAGGCGGGCACCGAGATCGGCGCGCTGACCGTCGGCGAAGGGGCCAGCCAGGTGAAGGTGCCGGTGGCGCTGCAGAGCGACCTCGCCGCGCCGGGCATCGGCAGCAAACTGACCCGTGTCGGCTGATCGCCCCCGCGATACCGCGTGATTCCGGCGCCCCGGGCAACCCCGGGGCGCCGCCGCGCGTCTAGCGAGCCGGGAACGGCATGCAGAAGTTCGATCGAAGCTCCGGTGAACCCGGGGAGTCCGGGGAATCCGGGGAGTAGTGCAGTGACCACCGCTGAGCAGCAGAGCCAGGGAGACCGGGGTGCGTCCGAAGCCGCCGGCGGAGGCGACGTGCCCGAGGCCGCACCCGGCGGCATAGGGGCTTTCACACCCGCCCCGGCCGCCTCACCCGCCTCACCCGCCCCGGATCCCGCACCCGCCCCGGCCGCCGCACCCGCCCCGGCGCCGGCCGGCGCCCCCGCGGCCGACGACACCGCCCCCGTGGTCTCGCGCTTCCTCGGCCGGCTCCGCCGCCACCCCGTGCTCGTCGCCACCGCCGTGGCCGCCCTCCTGCACGTCATCTGGTTCTTCAGCTTCGCCAACAGCGGCGGCGACCTGGCCGCGCAGGACGCCTGGGCCGAGTTCGTCGGCCGCCATCCGGACTCGGCGTACAACCTGGCCTGGTACGGGGGCATGCACCCCGTCTCGTACAGCGTGGTGTCCCCGTACGTGATGTACATGATCGGTGTGCGGACCACGATGATGGTCGCCGGTACGGTCTCGGCCGGGCTGTTCGCGCTGATCCTCACCCGCAGCCGCCGCACCGTCCGCGAGCCGCTGTGGCCGGCCCTCGCGGGCGTGTACGGGCTGCTGTGCAACGCCCTGTCCGGCCGGGTCACCTTCGGGCTCGGCGCGATGTTCGCGCTCGCCGCGGTCGCCGTCGTCTTCTGCTGGCCCCGCAAATGGGCGGAGCGGCGCTGGGCCAAGGCGGCCGCGGCGGCCCCGCTGGCCGCCCTCGCGACCGCCTCCAGCCCGGTCGCCGGGCTCTTCCTCGGGGTGATCGCGGCCGCGCTGTTCCTGAGCCGGCGGCGCCCGGGGGCGTACGCGCTGGGCCTCGCCCCGGTGGCGGTCGTCGGGCTGTCGGCCTGGCTCTTCCCGTTCTCCGGGACGCAGCCGATGAAGCTGGGCTCGGCCGCGCCGCCGTTCGTGTTCGGGCTGGCGATCCTGTTCCTCGTACCGAAGCGGTGGAAGACGGTCCGGATCGCCTCCGCCGTGTACGCCTTCGGGGTGCTGCTGACCTGGGCGATCGACTCGCAGGTCGGCTCGAACGTCACCCGGCTGGTCATGCTGTTCGGCGCGGCCGTGCTGCTCGCGGCCCTCCCGTACGCGGTCCCGCGCAGCCGGCACTGGTACGCGGTGCTGTTCGCGTTCATCGGGATCAACGTCTGGATCACCGCCAACAGCATCACGGACATCGTCCGCACCACCCCGGTGGCCGCCTGGAACCGGGAGCTGGCCCCGCTGGTCGACCAGCTGAAGAAGGCGGACGCGGCGCGCGGCCGGGTCGAGGTGGTGCCCGCCAGCAGCCACCGCGAGTCCTCCGCCTTCCCCTCGTACGTGAACCTCGCGCGCGGCTGGAACCGCCAGGCCGACCTGGAGCGCAACCCGCTCTTCTACGACGACACCCTCACCGCCGAGAGCTACCGGGAGTGGCTGGACCGCTGGGCCGTGCACTACGTGGTGCTGCCGGCCGACAAACCCGATTCGGGCGGCGAGGACGAGGCGAAGCTGGTGCGCGAGGGGCTCCCGTACCTGGAGCAGGTGTGGGGCGACCGGAACTGGCGGCTCTTCAAGGTCGACCGGCCGACGGACCTGGTGTCCGGGCCGGCGACGGTGGTGCGGGCGGGCGCGGACCAGCTGGTCGTGGACGTGAAGGCGGCCGGGCGGGTGCTCGTACGGATCCCGCACTCGCCGTGGCTGGGGCTGGTGGACGGGGAGGGCAAGCCGGTGCCGCCCCCGCAGGAGACGTTCGCGTCGAAGGCGCGCGGCGGGGGCGCGGGCTCGGGCGCGCTGGGCAAGGAATACGCGAACACGGCGGGATGCCTGTTCAAGGCCGCTCCGGACACGGCGGGCGACGTGTGGACGGAGCTGCTGGCGCCGGGGCCGGGGGTGTACCGGGTGGCGGCGAAGTACCAGCTCCCGCGGGGGACGCCGTGCCCGGAGGAGCTGACCCGGCGGCTGGCGGGGCAGCCGGAGCGTGCGGCTGCCCCGCGCCCTTGACCGGCTTGATCGCGAGTTTTTACCCCCGGTCCGGGTGCGTTGCTCCATATATCTGCATACGATCCCAATAGTCCGATTGGGTGCTTCCCGAGGGAGTTGACGACGGGATGAGCAAAGAGCAGCAGAGGCAGGATTTCCGAGAGGCCTTCCAGGCCCAGGAGCCGGATCGGCCGCCGCGCCCGGCAGGCCACGGCTTCGACGGGCTGGTGCGGAGCAAGGTCAAGGGCGGTGCGCACACCAAGGCGGCCCTGAAGCGGGCCGGTACTCCGCAGGGTGACCGCATCGGTGAACGCAGCAGAGGCCTGAGCTGATCCCGAGACCCAGGACGCGCGTCTCACGTCCCGGCCCTCCCGGCTTCGGCCGGGAGGGCTTTCGCGCGGCTCCCACCGCACCAACAACGTCGTCTTCTACGCGGACCTGATCGCCTGACGCTCCCCCCGCACACGGAAGGGCACCCGCCGACTCCGGCGGGTGCCCTTCTCCACTGTGCCCTCGGCAGGATTCGAACCTGCGACACCGGCTTTAGGAGAGCCGTGCTCTATCCCCTGAGCTACGAAGGCGGGGGCTTGTCGGAGACGTTGCCGGAAACCCCAGGGGGATCGCGCGACCTGCCTCGACAAACGTGCTGCTCAGATGACGTTCGCACACCCGGGTGGAGATGCCCTCGCGGACACTTTCCCGGGCACACGCCTGGTAGTCGTCTGACCGCTGACAGCCTAGCGGATCGTGTTGGGAGTGGTCGCATGGATTGTCGTGACGTGGAAGACGAGGCGGCATGCCCATGGCGGGGGAGGGTGAGGGGGGCGGCCCTCAGTGGGCCAGTGCGGCCATGTGGTCGGGGTGGTGGGCGGCGACGTCGTGGGCGGCCTGGACGAAGGCGGCGACGGCCGGGGATCGCGAGGTCTCCGGCCAGGCGACCACGACCGCGCTGGGGCTGAGGCCCGTGACCGGCCGGTAGGCGATGTCCGGGCGCTGGTGCCGCTCGGTGGTGGAGAGGGACAGGAACGCCACCGCCTGGCCCAGCGCGACCACCTCCAGGAGTTGCTCGACGCTGGCCACGAGCGGCCCCTCAGGAGTGTCGGCCGGCGCCAAGTCCGTGTGGCCATCGCCCGCTTCCGCCCCGTCGCGTCCTGTGTAGTAGGCGGTGTTGGAGGGGGCCGCTCCCTTCCAGCGCGGGACCGGTTCGCCCTTGAGGTCGCTCAGCCGCAGTCGCCGGCGTCCGGCCAGGCGGTGCGCGGCGGGGAGGACGGCCAGTCGCGGCTCGACCACGAGCGTCTGGGAATCCAGTCCTCGGCCGTCGAACGGGCTGCGCAGCAGCGCCACATCGGCACGGCCGTCCCGCAGCATGGCGATCGGCTCTCCGCTGCCGCCGACCACGACTTCGGGCGGCGGCAGATGCGGACCCGTTCCCCGGTAGGCGGCGAGGATCTCCCGCAACAGCCCGGCATCGCCCGCCGGTTTGACCGCCACGACGAGTTGGGGTGTCTGCTGGCCGGCGCGGCGTGCTCGCCGGGCCGCCGCGTGCACCGCGTCGACCGCGATCCGGGCCTGGTCGAGCAGCACCTGACCGGCGTCGGTCAGCCTCACCTGCCGGGTGGTGCGCTCCAACAGGCGTACCCCGAGCCGGGACTCCATCTGAGCGATCGCCTTCGACAGCGGGGGCTGCGCCATCCCCAGGCGTTGCGCGGCCCGGCTGAAGTTCAGTTCCTCGGCGACCGCGATGAAGTACCTCAGCTCCCGCACCTCTAGCTCACTCATATCCGTGGACTATAGATCCAGAGCCTTCTGGTCTTTCCCTGCCGCCCGTGGGTGAGGGGAGGCTGGGTGCCATGACGACTTCGCAGAAGACCGCACTGATCACCGGTGCGAACAAGGGCATCGGCAAGGAAACGGCGCGCAGGCTCGCGGCTCTCGGCATCACCGTGCTGATCGGCGCCCGCAACGCCGAGCGTGGCGAGGCTGCGGCCGAGGAGCTTCGCGCGGGCGGCGCCGACGTACGGTTTGTACCGCTGGACGTCACCGACGAGACCTCGGTCCAGGCCGCCGCCGAGCACATCGACGCCACGTTCGGCCGCCTCGACATCCTCGTCAACAACGCCGCGATCGCCACCGAACCGAACAAGCCGAGTGAAGCCCTCGCCGCCACCGTCCGGCAGGTCTACGAGACCAACGTGTTCGGCGTCATCGCGGTGACCCACGCGATGCTCCCCCTGCTCCGCCGCTCCGCCGCCGCACGCATCGTCAACATGTCCAGCGAACTCGGCTCCCTCACGCACATGGCCGACCCGGGCAGCCCGTGGTCCGCCTACTACTCGATCCTCCTCCCTTACTGCACCTCGAAGAGCGCGCTGAACGCGATCACCGTGCTCTACGCCAATGAACTGCGCGCCGAGGGGATCCTGGTCAACGCGGTGAGCCCCGGCTACTGCGCGACCGACCTCAACCGCCACAGCGGGATGCGCACGGCGGAGGAGGGCGCGGCCGTCGCGGTCGACCTGGCGACGGCGGGCGAGGACGGCCCGACGGGCGCCCTTCTGGCCGAGGACGGCCCGATTCCCTGGTGACGCCCTGCCGCGCCGTCTCCACCCGTAGCCCGCCGGCGGCGGCGCTCCGCACCCCCGGCCCGAGCGGGCGTGGTGAGCGGGGTGGCCGGGGGAAATGCGGTCGATTCGGTTTGGGGGCGGACACCTCGGTCCATGGGACTCCCATGGAATTCCTTCGTCCCGCCGGCTGGGAGGAGGCGCTCGCCGCCAAGGCCGAGCACCCCGCCGCCGTGCCCATCGCCGGCGGTACCGACGTGATGGTCGAGATCAACTTCGATCACCGCCGGCCGGAGTACCTCATGGACCTGAACCGCATCGGGGCGCTGCGGGAATGGGAGACCGGCGAGGACGTCGTACGGCTCGGCGCCTGCGTCCCGTACACGCAGATCATGGAGCACCTGCGGACGCCGCTCCCGGGCCTGGCCCTCGCCTCGCACACCGTCGCCTCCCCGCAGATCCGCAACCGCGGCAGCGTCGGCGGCAACCTCGGTACGGCCTCCCCGGCCGGTGACGCGCACCCGGCGCTGCTCGCCGCCGGGGCGCAGGTCGAGGTGGAGTCCGTACGGGGCTCCCGGCTGATCCCGATCGACGACTTCTACACCGGGGTCAAGCGCAACGCCCTCGCCCCCGACGAGCTGATCAGGGCCGTGCACGTCCGTGTGGCCGACGGGCCGCAGCAGTTCTCCAAGGTCGGCACCCGCAACGCCATGGTCATCGCCGTCTGCGCCTTCGGCCTGGCCCTGCACCCGCGGACCCGCAGCGTCCGTACGGGCATCGGCTCGGCGGCGCCCACGCCGGTCCGGGCGAAGACGGCCGAGGAGTTCCTGGCCGCGGCCCTGGACGAGGGCGGGTTCTGGGAGTCCCGTACGTCCATCACCCCGTCGGTCGTCAAGCAGTTCGGGGATCTCGCCGCCGCGGCCTGCAACCCGATCGACGACGTGCGCGGCACAGCCAAGTACCGCCGGCACGCCGTGGGCGTCCTGGCCCGCCGCCAGCTCCTGTGGACCTGGGAGGAGTACCGCGGCCGCGGAGCCCCGTGAGCCCGGCGGGGCCTCACACGCCCATCGGGGTGTGCAGCTCGACGACGACCTCCACCTCCACCGGCGCGTCCAGCGGCAGCACCGCCACGCCCACCGCGCTGCGCACGTGGATGCCCGCGTCCCCGAAGGCGGTGCCGAACAGCTCGCTGGCCCCGTTGACCACGCCCGGCTGGCCGGTGAACCGCGGATCGCTGGCCACGAACCCGACCACCTTGACCACCCGCTTGACGGCGGACAGGTCCCCGGCCACCGAGGCGATCGCGGAGAGCGCGTTCAGTGCGCACTGCCGCGCCAGCCCCTTGGCCTGCTCCTCGGTCACCCCGGCGCCGACCTTCCCGGTCAGCGGCAGTGCGCCGTCGACCATCGGGAGCTGGCCGGAGGTGTACACGTAGTGCCCGTTGACCAGGGCGGGCACGTACGCGCCCAGCGGGGCGAGGGTCTTCGGGAGGGTGAATCCGGCCGCGGCCAGCCGCTCCTCGGGGGTACCGGTCGTCATCCTGCTCTCTCCTCGGTTCGGTCGCGCGGTCTCAGGGGCGGGTGATGCGGACCTGGAAGCTGCCGTTGCGCAGTTCTCCCACCACCGAGACGCTGATGCCGTTCTGCTCGTCGGTGAAGGTTTCGCCCGGCCGGAACGGCGCGTCCGACAGTTCGCCGTGCACGTTGGGCCGCCGGGTGCAGCCCCCGCTGCCGATCGCGCTGTCCGAGACGGCGACGGGCCCGCGCCCGGTGTCCACCTGCGAGTCCACCTTGTAGATCAGTACGCCGGGTTTGCAGACGGCCTCGTCGTTCCCGGCCCGGGTGCGCACCTCCACCGCGTACCCGGCGGTCTCCGACAGCGGTACGAAGGCCAGCTTGGTGCCGCCCTCCACCGCCAGCGGGGTCAGGGTGTGGTCGCTGACGCCGGATTTCGAGGCGCAGCTGATCTGCGAGCTGTCCAGCCAGCCCAGCTTCCACTTGTGCCAGCCCAGCAGGTCGTTGTTGGCTCCCCAGTCCTCGCTCATGATGTCCCAGTGCCCGACCGAGCCCCCGCCGTCGGAGGTGTAGAGGTCGGGCAGTCCGAAGACGTGCCCGTTCTCGTGCGGGAGCACCCGGTAGCCGGTCTCCCGGTACGTGCCGGAGCCGTCGTCCTGGCGGCTGTAGACGAAGGACGTGTTGGCGAGCGGTACGCCGTCGGCCATCGGGGCCTCGGCGTTCCCGGAGAAGGTCACGGAGAGCACGGTGTCCAGGGCGGACGGTCCGGCGTTCGGTGTGACCAGGATGTTGACCAGGTCGTAGCGGCTGAAGTCCACCTCCGCGTCCGCGGCCTTCGCGATGTGCTCGACGAGCTGGCGGTAGCCGGGCTCGTACGCGGATCCGCGCTCGATCCCGTAGGCGGCGAACGGCATCGGCATCCGCAGCCAGGTCCTTATCGGGGCCTCGGCCCGGTACGTGAGCCGCCCGTACGAGCTGGTGCGGAACCAGTCGGCGGTCTGGGGGAAGAACTCCGCCATGCGGTCGAGCGCGGTGCCCTCGCCCTTGGCGTCCGGGAAGTCGATCATCAGGTTCAGCGCGCGGACCTCGCCGGTCGAGCGGGAGTACCCCGGCGGGGTCGGCAGGCCCTCGGACATCTGGACGCCCATGGCGCCGGTGATCCGGCAGGGCGCCAGCGCCGACTCGGCGCTCGTGGCCACGGGTCCGGCGGCGGACTGGCCCCGGCTGGATATCCCGGTGCTCGCGGTCGCGGTGATCCCGAGGGCCAGCACGGTGAGGCCGATGTACGCGCCGGCGCGGCGTGGTGTGCGTATCCGGTGGCGGGTCTGCGGCATGGAGATCGCCTTCGGGTCCGCGGCAGCCGGCCGGGCCCGGACTGCGCTCTGTGCGATCACCCTCCGTCGGCTGCGGCGCGCCCGCGCGCCGGGTACGTCCGAACGGGAACCGGCATGTGACCCAGGTCACACAAGAGAGTGAAATAACCGGGGACGCAATCCCCGTTTGTAAGGGAGTCCCGCAAAGCGGGGACCGACTCCCCGTTTGGGGAGCGGACAGGAGACCCAGGCCCAGGGAGGCCCCGCATGAAGCGCCCCACCACCTCGGCGGCGGTCCTGTCCGCCCCGGAGGCGGCCGTGGACCTGTCGGCCGAGCCGTCCGCGGGCCCGGCGGGGTCGTCGGACCCGGCGGGGCCGTCGGCCGCAGCGGCCACCCCGGTCCCGCGGCCGCGGGCGGACGCCGTGCGCAACCGCGAGCGGATCCTGGTGGCGGCGCGCGAGATGCTGGTGGAGCAGGGCTCGGGGGCGCCCTTCGACGAGATCGCCCGCCGGGCGGGCGTCGGCAACGCGACCCTCTACCGGCACTTCCCCGACCGGGCGGCCCTCGTCCACCACGTCGTGCTCTTCGTGATGGACCGGGTGGTCGTCCAGGCCGAGGACGCCCTCGCCGGCGAGCCCGACGCCTTCGCCGCGCTGTGCCGCTTCACGCACGCCGCGGCGGACGAGCGGATCGGCGCCCTGTGCCCCATGCTCGCCGGCGACTTCGACGGCGAGCACCCCGAACTCATCGCGGCCCGCGAGGCCTTGGCGGCCGCCGTCGAGACCCTCGTGGCCGCCGGCCAGGAAGCCGGGCTGGTCCGCACGGACATCGGCGTCGGCGACCTGATGGTCGCCCTCTCACAGCTCAGCCGGCCCCTGCCGGGCATCTCGTGCATGGCGGTCGACGGGTTCGTCCACCGTCATCTCCAGCTGTTCCTGGACGGGTTGCGGGCGCCGGCCCGCTCCGAACTGCCGGGTGAGGCGGCCACGCTTGAGGACCTGAGGCAGAAAACCATGTGACGCCCCGGGTCGCGCCCGCTAGCGTCGTAAACCCGTCCAAAAGCTTCAAAGACAATAAATTCAGTCATTCCGCACAGTAAGTGGGTACCCCCATGTCAAAAACAGCCGCGCCCGCGCCGCTGGCTGCCGATCCCAGTCGCTGGAAGGCACTCGTCTTCATAGCCCTGGCCCAACTGATGGTCGTCCTGGACGCGACGATCGTGAACATCGCCCTCCCGTCCGCCCAGACCGACCTCGGCATCTCCGACGGCAACCGCCAGTGGGTCATCACCGCGTACGCGCTGGCCTTCGGCGGACTCCTGCTCTTCGGCGGCCGCATCGCCGACAAGTGGGGCCGTAAGAACGCCTTCATCGTCGGCCTCATCGGCTTCGCCCTGGCCTCCGCGCTCGGCGGCGCCGCCAACGGCGAGGCGATGATGCTGGGCGCCCGCGCCCTCCAGGGTGCCTTCGGCGCGCTGCTGGCCCCGGCCGCGCTCTCGCTGCTGGCCGTCATGTTCACCGACGCCAAGGAACGGGCCAAGGCCTTCGGCATCTACGGTGCGATCGCCGGCGGCGGCGGCGCCGTCGGCCTGATCCTCGGCGGCTTCCTCACCGAGTACCTGAACTGGCGCTGGACCTTCTTCGTCAACATCCCGTTCGCGATCATCGCGGCCGTGGGCGCGTGGATGATCATCCGTGAGCCCGCGGGCGGCCGGAACCGCGCCCCGCTCGACATCCCCGGCGTGATCCTTTCGACCACGGGTCTGGTCGCGCTGGTCTACGGCTTCACCCGCGCCGAGTCGGCGGGCTGGTCCGACGTGCTCACCGTGAGCATGTTCGTCTCCTCGGCCCTGCTGCTCGCGGCCTTCGTGTTCGTCGAGTCCCGCGTGAAGTCCCCGCTGCTCCCGCTGCGCGTCCTGCTGGAGCGCAACCGCGGCGGCGTCTACCTCTCGCTCGGCCTGGCCGTCATCGCGATGTTCGGACTGTTCCTGTTCCTCACGTACTACCTCCAGGTCGTGAAGGGCTTCTCGCCGGTCAAGACCGGTTTCGCCTTCCTGCCGATGATCGCGGGCATGATCACGGGCTCCACCCAGATCGGCGCCCGTCTGATGACCCGGGTCGCGCCCCGGCTGCTGATGGGCCCGGGCTTCCTGCTCGCCGCCACCGGCATGCTGCTGCTGACCCAGCTGGAGGTCGGCTCCTCCTACCCGGCGCTGATCCTGCCGGCGCAGCTGCTGCTGGGCCTCGGCATGGGTACGGCGTTCATGCCGGCCATGTCGCTGGCCACGCACGGGGTGAACCCGGCCGACGCCGGTGTCGCCTCCGCCATGGTGAACACCTCGCAGCAGGTGGGCGGCGCCATCGGCACCGCGCTGCTGAACACGATCGCCGCCTCGGCGACGACCGCGTACCTGACCGACCACGCGGCCGAGGCCGCGGCGGGCGGTCCGGCGGCGAAGCTGGTCCAGGCCCAGGCGATGGTGGAGGGCTACTCCTCCGCCATCTGGTGGGCGGTCGGCATCCTCGTCGCCAGCGCGACCATCGCCCTGACGCTGATCACCACGGGCCGGCCGGGCGCCGGCGGTCCGGTGGCCTCCGGTGACGGCGCGGGCGCCGACGCCGAGGTGAAGATCCCGGTGATCGCTCACTGACGCGGCTCGGGCAACCCCGGGGATGACTGACGACCCCCTGTCGTTCACATGTGAACGACAGGGGGTCGGTCCGTTCCCGGCCGGCGCGGACGACCCGCGGAGGTGCCGGTTCGAGTCGGATGGGCGGCTTGTCGGGAATCCAGTGATTCGCCGGTCCGGCCAGGCAACCGGAAGCGGGCGGCGGCCGTCTTCAGGAGTGGAGCGAGCAGCCACGGCACCTACCGCGAGGTGTGACGACGGTCACGTGAGCGCGGTGGCGGGGCAGGATACTGCAAGATCCCCAAAATGAGGGACCGGCGTGGGAATTCTGTCCCGATTCCAGTCGTTGTTTCCTTCGGAAGCGGGCACTCGGGAGAGTGTCCAGGAACGCACCGCGAAGACACACCCGCGTTCCAGCAGCCGCACCGCGACCTAACTCATTGCAAGGGAGCACGCATGGCAACCCGCGCCGTCGCCCGTAGTCAGTCCAGGGGCAGCGCCCGCGCTGTGGGCGGGGAGATCGCCGACCGCGACCTGGTGGGCATGTACCTCGACGAGATCGCGCGTACCCCGCTGCTCGACGCGGCCAAGGAAGTGGAGCTCTCCCAGATCATCGAGGCGGGCGTGTACGCCCGGCAGATCCTCGACGGGGAGATAGAGCGCGAGGGCGAGAGCCCGGCCCGCGAGGAGCTGGAAGCCGTCGCCGCCGAGGGGGAGCGGGCCAAGGAGATCTTCATCCGCTCGAACCTGCGCCTCGTCGTGGCCGTCGCCCGCCGCTATCCGCGCAGTGGCCTGCCCCTGCTCGACCTGATCCAGGAGGGCAACGCCGGCCTGGTGCGCGCCGTCGAGAAGTTCGACTACGCCAAGGGCTTCAAGTTCTCCACGTACGCGACGTGGTGGATCCGCCAGGCCATCACGCGCTCCATCGCCGACCAGTCCCGCACCATCCGCCTCCCCGTCCACCTGGTCGAGGAGCTCGGCCGGATCCGCCGCGTGCAGCGCGAGTTCAACCGCGAGAACGGCCGGGACCCGGAGCACGCCGAGATCGCCGCCGAGCTGGACACGACGGAGAAGCGCGTCGGCGACGTCCTGGACTGGGCGCGCGACCCGGTCAGCCTGAACATGGCGGTGGACGACGAGGGCGAGACGCAGTTCGGCGACCTCCTGGAGGACACCTCCGCGATCTCCCCCGAGCAGTCCGTCCTGTCCCTCCTGCGCAGCGAGGAGCTGGAGGACCTGCTGGGCAAGCTGGACCAGCGCACGGCGTCCATCATCAAGATGCGGTACGGCATCGACGACGGCCGCGAGCGGACCCTGACGGAGGTCGGCAAGCAGCACGGACTGACCCGCGAGCGGATCCGGCAGATCGAGAAGCACGCCCTGCTGGAGCTGAAGCGGATGGCCCGCGACACGGGCTTCGACGCGGTGGCCTGACCCGGCCGACCGCCCCCGAACGAGCCCCCGGTGCCTATCCCCCCCAGGCGCCGGGGGCTCCCCCCTACCCGCGGTCGCCGTCCGTACTCACGCGCGCGGAGCCGGGGCCGGCGCCGGGGCCACGGCCGCCGTGAGCCGGGAGGCCAGCGCGCGCGCCGCCGCGGCCAGGAAGTCGGGGGTGTGCACCGTGAAGGGGACGGCGGTCAGCGCAAGCCGGGCCGCCACCCACTCCGGGGAGTCCCCGCTGGAGAACCGCACCCGGCAGCCCCCGCCCACGGGCTCCGCGTGCTGGCGCAACCACCCCGGCAGCACCTCGGCCGGGGCCCCGAACGACACGTCGACCGCGTACGTCTCCCCGCCCCGCAGCCCACGCCGTACGAACTCCGCCGCGTCCACCGGCAGCTCCCGCGGCGCGAACCGGGCGCCCGTCGCGAACGGCTCCGCCACCCGGTCCACCCGGAAGGTCCGCCAGTCCCCCCGGTCCAGGTCGTACGCCACCAGGTACCACCGGCTCCCGGTGCTCACCAGCCGGTACGGCTCCACCAGCCGCTTCGAGTCCGCCCCGTCCCGCGCCCGGTACGCGAACCGCAGCCGCTCGGGCCCCGCCACCGCCGCCGCGATGGTGGTGAGCGTCCGCGGGTCGATGCTCGGCCCGTCTCCCCGGGTCACCGCGATCGTCGCCGACTGCAGCGCGCCCACCCGGCGCCGCAGCCGCCCCGGCAGGACCTGCTCCAGCTTCGCGAGGGCCCGTACGGACGCCTCCTCCACCCCCTCGATGGCGTGCCCGGCCCCCGCCCGCAGCCCCACCGCGATCGCCACCGCCTCCTCGTCGTCCAGCAGCAGCGGCGGCATCGCGGCCCCGGCCACCAGCCGGTACCCGCCCTCCGCGCCCAGCGTGGCCTCCACGGGATACCCCAGCTCCCGCAGCCGCTCGATGTCGCGGCGGATCGTGCGCGGGCTCACCCGCAGCCGCTCCGCCAGCTCGCTCCCGGGCCATTCGCGCGGGGTCTGGAGCAGGGAGAGCAGGGTCAGCAGCCGTGCCGGGGTGTCGGTCATACGATCCACATTGCCATGGGAAATAGGACACCATCTGGCCTAGATGGCGTCTAAGTTTTCTTCCATGACCTCCGAGACCACCTCGCCCGCCGATCGCCGCCGCTGGCTGGCGCTAGCCATCGTGATGACCGCGTCCTTCATGGACCTGGTCGACGTCACGATCGTCAACATCGCGATACCCAGCATGCGCCAGGACTTCGGCGCCTCCACCAGCGCGATCCAGTGGATCACCGCCGGCTACGCGCTCGCCTTCGCCGCGGGCCTCATCACGGGCGGCCGTCTCGGGGACATCTACGGACGCCGGCGCCTCTTCCTCGTCGGCGTCGCCGGATTCACCGCCGCCTCGCTCCTCTGCGGCATCGCGGCCGACCCCGGCATGCTCGTCGCCTCGCGCCTCCTCCAGGGCGCCATGGCGGCCATGATGGTGCCGCAGGTACTCGCGATCATCCACGTCACCTTCCCGCCGCACGAGCGCGGCAAGGTGTTCGGCATGTTCGGCGCGATCGTCGGCCTCGGCGCGGTCTCGGGGCCGATGCTCGGCGCGCTGCTCACCGAGTGGAACCTCTTCGGCCTCGAATGGCGCACGATCTTCCTGATCAACCTGCCCGTCGGCATCGCCGCCGTGATCCTGGGCCGCAAGTTCATCTCGGAGTCCAAGGCCCCCAAGGCCCTGCGCCTCGACCTGGTCGGCATGGTCCTCGCCACCCTCGCCCTGGTCATGCTGATCTTCCCGCTCACCCAGGGCCGCGAGAACGGCTGGCCGCTGTGGGGCTTCATCTGCATGATCGCCTCACCGCTGGTCTTCGCCGCCTTCATCGCGTACGAGAAGTACAAGATCAAGAAGGACGGCTCCCCGCTCGTCGAGCTCTCCCTCTTCCGGATCAAGAGCTTCGCCGGCGGCATCACGGTCCAGCTGGCCTTCGGCCTGGCGACCGGCATCTTCTTCCTCGTCTGGACGCTCTACATGCAGATGGGCCTCGGCTGGAGCCCGCTGCGCGCCGGTACCACCGGCATCCCCTTCTCCATCGCCGTCTCCGTCGCCGCCGGCCTCTCGGTCGAGAAGCTCGTCCCGCGGTTCGGCCGCAAGGTGCTCCAGGCCGGCGCGCTGACCATGGCCGCGGGTCTGCTCCTCTACATCTGGGAGTCGCGGCACTACGGCATGGGGATCGCCTCCTGGCAGATGGCCGCGCCGCTGATCGTCATGGGCATCGGCATGGGCCTGATCGTCGCCCCGCTGAACGACACCATCCTGTCCCAGGTGCCGCGCGAGCACGCCGGCTCGGCTTCCGGACTGATCAACACCACCGGCCAGATGGGCAACGCGCTCGGCCTCGCGCTGACCTCCGTCGTCTTCTTCGGGTCGATCGCGGACGACCGCGTCCTCGGCGCGCCGTACGTCGACGCCTTCCGCGGCGCGCTGTGGTGGGTCGTGGCGGTGCTCGTCGTGATCTTCGCGGTGATGTTCGTGCTGCCGCGCAAGCAGATCCCGATGGAGGAGCGCGAGGGCGGAACGCAGGCCCCCGCCTCCGAGACCGTCCCGGTCGGCTAGCTCCTCCCGAACCCCCTCCGGGCGTGTCCGCTTCTGTTGGCGGACATGCCCGTTTGGTTTTGTATGCCCTGATATCGGCGTAAAGTGGGGGGTAATCCGCAGAAACGGACGCGAACCCACATGTACGCACCGGAGCGTCAACAGGAGATCCTCCGGCTCGCCCGCGAGGCGGGCCGGATCGACGTCCTCTCCCTCGCCGACCGCTTCCAGGTCACCGCCGAGACCGTGCGCCGCGACCTGAACGCCCTGGACCGGGCCGGCCTGGTCCGCCGCGTGCACGGCGGGGCCATCCCGGCCGGCCGCCTCGACTTCGAACCGGACCTCACCGAACGCGAGGCCACCCGCGCCGACGAGAAGGACCGCATCGCGGCCGCCGCCCTCGCCGAGATCCCCGGGGGCGGGAGCATCGTCCTCGACGCGGGCAGCACCGTCGCCCGCCTCGCCGCAGCCCTACCCGTCGACACCGCGCTCACCGTGGTCACCCACGCGCTGCCCGCCGCCGCCCGCCTCGCCGACCACGCCGGCATCGACCTCCACCTCGTCGGCGGCCGCGTCCGCCACCGCACCCGGGCCGCCGTCGACGCCTGGGCGCTGCGCGCCTACGCCGAGATCCGCGCCGACGTCGCCTTCCTCGCCGCCAACGGCTTCTCGGCGCACGGCCTCTTCACCCCCGACCTCGCGGAAGCCGCCGTCAAGCGGGCCGCGATGACAGCCGCCCGCCGGGTGGTGCTGCTCGCCGACTCCTCGAAGGCCGACCGGGAGCACTTCGCGTGCTTCGGCTCCTTCGCGGACGTGGACCTCCTGATCACCGACCAGGGGCTCGCCCCTGCCCAGCAGGCGGCCATCGAGGCCGCCGGTACGGAAGTCGTGCTCGTATGATCCTCACCGTCACCCCGAACCCCTCCCTCGACCGGACGTACGAGGTCCCCTCGCTCGGCCGGGGCGCGGTGCTGCGTGCCACGGGCGACCGCGTCGACCCCGGGGGCAAGGGGGTCAACGTCTCCCGCGCGGTGGCCGCCGCGGGAGTCCTCACGACGGCGGTCCTCCCGCTCGGCGGCATCGCGGGCGCGGTGATCGCCGAACTGCTGGGCGTACAGGGCGTGGACGTCACGGCGGTGACCGTCGCCGGGCAGACCCGCTCCAACATCGCGCTCGTCGAACCGGACGGCACCCTCACCAAGATCAACGCACCGGGCCCCGAACTCACTGCGGAGGAGTCCGCCCTGCTGCTGGAGACCGTCCGCACCGCCGCCGGCCACCCCGAATGGATCGCGGCCTGCGGCAGCCTCCCGCGCGGCCTGGCCCCCGACTGGTACGCCGGCCTGGTCGCCCGCGGCCGCGAGGCCGGCGCCCGGGTGGCCCTCGACACCTCGGGCCCGGCGCTGACCGCAGCCCTCGCCGCCCGCCCGGACCTGGTCAAGCCGAACGCCTCGGAGCTCGCCCAGGCGGTCGGCCGCCCGCTGGCCACCCTCGGCGAGGTCACCCGGGCGGCCCAGGAGCTCCGCTCCCGGGGCGCGGGCGCGGTGCTCGCCTCGCTCGGCGCGGACGGACAGCTCCTGGTGAGCACCGAGGGCACCTTCCACGGCACCGCCCCCGTGACCGCCGTCCGCAGCGACGTGGGGGCGGGAGACGCCTCCCTGGCCGGGTTCCTGATCGCCGGCGGAACCGGCCCCAAGGCCCTCGCCTCGGCCCTGGCCCACGGCGCGGCGGCGGTCCGGCTCCCGGGCAGCGTCATGCCGGCCCCGGCGGACCTGCGCCCGGAGGCGGTCCACATCACGCAGAACCCGTCCCCGGAGCTCCGCCTCTCCGCTCCCGCACTTCCCTGAACCGGGGTCACGCACTCGCGCGCGGGGCAGAGGTCATCGCACCCGCGCGGGTCATCGCACCCGCGCGCGCAGCTCCATCGCGCCGCGGGCGGCCGCCTCGCTCTCGTACACCTCGCACATGTGCCGCCCGTCCGGCGTCGCCGTGTGCTCGACCTCCCACAGGCTGAGCTCGCTGCCGTCCAGCAGGACGAACGAGTGCTCGTACAGGTTGAAGCCCCCGCCCCGCCCGTCCGCCGTGAACGGCCGGGTCCCGAACGCCTGGGTGATCCGGTGCGCGTACGCCGACCGCAGCAGCAGGGCCGTCCCCGCGCCGGGCCGGTCCGGGTTCTCCGCGCGCCGCAGCACCCGGCGGGCGTGGTCGGCGGACTCCTCCACCGCGTACTCCCGGTGGCGACGCGCCGGCGCAGTGGCCGCGAACAGCGCGCTCAGCCCCGCCGCGGTGGCGTCCGGCTCCTCCTCGGCGGCCGCGAGCGCCGGATCCAGATCCGGGTCGAACGCCGCCTCCGCCGGGGCCTCGCCGAACAGCCTGGCCACCGCCAGGCAGGCCTCCGCCTTGCTCACGAAGACCTCGTGCCGGATCGTCCGGTCGCCCACCAGCCGGTACACCAGCTCCCACAGGGACGCCGAATCGCCGTCGGACAGCAGGTACGTGTGCCGGTGGGTCTCCCGCCACAGGCCCGCCGCCGGACTGCGGTGGGTGGCGTACAGCGAGGAGCTGTGGGCGAGCGCCGTACCGAGGCGCTCGACCAACCGGTCCGGCAGGTCGAAGGAGTTGAGGGCGCGGCCCAGGAGTCGATCGAGGTGCGCCTCGGTTGTCTCGTACGGATCGCTCAAGGTGGGTCTCCAGGCCGTCGCAGCTTGTGACTTCGCGGAAGCTCAACGTAGCCCCTGGCTCTGACATCACGTCCGGGGTTCGGTAAAACGTCCGGGAAGCATCAGGGGTTCCCGCCACACCTTCAGGTCAACTTGGCCCGGGATGTGCATGGTTCGCCCGGGTCTGTGCCGGAGCGCGGGAACATGGGCCGTATGGCAACGAAAACAGTGGGCCTTCCCCGCCAACAGGGACTGTCCTCCAGTCGAGACGAGGGTGAACCGGAGTCCGGGCGCCGGGCACCCGCCTGGCTGCTGGTGCTCACCGGGGCCGCCGGGGTGCTGGCCTCCTGGGTGATCACCCTCGACAAGTTCCTCCTGCTGGAGGACCCGGACTTCAAGCCCGCCTGCAGTCTGAACCCGGTGGTCTCCTGCGGCAGCGTCATGAAGAGCGACCAGGCGGCGGTCTTCGGGTTCCCCAACCCCCTGCTGGGGCTCGTCGCGTTCGGGGCCGTCGTGTGCGTCGGCGCGGGCCTGCTGGCAGGCGCCCGTCACCGCGGCTGGTTCTGGCTGGGACTGAACGCCGGGATGCTCTTCGGGGTCGGCTTCTGCACCTGGCTGATGGTCCAGTCCCTGTACGAGATCAACGCGCTCTGCCTGTGGTGCTGCCTGACGTGGACGGCGACCCTGCTGATGTTCTGGGCCGTCACCGCGTACAACGTCCGTACGGGCGCGCTGCCCGCCCCCGGCCCCGTCCGCACCTTCTTCACCGAATTCGGCTGGGCCCCGCCCGCCCTGCACATCGGCGTGATCGGGATGCTGATCCTCACCCGGTGGTGGGAGTTCTGGACCGGCTGACGGCCCCGCACGCCCGAGGGCCCCGGCAGCTGGACGCTGCCGGGGCCCTCGTCACATCGCTCCACGGGCCCGACGGGCCCGGACCGCGGAAAGCAGGGGAGCGGAGATCAGCTGCCGATGGAGCCGTTGCCCGACAGGACCGGGATGTTGTCCAGGATGTGGGAGAGCGGCTCGTCGCCCTTGGCCTGGGTGGAGTTCTCGGTGCACTGCTGGTTCATCGGGTTGGACAGGACGTTGACGTCCTGGACACCGACGTTGATGAGGGCGAGGATCGACTGCGCGTTGACCTTGACCGGCAGACCGATGCAGGGCTTGTTGAGGGTGCCCTGGACCAGGCCGAGCTGCGGGCTCATCGGGCCTTCGGTCTTCTGGTTGCCGTAGATCTGCTGAGCACCGTTCCCGTTGACGGTGTTGATCCCGTTGTCGTTGCCGATGGCCATGGCCGGGGCCGCGACAGCAGCGCCCGCGCCGACGGCGGCGGCGGTGACCGCGGCAGCAGTCATGATCTTCTTGAGCATCATTGGTCCTTTTGTCGCACGAGTGCCCGCTAGTGGAGCGCCCTGGTCAACTGCCCTCCCCGGGGGTTGGTTCCGCTGCTTCACTCAAACGGCCCGCCGCGGCCGAGGATTTCCCCGTCCCGGGTGAGCCTTCTGCGGACGCGTGCGCGAAGCCCGTACGCAGCGCCCAGGGAGGGGCGGCGCCCCGGGTCCGGTTGCGCTCCGTGCAAGGTGTTCGCACGGTGGGTGAGGAAGCGGATCGCTCGGGTCCGCCTCTGTGCGACCACCGAAGGAACCGCCATGCACCGCACGAAGCCGTCCCGCGTCCGCGTCCTCGTCCCGTCGGCCCTCGCCGTCGTCATACTCTCCGGCGCGGCCGCCCCCGCGGGCGCCGCGGACGGTGACACGGCCGCCGCCGTCCGGAACAGGATCGCGGCCGTCCAGCAGCAGGTCGACCGCCGCGCGGCGGCCGCCGGGCCGCTCGACGACCTCCTCGCGCAGATCACCGCGATCCTCGACGGGATCACGAAGTCCCTGGAGGGGCTCCTGCCGGGGGTGAAGCTCCCGCCGATCTCGCTGCCGTCCCTGCCGAACCTGCCGGCGATTCCGGACATCCCGGCGCTGCCGATCCCGGCCCTTCCCGAGATCCCCTCCGTCCCCGAGATCCCGGACATCCCCGAGATCCCCGTTTCCCAGCCGGCGGCTCCGGCGGCCCCGGCGGCCCCGGTCTCCAAGCCGGCCGCGCCGGCGTTGCCCGCGGTCCCGCTGAAGCCGGCCAGTCCGGTCAAGCCGGTCAGTCCGGTCAAGCCGGTCAAGCCGTTCAGTCCGTTCAAGCCGTTCACGCCGTTCAAGCCGGCCAAGCCGGCCCTGACGCCGGCGGAGATCGAGCCGGAGCTCCCCGACCTCCCGTAGCGGGGAGGCATGATCGCAGACGAACGGCCGAAAACCGCGCGCGGTTACGACTATTGAGCTGAACAGGTCTGATTGCGCGCGGGGCCGTGTCGTACGGGACGCTGGACCGTTTCGCTCGGTGTGAGCCCCGCGTGGGGCAGAACATCGAACAGAAGGTGCACTTCCCATGAACTCTGCCAAGAAGGCCGCCCTGGTCCTGGCCTCCGCCGGTCTCGCTGCGGCCGGTGCCGCCGGCTCCGCCATGGCCGACTCGTCGGCCGAGGGCGCGGCCGTGGGTTCGCCCGGTGTCCTCTCGGGCAACCTGGCCCAGGTCCCGGTCCACGTGCCCGTCAACGTCTGCGGCAACTCCGTCAACGTGATCGGCCTGCTGAACCCCGCGTTCGGCAACGTCTGCGTCAACGACTGACGTCAGTCGGCACACCTGACTGTGGGCGCCACCGGCCTCGCCGGTGGCGCCCACAGTTTTTTTCTCCGCTGATCCCGCTGATCCCGCGGATCCCGCCGGGGGCGGGGGACCGGACCGGCTCAGTGGGCCCCGCCGTTGAGCTTGACGCCGCCGAGGAGCGGGGAGGCCTCCGTGGCCCCGTTCGCCACCTTGAGCACCTCGCCCGGAGCATCGTTGCGGACCTTGTTGACGCGCTGGGCGGTGTCCACGACCTTGGTGACGGTCTCGCCCTGCTCGGCCACCCCGTTGTTCAGGGTCTGCGGGAGCGACTCGGTGACCGGGGCGAGGGAGTTGACGGCCTCGGTGGCTCCGCTCGTCAGGCTCATGGGGGGCATCGCGACCGGCGCCGCGGCCGCGAAGGCGGGAGCGGAGGCGCCGAGCGCCGCAACGGAGCCGGCGATGACCGCGGCGACCTTCGTGAGCTTCATTATCGAAATCCTCTTCTTTCGTGGACAGAGGTGTCAGCGCAGACCGTCACGCCGCTTTCGTCCTGGGTAACGATTCCCCGCCGCTCCGGAAACGCGTACGGCAACGGCCGGAGATCCCGACAAGGGATTCTCCGGCCGATATTTCTTCCGATTACCGGTATTGCCGGTCAGGCGTTTCGGGACCTCCGGTACAGAATGGCGCCGCCCAGGATCAGCGCCGAGGCGAGGGCGGCCGCCGCGCCGGGCCGGCCCGCGCCCGTGGCGGCGAGTTCCGGAGCGGACGCATGCGCCGGAGCGGGCGCCGGAGCCGGTACGGGGGCCGGCGCGGCCGGGGTCTCCGGGGTCACCGGTACGGGAGCCGGGGCGGGGGCCGGCGCGGGCGCCGGGTGGATCGGGGTGTCACCGGCGGGGGCGGCCGGCGGCTGGTCGGCGGGACGGACGACCTCGGGCGCCGGGGCGGGAGCCGGGTGCTCCTCGAACCGGCTGCCGTGCGGCGGCGCCGGTACGGGGGCCTCCTCGGCGACCGGCGCGGGGGCCGGAAGCGGTCGGGGCGCCTCCGCGACCGGGACGGGGCCCGGAACCGGAGCGGGGAGCGGGACGGGCGCCTCGTGGACCGGGGCCGGCAGCGGAACCGGAGCCGGGGCGGGGACCGGGGCCGGCGCGGGCCGTGGCGGCGCGGGCACCTCGTGGGCCGGGGGCTTCGGCGCCGGGTGGGGGACGGGCTTCGGCGCGGGGTGCGGCTTCGGCGCGGGCTTCGGGGCCGGGTGCTCCGCCTCCGGCTTCGGCTGCGGCTTGGGCTGCGGCTTCGGGTGGGGCCGCGGCTGCGGCCGCTCGGGAGCCGGGGGAGCGTGGTGGGCTACCGGCGCCGGTGCGGGGAGGGCGTGCGGATGGTCGTCGCACTCCTCCTCGTCCGAGCCCCCGTAGCCGCCCTCGTCGCGCGGCTCCTCGTACCGGGGGGCCGCGTGCCGCGGTGCGTGGTGACGGACGTCCTCGTAGCGCGGCTCCTCGTGGCGCTGCTCGGGCAGCGCGTGCCGGCCGCCCTGGTGCTCTTCGAGGTAGCGCTCGAAGGCCTCGGCGTGTTCCGGGCCGAGGTAGCGCTCGTAATCGCGGTCGGCGCCGTGGGCGTCCGAGCCGGTCGTGGTGGCGCACGTGTTCCCCATCGAGGGGTTGAGCGCCGCTCCGCCGTCCACGCTGTTGCCGC
The DNA here is from genome assembly GCF_042890485.1 of Streptomyces sp. NPDC002181. Taxonomy (NCBI): domain Bacteria; kingdom Bacillati; phylum Actinomycetota; class Actinomycetes; order Kitasatosporales; family Streptomycetaceae; genus Streptomyces; species Streptomyces sp. NPDC002181. Next base: position 221,228 of record NZ_JBIASC010000011.1, on the reverse strand, counting down.
ACACGTTCGGCGAGAGGGTGATCGGTACCGAGACGCTGTTGCCGGACAGCACGCCCGGTGAATGCGAGGCCTCGGCCATCGCCCCCGGGTGCGCGTAGGCCGCGCCGGTCGCGATCGACAGCAGGCTTGAGGCGGCCGCCGCCGTGAGCACCCCCTTGCCCAGTACCTGTCGGCTCAGTACCTGTCGCATGGGTCCTTCCCTGTCTACCGGCACTCCCGCCGGTGCTGGATCGAAGGTGGCCTCGGAGTGCACCGCCGTGCACTCCGAGGCCACCCCGAGGAGGTTTGCCCTGGCGGGCGGGCGCTTCGTCAGGCGTTGACGCAGGTGTTGCCGAACGCGGGGTTCAGCAGGGCGATCACGTTGACGGTGTTGCCGCAGACGTTGACCGGGACGTGCACCGGAACCTGGACGAGGTTCCCGGAGAGCACGCCGGGGGAGCCGATGGCCTTGCCGTCGGCAGCCGAGTCGGCCATGGCGGGCGAGGCGGCACCGGCGGCCATGAGAACGCCGGCGGCCAGCACCACTGCCTTCTTGTACGTCATTTGTTTTCGATCCTTCCCGCAGGGGCGTGTCCACTGCAGAAATAACAACGAGTGGGTCCGGAAAAAGAAACCGGAGATTTTCGCGAGTGGCTCCGCGAATTCACCCACGCGTACGCCGCCCGGAATTCGCGACGGATTTACGCGCTATTCGCGGCGCGGGTGGGAGGGGCGTGTGCGCGGTGTGGACAAGCGGCGAGGCCGCCGCGACCCGGAGGGTGCGGCGGCCTCGCTTGCGCGGGCTGCGGTCAGCTGCCGGCGGAGGCGTTGCCCGACAGGACCGGGATGTTGTCCAGGATGTGGGAGAGCGGCTCGTCGCCCTTGGCCTGGGTGGAGTTCTCGGTGCACTGCTGGTTCATCGGGTTGGACAGGATCGGGATGTCCTGGACGCCGACGTTGAGGAGCGCGAGGACCGACTGGGCGTTGACCTTGGCCGGCAGCGCGATGCAGGGCTTGTTGAACGAGCCCTGGATGAGCGCCATCTGGGGGCTCATGTTGCCGTAGGTGGCCTGGTTGCCGTAGATCTGCGAGGCGCCGTTGCCGTTGACGGTGTTGATGCCGTTGTCGTTGCCGATGGCCATCGCCTGAGGGGCCATGGCGGCACCGATGCCCACGACCGAGGCTGCGGCAGCCGCAGTTGCCATCATCTTCTTGATCATTGTCGTCCCTTTTTAGCTGGATTGCCCGGTGGTGGAGCACCCGGATCAACGGCCCCGTCCCGGTTCGGGTTGCGTGGCTTCACTCGGATGCCTTGGTTTCGAGCGGCCTGATTGACGGTTCGGCTGACAGTCGGACCGTCGGTCAGGCGTTGACGCAGGTGTTGCCGAACGCCGGGTTCAGTGCGCCCACCAGGTTCGCCGTGACGCCGCAGACGTTGACGGGGACGTGGACCGGGACCTGGACCAGGTTGCCGCTCAGCACGCCGGGGGACCCCGCCGCGATGCCGTTGGCCGCCGAGTCCGCGGAGGCGAGGCCCGCGCCGCCCATCAGCACCGCAGTGCCGGCGGCCGCCAGGGTGGTGACGCGCATCAGCCTCTTCTTCATCTCCGTTTTTCCTTTCGGTTCGAACAATGGTGCACCGCATAACGACCCGCCGCCTGTGAGGGTGCGTGTTATCGCCCAAAAGGCCGTACGAGCGAGTCCGGCGTGATTTCCCGCCTGCTTTCTGACAAAGTTCACTTCTGTTTTGTCCCCTTGATCGAAAATGGAGACAGGGTCATGGGTTCGTCCCGCGGAATCCTCGGCACGCTCGGCCTGCTGTCCTGCCTCGTACTTTCGGCGAACGTCCCCGCCGCGGCCGCCCCGCCGGGCCCCGCCGCCCCCGCCGCGCGGGAAATGGCCAAGGTCCCCTTCGCGCAGCGTTACCAGGCCGTCCAGCGCGGCGGGCTGGTCCGCGCTTCCAACTCCTCCATCGCCTGCCGCCGCGAGGAGGCGGCGGACGCCGAGCCGTGCACCGAGGTCAACCGGGGGGCGGCGGGGGTCAACGGCGATTTCGACATGTTCTACAGCGAGGTCGACAAGGACCCGGACACCTACAACTCCACCCGGGCCGAGCTCAAGGTCCCCCAGGGCGCGAAGGTCTCGTACGCCCGCCTGTACTGGGGCGGGAACCTGCGGGTGGGTGAGCAGAAGCCGCCGGAGGACAACGGCCGGGTGCTGGTCGCCGAGCCGGGCGGGGCCTACAAGGAGGTCCTCGCCGACACGGTGATCGGCCACCGGGCGGACGCGGGCAGCGATGCCTACCAGGCCTCGGCGGACGTGACCCCGATGGTCCGCAAGGGCGGCGCCGGGATGTGGACGGTGGCCCAGCTGAACATCGCGATGGGCCACTCCGAGGTGGGTGCCTGGGGCGGCTGGACGCTGGTCGTGGCGTACGAGCACCCGCAGGAGCCGGTGCGCCGGATCTCGGTGTGGGACGGCTTCGAGCAGATCGCGGCGGGCGCCGGCCCGGGTGCCGCCGACACGGTCGAGATCGCCGGCCTGGACGCGGCCGCCGGTTCCGCCGGGAAGGCCGGGGTGGTCGCGTACGACGGGGACCGCGGGACGCTGGGGGACTCGCTCACGGTGACCTCCGACAGTGGCCGCCGGGTCGACATCAGCGATGCCGAAAATCCTTTTAATGATGTTATGAATTCCACGATCACGGAATTCGGAGATCCCTCGTTCGTGCGACAGCCCGAACATATGAATAATCTCGGATATGACGCGGACGTGTTCGACCTGAGTCCCGCCCTGTCCGGTGGCGCCCGCAGCCTGAGCTTCAGGTTCGCGGGCGAAAGCCAGGGTCAATTCCTCGGCGTGCTCTTCGTTCAGACAGACGCGCGCCGCTGAACGTAGGAGACCACTCCGCGTGCCGACACAGCCTCCCCCCGCGCAGCCCTCCCGTGCGCGGGTCCCGATTCCCCGCCCCCTGTCCGTCCTCCACCTGGTCCAGCCCGTCGACGGCGGCGTCGCCCGCGTCGTCGTCGATCTCGTCCGCGCCCAGACGGCCGCCGGCCTGCGGACGGCCGTCGGCTGCCCGCGCGGCGGACAGCTCGCCGAAGCGGCCCGCGCGGCCGGGGCCGAGGTGCTCACCTGGCGCGCCGGGCGGGCCCCCGGCCCCGACCTGCCCGCCGAAGTGCTCGGCGCCCGCAGGGTGATCGGCATGGTCGGGCCCGATGTCCTGCACGCCCACAGTGCCAAGGCGGGACTCGCCGGGCGGCTCGCCGTGCGCGGGGCCGTGCCCACCGTCTTCCAGCCGCACGCCTGGTCCTTCGACGCCGTCGGCGGGGCCACCGCCGCGCTCGCCCTGCGCTGGGAGCGGTTCGGGGCCCGTTGGGCCGACCGGGTGCTCTGCGTCAGCGAGGCCGAGCGCCGGGCCGGGGAGGCCGAGGGGATCGCCGCCCACTGGTCGGTGATCCGCAACGGCGTGGACCTCGACCACTTCCGGCCCGGAGGCCCCGACCGCGAGGCCGACCGGGCCCGCGCGCGTACCGAACTCCCTTTGCCCGCCGCCTTCCTGGGCGACGGGCCGCTCGCCGTCTGCGTGGGCCGGCTCTGCCAGCAGAAGGGCCAGGACATCCTGCTCCGGGCCTGGCGGGAGGTGCTCGGCAACGTCCCGGAGGCCCGTCTCGTGCTCGTCGGCGACGGCCCCGACACCGAGAAGCTGCGCCGCAGCGCCCCGCCCGGAGTGCTCTTCGCCGGCGCCGCTCCCGACATCCGACCGTGGCTTCGGGCCGCCGATCTCGTTGTACTGCCGTCGCGGTGGGAGGGCATGGCGCTCGCCCCGCTGGAAGCCATGGCCTGCGGCCGACCGGTCCTGGTCTCCGACGTCAGCGGTGCCCGGGAGAGCCTGCCGCCCGGCCAGGGACGGCTCTGCCTGGTACCGCCGGAGGACCCGACGGCCCTGGCCAAGGCCCTGGGACGGCTGCTCGCCGAACCGCGGCTGCTCGCCGAACTCGGGGAGCAGGCCCAGCAGCACGCCCGGACCGACTTCGACGTGCGGCGGACCACGGACGCGGTCACCGGTCTGTACCACGAACTGCTGGGCAGGCCCCGGCCCTTGAACCAGGAGCGCATCAGCCGATGACGATGGACAGCGCACCCGCCCGGCACACCGGGCAGGGCGGCACGGGGGCCGGCGGCACCGCCGGCACCGCGGCCGTCCGACGGTCCGTGACCGCCATCCACCCCCCACGCCGGCCGAGGGCCGACCAGGCCCGGCCGCTGGCGCGGCCGCAGCGGGTCCGGCGCCGCGACGGGGTCCTCCCGCTGCTGACCGCCGATGCGCTGGCCGCCGTACTCACCACGACGCTCACCACGACGGTCCTGTCGGCGCCCGGGACGGCGATGCCCGCCGAGGCGTCCGCCCCGATGGCCGTCCTGCTCACCGCGCTGCACGCGCAGGCCGGGCTGTACCGGCCGCGCCTCGCGCCCTCCGCGCTGCTGGAGCTGCCCGCGCTGGCCGGGCGGGCCGCCATCCTGTGGTGCGCCTTCGCCGCGGTCGTGGCCGCCACGGCGCCGGGCGGGGCCATGGGCTGGCCGGCCCTGCTGGGCGCCGTCTGCGTGCAGACCGTACTGACCTGCTCCGGGCGCGGGCTGGTCAACCGGCTGCGCCACCGCGCGGCCCGCCGCCGGCCCGCCTCCGCCCTCGTCGTCGGCCCCGGCGCCGGAGCGAGCGCGGTCGCCGCCGCCCTCCACGGGCGCCCCGAGTACGGGCTGCGACCCGTCGGGCTCGCCGCCACCGGAGCACCGGAAGAGGGCGGCGGGGCCGTGCCGGTGCTCGCCACGCACGAGGACATCCGGCGCGCGGTCATCCAGAACTCGGTCCGGCACGCGGTGTTCACCCGGCCGCCGGAGGCCGACGAGCGCACCGCCTCCCTGGTCCGCCTCTTCCACGACCACGGCTGCCGGCTCTGGCTCGCCGATCCGGCCGGCACCGCCAAGGTGACCGGCATGCGGGTGGCCCAGCCCGCCGACCAGCTGTGGGGGTACGCCGTACAGCCGCTGCTGCCGCGCCCGTCCCGGCCGGTGGAGCGGTGGGTGAAGCGGGCCATCGACGGGCTGCTGGCCGCGCTCGCGCTGATCGCCGCCGCACCCGTGATGGGAGCGTGCGCGCTGGCCGTACGGATCTCCGACGGACCCGGGGTGATCTTCCGGCAGGAGCGGGTCGGGCTGTACGGGCGCCCCTTCACGCTGCTGAAGTTCCGCACCCTGCGCGCCGACGAGCACGAGTCGGCCACCCGGTGGACGGTCGCCGGCGACAACAGGATGAGCCCGGTCGGCTCCTTCCTGCGCAAGTCCTCGCTGGACGAGCTGCCGCAGCTGTGGAACGTCGTGCGGGGTGACATGAGCCTGGTCGGTCCGCGGCCCGAACGCCCGTTCTTCGTCGCGAAGTTCAGCACCGTCCACCCCGGCTACGAGGCCCGGCACCGGATGCCCGTCGGCATCACCGGGCTCGCCCAGATCAACGGCCTGCGCGGGGACACCTCCATCGAGGACCGGGCCCGCTTCGACAACCACTACATCGACACCTGGTCGCTCTGGCAGGACCTGTGGATCCTCGCCCGCACCGCGGCCTCCTTCTTCCGCTTCCGGCTGGGGGGCAGTTGATGAGCCTCGCCGTATCCCCGCTCGGCGCCGCGGCCGCGGCCCGGCCCGGCCCGGCCGGGCTGCTGCGGCGGCACTGGCCGCTGCTGCCGCTGGCCGCGACCGTCCTGCTGCTCCTCGCCCCGATCGCGGCGGGCGACGCGAGCACCTCCGGCAAGGTCGGCCCGGCCGACGCCGCCTCGCTGCTGCTGGTGGTGGTCTGCGCGGTGCAGGCGCTGCGCGGCCGGGTGCGGGCGCTGAGCCCGCTCGGTGTGCTGGTGCTCGGCGTGCCCGCCGTGGGGCTGGCGGTCGCGACCGCGACCGCCGGTGACCCGTACGCGGCGCTGCCCGGGTTCGTGCGCTACCTCCAGGTGTTCGTGCTGGTCCCGGCGGCGATCGTGCTGCTGGTGCGCGACGCCGGGGAGTTCCGGCTGGCCGCCGGGTGTTTCGTGGTGCTGGCGCTGGTGCAGGGCGCGGTGGGGGTCGTGCAGTTCGCGACCCACACCGGGGCCTCGTACCAGGGTGCGGACATCCGCGCCGTCGGCACCTTCGGGCCCGGCGACGTCATGGGCATGGCCACGGTGGTGGCGTACGGGCTGGTCGTGGCCGCGGCGGCGGCCCTGGCCCCGGGGCTGCCGGGCCGGGTGCGGCGGATCGCGGGCGGCGCGGCCCTGGTGCTGGTGGTGCCGCTGGTGCTGTCGTTCAGCCGGGGCGCGTGGATCGCCACGGTCGGCGCGGCGGTGCTGGTGATGCTGCTCGCCGGGATCCGGCGGGCGCTGAAGGTGCTGCTCGCGCTGGTCGCGGCCGGGGTGGTCCTGGTGGGCGGGTTCGGGGTCGGCTCCGAGATGGTCGCGGAGCGGCTGACCTCGATCACGCAGGTCTCCAGCGCCCCCGACCAGTCGGTGACCGACCGCTACACCATGTGGGCCGCCGCCGAGTCGATGTGGCGCGAGCGGCCGGCGGTCGGGGTGGGCCTCAAGGGCTTCCCGGCCAACCGGGACGGGCACTCCTCGCTGGGGCTGTCCTCCGGCAGCGACACCGCGGGCGCGGGACAGGCGTACATCCGCCAGCCGCTGCTCTCCCCGCACAACATGTACCTGCTGGTGCTGAGCGAGCAGGGGCTGATCGGGCTGACCGCGCTGGCGGGCGGCTGGGCGGCGCTGCTCGTCGCGGGCCTGCGGCGCTGCGCGGGCGGCGGCGCCGGCATCCGGGACTGCGGGCTGATCGCGATCGGGCTGTTCGTGTGGCAGCTCATCGACTTCCTGTACGCGGACATCGGCGGCCCCTCCACCGTTCTGACCGGAGTGATCATCGGCCTGGCGGCCTGGTGGGCCCTGCCCTCGCCCTCCGCACGGGACACGGCCGCCGAGGCGGGCGGGCGCACCGGCCTCGTGGCCGCACCGCGCGCCGCCTCGGGTGCGGACGGCCGGTGACCGATACGACGCCCTGGCGGCCCGCCTCCGGCCCCCCGGCCGGGGCGGGCCCCGCCCGCGTCCCGGGCCCGCCGGCCCCGGCGCCCCCCGCGGCCCCGCAGGGCCCCGCCGGGGCCCGGCCCCCGGCCCCGGGCGCAGCCGCGGCCGAGCGCGGGGTGCGGGTGGCGGCCCGGGCCGCGCGCCGGGAGGCGTCCGCGGGCGAGGGGCCCGTACGGGCCGAGCCGCCCGCCGGGACTGCGGGCGGGAACGCGGCTCCGGCTCCGCTCGGGCGGTTCCTGGCCAAGGCCGCCGCCGTCACCGCCGGACTGACCGCCGCCGGAGCGGTGTTCGGGCTGTTCCGGGACCAGACCATCGCGCACCTCTTCGGGGCCGGGCACGACAGCGACGCCTTCCTGATCGCCTGGACCGTGCCCGAGATGGCCTCGACGCTGCTCATCGAGGACGCCATGGCCCTGCTGATGGTGCCCGCGTTCAGCCAGGCCCTCGCCCGGCGGGCGGCCGCCCGCGCCGGGCTGACCCGCAAGGCGGCCCGCGACCAGGACCCCGTACGGCTGCTCGTGGCGGCCACCCTGCCGCGGCTGACGGTGTTCCTGGCCGCGGTCGCCTCCCTCCTCGTCGTCGCCGCGCCGCTGGTCGTCGCCGTGCTCGCGCCCGGACTGCCCGACCCGGCGCTGGCCGTGGAGTGCACCCGGATGACCGCGCTGACCGTGCTCTCCTTCGGGATCGCCGGGTACTTCAGTGCCGCCCTGCGGGCCCACCGCTCGTTCGTGCCGCCGGCCGCGATCTACGTCTCGTACAACATCGGCATCATCGGGACGATGATCGCCCTGCACGCGGTGTGGGGGGTGCGGGCCGCCGCCGCCGGGGTCGCCGCGGGCGGACTGCTGATGGTGCTCGTCCAACTGCCCGCGTTCATCCGGAACGTGGGCTTCGGGCCGTCCCGCGCCAAGGGCGCGCCACGCAGCCAGCGCGACCGGGACCGGCCCACCCTCATCGCGTTCGGCGTGATCGCCCCGGTGATCTTCTTCGCGGTGTTCCGGCAGTCGCAGGTGCTGGTCGAGCGGTTCCTGGCCGCCTCGCTGCCGCCGGGAGCCATCTCGCACCTGAACTACGCGCAGAAGGTCGCGCAGATGCCGATGGTGCTGTCGCTGATGATCTGCACCGTCACCTTCCCCGTCGTCGCCCAGGCCATGGCCGGAGGAGAGCGCGAGAAGGCCCGGCGGCGCGTCGAACAGGACCTGGCGCTGGCCTCGCTCGCCGTCCTCGTGGGCAGTGCCCTCGTCATCGGCTACGCGCCCCAGATCATCCAGGTCCTCTTCGAACGCGGCGCGTTCACCCACCGCGACACCCTGGCCACCGCCTCCGTCATGCGGGTCTACGCCCTCGGACTGCTCGGCCACTGCCTCGTCGGGGCGCTGTCCCGGCCCTTCTTCTCGACCGCCCGGCCCACCTGGTTCCCGGCGCTCGCGATGGGCGCCGGACTCCTCGTCAACATCGTGGCCGGAGCCTTCGCCGTCCGCTGGTGGGGCACGTACGGCATCGCCGCCGCCAACGCGGCCGGCATCTCCACCACCGCCGCGTTGCTGCTCACCGGGCTCGGCTCGCGGATCGTCGCCATCCAGGTCCGCCGGGTCGCGCTCAGCATCGGCCGGCTCTCCGTCGCCGCCGTCGGTGCCTGCGGCACCGGGTGGATCGCCGGGCCGATGATCCCCGACCCGCTGCTCAGCGCCGCGCTCGGCTGCCTGCTCGTACCCGCCATGTTCGGCGCCTGCGGCGTGGCCATGCGGGTGCTCGAAATCACCGCCCTGCCCGCCCAGATCGCCCAGATGACCCAGAGGTTCCGCAATGCCCGCTGACACCCGCACGGCGCCGGCCGCCCAGGTGGTCCCCGCCCCCCGGACCGCCTCCCCGTGGGTCCTGATGTACCACTCGGTCGCCGAGTTCACCGATCCCGCCGAGGACCCGTACGGCATCACGGTCACCCCGGCCACGCTGGAGGCGCAGCTCTTGTGGCTGCGCTCCCGGGGCCTGCGCGGGGTGTCCGTCGGCGAACTGCTGCGGGCCTGCGCGGCCGGGCGCGGCGCCGGGCTCGTCGGGCTGACCTTCGACGACGGCTACACCGACTACCTGACCCGGGCGCTGCCGCTGCTGCGCCGCCACGACTGCACCTCCACGCTGTTCGTGCTGCCCGGGCGGCTCGGGGTGGACAACGTGTGGGACCCGCTGGGCCCGCGCAAGTCCCTGCTGACCGCCGAGGGCATCCGCGAAGTCGCCGCCGCGGGGCAGGAGATCGGCTCGCACGGGCTGCTCCACCAGGACCTCACCGCCGCCCCCGACGACATCCTCCAGCAGGAGCTGCGGGGCAGCAGGGAGCTGATCCGGGAGCTGACCGGAACCCTGCCCGAGGGGTTCTGCTACCCGTACGGGCACCTCGACGCGCGGGTCGTCGAGGCGACGCGGGCCGCCGGGTACGGGTACGCCTGCGCCATCGACCCCGGCCGGCTGGCCGGCCCGCACGCCCTGCCGCGCACCCACGTCAGCCAGGCCGACGGACCCGGGCGGCTGCGGATCAAGCAGCTGCGCCACCGGGTGCGGGAACTGCGCCGGGCGGTGCGCCGGTGAAGACGCTGCGGGCGCTGCACATCATCACCGGGCTCGGCGTCGGCGGCGCCGAGCAGCAGCTGCGGCTGATGCTGCGCCACATGCCGATGCGCTGCGACGTGCTGACGCTGACCAACCCGGGGCCGGTGGCCGAGGGCCTGCGCGCCGACGGGGTCCGGGTGGTGCACCTGGGCATGAAGGGCAACCGGGACCTGGGGGCGCTGCCGAGGCTGGTGCGGTTCATCCGTCGCGAGCAGTACGACCTCGTGCACACGCACCTGTACCGGGCCTGCGTGTACGGGCGGCTCGCGGCCCGGCTCGCGGGGGTCGGGACGACCGTGGCCACCGAGCACTCGCTCGGCGAGGACGAGATCGAGGGCCGGAAGCTCACGGGCGGGGTGCGGACGCTGTACCTGGCCAGCGAGCGGCTGGGCGCGGCGACCGTGGCGGTGTCGGACACCGTGGCGGCGCGGCTGGAGGCCTGGGGGGTGCCGGCCGCGCGGGTGCACGTCGTGCCCAACGGGATCGAGGCGAGCCGCTTCCGCTTCGACGAGGGGGTGCGCCGGGCCACGCGGGCCCGGACCGGCCTGCCGGAACGGGCGTTCGTGGTCGGCGGGGTCGGCCGGCTGGTGCCGGGCAAGCGGTTCGACTCCCTCGTACGGGCGGTGGCGGCGCTGCCGGGGGCGCACCTGCTGCTGGCCGGGGACGGGCCGGAGCGGGCGGCGCTGCGGCGGCTGGCCGCGGAACTGGGCGCGCAGGGCCGGATCCACCTGCTGGGGGAGCGGGATCCGCTGGGCGACGGCGCCGACGGGCGCACGCCCGGTATTGCGTCGCTGCTGGCCGCGATGGACGTGTTCGTGTCGCCGTCGCGTGAGGAGGCGTTCGGGCTGGCGGTGGTGGAGGCGCTGGCGGCGGGGCTGCCGGTGCTGCACGTCACCTGTCCCGCCATCGACGACCTGCCGGCCGCGCAGGCGCCGGGGGCGCGGCGGATCGGGACCGGGACGGAGGAGCTGGTCGCCGCCCTGCGCGGGCACATGGAGGCGGGCGTGCGGCGTCTGCCCCAGCCCCCGGTGGTCCGCCGCTACGACATCGCCCGCAGCGCGGAGCGCCTCCTCGCGGTCTACGCCCAGGCCCTGCCGGGATCCCGTCCCGCACCGACGCCGCCACCGGGCGCCTCGATCGACGACGCACCACCGACGGGGTTCCCCTCGCGGGAGCCCGAAACCACTCCCATCCCTCCAGGAAGGCACGTACATGGCTGACACCGCCGATCCGAAGAAGACCGACCAGAAGAAAGCCGACCCGGGCAAGGCCGACCGCAAGAGGGCCGGCCGGAAGAGGGCCGACCGCCGCCGCACGGTGCGGCTGCTGCCGCCGCCCGCGTGGTGGCCGCTGCCCGCGGCCGCCGCACTGGGGCTGGCCGCGGGCGGGGCGTACGGGGTGCTGAAGGCCCCCGAGTACGCCGCCACCAGCTATGTCGTCGCCGTACCGGACGACACCACCGAGCCGGCCACCGCCCTCGGCTTCGCCCAGGCGTACGCCCGCATCGCCACCAGCAGCTCCACCCTCGCGTACGCCCAGCCGCGTGCGGGCATCAGCGCCCGTGAGCTCCGTACGCAGGTCCGTGCCGAGACCTCCCCCGAGTCCCCGATGATCGCCATCACCGGTACCTCGAAGAGCGCGGGCGAGGCCGCCGACATCGCCAACGCCGTCGCCGACGCCCTCTCGCTGAGCAGCAATCAGGCCGCCAAGAACACCGGCGTCCAGCTGCTCCTGTTCAACCAGGCCGTCGCGCCGAGCGAGCCCGCCTCGCCGTCCGCCGCCATCAGCGGGGCCGTCGGGCTGTGCGCCGGCGGGCTGTTGGGCGGTCTGTGGCTGCTGGCCCGGCCCGCCGGCCGTACCCGGCGGCCCGAGGAGCGGCCCGTCGCCGCGCCCGTCGTCGAGGAGTACGCCTCCCTGCCCGCCCAGGGCGACCACACCGAGACCAAGGAGAAGGAGTCCGTGCGATGACGACGGGCTCCACCGGGGCCCTGTCGGTGACGCTGTGCCGCGACCCCCGGCAGTTCGCCTCGCTGGAAGAGCCGTGGAACCGGCTGATGCGGGCCTGTCCCACCGCCACCCCCTTCCAGAGCCACGCCTGGCTGCACTCCTGGTGGCTCTCGTACGGCAAAGACGGGCGCCTGCGGATCGTGCTCGTACGGCGCGGCGGGGAACTCGTCGGCGCCTGCGCGCTGATGCTCGTCCACCGGCCCCTGCCGCTCCTGGTGCCGCTCGGCGGCGGCATCACCGACTACTTCGACGTGCTCGTGGACGCGGACCGCGCCGACGAGGTCGTCCCGGCGCTGGCCCGCGGCCTGCACCGGGCCGCCCGGGGCGCGGTCGTCGACCTGCGCGAGGTACGGCCGGGGGCGGCCGCCGAGGCGCTCTTCGAGCAGTGGCAGGGGACCCGGAGCAAGCTCACCGACTCCACCTGCATGGAGCTGCCCGCGCTGCCGTTCGACGAACTGGTCAAGCGGATGCCGGCCTCCGGCGCCCAGCGGGTCCGGGCCAAGCTGCGCAAGACCGACGCGGCGGGGATCGAGGAGCGGGAGGTCACCGAGCAGGAAGTGCCGCGCGCCGTACGGACGCTGCTGCGGCTCCACGAGAAGCAGTGGCGCGGCCGCGGGGTGACCCCGGAGCACCTGCGGCCCCGCTTCGCCGAGCACCTGACCCGGGCCACCCGGCGGATGGTGCGGGCCGGAGAGGGCCGGCTGACCGAGTTCCGGCTGGACGGGAAGGTGGTCGCCGCCAACGTCACGCTGTTGTCGGGGGCGCTCAGCGGCGGCTATCTGTACGGGGCCGACCCGGACCTGCGGACCCGGAAGGTGGACGTCGCCACGCTGCTGCTGCGCTACGAGGCGGGCCGCGCCCTGGCGGAGGGCCGCCCGGTGGTGAGCTTCCTGCGCGGCAACGAGCCGTACAAGAACCACTGGCGGCCCGAGACCGTCGTCAACCAGCGGTTCCTGCTGGCCAGGACGGCGCTCGCGCCCCTGCTCCACCTGCACGAATCGCAGGTGACGGGGCGCGAGCGGGCGGTGGACGCGCTGCGCGAGGCGCTGCCGGCCGCCAGGGACTGGCGGGCGCGGATCAACGAACTGCGGGTCCGATGACGGCTCTACCAGGGCCAGAAGCCGGAGTCCTTGCCCCAGTCGACCTTGACGCAGACCGACTGCTTGCCGACCAGCTTGGAGAGCCATTCGCCGAAGTTGACCGGCACGCACCACTCCGTGCTGTTGGCGGGCGGCTCGGGCGGCTCGGGCTTCGGCACGACCGGGTCCGGGTCCGGGACCGGGGGCAGCACCGGCGAGGGCTCCGGGAGCGGCACCGGGACGGGGTCCGGGCTCGGGCCGGTGCCCGGGCCCACCGGGGTCTGCGGCGACGGGACCGCCGGCGAGGGCACGGGCTCGGGAGCCGGCTCGGGCGAGGGGCTCTCGGGTGCCGGGACCTGCGGGCTCGGCTCGACCGGCTCCGGGGAGACCGGAACGGGCTCGGGGGCGGGGGCCGGGACCTCGGGCGAGGGCACGGCCGGCGAGGGCACGGGTACGGGTACCGGCTCGGGCGCGGGTTCCGGTACGGGACTCGGGCTGGTGCCCGGGGTCTCGGGCGACGGGACCGGAGCCGGGATCTGCGGGCCCGGGACCACCGGCGAGGGCACGGGGATGCCGGGGGTCGGGATCTCCGGCGTCGGGATCGAGGGAGTCGGCAGGACCGGGGTCGGGACCACCGGCGTCGGGATGGCCGGCGTCGGGACAACCGGGGTCGGGATCACCGGGGTCGGGACCACCGGTCCCGGCCGCTCGGGTGCGAGCGCGGCCCGGAAGGCCTTCGCGGAGCGGGGGTTCTGCTTGCACTGCCACACGCCGTGCGGGCAGTAGTCGGTGATGGTGTGGTAGAGCGGCTTGTGCTGCTCGATCCACTTCAGCATGCGCTGCACGTACGTCGGGTTGTCCCCGTGCCGGAACAGCCCCCACTCCGGGTACGAGATCGCTTTGCCGTGCGCTTTCGCGAAATCTACGTGCTTCTGGAGTCCGTAGGGCTGCTTGACCATCTCGTCGAAGGTCTTGCCGGGAGCCTGGTCGTACGAATCCATGCCGACGATGTCGACCACGTCGTCGCCCGGGTAGCACGCGGTCCAGCCGATCGCGTCCGAACCGCGGTTCGGGGCGAAATCGAACTTGAACTCCTGTCCGGGGACGGAGCGCATCGTGTTGACGATGCGGTTCCAGTACTCCTTCCATCCCTCCGGGTCGGGAGCGCAGCGGTGCGTGTACGTGGCGCCGTTCATCTCCCAGCCGAGCACGATCACCGTGTCCGGGACGCCCAGCTCCACCAGCTTGTGGGCGAGCTGCTCGAAGTGGTGGTCGAACTCGCCCTCCGCGCCCGCCCGGATGAGCCGGGCCACCTCGCGGTCGGGGACGTGGTCCTCGTTGTGCTCCTGCATGGGCACGTTGAGGACGAAGAGCCGGTCCGGCCTGGCCCGGCGCCACTGGGCCCAGGCCTCCAGGAAGTCGGGGTTCTCGATGCGGGCCCACCGGTCTCCGGGCAGATAGGTGTGCCCGACCCGGATCTCCTTGCCGCCCAGCCAGCGCGACAGCTGGGGAATCCGGGCGACCCCGGTCTGGCCGGAGTCGAGAAACGCGCCCATGGCGATGTCGGAACCCTTGGGCTGCTCCTTCTCGGGGGCCGCGAGCGCGGCTCCGGTGGCGAGCAGCCCGGCCGTCACCGTACCGATGCAGGTGCTCGCCAGTCGGCGGTGTGGTCTGGGCATGGCGTCTCCCGAACTTTCCTGAATCGGTCTGCTTGTCAAAGACGTTAGGCATCACATCTGACGAATGGCCTGTCCGGTGACCGCCGCCTAGGCCATTCGCAGCTGCGTATCCTCCCCGCTTGGTCCGACTAGGTGAAAGACACCGTTTCCATGCACGCGTTCGACGGCCATGTGCCCGCAGTAGTGCTCAGACTCGATCGGAATCCGTTCCACCACGGAACCCTCGGCGCCGTCAGATCGCTCGGGCGCAGGGGCGTGGAGGTCCATGCCGTCGTCGAGGCCGGGGGAGGTCCCATGGGGCGTTCGCGCTACCTGCGCGCCGTACATCCCGGCCCGGACGGGGGGTTGGACCCCGAGGCCCCGGAGACGCTGCTGGAGTGCCTCGTCGGGGTGTCGGAGCGGATCGGCCGGCCCGCGGTGCTGATCGCGATGGACGACCTGAGCGCCATCGCCGTCGCGCGGATCGCGCCGATGCTCGACGGGCGGTTCCGGATCCCCCATCAGCCCGACGGACTGCCGGCCCGGGTGGCGGACAAGGCGGAGCTGTCGCGGCTGTGCGCGCGCTGGGACGTCCCGCACCCGGAGACGGTGGTCCCGGCGAGCGGCGCCGAGGCGGCGGAGGCCGCGTGGCGGCTCGGGCTCCCGGTGGTGGCCAAGTGGAGCAGGCCCTGGCTGCTGCCCGCGGGCGCGGGGCTGCGCAGCACCACGCTCGTGCACTGCGCCGCCGAGGCGCGCCGGCTGTACGAGCGCACGCAGGAGGCGGGGAGCCGGCTGCTGCTCCAGCGGTTCCTGCCGGCCGGGTCCGACACCGACTGGTTCTTCCACGGCGCGTTCGGCCGGGGCGGGCATCCGCTGCTCGCGGGATCGGGCCGCAAGGAGCTGTCCTGGCCGGTGCGGACGGGGCTGACGGCGGTGGGCCGCTGGCTGCCGGACCCGGCGGTCGAGGAGGCGGGGCTGCGGCTCGCCCGGCGCCTGGGCTACCAGGGCATCCTGGACCTGGACTTCCGCCGGGACGAGGACGGCTGTTTCCGGCTGGTGGACTTCAACCCCCGCCCGGGGGCGCAGTTCCGGCTGTTCACGGACGCGGGCGGGCTGGACGTGGTCCAGGCGATGTACCTGGATCTGACGGGGCAACGGGTCCCGGAGCCCTCGGGCGGCCCCGGCCGGGTGTTCGTCGCGGAGAACTACGCCCTGCTGGCGGCGGTGCGCGGCCGCCAACTCCCGTGGCGGTCCGGCGCGGCCGGCCGGGCAGCCGTCCCCGCACCGGCGCGCTCCGGGGAGTCAGGGTCCGGGCAGGAGCGGCACGCGGAGGCCGAGCGGCCCGGGGCCGAGCGGACGGGTGACGTGCGGACAGGTGACGTGCGGACGGGCGGCGGGCGGACGGGCGGCGAGCGGACGGGCGGCGACCGGTCCGGCGGCCCGCGGCCCGGGCCCGTCCGGGTGGCGCCGCGTGCCGAGCGCGGGCGGGTGGAGGCGGCCTGGTTCGCCGCCGACGACCCGATGCCGTTCCTCGGGATGCTCGCCGCGTTCCTCGGCCGGGGCGCGGACAAGGGCGCGCGCGCCCTTCGCGGTGTCCCGGCGCACGGCCGGCGCACGGCGCGCGCCGTGGTGCGCGCCCCGCGCCAGCGCGGCCGCGACCTGACCCCGCCGGCCACCCCGGCGGCCCCGGCCAACCCCGCGGCCCCCGCCGAACCGGACGAGTTGGTGACCCGGTGACGCCCCGCCACCCGCCTCCACCTCCGCCTCCGCCTGCCGGCGCGGGCGCAGGCGCGGGCGTGGGCAGTGGTGCGGGCAGTGGCGTGGGGTCCATGAGAGTGGAGGGACAGCAGTGACGCGGATCAACGATCTCGTCGTGGTCGGCGCAGGGCCCTACGGGCTGTCGATCGCCGCGCACGCGGCCGCGGCCGGGCTCGGCGTACGGGTGCTCGGGCGCCCCATGGCCTCGTGGCGGGACCACATGCCCGAGGGCATGTACCTGAAGTCGGAGCCCTGGTCCTCCAACCTGTCCGCGCCCGGCGGCCGGCACACCCTCGCCGCGTACTGCGCCGGCCGCGGGCCGGCGGCCGAGCACGGCAGCCCGCTCCCGATCGACGTGTTCAGTTCGTACGGCATGTGGTTCGCCCGGCACGCCGTCCCCGAGGTGGAGGAGGTGACGGTCACCGAGGTCTGCCCGCAGGGCGACGGCTTCCTGGTGCGCACCGCCGAGGGGCCGCCGCTGCTCGCCCGTACGGTCGCGCTCGCCGTCGGGGTGATGCCGTTCGTCCACCTCCCCGAGCCGCTGCGGGAGCTGCCGCCCGGGCACTGCTCGCACAGCAGCGGCCACCGCGACCTGTCCCGGTTCGCCGGCCGGGAGGTCGCGGTGATCGGAGCCGGGCAGGCGGCCCTGGAGACCGCCGCACTGCTGGCGGAGAACGGTGCCCGGCCCTGCCTGGTCGCCCGCCGGTCCCGGCTGAACTGGAACACCGTGCCCCAGCCGCTGGAGCGCCCGCTGCTGCGCGCCCTGCGCGAACCGCACAGCGGCCTCGGCACCGGCTGGCGCAGCTGGGCCTGGTCGGAGCTGCCGTGGGCGGTGCGCCGGCTGCCCGCGCCGACCCGGGAGCGCATCGCGGCGACCGCGCTCGGGCCGGCAGGGGCCTGGTGGCTGCGGGACCGCTTCGAGCGGAGCGTGCCGGCGCTGCTGGGGCACCGCCTGCACCGCGCGGCGGCGGTGGGCGAGCGGACCCGGCTCGGGCTGACGGCGCCGTCCGGGGAGTCGGTCGTACTGGACGTCGCGCACGTGGTCTCGGCCACCGGGTTCACCCCGCACCTGGGGCGCCTGGAGCTGCTGGACGCCCGGCTGCGGGCCGTCCTCGAGACCGTCGGGGACAGCGGTACGCCGGAGCTCGGCGCCGGCTTCGAGTCCTCGTGGCCGGGTCTGTTCTTCGCGGGGCTGCTGACGGCTCCCTCATTCGGCCCTTCCATGCGATTCGTGCACGGTGCGGGGTTCACGGCGGGGAGACTGGTCACAGGAGTGCGAAAGCGTCTCGGTGCCCGGGGCAGGCCGACGGGCTCCACCGGGACCGTACGGCCCGACCGGGCCGGTGCCGGGCATCCGAAGACGTCTCTGCGGTGAGGTCGAGAGGGGTCCGCGATGAGTGCGGAGCAGCGAGCACAGGGCGGCCGTGGCTGGGTGCGCATTCCCGCGAGCCGGGCGGAGCAGCCCGGCGCGGCCGGGCCTGCCGCGAGGCCGGCGTCCAGGCCCGTGACCAGGGCCGCCCCCTCGCCGTACGCCCCCGGCGCCCACACCCCTCCCGGACACGCCGCCCCGGACCAGCCGACGATCTACCTCTCCCTCGTCAGGCGCTGGCAGGAGGCCGGGCGCACCCTTCCGGGGCATCCTGACGAGGAGTGGGAGCGGCTGATCTCCCAGCCGTGCTGGCCCGGCCGTTAGGTGGTGTGTCTCTCGTGGCAGCGGCGGAGCGCGACAGATCCGGGCAGGGCAGCCGGGACCCCGTGACGGGCCCCGGCGAGCGGCTCGCGCTGAACGGCATGGGCAGCTTCGAGTGGGACCTTGAGGCGGGGACGCTGACGCTGGACGAGTCCGGGCTCGTGGTCTTCGACCTGGAGCGGGAGGAGTTCGACGACACCCCGGAGGGGCTGGGGCTGCGGATCCCGGCCGACGACGGCGCCCGGCTGGCGGAGGCCACGCAGGCCGCCCTGGACGGCGGCACGGAGACGTACGGCTCGTACTTCACCGTGCAGCGGCGCGACGGCGTCGACCAGTGGACGCACACGCAGGGCCGGATCCAGCGGGACGCCGGTGGCCGGCCCCTGCGGATCGTCGGGATCGTCCGGGACGCCACGGCCGAGCTCGCGCACGCCACCGTGCTGCGCAAGCTGGAGACGGCGCGGGCCCAGCAGGCCGCCATCGTGCAGCGGACGACGGAGGCCCTGTCGCGGGCGGTGACGGTCGACGACGTCACGGCCACGCTGACCGGCGCGGGGGCGCTGGAACGCCTCGGCGCCGACGGGCTGGCCCTGGGGCTGGTCGAGAACGGCGCCATCAAGATCATCGCGCTGAGCGGGGAGTCGCTGGAGATCCTCAGCGAGCGGCGGTTCACCCGGCTGGACGGCTCGCTGCCGCTGTCGCAGGCGGTGCTCACCCGCAAGGCGCGGTTCGTCACCTCCCTGGCCGAACTGGCGGGGGAGTTCCCGCTGCTCGCGGACTACCTGAGCCGGATCCGGTTCGACGCCGCCGCCTACCTGCCGCTGATCGCGCAGGCCAAGGCCATCGGCGGGCTGGTGCTGTTCTACCGGCGGCGCACCGAGTTCAGCCCGGAGGAGCGCAACCTCTGCCTGGGCCTGGCCGGCATCGTGGCGCAGTCCCTCCAGCGGGCGCTCCTGTTCGACCAGGAGCGGGAGTTCGCCACGGGACTGCAGGCCTCGATGCTGCCGCGCCGGATCCCCGAGATCAGCGGCGGGGAGATCGCGGTGCGCTATCACTCCGCGTGGAGCGGGCGGGAGGTCGGCGGGGACTGGTACGACGTGATCGCGCTGCCCCGCGACCGGGTGGGCATCGTCGTGGGCGACGTACAGGGCCACGACACGCACGCGGCCGCGATCATGGGCCAGCTGAGGATCGCGCTGCGGGCGTACGCGGGGGAGGGCCATCCGCCGTCCACCGTCCTGGCCCGGGCCTCCCGCTTCCTCGCGGAACTGGACACCGAGCGCTTCGCGACCTGCATGTACGCGCAGGTGGACCTGGAGACCGGCGGCGTACGAGCGGTCCGCGCGGGCCACCTCGGGCCGCTGATCCGGCACACGGACGGGCGTACGGGCTGGCCCAACGTACGGGGCGGACTGCCGCTCGGGCTGGCCTCGGTGTTCGAACAGGAGGACTTCCCCGAGACCCGGCTCGACCTGGTCCCCGGGGAGACGCTGGTGCTGTGCACCGACGGCCTGGTGGAGGAGCCCGGCACCGCCATCACCCAGGGCATGGAGGCCCTGGCGCACGCCGTGCGCAGCGGCCCGCACGAGGCGGGGGCGCTCGCCGACCACCTGTCGGACCGGCTCTGGGAACGCTGGGGCTCCGGGGACGACGTGGCCCTGCTCGTGCTGCGCCGGGCGCCCGACCCGGGCACCCACCGGGCTCCGCGGATCCACCAGTACATCCACCAGGCGGACCCGGAGGGGCTCTCGGAGGCCCGCTACGCCCTGCGCCAGGCCCTGCGCGACTGGGGCATGCCGGACCTCGCCGACGATGTGGAACTGGCCGCCGGGGAGCTGCTGGTCAACGCCCTGCTGCACACGGACGGCGGGGCGGTGCTGACCATGGAGGTGCTGCCGGAGCCGGTCCGGCGGATCCGGCTGTGGGTCAAGGACCGCTCCAGCGTCTGGCCGCGCCGGCGCACCCCGGGCGAGGCGGCGACCACCGGGCGCGGGCTGCTGCTGGTGGACGCGCTGGCCACGCACTGGGGCGTGGAGTCCCGGGGCGACGGCAAGGCGGTGTGGTGCGAGTTCGACGTCGCGGGCAGCGTACGCGGCATGGGGTGACCGTGTGGTCACCCCGAGTTGTGGGATGCCGGGGCCGGAGTGATGATGCCGTCCATGGAACGGACGACCACACGGACCGGGATCCCGCCGTGCACCGGCTGAACAAGCGGCCGGGCAAGGGGGCGGCGACCGCTCTCCTCGGGCTGCTCCTGCTGTCCGCCGGCGTACCGGCGGCCGTGCACCGTGCGGCCGGGCGCCCGCAGACGGATCCCGGCTGCCGGACGGTCGCGTTCATGTCGATGACCGGCGTGGCCCCCGCCTGCAGGTAGCGGCGGGCGCCGCCCACCGGCCGGGAACGGGCGCTCAGCGGTGCTTCTCCTCCAGGACGACGTCCCGCTCGGCCTGCGCCAGGTAGGACACGCGCACGCTGAACCCGGAGTTCAGGCTCGCCGCCTGGAGCCTGGCCTCCGCACCGGCCGCACCCCGGTGCAGGTGCACCAGTTCCAGTGGGGCGGACGCGGACCAGTCGTGCTCCTGTCCGTCGCACACGGCCTCCTCGCCGCCGAAGCCCAGGCGGGTGGAGTCCTGGGTGAGCGTGACCTGGATTTGCACTCCACGGGGTGACGAGGGCGTGCACACGTAGGTCCCGTAAAGGGTGACGCGGTCGCCTCCGGAAAGGTGGCCGACGTCCTGTACGGAAATCGCATTCTGGTGGGAACGGGCGTCCGCCGGGGCGGTGAACGCGGTGGTGGCGGCCAGTGCGGAAAGCGCCGTCACGGCCAGGCGGCGGGTGGAAACTCGCATGAATCCTCCATGGGGGTGGGTCGGCACAAAAGCGCCGAAACGCATTGTGCTGGCAGATGGCGGGCAACTCCTTCCGCACACTCGTGTCGGTGTGTGCAATTTCCCGCTCGGGCGCGTGAGACTGGCCGGAATACCTCCCGAAGGTCCCCGAAGGGATCAGCCATGCGCCAGTCCGCTTCCGTCCTCGCCGCCGCTCTCCTGCCCGTCCTGCTGTTCGGTGCCACAGCCTGCTCCGGCACCCCCGAGGGGCCCGCGCTCGCCCCCGCCGCGGCGCCCGCCGTCCCGGTGGACGACGGGGTGCCGGGGGCCGGGGAGGATCCGGCGGCCCCGGGGGCGGCCCGGGCCGCCTCGAAGGACGCCCATGTGGGTGATGCCGTACGGGTGCGCGGCCGTCAGATGGGCCGGCACCTGCAGGCCGTGCTCAACGCGTACGTCGACCCCGCGGTCAGCGTCGAGAAGAACTACGCCCCGCCCGCGGGCAAGCGCTGGGTGGCCGCCTCGATGTCGTTCGTCAACGTCGGCGGGGACTCGTACGGGGAACTGGGGCACATGTGGGCGTACGACAGCGCGGGAGGGCGCCACCGGGTGGTGCCGACCGGTGAACTGACCACCGGAAAACCCCTCGTCTTCGATTCCCTCGCCGTCGGCCAGCGGGCCGAGGGGTGGGTGGTGTTCGAAATTCCGGAAAAGGCGCGCATCGTGCGGCTCCAGTACCAGGACGCGAACATGCAGGCGAATTCCGCAGAGGGATTCTGGGCCGTCTAGCCCGCCCGGGTGAAAGGCCGGAAAGGGTCGGCGGAGAGAGCACTAGGGTGCGGCGCATGACTTCAACTCAAGCCGAAACCGACCGGTCCCATCTCGGCACCCTTTCGGTGCTCGCATGGATCGGCGACCCCGCCGAGGGCCACGACATCCCGTACCTGCTCGCCTACACCCTCGGCGACGGGCCGCAGGGGCGGGAGGCCGGCGAGACCGCCGCCCGCGGGCTGCTGGAGGAGATCGGCCTGCCCATCGGTGACGTGGTCATGGACGGCACCCGCAACCCGGCCGGTTTCCCCGTGCAGATCGTGCTCGCGGACAACCAGGTCGCGCTGACCCTGCCGGGGCTGAACGCGACCTGCACGGCCCCGGACGAGTGGGTCGCCGCGGCCAACGAGAGCGGCCAGGCCTACTTCCTCTTCGCCACGCGCGCCTGGCCCGAGGCCGTCCCGGGCCAGCCGGTCGACCCGAAGACCCTTCAGGAGTTCGCGGGCGACGAGTCCGTGCTCACGGGCAGCGCCCACTGCGTGCTCGCGGTGCGCCGCCTGCAGTAGGGCTCTTCCGGCCGCGCGTGAGCACTCCCGCGGATCCCCTCCAGCTCCGGCCGCCGGGCCCCCAGCCCGCCCGGTGGCCGGCGCGCCCCTCAGGGGCGTTCGAAGGCGAATTTGAGCGAGCGGACCCGGTTGTCGAAGTTCGAGCCCGCCAGGTCCGGGAGCCCCACCGCCCGCAGTCCGACCGGCCGGGTCAGCAGCTCGCGGAACAGGGCCTTCATCTCCACCCGGGCCAGGTGCGCGCCGAGGCAGAAGTGCGGGCCGCCGCCGCCGAAGCCCAGGTGCGGATTGGGCGAGCGGGTGATGTCGAAGGCGTCGGGGTCGGGGAAGACGGCCTCGTCGCGGTTGGCGGAGGCGTAGTACAGCACCACCTTGTCGCCGGGGTGGAACAGGTGGCCGCCCAGGGTGTGTTCGGCGGCGACGGTCCGGCGGAACTGGATGATCGGCGTCGAGTGGCGGATCATCTCGTCCACCGCGCCGTCCGCGTACGTCTCGAAGTCCTCCAGCAGCAGGTCCCGTTGGGCGGGGTGGTCGGTCAGCAGGCTCAGCCCGTGGGTGATCGCGTTGCGGGTGGTCTCCACCCCGGCCACCATCAGCAGCGAGAAGAACGCTCCGAGCTGGCGGGCGTTCAGGGCCTGTCCGTCCACATCGGCGCAGACCAGCGCCGAGATCAGGTCGTCCGTCGGGTTCTTGCGCCGCTCCCGGCCGATGCCCGCGACCATCCGCTGCATCCTGGCCAGCGCCCGAAGCCCGCGCCCGGGCATCCGCAGCCGGGCGGCCAGGCCCCGCTCGACGCCGATGTTCTCCGAGGCGTGGTTGACGCGGTCGGCGATCTCGGCGCGGTGGCGCTCCGGGATCCCCATCATGTTGCAGATGACCTCCAGCGGCAGCCGGGAGGACACGGCCGAGACGAACTCGTCGGGCTCCCGCACCAGTACGTCGTCCACGATCCGGGCGGCCACCGCGTGGATGTCCGCCTCGGCCGCCGCCAGCAGCCGCGGTGTGAACGCCCGCTGCACGATCTTGCGCAGCTGCGCGTGGTCCGCGCCGTCCAGGTTGACCATCGAGTCCCCGAACAGCGCCCGCACCCACCGGGCCGGCTCGGGCGTGGTCACCCCGGGCGCGCTGGCGAACACCTTGGGGAGCCGGCTCGCCTCCTGCACGTCCGCGTGCCGCACGAGGGCCCAGTGGCCGCGCCCCTTGCCCTCGGGCACGTAGACCGGCGAGTCCAGGGCCCGCAGCCGGGCGAACGCCGCGAGGCGCGCCGCCGGGGGCTGCTGCCAGAACGCCGGGTCGGCGAGCTCCCCGTACTCCGCCACCGCCGAGCCCGTGTCCGCGTACCGCTGTACCGGGACCTTCATCGTTTCTTCTCCCTGTCGCCGGCGCGCTCGCTCGCCGCGGCCGCCGCGGCCGCGGCGCCCGCCGTCCTCACGCACCAGAACGCGCCCGGTCGGCCAAGGTCACGCCCACCGCGACGGAGGCCGAGGCGACCAGCCCCGCCCACAGCACCGCCTGCGGACCGGCCCACGCGCAGGCGAGGATCGCCGCCGCCGTGAGCGGCAGCACCAGCTGCTGGGCCGTGCCCCGCTTGAAGTGGCGGGAGTGCAGGAGCCAGACGAATGCGAGGAAGAGAGCCGCCGGAACGCACACCGAGAGATTGGCGGACAGCGCCGAGACGTGGGCCTTGCCGACGGCGTGCTCGATCGCCACTTCGAGGCCGGCCCCGATGGCCGCGGCCGCGGCGAAGATCACGTAGTGCCCGTACCCCCACGGGATGGCCTCGCGGTTGCCCCTCAGCCGGTCGTGCGCGGGGACGGCGAAGTAGATCCACCAGGCCGCGAAGACCAGCAGCAGCCCGCCGGCGGCGATCGGCAGCAGCTCGCCCAGCGCCTCGTGCTCGTCGATCGCCGACTGGACCGCGACCGTGCTGGCGGCGATGGTCTCGCCGAGCACGATGATGGTGAACAGGCCGTACCGCTCGGCGATGTGGTGCGGGTGCCAGTGGGTCTGGTAGCTGCGCTCGGCGACGGCCGGGATCAGCAGCTCGATCAGCACCAGGATCAGGAACAGCCACCTGCGGGAGTGCTCGGGGGCGGCGAGCAGCGCCACCCAGCCGGCCTGGCAGACCAGCAGGCCGATCGCGTACGTGAGCGCGGTGCGCCGGGCGGCCCCCTGCTCCCCGGCGGCGGCGCGCAGCCACTGCACGGTGAGCGCGAGGCGCATCACCACGTAGCCGAGGACGCAGATCGTCCAGTCGTTGTCGTTGAAGGCGCGCGGGATCCCGGCCGCGTAGATGAGCACACCGGCGATCTGCACGAGGGTCGCGATCCGGTACGGCACGTCGTCGACGTCGTAGGCGGAGGCGAACCAGGTGAAGTTCATCCAGGCCCACCACACCCCGAAGAACACGAAGAGGTAGCCGGTGATGCCGTCGCCGACATGGCCCTCGGCGAGCGCGTGGACCAGCTGCCGGCCGGCCTGCGCGACGGCGACGACGAAGCAGAGGTCGAAGAAGAGCTCCAGCGGGGTCGAGGCCCGGTGGCTCTCGTGCCTGCTGCGGGAGGTCATCGGTACGTACGTCATGCCGCACAGGACAGCAGCCTTGCGCCGGACGGCAGGCGAGGCGCGCGGTCGGGGTCCCAGACCTACGCACTGTGGGCGACGGGACCTTGTCCTTGCCGGCCGCGCGACGTTCTCCTCTGATGCCGGGGGGCGGGCGGGACGGAGCCTGGAGGGGTCAGGACCCTCAGGAGTCTTCTCAAACACCCAGGACATGCCATGAGTTCCGCCACGCAGGATCTGCGCACGGAGACGGGCCGCCGCGCGCAGGCGCCCGATCCGGCGCAGTACCGCCCCGGCCGCACCATCACGGACTGGACGCCCGAGGATCCGTCCTTCTGGCGGACCACGGGCAAGCGGGTCGCCACCCGCAACCTGTGGATCGCGGTGCCGGCCCTGCTCGTGGCCTTCGTGGTCTGGCAGGTCTGGAGCATCACGGCGACGAACCTGAAGGACGTCGGCTTCGGCTTCAGCCAGTCGCAGCTGTTCTGGCTGACGGCCGTTCCGGGCATCACCGGCGGTACGGCGCGGATCCTCTACACCTTCCTCGGGCCGATGATCGGCCAGCGCCGGTTCACGGCGATCTCGACGGTGGTGCTGGTCGGACCGCTGCTGTGGCTGGGCTTCGCCGTGCAGAACCCGGACACCCCGTACGCCACGATGATCGCGATCGCCGCGCTGTGCGGCATCGGCGGCGCGAACTTCTCCTCCTCGCTCGCCAACATCGGCTTCTTCTACCCCAAGCAGGAGAAGGGCAACGCGACCGGCATCAACGGCGGCCTGGGCAACCTCGGGGTCTCGGTGGTCCAGCTGCTCACCCCGATCCTGATCACCTCGTCCGTGCTGGCGATCGGAGCGGGCCAGAAGAAGGCGAACGGCTCGGAGATCTACCTCCAGAACGCGGCGTTCGTCTGGATCCCGGTCCTCGTCGTGCTCGCCGCGGTCGCCTGGTTCGGGCAGAACGACCTGAAGGTGGCCTCCACCCCCTTCAGCCGGCAGAAGGTCATCTTCAAGCGCAAGCACAACTGGCTGATGACCTGGCTCTACGTCGGCACGTTCGGCTCCTTCATCGGGTTCGCGGCGGCCCTGCCGCTGCTGATCAAGACGACCTTCCCGGCGTACTCGGTGGCGACGTACGCCTGGATGGGCCCGGCGCTGGGCGCCCTCGCCCGCTGGGCGGGCGGCTGGATCGCCGACAGGCTCGGCGGCGCCCGGGTGACGATCCTGTCCTTCCTGGGCATGGCCGGCTCGATCATCGGCGTGATCACCTTCCTCCCCGCGGGCTCGGACCAGGGCTCCTTCCCCGGCTTCTTCCTCTGCTTCCTGTCGGCTTTCTTCTTCTCGGGCATCGGCAACGGCTCGACGTTCCGCCAGATCCCGGTCATCTTCCGGGGCCAGCACCTGAAGGGCCTGACGGAGGGCACGCCGCAGTACGCGGCCGCGCTGAAGCAGGCGGAGATCGAGTCGGGCGCGGTCACCGGTTTCACGGCGGCGATCGCGGCGTACGGCTTCTTCTTCATCCCGGCGATGTTCGCCAACTTCCCGGTGACCGGCGCCATGTGGGGATTCGTGGGCTTCTACGCCAGCTGCGTGGCGGTGGCCTGGTGGTTCTACGCCCGCAAGGGCGCGGAGGCCCCCAGCTAGGCCGACTCCCGCCGTGGCGGGGCGGGTTGACACGGAGCGGGACCTGCACCACCCTTTCACTACTTGCCTAGTGAAAGGGTGGTGTTGGCGTGCTGGAGTACCGCATCGACCGGCGCAGCGGCATCGCCACGTACCTCCAGATCGTCCAGCAGACCAGGCAGGCGCTGCGCCTGGGCCTGCTGGAGCCCGGCGACAAACTGCCGACCGCGCGCGAGGTCGTCGAGGCCACCGCCATCAACCCGAACACCGTGCTCAAGGCGTACCGCGAGCTGGAACGCGAAGGGCTCGTCGAGGCGAAGCGGGGCCTCGGCACCTTCATCCGGAGGTCCCTGGGCAGCGCCCCGGCCGACTCTCCGCTGGTCGAGGAACTCGCGGACTGGGCACGGCGGGCCCGGGGGGCCGGGATGGAACGGGACGACGTCGCGGCGCTCTTCGCATCCGTACTGGAACAGCAATTCAAGGGGGACGGCGACTCATGACGGAAACCGTGATCGAGGCGGAGGGCCTCGGCCTGCGCCACGGACGCCGGGGAGGCTGGGCGCTGCGCGACTGCTCCTTACGGCTGAGCGAAGGACGGGTGTGCGCGCTCGTCGGTCCCAACGGGGCCGGGAAATCGACGCTGCTGACCCTCCTGGCCCGGCTCGCCCTCCCCACGGAGGGCACGCTGCGCACGGCGCCGCCCGAGGCACTGGCCTACGTGGGGCAGGACAAGCCCCTCTACCCGCAGTTCACCCTCGCCGAGACCCTGCGCATGGGCCGCGAGCTCAACCCCGGCCGCTGGGACGCGAGGGCGGCGGAGCGGATCGTGGCGGGAATGGAGCTCGACCCGGGCACCAGGATCCGCACCCTCTCCGGCGGCCAGCGCACCCGCGTCGCCCTGGCGCTGGCCCTCGGCAAGCGCCCCGGCCTGCTGCTCCTGGACGAGCCGATGGCCGACCTCGACCCGCTCGCCCGACACCGTCTGATGGGCGCCCTGATGGCCGACGCCGCCGAGAACGGCACCACCGTGGTGATGTCCTCGCACATCCTCACCGAGCTGGAGGGCGTCTGCGACCACCTCGTCCTCGTCGACGGCGGCCGGATCCGCCTCAACGGCCCCATGGACGAGCTCCAGGCCGCCCACCGGCTGCTCACCGGCCCCGTCGCCGCCCGCGCCGAACTCGCCCCGCACACCGTCGTCGAGACCCGCACCACGGGCCGCCGGATCACCGCGCTGGTGCGGCCGCGGGGCCCCGTCGACGGCCGGACCTGGGAGGCGGTGCACCCCTCGCTGGAGGAGCTCCTGCTCGCCCATCTGCGTTCGCCCGACGCCCCGTCGTTCGCCATCGACGACTCCCTCGCGAGTGCGGGGGTGCGGGCATGAGCGCGCTGACGCTGAAGGGCCCGTACTGGGTCACCGCCCGCCAGCACCGGCGCGTGCTGTGGGCGATACCGGCCGTCGTGGCCGCGAGCCTCGCCGCGGTGGTCGCCCTGCGCACGGGGGCGGGGGACCCGTACTCCGACCCGTCGTCCCTCGTGCCCCCGCCCCCGGACCGCTGGTACGACCTGCTGCGGCTCTCCATGCAGTCGGCGGGCACGGCGCTGCTGTTCCTGCCGATGCTGGTGGGGGCCTTCGTGGCCGGCCCGATGACCGCTCGCGAGCTGGAGAGCGGCACGTGGCGGCTCGCCCTCTCCCAGTCGACGACGGCGAGGGCGTGGCTCGGCGCGAAGGTCCTGGTGGCGGCGGGGGTCTGCGTACTCGGCTCGGCCGCACTGGCCGGCGTCTACCGCCTGGGCTGGGTCCGGGTGTACGGCACCTATCAGCTCCACTGGGCGGACCGCGGGCCCTACGAGGCGGGGGGTCCGGTGCTCGCCGCCTACTGCCTGCTCGGTGTGGCCGCCGGAGTCCTCGTGGGCCAGCTGGTGCGGCGCACCCTCGCCGCCATGGCCGTCACCGGCCTCCTCGTCGGCCTGATGCTGCTGGCCCTCGGCGCCCTGCGGTGGTCGTTCCTCCCGGTGCGGACGGTGATCACGCCCTTCCCCCGCGGGAGCGCGGCCGGAGGACAGCCGGGTTCGTCCCTGCTGATGGACTCGGGACTCGTCACCGCCACGGGCGGGCGCCTGCCGATGTACGCCTGCTTCGAGCGGACCGGGAACATGAACGCCTGCCCCGCCGACATGAACGTCATCGGCCGGTACGCCGATTTCCACCCGGTCTCGCACTACTGGCCCACGCAGCTCATCGAAACCTCCCTCGTGCTGGCCCTGGCCGCCGTGCTCCTCTACGCCGCCTTCCGGCTCGTGCGCACCCGGCAGGGCTGAGACCCGGCTCTTGTGAAGATCTTCACAAGCTGCGCCGTGGACTTTCGGCCCGGATGAAACACCAGGTGGGAGGTGGTGTCGACCCGGATGGCCGGTGAGGGTGCGGGACCTTCGGACGTCGGATCGGGACCAATGCGGCGCCAGATGATCGATCAAACGGCGTGCAATGGAGTCAAGCGATGATGCGACGGAAGAAGGTGCCGGCCATGACTGTCACTCCTGCGGAGACCACGACGAACGGCGAGGCCTGGGAGGGCTTCAGGGGCGGTCTGTGGCGCGACGCCATCGACGTCCGCGACTTCATCCGGCAGAACTACACGCCGTACGAGGGCGGCGACGAGTTCCTGGCCGGCCCCACCCCCCGTACCACCGCCGTGTGGAAGGCCGTCGCGGACAGGTTCCCCGAGGAGCGCGAGAAGGGCGTCCTGGACGTCGCGTACGACATCCCGTCGACCATCACCGCGCACGCGCCCGGCTACATCGACCGCGACAAGGACCTGATCGTCGGCCTCCAGACCGACGCCCCGCTCAAGCGCGCGATCATGCCCAACGGCGGCTGGCGCATGGTCGCCGGCGCCCTGGAGACGTACGGCTACCCGGTCTCCGAGGAGCTGGAGAAGGTCTTCACGCAGTACCGCAAGACGCACAACGCCGGTGTCTTCGACGCCTACACCCCCGAGATCCGGGCCGCCCGCAAGGCCGGCGTCGTCACGGGGCTGCCGGACGCGTACGGCCGCGGCCGCATCATCGGCGACTACCGCCGCGTGGCCCTGTACGGCGTCGACCGCCTCATCGCGGTCAAGAAGGAGGAGAAGGAGGAGCTGAACTCCCTCTCCGCGAGCCCCCGCCCGCTGGAGGAGACGATCCGCCTGCGCGAGGAGCTCGCCGAGCAGATCCGCGCGCTCGCCGAGCTCAAGGCGATGGCCGCCTCGTACGGCCACGACGTCTCCGCCCCCGCGCGCACCGGCCGCGAGGCCGTCCAGTGGCTGTACTTCGCGTACCTGGCCGCCGTGAAGGAGCAGAACGGCGCGGCCATGTCGCTCGGCCGGACCTCCACTTTCCTCGACGTCTACCTCCAGCGCGACATCGAGGCCGGCCTCCTGACGGAAGAGCAGGCGCAGGAGCTCGTCGACGACTTCATCATCAAGCTCCGGATCGTGCGCTTCCTGCGCACGCCCGAGTACGACCAGCTGTTCTCCGGCGACCCGACCTGGGTCACCGAGTCCATCGCCGGCATGGGAGAGGACGGGCGCCCGCTGGTCACCCGCACCTCCTTCCGCTACCTCCAGACCCTCTACAACCTGGGCCCGGCCCCCGAGCCGAACATGACCGTCCTCTGGTCGCCGCGGCTGCCGCGGGGCTTCAAGGAGTTCTGCGCCCGGGTCTCGATCGACACCTCGTCGGTGCAGTACGAGTCCGACGAGCTGATGCGCCCGCGCTTCGGCGACGACACCGCGATCGCCTGCTGCGTGTCCGCGATGCCGGTCGGCAAGCAGATGCAGTACTTCGGCGCCCGGGTGAACCTCGCCAAGACCCTGCTGTACGCGATCAACGGCGGCCGGGACGAGAAGTCCGGCGCCCAGGTCGGCCCGGCGAGCGGCGCCATCACCGCGGACGTCCTCGACTACGACGAGGTCATGGCCAAGTTCGACACGCAGATGGAGTGGCTCGCCGACACCTATGTCCACGCGCTGAACGTCATCCACTACATGCACGACAAGTACGCGTACGAGCGCCTCGAGATGGCGCTCCACGACCGCGACGTGCGCCGCACGATGGCCTGCGGCATCGCCGGCCTGTCGGTCGCCGCCGACTCGCTGGCCGCCATCAAGTACGCCAGGGTCGGCGTGGTCCGCGACGAGACCGGGCTGGCCGTCGACTACACCGTCGAGGGCGAGTACCCGGCGTACGGGAACAACGACGACCGGGCCGACGGCATCGCGGTCCGGCTGGTCGAGGAGTTCATGCGCAAGGTGCGCCGCCACCCGACGTACCGCGGCGCCGAGCACACCCAGTCGGTGCTGACGATCACCTCGAACGTCGTCTACGGCAAGAAGACCGGCAACACCCCGGACGGGCGCCGCGCCGGCGAGCCGTTCTCCCCGGGCGCCAACCCGATGAACGGCCGCGACACCCACGGCTACGTCGCCTCGGCACTGTCGGTCGCGAAGCTGCCGTACGAGGACGCCGAGGACGGCATCTCGCTGACCAACACGGTCACCCCCGACGGACTGGGCCGCACCCCCGAGGAGCGGATCGAGAACCTCGCGGGGGTGCTCGACGGCTACATGGCCGGCGACGGCTTCCACATGAACGTCAACGTCCTCAACCGCGAGGTGCTGCGGGACGCCATGGAACACCCGGAGAACCACCCGCAGCTGACCATCCGGGTCAGCGGCTACGCGGTGAACTTCGTCCGCCTCACGAGGGACCAGCAGCTCGACGTGCTGAACCGCACCTTCCACGGCTCGCTGTAACCCACGCGAACGGGCGGTCCGGGGGCCGGTCCGGGGCCGGTCCGGGGCCGGCCCTCATCCGGCTCCGGACCGCCCGCCAAGGATCTCCCACAGAGATCGAGAAACGACGGAACACAGCTCAAGGGGTGCCCGCCATGACCGTCCTGCTTCCCCTCCCCACCACCCTGGCCGCTGCCGCGACCCACCGGCCCAGCGAGGGCTCGGTGCACTCCTGGGACCTGTCCACCGGCGTCGACGGGCCCGGGACCCGCTTCGTCACCTTCCTCTCCGGATGCCCGCTGACCTGCCTGTACTGCCACAACCCCGACACCTGGCGGATGCGGGCCGGCAAGCGCACCTCGGCGGACGAGATCATCGCCGAGGCGCGCAAGTACACGCGGTTCATCACGGCCTCGGGCGGCGGCGCCACCCTCTCCGGCGGCGAACCGCTGCTCCAGCCCGTCTTCGCGGGCGAGCTGCTGCACCGGATGAAGCACGAGCTCGGTCTGCACACCGCCCTGGACACCTCCGGCTTCCTCGGCGCACGGGCCACCGACGCGCTGCTGCGCGATGTGGACCTCGTCCTCCTGGACGTCAAGTCCTGGGACCGGGAGACGTACCGGAAGGTGACCGGGCGGCCGCTCCGGCCGACGCTGGACTTCGCCCGCCGCCTCGCCGGCCTCGGCAAGGAGGTGCACCTGCGCTTCGTGCTGGTGCCGGGGCTGACCGACGCCCGGGAGAACGTCGAGGGCGTCGCCGCCTTCGCCGCCGGCCTCGGCAACGTCGCGCGGGTCGACGTACTGCCCTTCCACAAGCTGGGGGAGGGGAAGTGGGAGGCGCTCGGCAAGGAGTTCACCCTGCACGACACCCCGTCGCCGACGGCGGAGCAGGTCGCGCGGGCCAGGGCGGTCTTCGAGGCCCGCGGGCTGACCGCCGTCTGAGGCGTCTGAGGCGTCTGAGGCATCTGAGGCGAGCAAGGCGTGTGAGGCGAGCGAGGCGTGCGAGCTGTGTAGGCGGGTAGGCGTGCGGGCCGTGCGGGTCTGCAGGAGGCTCACTCTTCCAGCCCACCCCCGTATACGTCATAACGGGCCTAATCGGTACAGACCACCTAGCGTGGTGCTGTGTCCGAGCCCTCAGAAGCCCTCGCCGCGGAGCCGCCCCCGCCCCCGCCCCCGTCCGTGCCTCCGCGCCCGGCCGCGCCGCCGCTGACGGGGACCCTCCCGCCGGCCGGACCGTCCGTCACCGCCCGGGCCACGCTCGCCGGCACGGTCGTCTCGCTGCTGCTGATCGCGGCGATCGTGCTCGGCAGCCGGCTCCTGCGCGACTTCGACTCCGCGCTGCTGCCGTACGCCGTCGCCACCGTCTTCCTCGCCTTCGGCGTGGCCTACCGGTACACGGTCTGGGTCTCCGCGCCCGGCGCCCGGCGCCTGTTCAAGAAGGGCTTCGGCAGCTTCTTCTCCGCCGCCAACTTCCGCAAGGCCCCCACCGCCGTACCGCGGATGATCGCCACCTACCTCGGCTTCCAGAAGTTCCTGGGCGCCCGCTCGCGCTCGCGCTGGGCCGCCCACCAGATGATCTTCTGGGGCTGCCTGCTGGCCGCGGCGATCACCTTCCCGCTCACCTGGGGCTGGTTCACCTTCACCTCCTCCACCGGCTCGGGACCCGGCTACGAGATGCGGATCTGGGGCTTCAAGATCCTCGGCTTCAACGCGCTGAACTTCGTCGGCTGGCTGATGTTCCACGGCCTGGACATCGCCGCCGCGCTGGTCATCCCCGGGGCCTCGTACTTCCTGTGGCGGCGGATGAAGGACCGCGGGGCCATCACCGGCCAGCGCTTCGCCTACGACCTGCTGCCGCTGATCTGCCTGATCGTGATCTCGGTGACCGGGCTGCTGCTGACCTTCTCGTCGATCTTCCTGCACGGCGGCGGCTACGAGTTCCTGGCACTGCTGCACATGGTGTCGGTGGTGTTCACCCTCATCTACATCCCGTTCGGGAAGTTCTTCCACATCGTCCAGCGGCCGGCCGCCGTCGGCATGCAGCTGTTCAAGTACACGGCCCGCCAGGACGAGCAGGTCTTCGCCTGCAAGCGCTGCGGAGAGCCCGTCGACACCGCCCCGTACGTCGAGAACCTGCGCGGCACGATGCAGGACCTGAAGCTCGACTTCAACGCCTTCGTCGAGTACTGCCCGCGCTGCAAGCGGGTCCTGCGCGGCAACGCGTACCTCGCGCACGTCAAGAAGGGCTTCAAGTGACCGCGACGGACCCCGCCAAGCCGGCCGCACTGCCCCTCGACCCGTCGATCGCCCCGCCCGGCACGCGCAACTTCCGCGACGCGGGCGGCATCCCGGCCGACCGGTGGCACGCCGACCAGAACGGCGAGACCCTCGTCCCCACCCACTGCTGCTTCTGCGGGGTGCAGTGCGGGATGTACCTGCGCGTGGACCGCGGCGGCAAGGTGTTCGGCGTGGAGCCCCGCAACCACGACATCAACCGGATGCGGCTGTGCCCCAAGGGCATCAACGCCTACCAGCAGGTCAACCACCCCGACCGGCTCACCGCCCCGCTCATGCGCCGCTCCCGGGACGAGGAGTTCCGGGAGTGCTCCTGGGACGAGGCCCTGGACTTCACCGTCTCCGAGATCCGCCGCATCCAGGACGCTTACGGGAACGACGCGTTCGGGCTGCTCGGCGGCGCCAGCCTGTTCTCGGAGAAGACCTACCTGGTCGGCAAGTTCGCCCGGGTCGCCCTGAAGACCAAGCACGTCGACTACAACGGCCGCCTGTGCATGGTCAGCGCCGCGGGCGCCAACAAGCTCGCCTTCGGCATCGACCGGGCCGGCAACCCCTTCTCCGACATCCTCCTCACCAACTGCCTGCTCATCGCCGGGTCGAACGTGGGGGAGTGCTTCCCCGTGATGACCCAGTACCTGTGGGGGGCACGGGACCGGGGCGCCACGCTGATCGTGGTCGACCCGCGCGAGACGGCCATCGCCCGCACCGCCGACATCCACGTCGCGATCAAGCCCGGCACCGACTCGGCCTTCTTCAACGCCGTCCTGCACGTGATCGTCGCCGAGGGCCTGACCGACGAGGCCTACCTCGCCGCCCACGCCACCGGCTGGGACGAGGTCAAGGCGACCGTCGCGCAGTACCCGCCCGCCCGCTCCGCCGAGATCTGCGGGGTGCCCGCGGAGCAGATCGTCCAGGTCGCCCGCGTCTTCGCCGGTGCGGCCAAGGCCATGGCCTGGCACGCCCGCGGCATCGAGCACCACTCCCAGGGCGTCGAGAACTGCCTCTCCGTCATCAACCTGTGCGTCGCCACCGGCCACATCGGCAAACCCGGCGCCGGCTACGGGACCATCACCGGCCAGGGCAACGGCCAGGGCGGACGCGAACACGGCCAGAAGTCCGACCTCCTCCCCGGCGGCCGCTCCATCACCAACCCGGAGCACCGGGCGCAGATCTGCCGGATCTGGGGCATCGAGGAATCCGAACTCCCCGGCGCCGGCACCTCCATGATGGAGATGGTCTGGCAGATGCAGCGGCGGGAGATCCGCGGCCTCATCGGCATCTGCAACAACCCCTTCGTCTCCCTTCCCAACTACGCGGTGGTCAAGGACGGCTACGACACCGCCGAGTTCCACGCGCAGTTCGACTTCTTCCTCTCCGAGACCGCGGCCAACGCCCACGTCGTCTTCCCCGTCACCACCTGGGCCGAGGACGAGGGCGTGATGGCCAACGCCGAGGCCCGCGTGGTCAAGCACAACAAGGCCCAGGAGCCCCCGGCCGGGGTGCGCACCGACACCTGGGTCATCTGCGAGCTCGCCCGCAGACTCGGCGCCGGAGCGCACTTCGAGTTCCCCGGCTCCCGCGAGGTGTTCGAGGAGCTGCGGATCGCCTCCGCCGGCACGGTCAACGACTACTACGGCATCACCTACGACCGGCTGGAGGAGACGGGCGGGATCGCCTGGCCCTGCCCGTCCACCGAGCACCCGGGCACGCCCCGGCTGTTCGAGGACGGCCGGACCTACCACCCCGACGGAAAGATCCACCTCCAGGTCGTGGAATGGCATCCGCCCATGGACGCCTACACCGAGGAATTCCCCCTCTCGCTCACCACCGGCCGCACCGTCGCGCACTTCCTCTCCGGCAACCAGACCCGCCGCCTGGGCGCCCTCGTCGAGCAGACCCCCCGCCCCTGGGTGGAGGTCCACCCCTCGCACGGCTTCAGGAACGGCGACCCGGTCCGGGTGGTCACCCGCCGCGGCAGCGAGGTCTTCCCGGCCCTGGTCACCGAGGCCATCCGCCCCGACACCGTGTTCATCCCGTACCACTGGCCCGTCCCGACGGCCGCGAACGCCCTGACCATCGACGCCCTCGACCCCCGCTCGAAGATCCCCGAGTACAAGGTCTGCGCCGCCCGGATCGAGGCCGCCGAGCGGGTCGACGAGGTGCCCGCGCCTCCCACGGCCCCGGGCCACGAGGCCTACCCGGAGGCCCAGGCCTCCCGCACCGACCGCCTGCCCCCCACGTCCCCGCAGGGGCGTGGCACGGCGGAGAGGAGCTGACCCCGCCATGATGGGCCGCACGATCTTCATCGACCCGGGGCGCTGCATCGGCTGCCAGGCCTGTGTCTCCGCCTGCCGCGAATGCGACTCCCACCGCGGCAAATCGATGATCCACCTGGACTACACCGAACCCGGCATGTCCGTCGCCTCCCTTCCGACCGTCTGCATGCACTGCGAGGACCCGGTCGCCCCCTGCGCCGAGGTCTGCCCCGCCGACGCGATCCTGGTGACCGCCGACGGCGTGGTCCAACAGGCCGACACCACCCGCTGCATCGGCTGCGCCAACTGCGTCAACGCCTGCCCCTTCGGCGTCCCGAAGATCGACCTCCAGGCGAAGCTCCAGATGAAGTGCAACCTCTGCTACGACCGCACCGCCTACGGCCTGGCCCCGATGTGCGCCACCGTCTGCCCGACCGGGGCCCTCTTCTACGGAACCCTCGAAGAGCTCCAGGCCGAACGCCCCGGCGTCCAGGTCGCCGACTCCTTCGCCTTCGGCGACGTGATGGTCAGCACGGGCGTCGCGATGGTCGTCCCCGCCGACAAGGTCCAGTGGCCCGTCCCCGGCGGCCTGCCCGTCGTCGAGATCAACGGAGTGGATGTCCGATGAGCCTGACCGAACCGCCCCCGCCCGCCACGGGACCGGAACTCGCGGGAGAGGACGCCGCCGAGCGGCTGCGCGACCGGATCAGCGCCGACTCCCTCACCACCCGCCGCGACTACCTGCGGATCGTGGCCACCGTCTCGGGCGGCCTCGCCATCGGCGGTGTGGGCGTCGCCTCCGGCATCCTGCACCGGCACGGTGACAGCGAGAGCCTGCCCCGGACCAAGAAGGTCGCCGACCGGCTGGCGCCGGGAGAGTCCGTCGCCTTCCGCTTCCCGGGGGACGAGGACCGGGCCCTGGCCGTACGGCTGTCGGACGGCTCCCTCGTCGGTTACTCCGCCGTCTGCACCCACCTGGCCTGCGCCGTGCTGTGGCGCGAGGACCGGGGCGCCGACGGGGAGTTGTACTGCCCCTGCCACGAGGGCGTCTTCGACGCCCGCACCGGCGAGGTCACCGCGGGCCCGCCGCCGCGCCCGCTCCCCAGGATCTTCCTGACCGAGGAGATCGACGGCAGCGTCTGGGCCGTCGCGACCGCCCGGTCGGGAGAGTCGGCGAGGGAGGCCCTGTGCCGGCAGTTCGGCGAGGACCGGCCCGACACGGCCCGCCGGCTCGGCTGCCCCGGTGCGGACCGCGCCACCGAGAGCAGGCGTACATGAGCAACGGCGCCCTGCCTCCGCGCCCGGACTACCAACCGGGCAGTGCCCAGCCCCGGCTGAACCGTCCGGTGCACGAGCGGTATCCGCAGATCCGCCCCACCAGCGGCTACGGAGACCCGCGGATCCGGCACACGGGCCCCGGTCCGGGCGCCGGATCCGAACAGGAGCCGGAGCGCTCCTCGAAGCTCAACGCCCGCCTGGCCCTGGCCCTCACGGTCGTGATCGGCCAGCTCTGGGCGCTGACGGTGACCGTCAACGAGTGGATGGAAGGCAACACCGCCACGGCCTGGTGGGGCGCGGGATTCCTGGTCCTGTCCTTCCTCGTCGTGCTCGGACTGTGGCTCCTCGACCCGAAGGACCGATGACCATGTCCATACCCACCCCCACCCCCACCCCGTCCCCGGTGCGCCCGCACCGCCGCGAGACCTACAAGCCGGGCGCCACCATCGGCGACTGGCGGCCCGAGGACGAAGGGTTCTGGCAGTCCACCGGCCGTACCGTCGCCCAGCGCAACCTCTGGGTCTCGATCCCGGCGCTGATGCTCGGCTTCGTGGTCTGGCAGGTCTGGTCGGTCACCGTGGTCAAGCTGAACGACGTCGGTTTCGGCTTCTCGAAGTCGTAGCTGTTCTGGCTGACGGCCATCCCCGGCATCACCGGCGGCACCTTCAGGATCCTGTACACCTTCATCGGGCCGATCTTCGGCGAGCGGAAGTTCACCGCGTTCAGCACGATCATCCTGGTCGGGCCGATGCTGTGGCTGGGCTTCGCGCTCCAGGACACCGGCACTCCGTACTGGGAGCTGGCGCTGATCGCTGCCGTCTGCGGGATCGGCGGCGCGAACTTCGCCTCCTCGATGGCGAACATCGGCTTCTTCTTCCCCAAGCGGGAGAAGGGCAGCGCCAACGGCCTCAACGGAGGCCTCGGCAACCTCGGCGTGAGCGTGGTCCAGCTCGTCGCCCCGCTGGTGGTCACCGCCGCGGTACTGGGCGCGCCCGCGGGCGGTCCGCAGCACGACGCGAAGGGGAACACCGACATCTGGCTCCAGAACGGCGCGTTCCTCTGGGTGCCGCTGCTGGTGATCATGGCGCTGCTCGCCTGGTTCCTGATGAACGACCTCCGGGTGGCCTCGGCCCCCTTCAGCCAGCAGAAGATCATCTTCAAGCGCAAGCACAACTGGCTGATGACCTGGCTCTACGTCGGCACCTTCGGCTCCTTCATCGGGTTCGCGGCCGGCCTGCCCCTGCTGATCAAGAACAACTTCGAGGGGCAGGGCTACCAGGCGACCACCTATGCCTGGATCGGCCCGTTCATCGGCGCGCTCATGCGCTGGGCCGGCGGCTGGCTCTCCGACAAGATCGGCGGCGCCAGGGTCACGATGCTCTCGTTCGTCGGTATGGCCGCGGCTCTGGTCGTGGTGATCTTCGCGCTGCCCTCGGGTGGCGACCAGGGCAGCTTCTGGGCGTTCTTCATCGGCTTCCTCGCCGCCTTCGCCTTCTCCGGGCTGGGCAACGGATCGACCTTCCGGCAGATCCCGGTGATCTTCCGGGACCAGCACATGCGGGAGGCGGAGGGCAAGGGGCCCGAGGCGCAGGCCGCGGCGCTGAAGCAGTCGGAGATGGAGGCCGGCGCCGTCACGGGCTTCTCCTCCGCCATCGCCGCCTACGGGTTCTTCTTCATCCCCGCGATGTTCGCCGCCATGGCCGTCACGAACGCGCTGTGGCTCTTCATCGGCTTCTACGCCACCTGCCTGGCCGTGTGCTGGTGGTTCTACGCCCGCCCGGGTGCCGAGGCCCCCAGCTGACCCCGAGCCCGGATCGGGGCGGGATCGGGGCCGGAGGCCGGGGCGGGGGCGGCCGTACCCTGGAGGCATGAGCAGCGCCCCCGCTTCCGACCCGCAGTCCCCGCAGCCCGAGCCCCGGCCCGAGGCCGCGCCCGCGCCGCGCCCCAAGCCCCGGCTCGTCTTCGACGACCCGCTGGACCAGCAGTCCTCGGACGACACCGACCGCGGGTGGGGCGAGCGGCCGGCCTCCGCCGGGAGCGCTGCCGACCTGGCCCGCTTCCTCGACGAGAAGCCGCCGCACCACGTCTGACCCGCTAGTAGCCCTGGCCGGGGTGACCGTACTGGCCGCCCTGGCCACCTTGGCCGCCGTAACCGCCCTGGCCACCTTGGCCGCCCTGGCCGTTCTGGCCGCGCTGGGCGATGAGCTCGTCCCGGATCTCCTTGAGGACCACCAGCTCGGTGATCTCCATGGTCTCCTGAACGCCTTCCTTGGCCCGGCGGCGCTGCTCCATCCGGGCCAGGTACTTCGCCATCGGCAGCACCATCAGGAAGTAGACGACCGCGGCCGTGATCAGGAAGGTCAGCGCGGCGTTCAGCACCGAACCCCAGAGGATGTTCACGCCGATGGCATCCCCCTTCGCATCGACACCGCAGGGGCCCTTCAGGCAGGACGTGTAGCCGTCCAGACTCTTCGTCCCCACGGCGCCGACCAGCGGGCTGATGATCCCCTTCACGACCGAGTTCACGATGTTCGTGAACGCGGCGCCGATGACGACCGCCACCGCCAGGTCGACCACGTTGCCGCGCATCAGGAAGGCCTTGAAGCCTGCCAGGACGCCTTCCTTCTTCTTCTCGCTCACCACTGAGCCTCTCTTCGAATCCGCCGAACATGGAGCCAACGGTTCCGAAAGCTACGGCAGTCCGGGCCCGGCGTGTCCAATCGGTGCCCGTCTTGTAGTGACTTGACTGCACGCACGTCCGATTCAGCACAGTGTCACCGCCAGCCGTGCCACGGCGCCCGCCCCCACGAGAGCCCGCGCGGTGTCCCGGGGCACCGACAGGACGACCAGCGCCCCGGCGTCCCCAACGCCCTGCTCCGGAGCGGGCACTTCGGCCACGCGCGCTCCGGCGGCCACCACCCTCGGCGGGCCCGCGCGCTCCGCCGCGACCACGTCCACCCGGTCCCCGGGCCGCAACAGCCGCACCGTCGCGGCGTCCGCGATGCGCACCGGCGCAGACACCCACCGCACCGCCGCCGGCGGGGGTTTCACCTCGGGTGGCGGAGCCGCGCCCCGCGAGGCCTGGGCCGCCTCCGTCCCGCCCACCACCGCCAGCGCGGCCGCCAGTACGGCCAAGCCGGCCGAAGCGGCCCGCCGCCGACGCCGTACGGCCCGGCGCAGCCGGTCCCCGCCCCGCCCGACGCGAAGCGGGGGAAACGGGGGCACGGGCCGCGCGGGGGGACACGTGGAAGAGGCGGAAGAGGAGGAAGAGGAGGAAGAAGAGGAAGAGGAAGAGGAAGAGGAGGAGAAGCACGAGGACTTGGACATGACGGTCACCACCGGCGAATCGAGTTCCGACGCCCGGACCCGCCGCCCGGACACCCCTCACGATCCGCCGCCCCGCCCACTCCCGCTCGCCCCTGTGGACAATCCCCAGCCTGTGGACAACTCCGTCACCCACAGGAGTGAGCCGGCCAACCAGCTCCCGGACCGTCCTTGTCGGGTGATGTGGTGGTCCGCGTCTCCGCGAGACGGGGCGCTCATCGCCGGCTCGGGTTTGGTGTTCAGTGACTCGGCGAGAGCGAAGGGTTGCTCAGTGCGGCGAAAGGTGTCGCGACGTCCACGGACTGCTGGTAAGTGAGGCCGTATCGTTCGCCCTCATCCGCCGGCTGGTTGCGCGCGCCGATGCCCGCACCGATGCTCGAATTGATGCCGTCCCTGTTTACCGTCATCCAGGAAGTCACGTAACGAGGCTCCCTCGTCACATTTGTGATGGTGTTATTGTGGCGTACCTCCGCGAAGTGTGTAGCGGTTGTGTTGCATTGCTCGGGGCAGCCTTCGATGCCGTACTGGTCGTTGGTGAAAGAGAGCGAGCGGCTGGCTGCGAATTCTCCTGTGGACATAGCCGCGCGGTCTCGGCGAAGAATCAGGGCATTCGCGTTGGCCCGCACGAGATCGAAGTGGGCGCTGCGCGGCATCTGGGCGATCTTCACCGTGCTGAACTCGGCCCCGGGCTCAAGCCAGGAGCCCGGAGCAACCCACCATCCGGTACTGATCAGTTTCGATTCTGGGGGTGTGCGGTAGAGGTCCGTGTCGCGACTCTGCCATGCGTCCGTCTTCCGCTTTTCCGGAGGGCGTTCCGTCTGGGTGAACTCGGCTGTCTCACCCCGGACCCAGAAGATCGTTTCGAGTACGTAGACCGGCACTTTCCCGCTGTTCCTTACCCGGAAGTCCACCGGAAGGTGAATGGTCGACCCCTCGATTTTCGATACTCCGAACTTTACTTCAGTGGTGATGAAGGGCTGCATGGCGCTGGGCTGGTACATGGCCGAGTAGACAAAGTTCGCGCCGGTGAAGGCAACGGTCAAGGCCACTCCGATAGCCACGCCCTTCGGAGAGGGGATCTCGTGCCAGGCTCTCTGCTTGTGAAGGAGTGCGGTGGTCCAGGCGGCCCAGACCCAGACTGCGAAGATCATCGGCACAAGAGGCGGGAACTCCATTTCATCGTGCCAGACGAAGACGAGCAGGCTGCTGACCGCCAGCGCGATGAGTGAACCTCCGAGGCTCACCGCCCCCGAGTACCTCCCCTTGCGTTTGGCCCAGTAGTCCAAGGCCGCGAGTGCAGCCGCCCCCTCGACCGCCCCTGCGGCGACAAACAAAGCCCCCGTGACACGTCCCGCGAAGGTCAACGCATTGAACGCGTCGTCCAGGCCGATGTAGGCGAACAGGGCCATGGAACCCAGAAATCCCGCCACCATCACCACGAGCGTGACGAGCCGCCGGGGCCGATGCGGCCAAGTCGTGCTGCCCGCCTCGCGCCAGCGGACGATGGACGGATCGTTCAGATCCACATCATGCGGGAAGCCGGCACGCCGCAGGATCCTGCGGAGGTCGCGCAGGGACCATGCGGCGCCAACCGGGATGCCGCCGACGGTGACCTCGCGCAGACCGCGGCTGTCGGGAGGCTTGACCACCACCTTGGGATGCTTGCCCATGGAGCCAGGGTCGTGGCAGGGCCCCCAGGCCGCACCCCGGATTGCTCCAGGCGCCCTGCCGGGGTGCGGAGGCGGGTTACGGCAGTTCGATGCCGAGGTCCCAGCCGTCGTGGGCGTGGGTGCACAGGCAGGCGCGGGAGTCCGTCGGGGGGAGGGCGGAGACCGCGTCGAAGAGGACCTCGCGCAGGCGGCCGACGTTCTCGCCGAACACCTTCAGGACCTCCGTGTGGGACACGCCCTCACCCGTCTCCGCACCCGCGTCCAGGTCCGTGACCAGCGCCATCGACGTGTAGCAGAGGCCCAGCTCGCGGGCGAGGACCGCCTCCGGGTGGCCCGTCATGCCGACGACCGACCAGCCCATCGCCGCGTGCCACTTCGACTCGGCGCGCGTCGAGAAGCGGGGGCCCTCGACGACGACCATCGTGCCGCCGTCCACCGGCTCCCACGCGCGGCCGCGCGCCGCCGCCAGCGCCACCGAGCGGCCGACCGGGCAGTACGGGTCGGCGAAGGTGGTGTGCACGACGTTCGGCACCGTGCCGTCGGGCAGCGGCTCGCCGTCGAAGAAGGTCTGGGCGCGGGACTTCGTACGGTCGACCAGCTGGTCGGGAACGAGCAGGGTGCCCGGGCCGTACTCCGTGCGCAGGCCGCCGACCGCGCACGGGCCGAGCACCTGGCGGACGCCCACCGAGCGCAGCGCCCACAGGTTCGCCCGGTAGTTGATCTTGTGGGGCGGGACCTTGTGGCTGCGGCCGTGGCGGGGGAGGAACGCTACCTGGCGCCCGGCCAGCTCACCGAGGAAGAGGGAGTCGCTCGGGGGCCCGTACGGGGTGTCCACCCGGACCTCGGAGACGTCGTCCAGGAAGGAGTAGAAGCCCGAGCCGCCGATGACACCGATCTCTGCGTTAGCCATGCCGCCACCCTAACCGGGCATGCGCGAGGCCCCGCCGCCCGGAAGGGCTGCGGGGCCTCGCGCATCAGAGACGGGAGATCAGGCGGCCGACGTCGAGCTGCTGCTCGTGCTCGACGAAGAAGACGACGAGGACGTCGACGAAGCGGCCGGGGCGGCGGCAGGCGTGGACGGCTTCGAGGAGGCAGGCGTGCTGCTCGACGAGGCGCCGCGGCTGTCGTTCCGGTAGAAACCGGATCCCTTGAAGACGATGCCGACCGCGGAGAACACCTTCTTCAGGCGTCCGTGGCAGTTCGGGCACTCGGTCAGTGCGTCATCGGTGAACTTCTGCACGGCCTCAAGGCCCTCACCGCACTCGGTGCACTGGTACTGGTAGGTCGGCACGAATTTCCTCCTGGCACTCTGACTCAATGAGTGCTAACGACGTTCCATGGTGACGTATTCCGGCCGATCAGTCCACCGTCACCGGCACGCGGTGACCGACACCACGCTCGTTCACCCGCGCGGCAGGGACCTCGGGAGCACCGGTGGCGGGCGTTCCCGCCGACGAGCTGATGATCCGGCTCGGCGCCTTCGGGGCCAGGCTGGAGCGCAGCGCCAGCAGGGTGGCGAGGGCCAGCACGGTGCCCGCCATGGGCACCAGGAAGCCGTACGAGGACCCGTGCGCGTCCGTCAGGCGGCCGGCCAGGGTCACGGCGGTGGCCTGACCGAAGGCGACGGCGCCGGTGAGCCAGGTGAAGGCCTCGGTCCGGGCGTTCGCCGGGATCAGGGATTCGACCATCGTGTAGCCGGTGATCAGGGCCGGAGCGATGCACAGGCCGACGACCAGGCCGAGCGCGCCCAGCAGGATCATGGAGTGCGCGGTCCACAGGACCGAGGCGGCCACGGTGAGGCCGGCGTAGCCGAGCAGCAGCCGGCGGCGCGGGCCGATCTTCCAGGCGATGGCGCCGCAGGCGATGCCCGCGGTCATGTTGCCGGCCGCGAAGACGCCGTACAGCAGGCCGTTGGCGCCCGGGTTGCCGATCTCGTTGGAGAAGGCGGCGAGCGAGACCTGCATGCCGCCGAAGACGGCGCCGATGCCGAGGAAGGCCACGATCAGGACGCGCAGGCCCGGGAAGGACAGCGCGGAGGCGTGCTTCTCGTTCCCGGCCGCCACGGTGTGGAGCTTCGGCTGGGTGGCGCGCTGCGCCGCGAAGACCAGACCGCCGGCCAGCGTCAGCACGGCCTCGGTGATCAGGCCGGCGGCCGGGTGGACGCCGGTGCACAGGGCGGTGGCCAGCACCGGGCCGACGACGAAGGTGAACTCGTCGGTGACGGACTCGAACGCGGCGGCCGTCGGCAGCAGCGGGGAGCCTTCCAGCTTGGCGGCCCAGCGGGCCCGGACCATCGGTCCGACCTGCGGGACGGAGGCGCCGGCGGGGACGGCCGCCAGGGCCAGCGCCCACACGGGAGCGCCCAGCAGCGCGAGCGCCACGAGGGTGGAGACGGCTGCGGAGTGCATGAGGACGACGGGGACCAGGACGGCGCTCTGGCCGCGGCGGTCGGTGAGCTTGCCCATCACCGGGGCGGACAGCGCCATCGAGACGCCGGTGACGGCGGCGACGATGCCGGCGCTGCCGTAGGAACCGCTGGTGTGCTGGACGAGCAGCAGGATGCTGATGGTCAGCATTCCGAAGGGGAGCCGGGCGGCGAATCCCGGGAGAACGAAGCCGATGGCGCCGGGCGTGCGCAGGAGCTGCCCGTAACCGGGGCGGGCGGACTTGTCGGTCGTGACCGCGGATGTCACGGCCTGGCCTTTCCGCTGCCTGGTAGAGCGTCCCCGTCTGCGGACGGTGAGCCGCCTCGTGAGCGACCGCACCCGTACATGTGGGAGCCCCGAGAGCTGTCCTCTTGCGCAGAACCGAGTGATACCTGGGCGCCCACTGCGGGAGGGAGCCACGGCCGCTTTGCGGTCGCGCCAGCTCTGCGTCAGGCAGAGTTGGTTCGATGTGGTGTGCCTTTATCGTACAGGCAGACCCGGTGTGTGTCCTGTGATTCCGGTGACATGCGATGTCTTCACCTGCGATTAACTGGAAGTTCGCATTCCGGGGCCCATGAAAGCGGGGTGAAACCGCCCGCAAACCCCGAAAACACAGAATTAGAACGACACTCTAA
The DNA here is from genome assembly GCF_042890485.1 of Streptomyces sp. NPDC002181. Classification (NCBI taxonomy): domain Bacteria; kingdom Bacillati; phylum Actinomycetota; class Actinomycetes; order Kitasatosporales; family Streptomycetaceae; genus Streptomyces; species Streptomyces sp. NPDC002181. Next base: position 176,352 of record NZ_JBIASC010000011.1, on the reverse strand, counting down.
CGCTCTGTTGAAGTCAGGTCCGGGGGCCCGCGGCCCCGCCCGGCCCCCGTTCAGCCCCCGTTCGCGCCCGTCCCCAGCCATCCGGCCAGCTTGCCGCCCCGCGCCACCGCCCGCAGCCGGGCCTCCGCCGCGTCCCGTACCGGATCCGTCGCCACCACCAGCAGCTCGTCCCCGCGCCGCAGCACGGTCGACGGCAGCGGTACGAAGCTCTTCGCGTCCCGGACCACCAGCGTCACCGAGGCCCCCGGCGGCAACCGCAGCTCGCTCACCTCGACGCCGTGCATCCGCGAGGCCTCGGGGATGGCGAAGGACAGCAGGTGCCCGCGCAGCTTCTCCAGTGGTGCCGACTCGATCCCCAGGTCGGCGGCTCCCTCGTCGCCCGCGCCGAGTTCCAGCTTGCGAGCCAGCCAGGGCAGGGTCGGCCCCTGGACCAGGGTGTAGACGACGACCAGCACGAAGACGATGTTGAAGACGCGGTCGCTTCCCTCGATCCCGGTCACCATCGGGATGGTCGCCAAGATGATGGGCACGGCGCCGCGCAGCCCCGCCCACGACATCAGGGCCTGCTCCTGCCAGGGGATCCGGAAGGGCAGCAGGCTGAGGAAGACCTCCAGCGGGCGCGCCACCATCGTCAGCACCAGGCCGATGACCACGGCGGGCCAGAAGTCGTTCACCAGCTCGTGCGGGGTGACCAGGAGCCCGAGCAGGACGAACATGCCGATCTGGGCGATCCAGCCGAGCCCGTCCGCGAACCCCCGGGTCGCCGGCCAGTGCGGCAGCTTCGCGTTCCCGAGCACCATCGCGGCCAGGTAGACGGCGAGGAAGCCGGAGCCGTGCGCGATGGCGCCGGCCGCGTACGCCGACACCGCGATCGCCATGACGGCGATCGGGTAGAGGCCGGAGGCGGGCAGTGCCACGTGCCGCAGGCCGTACGCCCCCAGGAAGCCCACCGACAGCCCGATCGCGACGCCGATCAGCAGCTCCAGGGCGATCTTGCCGATCAGGACGTACCACTGGTCCACCGGGCCCACCGTCGCGAAGGCGACGACCAGGATGACGACGGGAGCGTCGTTGAAGCCCGACTCCGCCTCCAGCACACCCGTGATCCGGGAGGGCAGCGGGACCTTGCGCAGTACGGAGAAGACGGCCGCGGCGTCGGTCGAGGAGACGACCGCGCCGATCAGCAGGGCCTGCCGCCAGTCCAGCCCGACCAGGTAGTGCGCGCCCGCGGCCGTGACGCCGACGCTGATCGCGACGCCGACGAGCGACAGCACGATCGCGGCCGGCAGCGCCGGTCTGATCTGTTTCCACTTGGTGCCCAGACCGCCCTCGGCGAGGATCACGACGAGCGCGGCGTAGCCGATGACCTGGGTCAGCTCGGCATTGTCGAAAACGACGTTGCCTATGCCGTCCTGGCCTATCGCTATGCCTATGCCGAGGTAGATGAGCAGGCTGGGGAGGCCGCTGCGTGAAGAGAGGCGCACCGCCGCGACGGCGACGAGCAGCACGAGCGAGCAGACCAGCAGGAGCTCATTGAGCGTGTGGACGGTCAGCGGGCGGCCCTTTCTTCAAGTCGCCCGGCGGAACGTTCCTCCAGGCCACAAGTCCGGCAAGATCGGCAGGTACTTCGTTACCTTACCTAATATTTGACGCGCCCTTTACGCGATACCCACATTGTGAAACGCCTGTCAGGCCCTGTCCTCGTCACCTCGACCCCTGGCGGATCAACGGACCCGGTGCTGCGCCTATGGTTGCTCCCAGCACTCCCAGGACCACCCTGCCCCTCTAAGGACAGCGATGCCCGCCAACGAAACCGCTCCTCCCGTCAAGAAGAGGGGACGACGCGCCCGTCTGATCGTGCTCGTGCTGGTCCTGGCGCTCCTGTCGGGCTTCGGGTACGGGACGTACTGGAGCATGGACAACGTCCGCGCCTCGTTCCCCCAGGCCACCGGCACCCTCAAGGTTCCCGGCCTGACCGGGACCGTCGAGGTCAAGCGCGACTCCCACGGCATTCCCCAGCTCTACGCCGACAACGACGACGACCTCTTCCGCGCGCAGGGCTTCGTCCACGCCCAGGACCGCTTCTGGGAGATGGACGTCCGACGCCACATGACCTCCGGCCGGCTCTCCGAGATGTTCGGCGCCGACCAGGTCGAGACCGACGCCTTCCTGCGCACGCTCGGCTGGCGCCAGGTCGCGCAGGAGGAGTACGACAAGAAGCTGTCGCCCGAGACGAAGAAGTACCTCCAGGCCTACGCCGACGGGGTCAACGCGTACCTGAAGGGGAAGTCCGGCAAGGACCTCTCCGTCGAGCACGCCACCCTCAAGCTCAGCGACGACTACCAGCCCGAGCAGTGGACGCCGGTGGACTCGGTGGCCTGGCTCAAGGCGATGGCCTGGGACCTGCGCGGCAACATGCAGGACGAGATCGACCGCGCGCTGATGTCGAACAAGCTCACGCAGGCGCAGATCGACGAGCTCTACCCGCCGTACCCCTTCGACCGGAACAAGCCGATCGTCGACGCCGGCAAGATCGAGGGCGGCAAGTACGCGCCCCAGGGCGCGGCCGCGGGTTCCCCCGGCTCCGGCAAGGGCTCGGGCGGCGGCAGCACCACCGGCTCGCAGGCCTCGACCGGCGCGCAGGCTCCGGGCGCTCCGGCCGCCCCCGCCACCCCGACCGGCCTCGCGGACGACACCACCGCCCAGGGCGCCACGGTGGGGCTGCGCAACTCGCTGACCTCCCTCGCCGCGACCCTGGACAAGGTCCCGGCGATCCTCGGCCCCAACGGCAGCGGCATCGGCTCGAACTCCTGGGTCGTCTCCGGCCAGTACACGACCACCGGCAAGCCGCTGCTCGCCAACGACCCGCACCTGTCCCCGCAGCTGCCCTCGGTCTGGTACCAGATGGGCCTGCACTGCCGCACGGTCTCCAGCCAGTGCAAGTACGACGTCGCCGGCTACACCTTCTCCGGCATGCCCGGCGTGGTCATCGGCCACAACGCCGACATCGCCTGGGGCATGACGAACCTCGGCGCCGACGTCACCGACCTCTACCTGGAGCAGGTCAAGCCCGAGGGCTACGTCTACGACAACAAGGTGGTCCCCTTCACGACCCGTGAAGAGGTCATCAAGATCGCGGGCGGCAAGAGCAAGAAGATCACCGTCCGCACCACGAACAACGGCCCGCTGATCTCCGACCGCAGCGACGAGCTCGGCACGGTCGGCAGCCGCACCCCCGTCTCCAGCTCGGCCCCCGACCGCGGCAACGGCTACGCCGTCGCCCTGCGCTGGACCGCCCTGGACCCGGGCAAGTCGATGGACGCCGTCTTCAGCCTGAACCGGGCCAAGGACTTCGCGGGCTTCCGCGCCGCCGCCCGCGACTTCGAGGTGCCCTCGCAGAACCTGATCTACGCCGACAACAAGGGCCCCTCCGGCAACATCGGCTACCAGGCCCCCGGCCGCATCCCGATCCGCGGCGCCGGCGACGGCCGCATGCCGGCCCCGGGCTGGGACTCCAAGTACGCCTGGAAGGGCGGCAGGGACGGCAACGCGGGCTACATCCCGCAGGACGAGATGCCCTACGACTACAACCCGGCGCGCGGCTACATCGTCACCGCGAACCAGGCGGTCGTGGAGGGCGGGACCGGCGCGGGCAAGTACCCGTACGTCCTGACCACCGACTGGGGCTACGGCGCCCGCAGCCAGCGGATCAACGACCTCATCGAGGCGAAGACCAAGGACAACGGCAAGATCTCCACCGATGACATGCGCACCATGCAGATGGACAACGGCAGCGAGATCGCCGCGCTGCTGACCCCGATGCTGGCCAAGATCGAGGTCTCGGACCCGGACGTGCGCTCCGCGCAGAAGCTGCTGGAGGGCTGGAACTACACCCAGGAGCCCGACTCGGCGGCGGCCGCGTACTTCAACGCGGTCTGGCGCAACATCCTCAAGTTGTCCTTCGGCGACAAGATGCCGAAGGAGCTGCGGATCGAGGGCAGCTGCATGAACGTCCAGGAGGAGAGCAGCGGTCCGGTCGACGACCTGGCCAAGACGGTCCGCGAGTGCGGTGCGCGCGACGCGGACTCGGCGCAGCCGGACGGCGGCGACCGCTGGTTCGAGGTGGTCCGCCGCCTGGTCAAGGACGAGAAGTCGGCCTGGTGGCAGACGCCGGCCGCCCGCAACCAGCCGGCGACCGCCACCCGCGACCAGCTGTTCGCGCGGGCCATGAAGGACGCGCGCTGGGAGCTGACCGCCAAGCTGGGCAAGGACCAGTCCACCTGGAGCTGGGGCCGCCTGCACCAGCTGACGCTGAAGAACCAGACCATCGGCACCGGCGGCCCCGGCTTCATGCAGTGGCTCCTCAACCGCGGCCCGTGGAACCTGGGCGGCGGCGAGGCCACCGTGAACGCGACGGGCTGGAACGCCTCCAGCGGGTACGGGGTCACGTGGGTCCCGTCGATGCGCATGGTCGTGAACCTCAACGACCTGGACAAGTCGCGCTGGATCAACCTGACCGGCGCCTCGGGCCACGCGTACCACGACAACTACACGGACCAGACGACGATGTGGGCCAAGGGCGAGCTGCTGGACTGGCCCTTCGGCAAGGAGGCCGTGGACAAGGCGACCACGGAGACCCTCACGCTCAAGCCGTGAGCGGCCCCCGCGCCGTGAATCTGACCACCCCCGACGGGGTGGCCACCGCCTGAACGGGGTGGTCGTGCGGTTCCTCCGGGACCCGCGCGACCACCTCTTCGTCGTAGAGGAGCACGACCAGCGCGGGGTGCGCCCCGGCGCGCGCCAGGCGCGCCAGCACCCGGTCGTACGAGCCCCCGCCGCGCCCCAGGCGCATCCCGCGCCCGTCCACGGCCAGTCCGGGCAGCAGTACGGCGTCGGCGCCGGTGACCGCGTCCGGCCCGAGCCGGGTCCCGGCCGGCTCCAGCAGCCGCATCTTCCCGGGGTGCGCGGCCTCGGCGAGGCTGCCGGGACCCTCGTACGCGGCCCAGTCGAGGTCGTTGTCGGGCAGCAGAACGGGCAGCAGTACGCGCTTCCCCGCGGCGAGCAGGGCGTCCAGCAGATCACGGGTGCCCGGCTCGGAGCCGACCGAGACGTACGCCGCCACCGTGTGGGCAGCGGCCAGTTCGGGTAGTTCGAGGGCGGAGCGGGAGAGCGCGAGGGCCGATGCGCGAAGGGATTCGGGGGACAGGGCGCGGCGGGCGGCGAGCAGTTCGCGGCGCAGCGGAGCCTTTTCGGACGGGTTCGGCGGGTTCCCTACCACAGCTGACTCTGATTTCCTTTCAAACCGGTGCATTATCGGATCTACTTACCGGAAACAAGCCCGGAGCGGTCTGTGTGACCCACTATCGTTCTGCCCATGACTCAGTTGCACCCTGTGATCAAGAAGGCCGTGATCCCGGCCGCAGGTCTCGGTACCCGCTTCCTGCCGGCGACGAAGGCGACGCCCAAGGAAATGCTCCCGGTCGTGGACAAGCCGGCCATCCAGTACGTGGTCGAGGAGGCCGTGTCGGCCGGCCTGGACGACGTCCTCATGATCACAGGACGTAACAAGCGCGCCCTCGAAGACCACTTCGACCGCAACTACGAGCTGGAGTCGGCCCTCATCGCCAAGGGCGACGACGACCGCCTCAAGAAGGTCCAGGAGTCCAGCGACCTGGCCACCATGCACTACGTCCGCCAGGGCGACCCGCGCGGCCTCGGCCACGCCGTCCTGTGCGCCGAACCGCACGTCGGCGACGAGCCCTTCGCCGTCCTCCTCGGCGACGACCTGATCGACCCGCGCGACCCGCTGCTGCGCCAGATGACCGACGTCCACGCCCGCACCGGCGGCACGGTCATCGCCCTCATGGAGGTCGACCCCGCCAACGTCCACCTGTACGGCTGCGCCGCCGTCGAGGCCACGGACGAGGACGACGTCGTCCGGATCACCGGCCTCGTCGAGAAGCCCGACCCGGCGGACGCGCCCAGCAATTACGCGGTCATCGGACGGTACGTCCTCAACCCCGCGATCTTCGACATACTGCGGGAGACCGAGCCGGGCCGCGGCGGGGAGATCCAGCTCACCGACGGCCTGCAGAAGCTGGCCGCCGACGAGACCGTGGGCGGCCCGGTGCACGGCGTGGTCTTCCGGGGCCGCCGCTACGACACCGGGGACCGCGGGGACTACCTGCGGGCCATCGTCCGACTCGCCTGCGAGCGGGAGGACCTCGGCCCGGAGTTCCGCACCTGGCTTCACCGTTACGTCACGGAGGAGATGTAGGACCTTGAGCAGCCGCGCACCGCAGGACACCGGCCCGGACGCCCAGCGCCTGTGGTCGGTCGACGAGCACCTCGCTGACGTCCTCGCCGCGATCCGGCCGCTGGAGCCCATCGAGCTCCAGCTGCTCGACGCCCAGGGCTGCGTCCTGGTCGAGGACGTCACCGTGCCCGTCGCGCTCCCGCCCTTCGACAACAGCTCCATGGACGGCTACGCCGTCCGCACGGCCGATGTCCAGGGCGCGAGCGAGGAGTTCCCCGCGGTGCTGACGGTGATCGGGGACGTGGCGGCGGGCAGCGCCGAGCTGCCCACCGTCGGCCCCGGCCAGGCCGCCCGCATCATGACCGGCGCCCCGCTGCCCCCCGGCGCGGAAGCCGTCGTACCGGTCGAGTGGACCGACGGCGGCACGGGCGGCGGCGCGGCCGCCGGCATGACCCCCGCCAGCGCGGCCCCCGAGGGCTCGGGCGGCGAGGTGCGGGTGCACCGGGCCGCCGAGGCGCGGGCCCACGTCCGCGCGCGCGGCAGCGACGTCCAGGCCGGTGACCTCGCGCTCGCCGCGGGCACCGTCCTCGGTCCGCCGCAGATCGCGCTGCTCGCCGCCATCGGGCGGGGCACCGTACGGGTGCGCCCGCGCCCGCGCGTGGTCGTCCTGTCCACCGGGAGCGAGCTGGTCCAGCCGGGCGAGTCGCTGGCCGCGGGAACGATCTACGATTCGAACAGCTTCGCGCTGGCCGCGGCCGCGCGCGACGCGGGAGCGATCTCCTACCGGGTCGGGGCCGTGGCCGACGACGCCGAGACCCTTCGCTCCACCATCGAGGACCAGCTGATCCGGGCGGACCTGCTGGTCACCACGGGCGGCGTCAGCGTCGGCGCGTACGACGTGGTCAAGGAGGCGCTGACCTCGGTCGGCGCCGCGGACGACGAGGCCGACGGCGGGCGGATGGACTTCCGCAAGCTGGCCATGCAGCCCGGCAAGCCGCAGGGCTTCGGCACCATCGGCCCCGACCACACCCCCCTGCTGGCCCTGCCCGGCAACCCGGTGTCCTCGTACGTCTCCTTCGAGCTGTTCGTGCGGCCCGCGATCCGCGCGCTCATGGGTCTGGCCGACGTGAGCAGGCCCAGCGTGCGGGCCGTCCTGGAAGCCGACAAGGCGCTGGGCTCCCCGGCCGGGCGCCGCCAGTTCCTGCGCGGCAAGTACGACGCGCAGAAGGGCACGGTCAGCCCGGTCGGCGGATCGGGCTCCCACCTGATCGCGGCACTGGCCCACGCCGACTCCCTGATGGTCGTACCGGAGGACGTCACCTCGCTGGAGCCGGGGGCCGAGCTCGAAGTGGTCCTGCTCGGCTGAAGTACGGCCGGTGCGGGTAGCGTGTTGCACCACACAGGCCCTTGCGGGGCCCGGAGCGGGAGCGGCACGAACCTATGACCACGCACAGCAGGCTGACGCACATCGACGAGGCCGGCGCGGCCCGGATGGTGGACGTCTCGGAGAAGGACGTCACGACGCGGACGGCACGGGCCAGCGGCCGCGTGCTCGTCTCCGCGCGGGTGATCGAGCTGCTGCGCGGCGAGGGCGTGCCCAAGGGCGACGCCCTCGCCACCGCGCGGATCGCCGGGATCATGGGCGCGAAGAAGACGCCTGACCTGATCCCGCTCTGCCACCCGCTGGCCGTCTCCGGCGTGAAGGTGGACCTGACGGTCGCCGACGACGCCGTCGAGATCCTCGCCACCGTCAAGACGACCGACCGTACGGGCGTCGAGATGGAGGCGCTGACGGCCGTCGCGGTCGCCGGGCTCACCGTGATCGACATGGTGAAGGCCGTCGACAAGGGCGCCGTCATCACGGACGTCCGGGTGGAGGAGAAGACCGGCGGCAAGTCCGGCGACTGGACGCGCGCGTGAACGCCCCGCGCGGCGGCGACGCCTTCAGCCACGTGCCCGTACCGGCCGGCGGGAGCGGGTCGGCGGCCCGGTCGGCCGAGCCGGACGCGGCGGGGGAGTCCCGGGAATCCGGGAGCGCCCCGCGCGGACTCGTGGTCACCGCCTCGAACCGCGCCTCGGCGGGCGTGTACGCCGACCGGGGCGGGCCGTTGCTGGCCGAGGGGCTGGAGAAGCTGGGCTTCGCGGTGGACGGCCCGCGGGTCGTCCCCGACGGGGACCCGGTCGAGCAGGCGCTGCGCGAGGGCGTGGCCGCCGGGTACGACGTCATCCTCACCACCGGCGGCACCGGCATCTCGCCGACCGACCGCACCCCGGACGCCACGGCGCGGGTGCTGGACTACGAGGTCCCGGGCATCCCGCAGGCCATCCGCGCCGAAGGCCTGGCCAAGGTGGCGACCGCGGCCCTGTCCCGGGGGCTGGCCGGCGTGGCCGGGCACACGCTGATCGTGAACCTGCCGGGTTCGCCGGGCGGGGTGCGCGACGGCCTGGCCGTCCTGGCCCGCATCCTGCCGCACGCGGTGGACCAGATCCGGGGCGGCGACCACACCAGACCGGCGGAGCCTTCCGGGAGCACGAGCTGAACGGACCCACCTGGCCGGTGGTGCTCACCGACGGCGACGTCACGCTCCGGCCGATAAAACTGCGGGACCAAAGTGCCTGGCGGGAGGTCAACCGGCGCAACCGCGACTGGCTCCGGCCGTGGGAGGCGACGATTCCGCCGCCCGCGCCCTGGGGGCCGGTGATCCACCGGCCGACGTACCGCCAGATGGTCCGCCATCTGCGGGCCGAGGCGAACGCGGGGCGGATGCTGCCCTTCGTCATCGAGTACCAGGGCCGCCTTGTCGGCCAGCTGACGGTCGCCGGGATCACCTGGGGCTCGATGTGCGCGGGCCACGTGGGCTACTGGGTGGACCGCGAGGTGGCGGGCCGGGGCGTGATGCCGACGGCGGTCGCGATGGCGGTGGACCACTGCTTCGCCAAGGTCGGGCTGCACCGCATCGAGGTCTGCATCCGCCCGGAGAACGGGCCGAGCCGGCGCGTCGTGGAGAAGCTGGGCTTCCGCGAGGAGGGGCTGCGCCCGCGCTACCTCCACATCGACGGCGCGTGGCGCGACCACCTCGTGTACGCGCTGACGGCGGAGGAGGTCCCGGAGGGGCTGCTGCGCCGCTGGCACCGGGCACGCGCATAAACGAATATCTGTTCGAATTATCGGGGGCGGAGCCGATTCGCCCATAACCTGATCCGAAGAATCACAAAAAAAGTCCGTGATATCAGCCGGTTCGCGCGACACACCGGCCCAATTGGCGGATCCGCCCGGCCGCGCCCCTCTACGGTGTGAGGTGTGAGCAGCAGCGGCCTCATCTACGCAGTCATTGTCGGGGCCTGGGCCGCCTACTTGGTGCCCATGTGGCTCCGGAGGCAGGACGAGCTGAACGAAGCCCGTCCGACGGAACGCTTCTCCACTGCCATTCGGCTGCTTTCCGGCCGGGCGGGAATGGAGCGCCGTTACGCCAAGGGGCTGCGTGAACGCGGCGACCAAGAGGCCGGTCCCGAGTACCGCGCGGACCCGGACGCCGCGACGGAAACGGTGAATTCCGTGGACGCCGACGCCCGGGCCGTTGTCGTACCCCCGACCAGGGCGGAGCCGAGGTCGGCCGCGGCGGAGCGGCACCGGCGCGAGCAGCGCCTCCAGGTGCTCGCGCGCCGCCGGCGTACCACCGCGCTCCTCTTCCTGATCTTCACGCTCGGCGCGGTCGTCGCCGCGGTCGGCGGTCTCGGCTACCTCTGGGCGCCCGCCGTGCCGGCCCTGCTGCTGAGCGCGTACATCGTGCACCTGCGCGTCCAGGAGCGGCGCCGCTACGAGTTCACGATGGACCGGCGGCGCGCCGAGGCCGCCGCCCGGCAGCTGCGCGAGAACCGCCCGCGCCGCCGCGAGCCGGAGGCGGACGCGGGATCCGAACCGGACCCTGCTCCACCGGTCTCCCCGCAGGAAGCCGGACGGCGCGCGCTGGTCGAGCAGACCGACCACGCCGAGTGGGTGGACCAGCAGCGCGAGCGCGAGCGAGGCCCCGTCCGCGGTGACAGCTGGGAGCCGGTCCCGGTCCCGCTGCCGACGTACGTGACGGCCCCGGTCGCCCCGCGCGCCACGGGACCCTCGAACCCGGACGCCTGGAGCGCGACCCGCTCCAGCACGGCCGAGCCGACGGACCCGCGCCTGCGCGCGCAGCCCTCGCCGGCCGCGAAGCCGGAGCCGAAACCGGACGCGAAGCCCGAGCCGAAGCCGGACCAGAAGCCGCTCCCGAACGCCCGCGGCCGCGGCCAGGGCCGCGGCCGCACGCCGCTGTTCGACCAGTACGAGAGCGACGACCGCCCCCGCGCCGCGAACGAGTGACCGGACCTGCGCGGACGCTCCCGGTATCGGTTTTGGAGCACCGGCGCGGGGATGCTAATGTTTCACACGTCGCAAGGGCCTGTGGCGCAGTCTGGTAGCGCACCTCGTTCGCATCGAGGGGGTCTGGGGTTCAAATCCCCACAGGTCCACAAACGACAGTTCTTGAGTAGCTCTCAGGAACGGTGACGAGATCCCGTCCGATCGAAAGATCGGGCGGGATCTTCGTCGTTTCCGGGCTCCTGAAATCCCCTTGGGGCTCCCCTGCGGCTGATGGTTACACTCCGCCTGCCCGCAATCCGTGTGATCGTCATCCGGGTCGGGCCGTTTGAACTGGGGGGTTCATGAGTTTGCTGCCGATCGGCAGAAGAGTGCGGGAAAGACGGGGCAGCGGCCGTGGCCCGGTCGTCTCCGGTGCTCTGCTGCTCGCCGTCCTGACCGCGCTGACCGGTCCGACCGGATCCGCGTTCGCGGCCGTCTCGCCGCCCGCGGCCGCCGCCTCGCCGCAGTCCGAGCCCGCCGGGCCGGCCCCGGCCGGGCCCAAGGCGCCGCCGAAGCCGGATCCGAAGGCCGATCACGAGGCCGCCGTGCGGGCGCTCCGCCAGAGCGATGTCACCGGGGACTGCCCTGCGGCGCTGGCGCCGCACACGACCGTCAACTGCACGGTGGAGCCGAACAAGACCGCCTCGTTCGCACTCGCTCTGCCGCAGCAGAAGGACCTGGTGCTGGCCCAGATCGTCTCGGCCCAGGGGTCCGTCTACTCCAAGCTCGTGGGGCCGGACGGCGCCGCGGTCGCCTGCGAGAACGTCTTCGGCAGCGGCTTCGGGAACGGGGCCCAGCGCTGCGCCACCGGCAAGGCGGGCGCGTACACCTTGCAGATCTGGACCAATAGCGGCTCGCAGAACGACATCTCGGTGTCGTACGTCCCGCTGCTCTCCTCCACCTCCTGCAAGGCGGTGGGCGCCGCCGACCGCAAGCTCGGTGCGCCGACCGCGTTCCACGGTGCACCGGCCGCCGGCTCGGCGGGCGACTGCTACACGCTGGACCTGGCCGCAAACGACGTGCTGCGCGGCTACACCTCCACGTACCGGGTGACCCAGACCGTCTACGACGCCACCGGCACGCAGATCTGCTCTTCCCGGGACCACGAGAGCGAGGCCCTCGACTGCAAGCTCACGGGCGCCGCGCCGTACCGGATGTCGGTGCTGCAGTTCTCCGGGGCGGCCGAGACCTACGACCTCACGGTGGCCCGGCTCTCCAAGCCCGAGGGCTGCACCGTGGTGGAGCCACAGGCGTTCGGGGTCTCCCCGGACCTGAGCTCCACAGCACGCTGCCGCACCCTGCGGGTGTCGCAGGGCGGCGCGTACGCCTTCGAGCCCGTCTCCTCCGGTTCCGCCCCCTACGGCGCGCTGTTCGCAGCCGACGGCACACCCGTCGCCGCATGTGCGCAGGGCGCCTGCGACCTGGCCCCCGGCGATCACAGCTGGGTGGTCGACCCGCGCAGCGCCGACCCCGGCGCCTACGGGATGGCCTTCCTCTCCGCCAAGGAGGCCCGGGGCTGCACCGCGACCCACGACAACGGGCTGGTCGCCGGTCCGGCCACGGGCACGTTCGGCGGAGCCGGGCAGAAGCTGTGCCTGACGCTGCCGACCGCCACCGGCAAGGGCGTCTACCTGCTGAACCGGCCGCCGGCCGAGGGCACCGACGCCACCGTCGTGGTCTACGACGCGTCCGGTGCCAAGCAGTGTGAGAACGACGGGCGCGCGTACGCCGTCTGCAAGCTGACCGGTACCGCCCCGTTCCGCGCGGTGCTCGGCGGCACGCCGTCCCAGGCGTACGGGCTCGTCGTCCACCGCACCGGTGAGACCGCGGGATGCACCCCGTGGCAGCAGACCGGCTTCGACGGCAGCTGGGGCGCCGAGGTCTCGCAGACCCCGGCCGACCCGATGCGCTGCCTGGCCATTGCGGCGGACCGGCACTCCACCGCAGAGATGCTCGACTACGCCAACCTGAACAACAAGGTGAACGCGTCGGTCCAGGTGGTCGACCCCGCCGGTACCACGGTCTGTTCCACGGCCGGTTCGTCCACGACCATGTGCGGTCTCGCGGCCGGTGTCCCGCACACGGCGATGCTGATCCTCACCGGCTGGCAGCCGGACACGTACAAGCTGGTGCGCCGGGACGTCTCGGCGACCGCGAAGTGCCTCACGCCGTCCTCGACCGCCGTCGGCGGCAAGTCGACCCCGCTCGACCTGACCTCCGCGCTCGACGCCCGCTGCGTCCGGGTCACCGGAGCGGCCACGGACAAGTTCTGGCTGAGCTCCCGCACGCTCGGGGACCCGCGCTACGAGCCCTCCACCCTGATGATGGCGGTCGACGCCGACGGCAAGTTCGTCTGCCGCCAGTGGGGCGTCTCCTGCCGGGTGACCGGCTCGACCTCGTACCTCGCGGTCGTCCTGGCCTCCGGCTACAAGGACAACCCCATCCACGCCGACGTGGACACCTGGAGGGTGGGCACGGCGGCCGGCTGGGCGCCGGAGTGCACCGCCAACCCCGTCTCGGTCAACGGCTTCCCGGCGCGGAGCGGGGTGCTCTCCGAGTCCTCGGCGGGCTACTGCGCCGTGGTCGACGTGAAGCCCGATCAGGCGTTCAAGGTCGCCGGTACCACCAGCACGACCACGAACGAGAACCCGTCGCTCAGCCTGCACGGTGCCGCTCAGTGGACGAGCACGGGCTCCGAGTTCCAGTGCGTCCAGTCGTGGGGCGTGTTCGGTGCCCGGTGCCTGACCCTCGGGAACGCCGGGGCCGGCCAGGCCGTTCTCCTGCTGAGCGCCGGCCGCAGTGCCACGCCCGTGGAGTTCAGCATGCAGGGACTGTGCGACTCCGAGTGCGTCCACCCGCAACCGGGGGCCCTGCCCACGTCGATCAGCCCCGCGACCGGCGCCGCCGGGACGCAGACCCACGCCGTCGTCCGCGGTACGGGCCTCACCCTGGACAGCAAGATCCATCTGGTGCGCAGTGACGTCGGGGGCGATCCGAGGCCGGTCATGAAGGTGCTCTCCGTGAACGTCGACGGCACCGCCCTCGATGTGCTGGTCGACACCAACGGGCTGGAGCCGGGCACCTACGACGTGGTCCGCGACGGCTACGTGTCCACTCCCGGAGTGCCCTCTCCGGGCTACCTGCCGAAGGCGTACACGGTGACGGCGGCCGCGACCGCGGCGAAGAGCCGGTTCGTGCCGATCACGCCCTCGCGGTTCCTGGACACGCGTGACGGCACCGGGGCGACGAAGGCCCGGGTCGGCCCGGGTGGTGTGGTCACCCTCCAGGTGGCCGGTGTGAAGGGTGTTCCGGCGAGCGGGGTGACCGCGGTGGTCATGAACGTGACCGCCGTCAACCCGACCGAGGCCGGGCACGTGATGGTGTACCCGAACGGTCAGCCGCAGCCCTCGGTGTCGAACCTCAACTTCTCGGCCGGGCAGATCGTTCCGAACCTGGTGACGGTCCCGGTCGTGAACGGCAAGGTGGACCTGCGCAACAACGCCGGTTCGGTGGACCTGATCGCGGACGTGACCGGGTACTTCACCGACAAGGCCGCGACCGGCTCGGCATTCACGCCGATCACGCCGTCACGGTTCCTGGACACGCGTGACGGCACCGGTGCCAACAAGGCCCGGGTGGGTCCCGGCGGGGTCGTGACCCTGCAGGTGGCCGGTGTGAAGGGTGTTCCGGCGAGCGGGGTGACCGCGGTGGTCATGAACGTGACCGCCGTCAACCCGACCGAGGCCGGGCACGTGACCGTCTATCCGAACGGGCAGGCGGCGCCCGGGGTGTCGAACCTCAACTTCACCGCCGGGCAGGTCGTCCCCAACCTGGTGACCGTTCCGGTCGTCAACGGCAAGGTCGACCTGCGCAACAACTCGGGCTCGGTGGACCTGATCGCCGACGTCACGGGCTACTACTCGGCGAACGGGTCGACGTTCTCGGCCGGTTCACCGGTGCGGCTGCTCGACACCCGTACCGGCACCGGCGCCCGCGCCGGGGCGGTCGGCCAGGGCGGCGTCGTCAGCATCAAGGTCGCCGGGGTCGAGGGCGTGCCGCTGAGCGGGGTGAGCGCGGTGGTGCTGAACGTCACCGTCACCAACCCCACCCAGGACGGTCACCTCATCGTCCAGCCGCACGGGGTCGCGCGTCCCAACGTGTCGAACCTCAACTTCACGGCCGGCCGGACCGTATCCAACCTGGTCGTGGTCCCGGTCGTGGACGGTCGGGTGACCTTCTACAACAACACCGGTTCCGCCGATGTGATCGCCGACCTGAACGGGTTCTTCACTTCCTGACCCGGATCCGCTCTGCCTTACGGGAGATCCCGTCCGTTCGCGAGATCGGGCGGGATCTTTCGCATCTCACCGTCAGGGGTGGAGCGGTTTGGCCATGCAGCGGCTGGAGTCGTAGTCGCGGTAATGGCCGAACTTCTTCGTGAGGGTGTAGTCCGAGGAGGAGTAGAGGGCTATCGCCTCCGGCTGCCGGTCTCCCGTTTCCAGCACCATGCGGGTGCGGCCGGCCGCGCGGGCGTCGGCTTCCAGTGCGGCCAGGATGCGGCGGGCCAGGCCCAGGCCACGGGCCCCGGCGACCACGTACATGCGCTTGAGCTCGGCGTCGCCGTCCGAGTAGCCCTCGTCGTTCTCGTCCTGGCCGCGCCAGCCGCCGCTGGCCACGGGTGCGCCCGAGGCGTCGTACGCAAGCAGGTACAGGCCCCTCGGCGGGGCGAACATCGCCGGGTCGAGCGGTGTGACATCGCCCTCACCGCCGTAGCGCGCCTGGTACTCCAGCTGGACCTGGTCGTTGAGTTTGAGGGCGTCCGGGTGGTCGTAGGGCACGACGCGGAGCTCTATCCCGTGAGACATCGGAACATCGTACGGAACGCTCCCGTTATGGTGCGGGGATGCTCACTGTGACCAGCGTGAATGTGAACGGGATCCGCGCCGCCGCCAAGAAGGGGTTCTCCCCGTGGCTGGCCGGGTCGGACGCCGACGTCGTCTGCCTGCAGGAGGTGCGGGCCGAGGAGGGGCAGATTCCGGACGAGGTCCGCACGCCCGACGGCTGGCACACCGTGTTCGCGCCGGCCGCCGCCAAGGGGCGGGCCGGGGTCGCGCTCTACACGCGCCGGGAGCCCGACGCCGTGCGGGTGGGGTTCGGGAGCGACGAGTTCGACGCGAGCGGGCGCTACATCGAGGCGGACCTCCCGGGCGTCACCGTCGCCAGCCTCTACCTGCCCTCCGGCGAGGCCGGGACCGAGAAGCAGGAGGAGAAGTACCGGTTCATGGGGGAGTTCCTCCCGTACCTCGCCGAGCTGAAGGTGCGCGCCGCCGCCGAGGGCCGCGAGGTCGTGGTGTGCGGTGACTGGAACATCTGTCACCACGAGGCCGACCTCAAGAACTGGAAGACCAACCGGAAGAACGCCGGCTTCCTGCCCGAGGAGCGTGAGTGGCTCGGGCAGGTGTACGACACCGCGGGCTACGTGGACGTCGTACGGAGCCTGCACCCCGACACCGAGGGACCGTACTCCTGGTGGTCCTACCGCGGGCGGGCCTTCGACAACGACGCCGGCTGGCGCATCGACCTCCAGGTCGCGACCCCGGGTCTGGCCGCCAAGGCCGTGAAGGCGTTCGTGGAGCGGGCCGAGACGCACCCGGAGCGCTGGTCCGACCACGCGCCCGTGACCGCGGTCTACGAACTGGGGTCCTGAGCCGAGGCCAGGAGGCGGTCCATCGCCATCGTGAGCTCCGCCTCCACCACGCTCTTCGCGAGGGGGCGCAGGCGCGGCAGGGCGTCCTCCGGCAGGTGGGCGGAGATCAGCTCCGTGAACAGGGCCGCCATGGCGTCCGCGTGCTCGCGCACCCGGCGTCCGGTCTCCAGCACCGCCGCGAGCGGGACGCCCTCGCGGACCAGCGCGGAGGAGACGTCGAGCAGGCGGCGGCTGACGTGCACGATCGCGTCGCCGTCGGTGGCGAGGTAGCCGAGGTCGAGGGAGGCCGCCAGGTTCTCCGGGGTGACCTCGCCCTCGAAGTAGTCGGCGAGGGCTTCGGGCGTCAGCCGTACGGGTGTCTCCTCGGACCAGCCGATGCCGAGCAGCTCGCCGAGCTGGCCGACGTCGCGCCCGTTCTCGAAGGCGGCGGTCAGCTCGGCGATGCCGCCGAGGGTGTGGCCGCGCTCCAGCAGGGCGGCGATGGTGCGCAGCCGGGCCAGGTGGTGCTCGTCGTACCAGGCGATCCGGCCCTCGCGGCGCGGTGGCGGGAGGAGCTTGCGCTCGCGGTAGAAGCGCAGGGTGCGGACGGGGATGCCGGCCGCCTCGGCCAGTTCCTCCGTACGGTATTCACGCACTGTCGTCCCCGCTTCCGTGTCTTCCACAGGCGCAGCCTATGGCGTACCGGCAGTAACTTTCCGGGCGTGACCTCTACCCATGAGTACGGAGCTGCTCTAGTCTCCCGATTGTGCCAGTGATTGCTGGCAGTGTTGCGCTGTGGGGCTGCGGAAGGCGGCGGGCATGAGCGGTGGCAAGGGTGAGCGCGAGCACGTACGAGTGGCGGTGATCGGTTCCGGATTCGGGGGACTGGGCGCGGCCGTGCGGCTGCGGCGCGAGGGGATCACGGACTTCGTCATCCTCGAACGGGCCGATTCCGTGGGCGGGACCTGGCGGGACAACAGCTATCCCGGGTGCGCGTGCGACGTCCCCTCCCATCTCTATTCCTTCTCCTTCGCGCCCAATCCCGACTGGCCGCGCACCTTCTCGGGGCAGCCGGCCATCCGCGCGTACCTGGAGCACGTCGCCGACACCTTCGGACTGCGCCCGCACGTACGCCTCGACTCCGAGGTGCGCATGATGCGCTGGGACGCCGACCGGCTGAGGTGGGAGATCGAGACCGCGTCCGGCGAACTCACCGCCGACGTCGTGGTCTCCGCCACCGGGCCGCTGTCCGACCCGAAGATGCCGGAGATCCCCGGGCTCGCCGAGTTCCCCGGCAAGGTCTTCCACTCCGCGCGCTGGGACCACGACTACGACCTGCGCGGCAAGCGGGTCGCCATGATCGGCACCGGAGCCTCGGCCATCCAGATCGTGCCGGCCATCGCCCCCGACGTACGGCGGCTCACGCTGTTCCAGCGGACCCCGCCGTGGGTGATGCCGCGCACCGACCGGGCGATCAGCGGCGCGGAGCGCTGGCTGCACCGCCAGCTGCCGTTCACCCGGGCGGCCCGCCGGGGGCTGCTGTGGGGGATCCGGGAGCTCCAGGTCAGCGCCTTCACCAAGCGGCCCAACCAGCTCGGGCTCATCGAGTCGCTGGCCAAGGCCAACATGGCGCGCTCGATCAAGGATCCGGAGCTGCTGGCCAAGCTGACGCCCTCGTACCGGATCGGCTGCAAGCGGATCCTGCTCTCCAGCGAGTACTACCCGGCGCTGGCCCGGCCCAACGTGGACCTGGTCGCCTCCGGTCTCCAGGAGATCCGGGGCAACACGCTGGTCGCCGCCGACGGCACGGAGACCGAGGTCGACGCGATCATCTTCGGCACCGGGTTCCACGTCACGGACATGCCGATCGCCGACCGGGTGGTGGGCGCGGAGGGCAGGACCCTCGCCGACCACTGGAAGGACGGGATGCAGTCGCTGCGCGGGGCGACGGCGGCCGGCTTCCCGAACTGGATGACGATCATCGGGCCGAACACCGGGCTCGGCAACAGCTCGATGATCCTGATGATCGAATCGCAGCTGAACTACATGGCGGACTACCTGCGCCAGCTGCACGTGCTCGGCGGGCGGGTCGCGCTCGCGGCCCGGCCCTCGGCCGTGAACCAGTGGAACCGCCGGGTCCAGACCCGCATGGAGCGGACCGTGTGGAACACCGGCGGCTGCACCAGCTGGTACCTGGACGCGCAGGGACGCAATACGACGGTCTGGCCGGGCACGACCGGAGAGTTCCGCAAGGAGACGCGGAGCGTGGACCTCTCGGAGTACGAGGTCATCCGGCTCCGGGAGGACCGGCCCGAGCGCGTTCCCGCCGGTGCCGGGAACGCGGAGGGAGCAGCGTGAGCCGGACCGGGTACGTCACCTCCGGGCGCTACGCCCCGCCCGCCGCCCGGCGGGAGCTCGTCGCGGTCTCCGCCGACGGGGCCCGCCTGCACGTGGAGGAACACGGGGACGAGGGAGCGCCGGCCGTGGTGCTGGCCCACGGCTGGACCTGCTCCACCGCCTTCTGGGCCGCGCAGATCCGCGAGCTCGCCCGGGACCACCGGGTCATCGCGTACGACCAGCGCGGGCACGGGCGCTCCCCCGCCGCCTCCCGCTACGCCACCGAGGCCCTCGCCGACGACCTCGTCGCCGTCCTCGGGGCCACCCTGGGCCCCGGGGAGAAGGCGGTCGTCGCCGGGCACTCCATGGGCGGCATGACGATCATGGCCGCCGCCGGCCGGACGGAGTTCGCCGAGCACACCGCCGCCGCGCTGCTGTGCAGCACCGGCAGCGCCCGGCTGGTCGCGGAGTCGCTGGTCGTGCCCCTGCGCCCCGGGCGCGTACGCACTCGTATCACCGGCGCGGTCCTCGGGGCGCGCGCCCCTCTCGGGCCCGTCACGCCGGTCGCCAGACGGGTGCTGAAGTACGCCACCATGGGCCCCGGGTCCGCGCCCGACAAGGTCGAGGCCTGCGCCCGTATCGTCCACGCCTGCCCCACCGGGGTCCGCCACGCCTGGTCCGAGGTGCTCGCCGGGCTGGACCTGGAGGCGAACCTCGCGGCGCTCACCGTGCCCACCGCCGTCATCGGCGGCAAGAACGACCGGCTCACCCCGATCGTGCACGCCCGGGGGCTGGCCGCCGCGCTGCCCCACTGCGTGGGGCTGACCGAACTGACCGGCATGGGGCACATGACCCCGATCGAGGCGCCCGAGGCGGTCACCGGCGCCATACGCGAGCTGACCGTCCACCTGGCGAACGTGACCGACGAACCGAAGGAGAAGACGCCGTGAGCGCGAACAGGAGTCTGGAAGGCCAGGTCGCCGTCGTCACCGGCGCGGCCCGCGGGGTCGGCGAGCTCCTCGCCCGCAAGCTGTCCGCGCGCGGCGCGAGGGTGGCGCTGGTCGGCCTGGAGCCGGAGGCCCTCAAGGAGGTCTCCGAGCGGCTGCACACCGACAGCGACCACTGGCACGCCGACGTCACCGACCACGAGGCGATGGCCCGCGTCGCGCAGGAGGTCAAGCAGCGCTTCGGCAAGGTCGACCTCGTCGTCGCCAACGCGGGCGTCGCCGCCGGCGGTCCCTTCGCCGACTCCGACCCCGAGGCCTGGCGCCGGGTGATCGAGGTCAACCTGATCGGCGGGGCCGTCACCGCCCGCGCCTTCCTCCCCGTACTCACCGAGAGCCGCGGCTACTTCCTCCAGATCGCCTCGCTCGCCGCGATCACGCCCGCGCCGATGATGAGCGCGTACTGCGCCTCCAAGTCCGGGGTCGAGGCCTTCGCGCACTGCCTGCGCGCCGAAGTCGGCCACAAGGGCGTCAAGGTGGGCGTCGGCTACCTCTCCTGGACCGACACCGACATGGTGCGCGGGGCCGACCAGGACGAGGTCATGCGGGAGCTGCGCGCGCGGCTGCCCTGGCCGTCGAACCGGACGTACCCGCTGGGCCCGGCCGTGGACCGGATCGTGGCCGGCATCGAGCGGCGCTCGCCGCACGTGTACGCGCAGTGGTGGCTGCGCGGGATGCAGGGCGTGCGCGGCTACCTGCCCGGGATCATCGCGACCGTCGGGCAGCGGGAGATGAAGCGCTTCGAGCCCCGTCTGACGAGCGTCTCCAGGGGGCTGGTGGGGGCCGGAGGCGCCGCCGACGAGAAGGAACGGACCCTGGGCACCGAGCGTCATTGATCGAAATGCGAGCTTTGTCCGCTCGTGCAAATCTGGTCGCAGCCCGGTCCCCTACACCCCACCAGGAGTGAACAGCATGGGCATCAAGGACCAGTTCCAGGACAAGGCGCAAGAGCTTGAGGACAAGGCCAAGGCGGCCCGCCAGGGCGCGAAGGACGAGGCGTCCCAGCGCGGTGCGCACGCCTCCGACCCGGCCAAGAAGAAGAAGGAAAAGGTCCACGACGAGCTCGACGACAACTGGGACTTCTGACGCCCGGAGTTCGTGACGGAAGGGGCGCGGCCCGTGCACTGCACAGGCCGCGCCCTTTCCCCGTGTCCCGTACCCCGGGGGCCTCCCGTGCCGCCGGGGCCTACGGCCTCGGCGGCAGCTTCGGACGCTTCAGGTCGGGGACGTCCGCGTACCCGGGCGGCACCGCGGCCGGCTCCTGCTCCAGCAGCTCCAGCGCCAGGAACACGGCGTCGTCCAGCTGCGCGTGCCGCCCCTCCGCCCAGTCGAGCGGGGTCCGCAGGATCGCCAGGTCCGGCTCCACGCCGTGGTTCTCCACCGACCAGCCGTACTCCGGGAACCAGGCGGCGTTCATCGGCACCGTGATCACCGTGCCGTCGCCCAGCGTGTGCCGGCCGGTCATGCCGACCACCCCGCCCCAGGTGCGCTGGCCGACCACCGGCCCGAGCCCGAGCAGCTTGAAGGCCGCCGTGATCATGTCCCCGTCCGAGGAGGTCGCCTCGTCGGCCAGCGCCACGATCGGACCGCGGGGCGCGTTGGAGGCGTAACTCACCGGCTGGGCGTTGCGCGTCAGGTCCCAGCCGAGGATCGAGCGGGTCAGCTTCTCCACCACCAGCTCGCTGATGTGCCCGCCCGCGTTGCCGCGCACGTCCACGATCAGCGCCGGCCGGGACATCTCCATCCGCAGGTCCCGGTTGAACTGCGCCCAGCCCGAACCGCCCATGTCGGGGATGTGCAGGTAGCCGCACTTGCCGCCGCTGAGCTCGCGGACCACCGCGCGCCGCTTGGACACCCAGTCCTGGTAGCGCAGCGGCCGCTCGTCGATCAGCGGCACGATCGCGACCCGCCGGGCCCGGCCCTCGCCTTCGGCGGGTACGAAGGTCAGCTCCACCGTGGTGCCGCCGGCCGCCGCGAGCAGGGGGTAGGGCCCGGCCACCGGGTCCACCGGCCGCCCGTCGATGTGGGTGAGCACGGCCCCCTCCCGGATGCCGGTGCCGGCGAGCGGGGAGCGGGCCTTGGAGTCCGAGGACTCGCCGGGCAGGATCCGGGCGAGCGTCCAGCCCTCCTCGCGGGGCACGAAGTTGGCGCCGAGCAGCCCGATCGGCCGGTGGTAGTGCGGCGGGCCCTCGTTGCGGCGCGCGGGGGCGACGTACGCGTGCGAGGTGCCGAGCTCGCCCAGCACCTCGCGCAGCAGGTCCGCGAACTCGTCGGGCGAGGCGACCCGTTCGACCAGGGGGCGGTACTGGCGCAGCACCCCGTCCCAGTCGATGTTGCACATGTCCGGCTCCCAGAAGTACGCGCGGATCAGCCGCCCGGCCTCCTCGAAGGCCTGGCGCCACTCGGCGGCGGGGTCCACCTCGTGCAGGATGCGCCGCAGGTCCAGGTAGACGGTGGAATCGCCGTCGCCGGACTCGGTGGACGGGACCGCGCGCAGGTCGCCGTCGTCGTTGACGACCAGCCGGGTGCCGTCGCCGCTGACCGCGAACCAGTCCAGCCCGGAGGCCAGTTCGCTCTTGCGCGCCTTGGTGATCTCGAAGTGCTCCAGGGTGGGCTTGCCGCTGGTGTCGGTCGGGTTGGCGAAGGTCTCGCCGAGCGCGCCCGAGATCGGCCAGCGCAGCCACACCAGCCCGCCGCCGCTGACCGGGTGGAGGGCCGAGTACTTGGACGCCGTCACCGGGAACGGGGTGACGCGGCTCTCCAGCCCCTCCACCTCCACCATGACCGCGCCCTCGCCCTCGGTGGACTCGCCCTCGCCCGGGTCGAGTCCGCCCGCCGCCGGGCGCCCGTCGGGGGTGAACGCGAACGGCGAGGGGGTCGCCGAGGACAGCGGCACCAGGTACGGACGGCAGCCCAGCGGGAAGGACAGGTCGCCGGTGTGCACGTCGTAGACCGGGTCGAAGCCGCGCCACGAGAGGAAGGCCAGGTAGCGGCCGTCGCGGGTGAAGACCGGACTCTCGTCCTCGAAGCGGCCGTTGGTGACGTCGACGATGGAGCGCGGGCCGGGGCCGGAGATCCGGGCCATCTTGATCTGGCGCAGGGAGCGCCCGATGCCCGGGTGCGACCAGGCCAGCCAGGCCCCGTCGGGGGAGAACGCCAGGTCGGTGACGGGCCCGTTGATGGACCGGATCAGCTCGGTGACTCCCCCGGAGGTACCCCCGCCCCTTTCGGACCCTTCGGACCCCTCGGTCTCCGGGGCGCCGGCCTCGTCGTCGACCACGTCGTCGGCCACGTCGATCAGGAGCAGCCGCCCGTCGTTGGAGGCGATCGCGAGCCGCTCCCCGTCCGGATCGGAGAGCAGCTCCAGTACGCGGCCCAGCTCGCCCGAGGCCAGCCGGCGCGGCTCCCGGTCCCCGGAGGCGCGGGGCAGGTAGGCGATCTCGATCGCGTCCTCGCCCTCGGCGTCCGTCACGTACGCGACCTGCCCGCCGCTGCCGAGCATCTCGGGCAGCCGCACCCGTACGCCCGGGGTGTCGGCGATGGTCCGGGCCGGCCCGTCGCGGTGGGTGAGCCAGTACAGGCTGCCGCGGATGACGACGGCGCTGGCCCGGCCGGTGGCGTCGACGGAGAGCGAGTCGACGTGGCTGGCGGCCGGGATCTGGTACGTACGGCGGCCCGCGCGGGGACCGCCGAGGCGGACGTCGAGCCGGCGCGGGGCGGCTTCGGGGGCGAGCGAGTCCACGAGCCAGAGGTCCCCGCCGCACTGGTAGACGACGCGGGAGCCGTCGCTGGAGGCGTGCCGGGCGTAGAACTCCTCGTGGTCGGTGTGCCGGCGCAGGTCGGTGCCGTCGGGCAGGCAGGAGTACAGGTTGCCGATGCCCTCGTGGTCGGAGAGGAAGGCGATCCGGCCGCCGACGAACATCGGGGCGTCGAGGTGGCCCTCGACGTGCTCCATCAGCCGCTCGCCGTGCAGCCACAGCCGGCCGGTGGCGCCGCCGCGGTAGCGCTTCCAGGCGGCGGGCTCGTGCGGGGGCTTGCCGGTCAGGAGCAGGGTGCGCCGCTCTCCTCCCGCTTCTTCGTGGACGGCGATGTCCGAGACCGGTCCCCACGGCAGCTTGCCGCCGGGTGAGCCGTCGGTCGGCACGCTGTAGGCCCAGGCGTAGTAGGAGAAGGGCTGCCCGTGCGAGGAGACGGCGAGGATGTCGCTGTGGCCGTCCTTGTCGGGCGGGGTCCAGCCGCAGACACGGGTGTCGGTGGCCCCCCAGTGGGTGAGCTGGCGGGCCGGGCCGCCGGCCACCGGGGCGAGGTGGATCTCGGGGTCGAGGCTGCGCCAGTTCGTGAAGGCGATGTGCCGGCCGTCGGGGGAGAAGCGGGGGTGGCCGACCCTGGTCCGGTCGACCGTGATCCGCCAGGCCCGGCCGGGGCTCTCGCCCTCGGGGACCAGCGGGGCGACCCAGAGGTCGTCCTCGGTCGCGAAGCACAGCAGATCGTCGTGGAGGTGCGGGAAGCGGAGGTACGCGCCGTCGTGACTCACCCCACAATGCTTTCCGCGCCAAGGGGGGCTGGCAACTCGTACAGGTGATCCATCCCCGCCGTAGGTGACACATGCCACTCCCCAAGCGAAACGGAACGGTTTCGTTTCGCTCGCTGCGGGGGTATCGTCATTGGTGTACGAAACAGTTTCGTTCGGATGGGAGGTGCCGGAGATGCCCGAAGAAGTCTCGTCGCGGCGCAGCCGGATCACCCCCGAGCGGGAAGCCGAGCTCCACGAGGCGGTCCTCGACCTCCTCCGCGAGGTCGGCTACGAGGCGCTGACCATGGATGCGGTCGCCGCCCGCACCAAGTCCAGCAAGGCCACCCTCTACCGCCAGTGGGGGAGCAAGCCGGAGCTGGTCGCCAGAGCCCTGCGGTGCACCCAGCCGGCCTCCCTCCGGGAGATCGACACGGGCACGCTGCGCGGCGACTTCCACCGCATGGTCGAGCTCTCCGACAACGCGCAGATGGCGAAGGACACCGCACTGCTGCGGGGCCTCGCCCATGCCGTCCACACGAGCCCCGAACTGCACCAGGCGCTGCGCAGGCTGCTCATGGAGCCGGAGATCTCCGGACTCGACGAGATCCTGCGGCGCGGCGTGGAACGGGGTGAGATCGCCCCGGACTGTCCCGCGATCCGTTTCGTACCGCACATGCTGATCGGCGCCTTCATCGCCTTGCCGCTGATGGAGGACCGATCCGTGGACCAGGCGTTCCTCGCCGACTTCATGGACTCCGTGGTGTTCCCCGCCCTCGGCGTCTGATCGTCCGATCCCTCCTGCTGCTCCTGACACGCCGCTCTCGTCGTCGGGCCGGCTCTCCACGCCCTGATCCGTCCCGGATCCACCACGACCTGAACGGGAGAACCGCCTCCGTGGCTACCTTCCTCTACCGACTCGGCAGGGGCGCCTTCCGGCGCCGAGGCCTCGTCGCCCTGCTGTGGGTGGCGCTGCTGTTCGCCGCCGGCTTCGGCGCGGCGACGGCGTCCGCACCCACCTCCGGATCGTTCTCGATACCCGGCACGGAGGCCCAGAAGGCCTTCGACGTGCTGGACAAGAAGTTCCCGGGCATGGCCGCCGACG
The DNA here is from genome assembly GCF_042890485.1 of Streptomyces sp. NPDC002181. Classification (NCBI taxonomy): domain Bacteria; kingdom Bacillati; phylum Actinomycetota; class Actinomycetes; order Kitasatosporales; family Streptomycetaceae; genus Streptomyces; species Streptomyces sp. NPDC002181. Next base: position 151,064 of record NZ_JBIASC010000011.1, on the reverse strand, counting down.
GCGCGACCGCCCGGATCGTCGTCAAGGCGCCCGCGGGCTCCTCGGTCAGCGACGAGAAGAACAAGACCCAGGTCGAGAAGATCGTCACCGACCTGAAGGACGGCCCGGGCAAGGCCCAGGTCGCCTCGGTCACCGACCCGTACCAGGCGCGGGCGGTGAGCCAGGACGGCTCCACCGCGTACGTGAGCGTCAAGTACACCGTCAGCGGCATGGAGCTGAAGGACGAGGCGCGCGACGCGCTCAAGGACTCCGGAAACGCCGCCAAGGCCGCCGGGCTCACCGTCGAGATCGGCGGCGACGCCCTGATGACGGCCCCCGAGACGGGCTCCGGCGAGATCATCGGCATCCTGATCGCGGCGATCGTCCTCGTCATCACCTTCGGTTCGCTGGTCGCGGCCGGGCTGCCGCTGCTGACGGCGATCATCGGCGTGGGCATCGGCGTCTCCTCCATCACCGCGCTCGCCAACGTGCTGGACCTCGGCTCCACCACCTCCACCCTCGCGATGATGATCGGCCTCGCGGTCGGCATCGACTACGCGCTCTTCATCGTCTCCCGCTACCGCGTGGAGCTCGCCGAGGGCAGGGAGCGGGACGAGGCCGCGGGCCGGGCCGCCGGAACCGCCGGCTCCGCCGTCGTCTTCGCCGGTCTCACCGTGGTCATCGCCCTCGTGGGCCTGGCCGTCGTCAACATCCCGATGCTGACGAAGATGGGCTTCGCGGCCGCGGGCACCGTGGTCATCGCCGTCCTCGTCGCCCTGACACTGGTCCCGGCCATCCTGGGCTTCGCGGGCAAGAAGGTCCTGCCGGCGGGCAAGAAGAGCAAGCTGTTCGGCAAGGGCAAGCCGGCCGGCGCCGAGCCCAAGGCCAACGGCGGCACCCGCTGGGCCCGTTTCGTCCTGCGCCGCCCGATCATGGTCCTGCTGGTCGGCGTGATCGGCCTCGGCGCCATCGCGATCCCGGCGAGCAAGCTGGAGATGGGCCTGCCGGACGACGGCGCCCAGCCGGTCTCCACCACCCAGCGCAAGGCGTACGACCTGCTGTCCGAGGGCTTCGGCCCGGGCTTCAACGGCCCGCTGATGGTGGTCGTCGACGGTGACAAGAAGCTCGCCGACGCGACGGAGGCCCGGATCAAGGGGCTGGAGGGCGTGGCCGCGGTCATGCCGCCGACCCCGAACGAGGCGGGCGACGCCTCGGTGATCACCGTCATCCCGAAGGACCGCCCGTCCTCGGTGGAGACCGAGAACCTGGTCCACACGATCCGCGACGGCAGCGGCGACGACGTCCTCGTCACCGGCGCGACCGCGATGAACATCGACTTCTCGCAGAAGATGAACGACGCGCTGCTGCCCTACCTGGCGCTCGTGGTCGGCCTCGCCTTCCTGCTGCTGATGCTGGTCTTCCGCTCCATCCTGGTCCCGCTCAAGGCGGCGCTCGGCTTCCTGCTCTCCGTGGTCGCCGCCCTCGGCGCGGTCGTCGCGGTCTTCCAGTGGGGCTGGCTCGGCTCGCTCTTCGGGGTGGAGCAGACCGGCCCGATCATGTCGATGATGCCGATCTTCATGGTGGGCGTCGTCTTCGGTCTGGCCATGGACTACGAGGTCTTCCTCGTGACCCGCATGCGGGAGGCGTACGTCCACGGCGAGCGCCCGGGCCAGGCCATCGTGACCGGCTTCCAGTACAGCGCGCGGGTGGTCGTGGCGGCCGCCGTGATCATGATCGCGGTGTTCTCGGGCTTCATCGGGGCCAGCGAGCAGATGATCAAGATGATCGGCTTCGGTCTCGCCATCGCCGTCCTCTTCGACGCCTTCGTCGTCCGCATGGCGATCGTCCCGGCGGTGCTCGCGCTGCTCGGCCACAAGGCCTGGTGGCTGCCGCGCTGGCTGGACCGGCTGCTGCCGAACGTGGACGTGGAGGGCGAGAGCCTGCGCAAGCACCTCGAAGGCTCCACCGATTCCCCGGAGGGTCCGGACAAGGACCGCGAGCTGGTCAACGCCTGACCCGTCAGGCAGTCCATGCAGGACCGGCCCCGCACCTGATCCCAGGTGCGGGGCCGGTCCCGTTTCGCGTGCGCGTCCGTTTTCCGTCCGGGGCCGTTACGCCTGCCGGGTGACGGCGGCGTTCGTACGGCGCAGGAAGCGGCGCAGCGCGGCGATGTCGAACTGGATCACCGCGACGCCTTCGGGGGAGTGGAATTCGACGACCGCCTGGACGCGGCCGCAGGGCCAGACGCGTACGTCGCCGGTGCCGGTCGGCGCCTGGAGGCCCGCTTCGAGGAGCGCCCGCGGGAAGACCCACTCGTTCTCGGTGCCCTCGGGGGAGAGCCCGGCGGGGAAGACGATCCGTACGGCCAGCGGCTCCGCGGGGGCGAAGCGCAGGGCGACCGGGATCTTCCGGAAGAGCGGGTCGTCGCTGATCACGCGGGCCGTGACGCGGTCCTCGACGGCGGTGGCGACGACGGTGGCGACGGCGGTGGCGGCTGCGGCCGCGGGGGGATTCTCGGCGGTGGCTGACACGACAAGACTCCTCAAATCGGAACACATGAGTCCGTATTGCCCCCAGCCTCGCACATTCCCACGAATCCGCGCGGAGGTATTTGTGGTGTGGACGCTCTTGCCAACGGTTTGCAATTGGGCACTATTCTTAAGCGGTTAAAGATTTGTCAGCTCAAAGACCGCAGGAAGCGGAGCAGCCCCATGCATGTGCCCGACGGCTTCATCGACGCCCCCGTCTCCATCGCCGCAGGTGTCGCCGCCGCGGGCGCGGTGGCCGTGAGCCTCCGAGGCGCGCGCCGAGAGCTCGAAGAGCGGGCGGCTCCGCTCGCCGGGCTCGTCGCCGCGTTCATCTTCGCCGTCCAGATGCTGAACTTCCCGGTCGCCGCAGGCACCAGCGGGCACCTGCTGGGCGGGGCTCTCGCCGCGATCCTCGTCGGCCCCTATACGGGTGTGCTCTGCGTGTCCGTGGTGCTGCTCATGCAGGGGGTCCTGTTCGCCGACGGCGGCCTGACCGCCCTCGGGGTCAACGTCATGAACATGGCCGTCGTGACCGTGGTGGTCGCCTACGCCGTCTTCCGCGGGCTGCTGAAGCTCCTGCCCGACACCCGCCGCTCGGTCACCGTCGCCGCCTTCGCCGGAGCGCTGCTCTCGGTGCCCGGCGCGGCCGTCATGTTCACCCTCCTGTACGCCGTCGGCGGGACCACCGACGTCCCCCTCGGCAAGGTGTTCACCGCCATGGTCGGCGTGCACGTGCTGATCGGCGTCGGCGAGGCCGTCATCACCGCCGCGACCGTGGGCGCCGTACTGGCCGTGCGGCCGGACCTGGTGCACGGGGCGCGCGGGCTGGCCGCGCCGCTGAAGCTGCGCGTCGGCGGCGAGCTGGTCGACGCCCCGGCGGCGGCCCCGGCCGCCGTTCCCGCCGCCGCGCGGTCCGCGAAGCCGGTGTGGATCACCGGTCTGGTCACCGCCCTCGTCCTCGCCGGGGTCGTCTCCTTCTACGCCTCCACCAGCCCCGACGGCCTGGAGAAGGTCGCCGCCGACAAGGGCATCGACCAGAACGTGAAGGAGCACGCCAGCGCCGGCTCCCCGCTCGCCGACTACAGCGTCAAGGACGTCGGCGACGCCCGTCTCTCCGGCGGCCTCGCCGGTGTCATCGGCGTCGGCGCGACCGTGGCCGTCGGCACCGGGATCTTCTGGACCGTACGCCGCCGGCGCGCCGAGGACCTGACGGCCGCCTCCGCCTCCTCCGCGACCTCGGCGGTCTGAGATGGGCGCGGGCCACGCCCACAAGCTCTACCGGCACGGGCACTCACCGGTCCACGGCCTGCCGCCGCACTGCAAGCTGGCCGCCGCCTTCGCCTTCGTCGTGGTCGTCGTCTCCACACCGCGCGAGGCGGTGTGGGCCTTCGCGCTGTACGCCGTCCTCATCGCGGCCGTCGCGGCCGCGGCCCGGATCCCGGCCGGCTTCCTGCTGCGGCGGCTGCTGATCGAGGTCCCGTTCGTGGCCTTCGCCGTGCTCATGCCGTTCGTGGCACAGGGCGAGCGGGTGGAGGTCCTCGGCATGTCGCTCAGCGTCTCCGGCCTGTGGGGCGCCTGGAACGTCCTGGCCAAGGGCACGCTCGGGGTCGCCGCGTCCGTCCTGCTCGCCTCGACCACCGAGCTGCGGGCGCTGCTGCTCGGGCTCCAGCGCCTCAAGCTGCCGCCGCTCCTGGTGCAGATCGCCTCTTTCATGATCCGGTACGGCGACGTGATCACCGACGAGCTGCGGCGGATGTCGATTGCCCGGCGCTCGCGCGGGTTCGAAGCCGGCGGGATCCGGCACTGGGGGGTGCTGGCCAAGACCGCCGGAGCCCTGTTCATCCGCTCGTACGAACGCGGCGAGCGGGTCCACCTCGCGATGGTCAGCCGCGGCTACGCCGGCTCGATGCCGGTGATCGACGAAGTCGTGGCCACGCGCGCCCAGTGGGCGTACGCGGCCGTACTCCCGGCGGCGGCGCTCGCCGTCTGTCTGATGGGATGGACCCTGTGACCCCCTCTCCGGCTTCTCCCGCTCCCGCCTCCCTTGAGGTCTCCGGCCTCGCGTACGCCTACCCGGACGGGCACCAGGCCCTCTTCGGCGTGGACCTGACCGTCGGACAGGGCGAGCGGGTGGCCCTGCTCGGCCCGAACGGCGCCGGGAAGACCACGCTGGTGCTGCACCTCAACGGCATCCTCGGCGGCGGGGTCGGCACCGTGACCGTGGCCGGGCTGCCGGTCGAGAAGCGGAACTTCGCCGAGATCCGGCGCCGGGTCGGCATCGTCTTCCAGGACCCCGACGACCAGCTGTTCATGCCGACCGTGCGCGAGGACGTGGCCTTCGGCCCGGCGGCCGCCGGCATGCGGGGCGCGGAGCTGGAGACCCGGGTCCGCGAGGCGCTGGAGCAGGTCGGCATGGCGGGCTTCGCGGACCGGCCGCCGCACCACCTGTCGTTCGGCCAGCGCCGCCGGGTCGCGGTGGCGACCGTACTGGCCATGCGGCCGGAGATCCTGGTCCTGGACGAGCCCTCGTCGAACCTGGACCCGGCGTCGCGGCGCGAACTCGCCGACATCCTGCGCTCGCTGGACGTGACGGTGCTGATGGTGACCCACGACCTGCCGTACGCGCTGGAACTCTGCCCGCGGTCGGTGATCCTGAGCGAGGGGGTCATCGCGGCGGACGGGCGCACGCAGGACCTGCTGTGCGACGAGGAGCTGATGCGGGCGCACCGGCTGGAGCTGCCGTTCGGGTTCGACCCGCGTTCGGTGTCGGTGGGCTGACCCCCGGCGGCCCCCGGCGGCCCCCGGCGGCTCGGCCCGGCATAAGTCCGACCAGGTGATTGTTGGACCCCTCGTGGACATCCAGGGTGAGGTGGCGGCGGGCTTCGAGGCCGTCCGGGACGCTTTCGTGCGCAACTTCGAGGTGCTCGGGGACCGGGGCGCGGCGGTGGCCGTGTACCGGGACGGCCGCAAGGTCGTGGACCTGTGGGCGGGCTCAAGGGACGTCGACGGCGGCGTGGGCGCCGAGGGCGGCGTGGGCGGCTTGGGCGGTGAGCCCTGGGCGGCCGGTACGGCGCAGGTGGTGCGCTCGGCCACCAAGGGCGTCGCCGCCGTCGTACCGCTGCTGCTCCACCAGCGCGGGCTGCTGGACCTGGACGCGCCGGTGGGGGAGTACTGGCCGGAGTTCAAGGCGGGCGGCAAGGAACGGGCGCTGGTGCGGGACCTGCTCGCGCACCGGGCCGGGGTGCCGGCCCTGGACGTTCCGCTGACGCCGGGCGAGGCGGTGGACGGGGTCTCCGGAGCGCGCGCGGTCGCCGGGCAGCGGGCCTTCTGGGAGCCGGGCTCCGCGCACGGCTACCACGCGCAGACGTACAGCTGGCTGCTGTCGGAGCTGGTGTTGCAGGTGACCGGGGCCTCGCTGGGCCAGTGGCTGGCGCAGGAGGTCACCGGGCCGCGGGGGCTGGAGTTCTGGATCGGCCTGCCGGCGGGGGAGACGGGGCGGGTGGGCCGGGTGGGGCCCGTGGAGCCGCCCTCGGGAATGGCGGGCGGCCTCAGGACACGTCCGCGGAGGAACGTCTCGGAGGCCTGGGCCGACCCGTCCTCGCTGACCCGGCGGGCGTTCGCGGCGATCACCCCGCTGCCGGACGAGAACGCCCCGGAGTTCCGCGCGGCCGAACTCCCGGCGTCGGCCGGCATCGGCACGGCGCGGGGCCTGGCGGGCGTGTACGCGGCGCTGCTGGGCGACACGGAGGACGGAGCGGGGCTGTTCACCGCGCGGACGCGCCGGCTGGCGGGTACGGAGCTCTCGTCGGGGCCGGACGGGGTGCTGGTGGTCAACACGCGGTTCGGGCCGGGGTACATGCTGCACAGCCCGGCGTCGCCGCTGCTGTCGGCGGGGTCGTTCGGACATCCGGGGCGGGGCGGGTCGCTGGGCTTCGCGGACCCGGAGACGGGGGTGGCGTTCGGGTACGTGACGAACGCCCACGCCAAGTCGGTCACGGCCGATCCCCGGGCGCAGGCGCTGCTGCGGGCCGTTCGCGGCGCGCTCTGACCTTCCCGGAGGCCCCCCGGCTCCCCGGCCCCCCGGCCCCCCGGCTCCCGCCCCCGGCGCGTCGAACGCCGGGGGAGAGGGCCGCGATCCGGACGGGGTCCGGCGCTACGAGGCGTTCAGGACCGCGGCCACCAGCGGGCCCGCCGCGTCTCCGCCGTGGCCGCCGGCCTCGACCATCGCCGCCGCGGCCACGTCGCCGCTGTAGGCCGTGAACCAGCTGTCCGGGCTGCCCGCGCCGTCGACCTCCGCCGAGCCGGTCTTGGCGCCCTTGTCGGAGCCGCCCACCGAGCTCATCGCCTGGGCCGCGGTGCCGCTGGTCGCCGTCAGCCTCATCATCCGGACCAGCTGCTGCTGGACCGAGGGCTTCATCTGCCGCGCCGCCTGTGCGATCGGCCGCCCGTCGAGCTCCGGCGAGACGAGCAGCGGCTGGTGGAAGACCCCGCTGCGCGCGGTCGCCGTGAACGAGGCCACGTTCAGCGGGTTCATGGTGATCCGGCCCTGCCCGATGTACTCGGCGGCGGCCTCCGCGCCCTTCGCCTCCGGCACCTGGCCGTCCGTCGACCGGATGCCCGTCTTCCAGTTGTCCAGCCCGAGGCCGAAGACCTCCCGGGCCTCCTTCGCCAGCGCCGAATCGTCGTTGACGTCGTCGATCTGCTTGATGAAGGCGGTGTTGCAGGACTTGGCGAAGCTGGTCGCGAAGTTCGCGCCCGGCAGTTCGAAGTTGTTCAGGTTGTGGAAGGTGCGGCCGCCCCAGGCGGCGTCCTTGGTGCACTCCGCCGGCTTGTCGGCCGCCGCCTTGCCCCGGTCGATCAGCATCGCCGCCGTCACGACCTTCATCGTCGAACCGGGCGCCCGCCGCCCCTCCATCGCCGCGTTGAAGCCGTCCTTGCGGTTGTTGGCGACCGCGAGGACGTGCCCGTTGCCCGACTGGAGGGCGACCACCGAGGACTCGGGGTACTTGGCCACGGCCTTCTCGGCCGCCGCCTGCACCTTGGCGTCCAGGTACGTCTTCAGCGTGCTCGGCTCCCCCTCCACCAGCGTCAGCAGCGTCCGCTTCGGCGCGTCCTGGGCGGCGGGCTCGATCCACAGCTCGGCCCCGGTCTTGCCGCCCGTCTTGCCGCCGTACGTCTGGCGCAGCTGGTCGAGGACCGGCCGCAGCGAGGGGTACTTCTCGGCGCTGAGCTCCTCGCCGCTGCGGTCGACGGCCTTGACCGGCGGGGCCGAGGGCGCGCCCGCGCGCAGCTTCTCGTCCTTCTGCAGCTGCGGGTGGATCACCGAGGGCTGCCAGTCGACGAGCGGCTTTCCGCTGGTCAGCCCGCGTACGACGGTCAGCTTGGACTCGTACGCGAGGGGCTTGCTGGTGCCCTCGTACGTGACCTCCGCGGCGACGCCGAACGGGATGGTCGTGCCCGTCTGCGTCCCCGGAGTGATCACCGCCTTCGATACGTACGCCTTGGCCCGGTAGTCGGCCACCGCGCTCTGCGCGGCCTCCACGTTGTTCGTCAGCTCCGCCGCCGCCCGCGCGTCCCCGGCCGCCCAGGCGGCGAGGAAGGCCTTCGCGGTCTGCGCGGCCTCCTTGTCGGTGACGGGCCCGCTGCCCTTCCCCGCCGTCACGGCGGTGTCCGCGTTCTTGCCGTCTTCGTCGCCGCCGCCGTCCCCGACCAGCGCGTACACCCCGTACCCGGCCCCGCCCACCATCGCGAGGAACACCCCGCCGACGATGGCCCCCTTCGCCGCCCCGTTCACGTACGTCCTCCCCAGATCCCCGCGTTCTCTGAACGTGTTCAAAGAACCTCTGGTGCGGACCTTACTCTGCGCAAACGTTGCGCATACGGCTTGTTACCAGACCGGAACAACGCGGCCGGTCAGTTGACCGCCACCTTGGTTCCGTCGGGGAGCACGCACGAGGTTCCGGCGTAGGGCTGGCTCACGACCGTTCCGCCCTGGTCCGTGCACTCCGCTGACGTGATGGTCGGGGCCGCCGCCTGTGCGGACGCGGCGCCGAGGGCGCTCGCGCCGGCCAGGGCCGCCGTGGCGAGGGCGAGGCCGAGCAGTCGTCGTATGCGCATGACCCTTCACCTCCTCCTCCCAGCATGGGCGCGGCCCGCCACCCCCGCGAGCGGTGACGGGCCGTGCCGCGGAGCGGCGGTGACTAGACCCAGGTGTCCAGCCACATGCGGCCGCGCCAGGAGTCCATCGGGAGCGTCTGGCCTGTGTAGATCGGCCAGAAGTAGATGAAGTTCCAGATGATGAGGAGGACCAGTACGCCCGCCGCGATCGCGCCCAGCGCCCGCCTTCGCTCCGACGAGCCCGCCGGGCCGAGCAGCGCGCCGATCATCATCGTCACCGCCAGACACAGGTACGGGACGAAGACCACCGCGTAGAAGAAGAAGATGGTCCGCTCCTGGTAGTTGAACCAGGGCAGCAGGCCCGCGCCCAGCGCGCACGCGATCGCGCCCGCCCGCCAGTCACGGCGGAAGAACCACCGCCACAGCACGTACAGCAGCGCGAAGCAGCCCGCCCACCACAGCAGCGGGGTGCCCAGGGCCAGCACCTCGCGGGCGCACTTGCCCGCCTCCGTCGCCGGGCAGCCGTCCGTCCCCGGGTCGGGGGACTCGTAGAAATAGGAGACGGGCCGGCCCAGGACCAGCCAGCTCCACGGGTTCGACTGGTAGGTGTGGCCCGAGGTCAGGCCCACGTGGAACGAGTAGACCTCCGTCTCGTAGTGCCACAGGCTGCGCAGCCACTCCGGCAGGAACGACAGCGAACTGTGCTGGTCGTTCTTGGCGGCCCAGTCGCGGAAATAACCGCCCTTGCCGTTGTCGGGGGACAGGATCCAGCCGGTCCACGAGGCCAGGTACACCGCGATCGCCACCGGCACCGTCGACAGGAAGCCCGGCAGCGCGTCGCGGCGCAGCATCGCCGCGTACGGGGCGCCGGCCCCCGCGGTGCGGCGCGCGGCCGCGTCCCACAGGACGGTCAGCACGCCGAAGAAGGCCAGCACGATCAGGCCGTTCCACTTCGTGCCGAACGCCAGGCCCAGGCAGACGCCCGCCAGGATCCGGTACGGGCGCCAGCCCATGCGCAGCGTCTCGGCGACGGTGGCGTCCGGGCGGGTGCGCCCCTCGTCGTCCACCGGGAGCGCGTCCGCGAGTCTGGCCCGGGCCCTGTCCCGGTCGATCAGCAGGGCCCCGAAGGCGGCCAGCACGAAGAACATCAGGACCAGGTCCAGGAGGGCCGTGCGGCTCATCACCAGGTGCAGGCCGTCCACCGCGAGCAGCGCGCCCGCCAGGCAGCCCAGGAAGGTGGAGCGGAACAGCCGGCGCCCGATCCGGCACAGCATCAGCACCGACAGGGTGCCGAGCACGGCCGTCATGAACCGCCAGCCGAACGGCGTGAAGCCGAACATCCACTCGCCGAGCCCGATGACCCACTTGCCGACCGGCGGGTGCACCACGTAGCCGGGGTCCAGCGGGAGGGAGACCCCGTCGGGGTTGGCGAGGATCGACTTGTCGATGTCCTTGGGCCAGCTCGCCTCGTAGCCCTGCCGGATGGTCGCCCAGGCGTCCTTGGCGTAGTACGTCTCGTCGAATATCACCGCCTTCGGACTGCCCAGGTGCACGAAGCGCAGCACCCCGGCCACCAGCGCCACCAGCAGCGGCCCCGCCCACGCCAGCACGCGCTGCCAGGTGCCCGCCGCCGCGAGCGGGACGCCGAGCGCCGTCCACAGCTGCGCGGAGGGCCGGGCGTACGGGGGCACCAGGCGGGTACGGAGGTCCGGACTCGGGGCGGTGGCCCGCCCGGGGCCCGGGCGCCAGGGGCCGGCGGGCGGCGCGTAGCCGAAACTGCGCAGGCGGCGCAGCCAGGTGGACGGCTGGTCTGCGCGTCCCGCCGGAGGGGCGGGCGGGGCCCCCGCGGGGCTGGGCGGCGGCGTCGCGGTACTGGTCACCGGGTCATCGTAGGGAACGCACCTGTGCGAACCCCAGTGCCGGGGGCCCCCGGTGCGTGTGCCGGGTGGGACGGACGAGGTCTGCCGGGTGGGCCGGACGAGGTCTGCCGGGTGGGACGGATGACATGTGCCGGGCGGGACGGCTGAGAGGATGGACGGGTGACGACTGACCAGCCCACCGGCTCCGAAACCCCCTCCTCGACCTCCGCCTCCGCGGGCTCCGCGGGCGTGCTCGTGCTCGCCGGCACCCCGATCGGCGATCTCGCCGACGCCCCGCCGCGGCTCGCGGCCGAGCTGGAGCGGGCCGACGTGGTCGCCGCCGAGGACACCCGCCGGCTGCGCCGGCTGACGCAGGGGCTCGGCGTGCACACCACCGGGCGCGTCGTCTCGTACTTCGAGGGCAACGAATCGGCGCGCACCCCCGAGCTGGTCGAGGCGCTGGAGCAGGGCAGGCGGGTGCTGCTGGTGACCGACGCCGGCATGCCGTCCGTCTCCGACCCCGGCTACCGCCTGGTCGCCGCCGCCGTCGAGAAGGACATCAAGGTCACCGCCGTGCCCGGGCCGTCCGCGGTGCTCACCGCGCTCGCCCTGTCGGGGCTGCCGGTGGACCGCTTCTGCTTCGAGGGGTTCCTGCCGCGCAAGGCGGGCGAGCGCCTCGGCCGCCTGCGCGAGGTCGAGGGCGAACGCCGCACCCTCGTCTACTTCGAGGCCCCGCACCGGCTCGACGACACCCTCGCCGCGATGGCCGAGGTCTTCGGCGCCGACCGGCGGGCCGCGGTGTGCCGCGAGCTGACCAAGACGTACGAGGAGGTCAAGCGCGGCGGGCTCGGCGAACTGGCGGCCTGGGCCGCCGAGGGCGTGCGCGGCGAGATCACCGTCGTCGTGGAGGGCGCACCGGCGGCCCGGCCCGGCGATGTGGACGCCGAGGAGCTGGTGCGCAGGGTGCGGGTGCGCGAGGAGGCCGGGGAGCGTCGGAAGGAAGCAATCGCGGCGGTCGCGGCCGAGGCCGGAGTACCCAAGCGGGAGGTCTTCGACGCGGTCGTCGCGGCAAAGAATGCGGCTCAAAAGGTGCTGTAAGACGGTAAAGGGCTAACCTGAAAAGCAAAGCTCAGACCGCGCACCGGGGCCTTTCGGACATGAGTCGCCCAAAGGCCGTCCAACACTGGACAGGGCCTGATGCGCTCCCGCCCGAAGAGGCGTCCACTGGCATTGGCACCAGTGGAACAAGAGGAGCTGGCATGAGTGAGATCGCAGACACCTCGGTACCCGTACCCGCGCCCGCAGTGGCCGTACCCGTCTCCGTGCCCAGGCCTGGTGTGCACACCGTGCACGAGGCGTACTCCTTCGCGTGCATGAAGTGCGGCTACGGCTGGGAGCAGGGCTACGAGATCGAGCACCACGTCGACGGCGCGGGCCAGCCCTTCATCATCTACACCGTCCAGGGCGAGCGGGTGCCCTCCCCGCTGTCGAACCCGACCTGCCACAACTGCGGCGGGCACGTGGTGCGGATCATGCGCGAAGGCCAGGTGTCCTCGGTGCTCGGCACGATCGACAAGCTCTACCACCACCGCATCTCGCCCGGAATCGCCGGCCCGGTGCCGGCCGGAGCCAACGTCCCGCGGGCCCCGAAGCAGCGCACGAGCCCGCCGCACGACTCCCCCGGAGCCGTCCCGGCGGACGAGGGCGCCGAGCGCCGGGGCTGGCTCTCCCGGCTGATGGGGCTCTTCCGCCGGTCATAAGATCGGCTCCATGAGCACTGCCTCCAAGGACACCCCGCCGCCGCTGCCCGAACCCCTCCGGGTGGCGGTGGCGGACTCACACACCCACCTGGACATGCAGCGGGGCACCGTCGAGGAGGGCCTCGCCAAGGCCGCCTCGGTCGGGGTGACCACCGTCGTCCAGGTCGGCTGCGACGTGAAGGGGTCCCGCTGGGCGGCCGAGACGGCGGCCGCGTACGACAACGTCCACGCGGCCGTCGCCCTTCACCCGAACGAAGCGCCCCGCATCGTCCTGGGAGACCCCGACGGGTGGTCGCGCCAAGGGGCGCGGGCCGGCGGCGGCGAGGCCGCGCTCGACGAGGCGCTGGCCGAGATCGAGGAACTCGCGCGGCTGGCGCACGTCAAGGCCGTCGGCGAGACCGGACTCGACTTCTTCCGCACCGGACCCGAGGGCATGGCCGCCCAGGAACGCTCCTTCCGCGCCCACATCGAGATCGCCAAGCGGCAGGGCAAGGCCCTGGTCATCCACGACCGCGACGCCCACGCCGACGTCCTGCGCATCCTGCGCGAGGAGGGCGCGCCCGAGCGCACCGTCTTCCACTGCTACTCCGGAGACGCCGAGATGGCCCGCGAGTGCGCCGCCGCCGGGTACTACATGTCCTTCGCCGGGACGGTGACCTTCAAGAACGCCGCGCCGCTGCGCGAGGCCCTGGCCGTGGCCCCGCTGGAGCTGGTGCTCGTCGAGACGGACGCCCCGTACCTCACCCCGGCGCCGTACCGCGGACGGCCCAACGCCCCGTACCTCGTTCCGCTGACCGTACGGGCGATGGCGGCGGTGCGCGGGATCGACGAGGACGCGATGGCGACGGCCCTGGCGGCGAACACGGCCCGCGCCTTCGACTACTGAGGGGCCGCCCGGACCGCCCACGCGTCCGACACGCAGGGTAGCCGTCCGGCTTTGGTGAGTGACGGACGTCCGCTAGGGTGCCGTGCCCGAACCGATGGGGCCGGACCAGTGGAGCGAGCGTCGTGAGCGAGAGTCCTTTCAGCGGGGCGTACGGGGCGTACGGGAACGAGACCGTCGCCCAGGACACCGAACCCGTCGTGGTGCCCGCCCCGCGCACCGGGGACCGGCGGGCCGCCCGGCGCCGCAAGGGCGCCGAGGCCGGCGCCGCCCTCGCCGCCCCCACCGGGCGCCGGCGCCGCAGCGCCCCCGCCGACGCGGGCGCGGGCCCCGGCACTTGGCGGCGGATCGTTCCGCAGGCCCTGGTCGTCGCCTTCCTGGCCGGCGGCACCACCGCCTTCGTCGCCGCCGACAAGTCCGTACGGCTCACCGTCGACGGGGAGCCCCGGACACTGCACACCTTCGCCGACGACGTCGACGAGCTCCTCGCCGCCGAGGGCCTCGGCGTCGGCCCCCACGACCTCGTCGCCCCCGCGCGCACCGAGGCCCTCGACGACGGCGACGAGATCGTCGTCCGCTACGGCCGCCCCTTGCGCCTGACCCTCGACGGGCAGAGCCGCCAGGTGTGGACCACCGCCGCAACCGTCGAGGGGGCCCTGCGCCAGTTCGGCATCCGCGTCGAGGGCGCCTACCTCTCCGCCCCGCGCACCGCCTCCGTTCCCCGGGCCGGCCTCGCCCTCGCCGTCCGCACCGAACGCAGCGTCACCTTCATGGCGGACGGCCGCGAAAGCACCATCCGCACCAACGCCGCCACCGTCCGGGAAGCCCTCGGCCAGGCCGGGATCACCCTCCAGGGCCAGGACACCACCTCCGTCCCGCCCGCCTCCTTCCCGCGCGACGGCCAGACCGTCACCGTGCTCCGCATCACCGGCACCCGAGAGGTCCGCGAGGAGCGCATCCCGTACGCGATCGAGAAGACCGAGGACGACTCCCTGTTCGCCGGCACGGAGGTCGTCGAGCGGGCGGGCCGGCCCGGCGCGCGCCGGGTCACGTACGTCCTGCGCACGGTCAACGGGGTCCGCCAAAGGCCCCGCATGGTCGCCGAGGAGACCGTCCGCGAGCCGGTCACCCAGCTCGTCAAGGTCGGCACGAGGCCGCTGCCGACCTCCGTCGCCGGGGCCGACGGCCTCGACTGGGGGGCGCTGGCCCAGTGCGAGTCCGGCGGCCGCCCCTCGGCCACCGACGCCTCGGGCACGTACGGCGGCCTGTACCAGTTCGACGTCCGCACCTGGCAGAGCCTCGGCGGCTCCGGCCGCCCCCAGGACGCCGCGGGCTCGGAACAGACGTACCGGGCGAAGAAGCTCTACGTACAAAGGGGCGCGACCCCGTGGCCCCACTGCGGCCGTAGGCTTTACCGGTGAGCACCGCAGAGCAGCAGCCCGAGAACACGACCAGCAGTACGACCGGCAGTACGGCCGGCACCGCCTCCGACGCCCTTCTCGGGCCGGCGGACATCCGCGAGCTGGCCGCCGTACTCGGCGTACGGCCGACGAAGCAGAAGGGCCAGAACTTCGTCATCGACGCCAACACGGTGCGCCGCATCGTGCGCACCGCCGAGGTGCGGCCCGACGACGTCGTCGTCGAGGTCGGGCCGGGGCTGGGCTCGCTGACGCTCGCGCTGCTGGAGGCCGCCGACCGGGTCACCGCCGTCGAGATCGACGACATCCTGGCCGCGGCGCTGCCCGCCACCATCGAGGCGCGGATGCCGCAGCGCAAGGACCGCTTCGCGCTGGTGCACTCCGACGCGATGCTCGTGGAGGAGCTGCCCGGGCCGGCGCCGACCGCGCTCGTCGCGAACCTGCCGTACAACGTGGCCGTGCCGGTGCTGCTGACCATGCTGGACCGGTTCCCGACCATCGAGCGCACGCTGGTCATGGTGCAGGCGGAGGTCGCCGACCGGCTGGCCGCCAAGCCGGGCAACAAGGTGTACGGAGTGCCGTCGGTCAAGGCGAACTGGTACGCGGACGTGAAGCGCGCCGGGTCCATCGGCCGCAACGTGTTCTGGCCCGCGCCTAACGTGGACTCGGGCCTGGTCTCGCTGGTCCGGCGAGCCGAGCCGATCAAGACGAGCGCCACGAAGGCCGAGGTCTTCGCCGTCGTGGACGCCGCCTTCGCGCAGCGCCGCAAGACGCTGCGGGCCGCACTGTCCGGCTGGGCCGGGTCGGCGGCGGGCGCCGAGCAGGCGCTGGTCGCCGCCGGGGTGTCCCCGCAGGCGCGCGGCGAGTCGCTGACGGTGGAGGAGTTCGCGGCGATCGCCGAGCACAAGCCGGCGGCCCAGAGGCCCGCGCTGTGAGCCCCCGCACGAGGAAGAGCGTGACGGTACGGGTCCCCGCGAAGGTCAACGTGCAGCTGGCGGTGGGCGCGGCCCGGGCCGACGGCTTCCACGACCTGGCCAACGTCTTCCTCGCGGTGTCCCTGTACGACGAGGTGACGGTCACCCCGGCCGACACCCTGACGGTCACCTGCACCGGCCCGGACGCCGACCAGGTCCCGCTGGACCGTACGAACCTGGCGGCGCGGGCCGCCGAGATCCTGGCCGCCCGCAACGGCCTCTCCGACGCCGTCCACCTGCACATCGCGAAGAACATCCCCGTCGCCGGCGGCATGGCGGGCGGCAGCGCCGACGGCGCCGGCGCGCTGCTGGCCTGCGACGCCCTGTGGGGCCTGAACACCCCGCGCGCCCGGCTCCTGGAGATCTGCGCGGAACTCGGCAGCGACGTGCCGTTCAGCCTGATCGGCGGGGCGGCTCTGGGCACCGGGCGCGGGGAGCTCCTGACCCCGGTCGAGGCGGGCACCTTCCACTGGGTGTTCGCCGTGGCCGACGGCGGACTGTCGACGCCCGCGGTGTTCCGCGAGTTCGACCGGCTGGCCGAGGGCCGGAGCATCCCGGTCCCCGAGGCCTCGCCCGCGCTGCTCGCCGCCCTCGCCTCCGGCGAGGCGGACGCCCTCGCCGCGACCCTGGCCAACGACCTCCAGCCGGCGGCCCTGTCGCTGCGTCCTCAGCTGGCCGCGACGCTGGAGGCGGGCACCTCCGCCGGCGCCCTGGCCACGCTGGTCTCCGGCTCCGGCCCGACGACGGCCTTCCTGGTCCGCGACCCGGAATCCGCCCTCAAGGTCGCCGCGGCCCTCGAAGCCTCGGGCACCTGCCGCACGACCCGGACGGCCACCGGCCCGGCCCCGGGGGCCACGGTCCTGTCGTCCTGAAGCGCCCCCGTACGCAGGTACCCAGAGCGAACTGAGTACCAGCGCTCTGTTCCCGCCCGGCCCCGGGCGGGAACGTGCACCCATGGGATACGCCGCGCACACCGCCAAGGACCTCGCCGAGGCCACCCCCGGGAGCCGGGACCGGTACGTCGACCTGCTGCGGGTCGCCTCGCTCGGGACCGTGTTGCTCGGGCACTGGCTGATGGCCGCCGTCAGCAGCGAGGGCATGGGCAACCTGCTCGCCCTCGTCCCCGCGCTCCAAGTGCTCACCTGGGGCCTGCAGATCATGCCGGTGTTCTTCTTCGTCGGCGGGTTCTCACACGCCCTGTCGTACCGGTCCCTGGCCCGGCGGGCCGACGGACGGCCGGTCTACGCCGCCTTCCTGCGGGCCCGGCTCCAGCGGCTGCTGCGGCCCACCCTGGTCTTCGTCCTCGTCTGGACCGCCGGGGCGCTCGCCGTTCAGCTCGCCGGCGCGGGGGAGGGGAAGCTGACCGGGGCCGCCCTGCGGCTGGTCACCCAGCCGCTGTGGTTCATCGGGATCTACCTCGCCATGGTCGCCTTCACCCCGGCCCTGCTGGAGCTCCACCGGCGGTGGGGCTGGGGGGCCTTCGCCGCACTGGCCGCGGCCGCGGCCGCCGTCGACCTGCTGCGCTTCGCGCTCGCCGTCCCGTACGTGGAGTTCCTGAACTTCGCCTTCGTCTGGCTCGCCGTCCACCAGCTCGGCTTCCTGCGCGCCGACGGACGGATCACCCGCCCCGCACTGCTCGCCGCCGCCGGGCTGGCCGGCGCCGTGCTGCTCGTCGCCTACGGCCCGTACCCGCTGTCCATGGTCGGGATGCCGGGCGAGAAGGTGTCCAACATGGCCCCGCCCACCCTCGCGCTGCTGGCGCACGGGGCGTGGCTCGTCGGAGCCGCGGAGCTGCTCAAGGCGCCCGCCGCCGCGCTGCTCGCCCGGCCCCGCGTCTGGCGCGGTGTCGTCGCCGCCAACGGGATCGCCATGACCGCCTTCCTCTGGCACCTCACCGCCATGCTCGCCGTGTACGCCGCCCAGCTCGGCCTCGGCCTGCGCCTGCCCGAGCCGGCCACCGCCGCCTGGTGGGCGCAGGTCCCCGTCCGGCTGCTCGCCGCCGCCGCGCTGACCGGCGTACTCGTCGCGCTCTTCCGCCGCTTCGAAGCCCCGGGCAGCCGGCGTGCCGAGGCCGGATCCGGGCCCCGCGCCGCCCTCGGCATCACCCTGTGCCTGCTCGGGATCCTCGGTCTGTCCATGACCGGGCTCGGCGGACTGCTGGAGGGCCACAGCGCCACCCTCATCGCCCTTCCGGTCACCGCGCCCGCCGCCATCGGCATGGCTCTGGGAGGCTGGCTCCTGGTGGAGCGCTCGGCATCGGCTCGGAGGGTTAGGCTGAGGGGCTGATCCACACCCTTCCCTGGAGCGCGTCTGATGGCCGTCAATCTGGTCAATGTCGAGGCAGTCGGCAAGGTGTACGGAACCCGTGCCCTGCTCGACGGCATCTCCCTCGGCGTGTCCGAGGGAGACCGGATCGGTGTCGTGGGCCGCAACGGCGACGGCAAGACCACCCTCATCCGGATGCTCGCCAAGCTGGAGGAGCCCGACACCGGCCGGGTCACCCAGAGCGGCGGCCTGCGCATGGGCGTCCTCACCCAGCACGACTCCCTCGACCCCGCGGCGACCATCCGCCACGAGATCATCCGGGACATGGCCGACCACGAGTGGGCCGGCAACTCCAAGATCCGCGACGTGCTCACCGGACTCTTCGGCGGCCTCGACCTCCCCGGCTTCGGCCAGGGCCTCGACACCGTCATCGGCCCGCTCTCCGGCGGCGAGCGCCGCCGCATCGCGCTCGCCAAGCTGCTCATCGCCGACCAGGACCTCCTCGTCCTCGACGAGCCCACCAACCACCTCGACGTCGAGGGCATCTCCTGGCTGGCCAAGCACCTCCAAGAGCGCCGCTCCGCGCTCGTCTGCGTCACCCACGACCGCTGGTTCCTCGACCAGGTCTGCACCCGCATGTGGGACGTCCAGCGCGGTTCCGTCTACGAGTACGAGGGCGGCTACAGCGACTACGTCTTCGCCCGCGCCGAGCGCGAGCGCATCGCCGCCACCGAGGAGACCAAGCGGCAGAACCTGATGCGCAAGGAGCTGGCCTGGCTGCGCCGCGGCGCCCCCGCCCGGACCTCCAAGCCGCGCTACCGCATCGAGGCCGCCAACGAGCTCATCGCCGACGTGCCGCCGCCGCGCGACAAGTCCGAGCTGATGCGCTTCGCCAACGCCCGCCTGGGCAAGACCGTGTTCGACCTGGAGAACGTCAGCGTCCAGGCCGGACCGAAGGTCCTGCTCAAGCACCTCACCTGGCACTTGGGCCCCGGCGACCGCATCGGTCTCGTCGGCGTCAACGGCGCGGGCAAGACCTCGCTGCTGCGGGCGCTCGCGGAGGCGGCCCGTACGCAGGGCGACGTCCAGCCGGTGGCCGGTACCGTCACCGTCGGCAAGACGGTCAAGCTGGCGTACCTCTCCCAGGAGGTCGGCGAACTCGACCCGTCCCTGCGGGTCCTGGAGGCCGTGCAGCGGGTGCGCGACCGCGTCGACCTCGGCAAGGGCCGCGAGATGACGGCCGGTCAGCTGTGCGAGCAGTTCGGCTTCACCAAGGAGAAGCAGTGGACGCCCGTCGGCGACCTGTCGGGTGGTGAGCGGCGCCGGCTGCAGATCCTGCGCCTGCTGATGGACGAGCCCAACGTGCTCTTCCTCGACGAGCCCACCAACGACCTCGACATCGAGACCCTCACCCAGCTGGAGGACCTCCTCGACGGCTGGCCCGGCTCGATGATCGTCATCTCCCACGACCGGTTCTTCATCGAGCGCACCACCGACACGGTGATGGCGCTGCTGGGCGACGCGAGCCTGCGGATGCTGCCGCGCGGCCTGGACGAGTACCTGGAGCGCCGGCAGAAGATGATCGAGGCGGCTGCCCCGGCGCCCGCTCCGGCCGCCGCCAAGTCCTCTTCCTCCGGCGACTCCCGCGCGGCGAAGAAGGAACTCCAGAAGATCGAGCGGCAGCTCAACAAGATGTCCGACCGCGAGACGAACCTGCACGCGCAGATCGCCGAGAACGCCACCGACTTCGACAAGGTCGCCAAGCTCGACGCCGAGCTCCGCGAACTCATCTCGGAGCGCGACGAATTGGAGATGCGCTGGCTGGAGCTGGCCGAGGAGTCCTAGATTCCGCCGGGGGCAGGCGTCGCCCGACCCGATAACGGCGTTGTCACGGGCCGGTTCTCCCTTGGGAACAGGGGCTGGACCGGCCCGATGTAAAAGCGCCGTCAGTGATAGAAAGGTCATCCCCCCACGCCACCCGACGCCGAAGGTACGCGCTGATGACCGAGCCGCCCCAGCCGCCGAACCAGCCGCCCACGCCTTCCGGTTACGGTCACCTGCCCGGCCCGCCGCAGCAGGGCTACGGGTACCCCCAGCAGGGTGACAACCCGTACGCGCAGCAGCCGCCCACGCAGCCCATGCAGCAGCCCGCGCCCCACCAGGGCCACTTCCCGCCGCCGCCCGGCATGCCCACCGCCGGCATGCCCCGGACCGGGGGCGCCCCGCAGCCGCCGAAGAAGAAGACGGCCGTCTTCGTCGCCGCGGCCGTCGCCGGCGTGCTCGTCCTGGGCGCCGGAGGCTACTTCGCCTTCCGCACCGGCGACCAGGACCCGAAGCAGCCCGTCGCGCAGGGCTCCACGCCCGCCGACGCCAAGCCCTCCGCCACCGTGGACAACGGTGACGGCAGCGGCAACGGGAGCAGCCAGACCGAGGACCTCAACGCCGGCCGCAAGCAGGGCGAGGACAAGACGCTCTGGCTCAAGACCGCCAAGATCGACGGTCCCGGCCTCGGCGTGGACTCCGCCGGCCAGTGGGTCGTCGGCGACACCGTCGTCAAGAGCGTCTGGAAGAACCTCACCGCGTACGGGGCCACCGACGGCAAGGAGAAGTGGACGCTCGCCCTCCCCACTCCCATCTGCTCCGTCACCAAGCAGACCACCGCCGAGGGCAAGACCGTCGTCATGTTCAAGGACGGCGACGGCGACTCCGCAACCTGCAACCAGATGAAGCAGGTCGACCTCAAGACCGGCAAGGAAGGCTGGACGAAGGAGGTCCCCAAGGAGGGCCTCTTCGACATCATGACCAGCCCCAGCCTGGGCATCACCGGCGACACCGTCGCCGTCAGCCGCAGCGGCACCGCCAGCGCCTTCAAGGTCAGCACCGGCGACAAACTGTTCGGCAGCGCCACCGCCGAGGGCTGCAAGCCCGACGCGTACGTGGCGAACAAGGGCAAGATGATCGCCATCGCGACCTGCTACGACGACGACCTCTCCAGCGAGGTCTCCGACGCCGACCCGGTCACCGGCAAGAAGACCTGGACCTTCAGGCTGCCCGCCAAGTACAAGGTCGGCGCCGTCTATTCGCTCGACCCGCTCGTCCTCGACATCGGCAACCAGGACAAGAAGGAACGCGCCATCGTGGTCCTGGGACCCGACGGGAAGCAGCGCGCCACCGTGAGCGGCGAGGGCAGCTTCGCCACCGAGTGCACCAACGGCCTCTTCCGCTCCGTCGAGATCTGCTCCACCACCGCCGTGGACGCGGGCACCCTCTACATGCCGACCGTCGCCGAGTCGGGCAAGGCCAACGAGATCGTCGCCTTCGACCTGGGCACCGGCAAGGCCAAGTGGCGCACCCCGGCCGGGGACGGCCGCACCATCGTCCCGTTGAGCGCCGCGAACGGGCAGCTGATCGCCTACCGCAAGGCCACCTCCGACCAGGGCGGCGAGGTCGTCTCGATCCCCGCCGCCGGCGGCACGCCCACCGCGCTGCTGCGCAACCCGTCGGGGGCGTCCGCCCCGATCGAGAGCTCCTTCTTCACCCCGATCGTCGACTACGCGGACGGCAGGCTCTTCGTCTCCCAGTCCCGTCTTCTCGCCAAGGGCACCGCCGAGAAGCTCCTGATGGTCTTCGGCAAATGACGCGCAGCGAGTCCACCGAGCCGCCCACCGAGAGGCAGTAGCAAGCGATGAGTACCCCGCCGCCCCCCCATCAGCCGCCCGCCGGCGGCTTCGGCGCGCCGCAGGAGCCCGCGCCCGGCGCCTTCGGCGCGCCGCAGCCGCCGCCCGCGCCGCAGGGCGCCCCGCAGCCGCCGCCCATGCCGCCGGCCCCGCCGCAGCAGCCGCCCGTACCGCCGGGCCCGCCGACCGCGCCCGCCGCACCGGGCGTACCGCCGCAGGAGCAGCCGGCGTACGGCTATCCCCAGCAGGGGTACGGCTATCCGCAGCAGCAGCCCCCCGCCGGGGCCGGAGCCCCGCAGTCCTACGGCGCGCCCACGGCGCCCATGTACGCGGCCCGGCCCGCGGCCCCGGCCGGTCCGGGCGGCGGCAACGACAAGCGCACCCAGCTGATGATCGTCGGCGCGGCCCTGCTGGCCATCGTCCTGATCATCGCGGGCGGCTTCTGGTACGTCTCCGGCGACGGCGGCGGCGGCGACAAGCAGCCCACCGCGAACGGCACCACCGGGGGCGACAAGCCCGCCTCCGGCACCCCCGGTTCGGAGAAGGTGCCCGCCAACACCAAGTCGAAGCCGCTGTTCAACCAGCCCAACCCGACCCCGGAAGAGGTCGTCACGGTCGCGGGCTCGTGGATCACCGACTCCACCTACATCAAGTCGGACGTGGCGAAGGTCGTCGGCTACAACACCGTCGACGGCGGCAAGAAGTGGGAGGTCCCCCTCCCCGGCGAGCTCTGCGCCGCCACCAAGCACGTCAGCGACAACAAGACGGCCGTCCTCTTCCGGCCCACCAAGCCCACGCCCGACAACAAGTACCCCGCGTGCACCGAGGTCGGCGTCATCGACCTGAACGCCGGAAAGCTCCTGTGGTCCGGCAACGCCAAGGGCGCCACCACCGGCGACAAGCCCGCCTCCTACTACGAGGTCACCATCAGCGGCCAGACCGTCGCCGCGGGCGGCACCAGCGGCGGCGCCGCCTGGAACCTCGCCGACGGCAAGCCGCTGTGGACGCCCAAGGTCGACGGCGAGGGCTGCTACGACAGCGGCTACGCCGGCGGCGAGGCCCTCGGCGTGATCCGCAAGTGCGGCAGCGGCGACAACCAGACCCTGTACGCGCAGACGCTGGATCCGGCCACCGGCGCCCAGCTGTCCTCGTACAAGCTCTCCCCGGGCATCCAGTGGGCGTCCATCGTCGCGACCAAGCCCCTCATCGTCGGCGCCGACGTCGGCAAGACCGCCAAGAACGCCTCCGGCGTCAGCGACCTCTTCGTCGTCGACCCCAAGGGCGAGCTGAAGGCGCGCATCTCGCTCGCCTCCGGCAACTTCGGCGGCAAGTGCGGCGGCACCGAGGTCGAGAAGTGCGCCGGCTTCGTGGTCGGCAACGGCAAGATCTACCTGCCCTCGATCGAGCACCAGGGCTCGGCGGACGTCGGCCGCACCAACGAGCTGCTCTCCTTCGACCTGGAGACCGGCAAGCAGACCACCGACCGCGCCGACGCGGGCGAGCGGTACACGCTGTTCCCGCTCCGCATGGACGGGCCGAACATCATCGCCTACAAGGAGCCCCCGTACGACAAGGGCGGCCAGGTCATCAGCATCGACGGTACGACGATGAAGGAGACCGTCCTCATGGAGAACCCGGCGGAGAAGGCCAGCCGCACCGCCGAGACCGGCTTCTCGCCCGACTTCTCCGAATACCGCTACCACAACGGCAAGCTCTTCATCTCCCGGACGACGGCCCGGAAGCCGTACTCCGACAAGGGCGATCCCGAATACCTGTTCGTCTCCTTCACCGCCAGCTGATACCCGGCCGATCGCGGCCGTTCACGGCAGCCGGCACGAGCCCCCGGAAGGTCCGCCTTCCGGGGGCTTCTGCGCGGTATCCGCCGCGCACCGTCGAACAAGCGTGTAGCTTGCCGGGTCAGAAGGGCGGGGGTGGGTGCGCGATGGGCGTACGGGTCATGGTGCTCGACGAGCACCGGCTGCTGGCCGAGGCGCTGGCCTCGGCCCTCAAACTGCGCGGGCACCGGGTGCTGGCCGCGGCCGCCCCGGCCGCGGGCGCCGCCGAGCTGGTCATCAGCCGGGCGCCGGAGGTCTGTCTGCTGGGCACCGCGACCCCCGCCGAACCGGGGGTCTTCGAGCCGGTCGCCCGGATCAAGCGGGAGCGGCCGCAGATCGCCGTGGTCGTCCTCGGCCCGGTGCCGAGCCCCCGCGGGATCGCGGCCGCCTTCGCCGCCGGCGCCTCGGGGTACGTACGCCACGACGAGCGGATCGAAGGGGTGGAGCGGGCGCTGGCCAAAGCCCGGGCGGGGGAGGTGGTGATCTCCCCGCAGCTGCTCCAGGGCGCCTTCGCGGAGCTCCTCAACCCCGCCGCCCAGCCCGACGACGAGGGCAGCCGACTGCTGCGGCTGCTCACCCCGCGCGAGGTGGAGGTGCTGGTCCGGGTAGCCGAGGGCGAGGACACCCGGCTCATCGCGGCGGGCATGGAGATCGCGCCGAGCACCGCCCGTACGCACGTGCAGCGGGTACTGATGAAGCTGGGCGTGGGCTCCCGGCTGGAGGCGGCCGCGCTGGCCGCCCGTACCGGCCTGCTGGACCGGGCGGGACTGCCGTCGGCGGCCGCCGATTTCCCCGGAGGCCAGTAATCCGGTAAGCCAGTGACCGGCACGTGCACGCGCCCGCGTGCATTCCCCCGCGAGAAGGCAGTGGACGAGTGAAATACATGGTCACCGGCGGCGCCGGATACGTCGGCAGCGTCGTCGCGGCGCACCTCCTGGAGGCCGGGCACGAGGTCACCGTCCTCGACGACCTGTCCACCGGCTTCCGCGAGGGCGTCCCGGCGGGCGCCGCCTTCGTCGAGGGCCGGATCCAGGAAGCCGAGCGCCACCTGGACCCCTCCTACGACGCGGTGCTGCACTTCGCGGCGTCCTCGCAGGTCGGCGAGTCCGTCGCCAACCCGGGCAAGTACTGGGAGAACAACGTCGGCGGCACGCTGGCCCTGCTGGCCGCGATGCGCACCCACGGCGTGGGCAAGCTGGTGTTCTCCTCCACGGCCGCCACCTACGGCGAGCCCACCGAGGGCCTGCTCACCGAGGACTCGGTCACCAAGCCCACCAACCCCTACGGCGCCACCAAGCTGGCCGTCGACCACATGATCACCGGAGAGTGCGCGGCGCACGGCGTCGCGGCGGTCTCGCTGCGCTACTTCAACGTGGCCGGCGCGTACGGGGAGTTCGGCGAGCGGCACGACCCCGAGACCCACCTGATCCCGCTGGTGCTCCAGGTCGCCCTGGGCGAGCGGGAGTCGATCTCCGTGTTCGGCGAGGACTACCCGACCCCGGACGGCACCTGCGTCCGCGACTACATCCACGTGGCCGACCTGGCGGAGGCCCACCTGGCCGCCCTGGAGGCCGCCACCGCGGGCGAGCACCTCATCTGCAACCTCGGCAACGGCAACGGCTTCTCGGTCCGCGAGGTCGTCGAGACGGTCCGCAAGGTCACGGGCGCCGAGATCCCCGAGGTCGTCGCCCCGCGCCGGGCCGGCGACCCGGCGGTGCTCGTCGCCTCCGCGCGCACGGCCCACGAGCGGCTCGGCTGGACCCCGGCCCGCTCGGACCTCACCGGCATCATCACGGACGCCTGGAACTTCACGCGCAAGCACCGTTCCTGACCCGCCGCCCCGCCACCCCGCCGCCCGGCCTTCCCCCGCGCCCCCCGCACCCGACCGTGCGGGGGGCGCGGTGCGATCGGCGCGGCGCGGACCTCGGCGTGCGCGGGGGAGCGCGCCGGCCGCGGGCCGCGCCGTGGGAGGGCGCGGTGCGCGGGCGCCCGGCGTGCACGCGCCGGGTGAAATGCCCTCCGTGCAACTGCCCGCGGCACGGGCCCTGCGGAAACCGTCTTCCAGACCGTCTGCATGGTCGAATTCAGGCCATCACGAACATGGTTCACACCTGCCCAGCCGGAAAATCCCTCGAAAAACTTCTGCTATTCGGCCAACCGTGAGCGGCACCCCGTTCTACGCTGATGCGTGACGCCGGTGGGGGCCGGTGTTGATTCAGGGGTCGAGACATGCCGGGTACGGCGTCCGGTCCGGGGTAGTGCAGAGATGTCTCGGCGGCGGCCGCGGCAGCTGCGGATCACCCGGTCCGGGCGCCGTGCCCGCAGTCGTCCGTTCCCCGACCCTTGGGGGTTTTGTGGTTCGCATCCGGGTTCTCGTGGTCGACGATCACCGCATCTTCGCCGAATCGCTCGCAGCCGCGCTCGCGGCCGAGCCCGACGTGGACGTGTCCGCGGCCGGCAGCGGCCCCGCCGCGCTGCGCTGCCTCGAACGCGCGGTGGCCGAGGGCCGCCGCTTCGACGTCCTGCTCGTCGACGCCGATCTCGGCGCCGCCGCCGGGGCCGTGCCCGCCCAGCGCGAATCGGGCTCCGGGCCACCGCCCGGCACCGACGGGATCGCGCTCGTCGCCGGGGTGCGGGTGTCCCACCCCGGGGTCCGCACCGTCGTGCTCGCCGAGCGCGACGATCCGCGCCGGGCCGCCCACGCCCTCCAGGCGGGGGCCTCCGGCTGGGTGGCGAAGGACTCCTCGCTCTCGCGGCTGCTGACCGTCATCCGCGGGGTCCTGCGCGAGGAGACCCACCTGCCGCCCGCGCTGCTCACCGGGGTCCTGCGGGAACTGACCGCCGCGCGCAAACACCGTACGGACAGCGAACGGCTCGTCGAGTCCCTCACGCCGCGCGAGCACGAGGTGCTGCGCTGCATGGTGGCGGGGCTGGGCCGCAAGGACGTGGCGGCGCGGCTGTTCCTGTCCCCGCACACCGTCCGCACCCACATGCAGAACGTGCTGGGCAAGCTCGGGGTGCACTCCACGCTCGCGGCGGTGGCCCTGGCCCGGCGGGCGGGCGTACGGCCGGCGGAGCTAGCCGGGGATGTTGTCGAACGGAGCGGTCAACTGGCGTAGCAGTCCCGCCAGATCGCCGCGCTGGGCCTGGGAGAGCTGGGCGAGGATCGCCCTCTCCTGGGCCAGCAGGCCGGCCAGGGCCTCGTCGGCGCGGTCGCGCCCCTCCGGGGTGAGGCGCACGAGCACCCCCCGCCGGTCGTTGGGGTCGGGCAGCCGCTCGACGAGGCCCTTCTTGGCGAGCCGGTCGATGCGGTTGGTCATGGTGCCCGAGGTGACCAGGGTCTGCGTCAGGAGCTGGCCGGGGGAGAGCTGGTAGGGCGCTCCGGCGCGGCGCAGCGACGTCAGGACGTCGAACTCCCAAGGCTCCAGGCCGTGCTCGGAGAAGGCGAGCCTGCGGGCGCGGTCGAGGTGCCGGGCGAGCCTGCTGACGCGGCTCAGCACTTCGAGCGGTTCCACGTCGAGGTCAGGGCGCTCCCGCCGCCATGCCGCGACCAATCGGTCGACCTCGTCCTCCATGCCGATCAGTGTAAGGGGTCTGTCGACGTGAAGTCTCTTCAAATCGAGGATCTCGGATATAGATATCTCGATCACATGAATCTTGACGTCGAGATATATTCTGAGCGACGATGGGCATGGAGGGGGCCGGAAACGCTTCCGCTTCCGCCCGCCCCGCCAGTAGGGAGGCTCGAACATGCATTCCGATACCGCGTCGGCAAGGATCCCCGCACCCACCACCCAGGCCGCGCCCACCTGGGACCCCCAGCAATACCTCCGGCACGCAGGACACCGAACCCGCCCCTTCCTCGACCTCCTGAACCGGATACCCGAGCTCCCCACCCGCCCCCGGACCCCCTCCGGGGAGACCCCCGGGCCCCGCATCGCCGACCTCGGCTGCGGCCCCGGCAACGTCACCGCCCTCCTCGCCGAGCGCTGGCCCGAAGCCCACATCACCGGCTTCGACCTCTCCCCGGAGATGCTCCGCCGCGCCACCGACGAGTACGCGGGACGGACCTCCGGCGGCGGCAGCCTCGAATTCCGCCACGGCGACCTCGCGCACTGGCTCCCCGAGGAGCCCTACGACCTGATCGTCTCCAACGCGGCCCTCCAGTGGGTCCCGAGCCACCCCGGCTCCTTCGCCGCCTGGATCAACGGACTGCGCCCCGGCGGCACCTTCGCCTTCCAGATCCCCGCCAACTTCACCGCCCCCAGCCACGCGCTGCTCGCCCGGCTCTGCGACACCCCGCGCTGGCGCAGCCGCCTCGCCGGCCACGGCGCCCGCTACATCCACCTCCTCGAACCCGGCGACTACCTGGACCGGTTCGTCGAGCTGGGCTGCACCGTCGACACCTGGGACACCACGTACCACCAGCTGCTCACCGGCACCGACCCGGTGCTCGACTGGGTCAAGGGCACCGCCCTCAGGCCCGTGCTGACCGCCCTCGGGGACGACCGGACGGCGGTGGAGGCCTTCCTCGCCGAATACCGCGACCTGCTGCGCGAGGCCTACCCGCCCGGCCCGCGCGGCACCGTCTTCCCCTTCCGCCGCATCTTCGCCGTCGCCCGCAAGGAGCTCTGACCGCCGTGCTGACCGCAGTCGACCACGTCCAACTCGCAGCGCCGCCCGGCTCCGAGGACCGGCTCCGCGCGTACTACACCCACGTGCTCGGCATGACCGAGATCCCCAAGCCGCCCGTACTCGCCGCCCGTGGCGGCTGCTGGTTCGCCGCCGGCCCCGTGCAGCTGCACCTGGGGGTCGAGGAGGACTTCCGGCCCGCCCGCAAGGCACACCCGGGGCTGCGGGTCACGGGGATCGAGGCGTACGCGGACAGACTGGCGGAGCGCGGCGCCGAGGTCGTCTGGGACGACAACCTGCCGGGACACCGCCGCTTCTACTCCGAGGACCCCGTGGGCAACCGGCTGGAGTTCCTCGAACCGCTGGCCTGAGTGCCTCGGTGCCCGAGTGCCGAGCCCCCGAGCGCCCGAGCGCCCGGCGCGCCACGCGACGGCGCCCCGCCACCGGAGGTCCGGTGACGGGGCGCCGTCGCGTGGTGCGTCCCCGCGGTACGGCCGCGGTGCGCGGCCGCAGGGCTCAGTTCTTGCGGTGGCCGACCAGCCGCGGCTTCGACTCCAGCCCGTCCAGCCCGTGCCAGGCCAGGTTCACCAGATGCGCCGCGACCTCCGCCTTCTTCGGCCGGCGCACGTCCAGCCACCACTGCCCGGTCAGCGCGACCATCCCGACCAGCGCCTGCGCGTACAGCGGGGCCAGCTTCGGGTCGAACCCGCGCGCCTTGAACTCCAGCCCCAGGATGTCCTCGACCTGCGTGGCGATGTCGCTGATCAGCGAGGCGAACGTACCCGTCGACTGGGCGACCGGAGAGTCCCGGACCAGGATGCGGAAACCGTCCGTGTACGACTCGATGTAGTCGAGCAGCGCGAACGCCGCCTGCTCCAGCAGCTCCCGCGGATGCCCGGCCGTCAGCGCACCCGTCACCCCGTCCAGCAGCTGGCGCATCTCCCGGTCCACGACGACCGCGTACAGGCCCTCCTTGCCCCCGAAGTGCTCGTACACCACCGGCTTGGAAACCCCGGCCTTCGCCGCGATCTCCTCCACCGACGTGCCCTCGAAGCCCTTCTCCGCGAACAGGGTGCGGCCGATGTCCAGCAGCTGCTGACGCCGTTCGGCGCCCGTCATCCGGACCCGGCGGCCACGCCGGGGCTTGTCGCTGCTGGAACTGCTGCCGTCGATCGCCACGTCCCCCATCATGCCGCGTTCGACGCGTTTTCCCTGCGCCGGGCGTCGACGCGGTCCTTGGAAGGCCAGCGCACGTCCGTCGCCCAGCCCGCCAGCTCGAACCAGCGGATCAGCCGGGCGCTGGAGTCGACCTGGCCGCGCAGCACGCCGTGCCGTGCCGACGTCGGATCCGCGTGGTGCAGGTTGTGCCACGACTCCCCGCACGAGAGCACCGCCAGCCACCACACGTTGCCCGAACGGTCCCGGGACTTGAACGGACGCTTGCCCACCGCGTGGCAGATCGAGTTGATCGACCACGTCACGTGGTGCAGCAGCGCGACCCGTACCAGCGAACCCCAGAAGAACGCCGTGAACGCGCCCCACCACGACATCGTCACCAGACCGCCGACCAGCGGCGGGATCGCCAGCGACACGATCGTCCACAGGACGAAGTCACGCGAGATCCGCCGGATCGCCGGGTCCTTGATCAGGTCCGGGGCGTACTTCTGCTGATTGGTCTGCTCCTCGTCGAAGAGCCACCCGATGTGCGCCCACCACAGCCCCTTCATCAGGGCCGGGACGCTCTCGCCGAACCGCCACGGCGAATGCGGATCACCCTCGTGATCGGAGAACTTGTGGTGCTTGCGGTGGTCCGCCACCCAGCGCACCAGCGGACCCTCCACCGCCATCGAACCCATCACGGCCAACACGATCCGCAGCGGGCGCTTCGCCTTGAAGGAACCGTGCGTGAAGTACCGGTGGAAACCGATGGTGATCCCGTGGCAGGCCAGGAAGTACATGAACACCATCAGGCCGAGATCCAGCCAGCTCACCCCCCAGCCCCAGGTCAGCGGGACCGCCGCCAGCAGAGCCACGAAGGGAACGACGATGAACAACAGCAGGGCGATCTGCTCGACGGACCGCTTGTTCTCGCCCCCGAGGGTCGCGGAGGGAGCGGGGGTATCGGAATCGGAGGCCGCCGAGGCGTCCTCGATCAGCTCGGGACTGGTGGTCATGAAGGTCCCCTGGGGGGTGAGTGATCGGTGGGACGCCCACGGCGCCCATCCAGGCTACGGATCCGTAACCTACGGCAACGTAAGTATGGCAAAGCCGGAGCCTTGGGCAAGAGGAGCACGACCGGTGCCCGAGGCGCTCTCAAGGGCGCTCACAACGGGCCGCGCGCCGCCTGGTGAGACGTTTAGCGAGGCACGAGGCCCGGACACCTATCCTGGTGTCGTCGGACAGCGCGGTCCGCACGGGCAGCCGAGCTGCGCACCAGGTGGGGGACACCCCCTGGACCCCTCCCGGCCACAGCCGGGGAAGGAGTCCGGGCCCTTCCCCCGCGCACCCCGGAGCCCACCTCCCAGTAGCGCTCGAACACTGCAAGGAGCCGCACCTGTGAGCAGTGCTGACCAGGCCTCCTCCACCCCGGCCAAGGCCCCGGCCACCGCCGTCGCCGCCGCCAACGCGGAGCTGCGCGCGGACATCCGCCGCCTCGGCGACCTCCTCGGCGAAACCCTCGTCCGCCAGGAAGGCCAAGAACTCCTCGACCTCGTCGAACAAGTACGCGCCCTCACGCGCACCGACGGCATCGCCGCCGCCGCACTGCTCGGCGACACCGACCTGGAGACCGCCGCCAAGCTCGTACGGGCCTTCTCCACCTACTTCCACCTCGCCAACGTCACCGAACAGGTACACCGGGGCAAGGAACTGCGCGCCCACCGCGCCGCCGAGGGCGGCCTCCTCGCCCGCACCGCCGACATGCTCAAGGACGCCGACCCCGAGCACCTGCGCGAGACGGTCAAGAACCTCAACGTCCGCCCCGTCTTCACGGCGCACCCCACCGAAGCGGCCCGCCGCAGCGTCCTCAACAAGCTGCGCCGCATCGCGGCCCTCCTGGAGGAGCCCGTCGCCGGCGCCGGCGAACGCCGCCGCCACGACCTGCGCCTCGCCGAGAACATCGACCTGGTCTGGCAGACCGACGAGCTGCGCGTCGTACGGCCCGAACCCGCCGACGAGGCCCGCAACGCCATCTACTACCTCGACGAGCTCCACGCCGGCGCCGTCGGCGACGTACTGGAGGACCTCGCCGCCGAGCTCCAGCGCGTCGGCGTCGACATCCCCGCCGGCACCCGCCCGCTCACCTTCGGCACCTGGATCGGCGGCGACCGCGACGGCAACCCCAACGTCACCCCCGACGTCACCCGCGACGTCCTGATCCTCCAGCACGAGCACGGCATCACCGACGCCCTCGAACTGATCGACTTCCTGCGCGGACTGCTGTCGAACTCCATCCGCTACACCGGCGCCACCGAGGAGCTGCTCTCCTCCCTCCAGGCGGACCTGGAGCGCCTCCCCGAGATCAGCCCGCGCTACAAGCGGCTGAACGCCGAGGAGCCGTACCGGCTGAAGGCCACCTGCATCCGGCAGAAGCTCGTCAACACCCGCGAGCGCCTCGCCAAGGGCACCGCCCACGAGGAAGGCCGCGACTACCTCGGCACCGCCGAGCTCCTCACGGACCTCACCCTCATCCAGACCTCCCTGCGCGAGCACCGCGGCGCCCTCTTCGCCGACGGCCGCATGGACCGCACCATCCGCACGCTGGCCGCCTTCGGCCTCCAGCTCGCCACCATGGACGTCCGCGAACACGCCGACGCCCACCACCACGCGCTGGGCCAGCTCTTCGACCGGCTCGGCGAGGAATCCTGGCGCTACGCCGACATGCCGCGCGACTACCGGCAGAAGCTCCTCGCCAAGGAACTGCGCTCGCGCCGCCCGCTGGCCCCCACCCCGGCACCCCTCGACGCCGCCGGACAGAAGACCCTCGGCGTCTTCTCCGCCATCAAGGACGCCTTCGAGAAGTTCGGCCCCGAGGTCATCGAGTCGTACATCATCTCGATGTGCCAGGGCGCCGACGACGTCTTCGCCGCCGCCGTCCTCGCCCGCGAGGCCGGCCTCGTCGACCTCCACGCCGGCTGGGCCAAGATCGGCATCGTCCCGCTCCTGGAAACCACCGACGAACTCAAGGCCGCCGACGTCATCCTCGACGCCATGCTCGCCGACCCCTCCTACCGCCGCCTCGTCTCGCTGCGCGGCGACGTCCAGGAGGTCATGCTCGGCTACTCCGACTCCTCCAAGTTCGGCGGCATCACCACCAGCCAGTGGGAGATCCACCGCGCCCAGCGCCGGCTGCGCGACGTCGCCCACCGCTACGGCGTGCGCCTGCGCCTCTTCCACGGCCGCGGCGGCACCGTCGGCCGCGGCGGCGGCCCCTCGCACGACGCGATCCTCGCCCAGCCCTGGGGCACCCTCGAAGGCGAGATCAAGGTCACCGAGCAGGGCGAGGTGATCTCCGACAAGTACCTCGTACCGTCACTCGCCCGCGAGAACCTGGAGCTGACCGTCGCGGCCACCCTCCAGGCCTCCGCCCTGCACACCGCCCCCCGCCAGTCCGAGGACGACCTCGCCCGCTGGGACGCGGCCATGGACACCGTCTCGGACGCCGCGCACACCGCCTACCGCGAACTCGTCGAGGACCCGGACCTGCCGGCGTACTTCTTCGCCGCCACCCCCGTCGACCAGCTCGCCGACCTCCACCTGGGCTCGCGCCCCTCCCGGCGCCCCGACTCGGGCGCGGGCCTCGACGGACTGCGCGCCATCCCGTGGGTCTTCGGCTGGACCCAGTCCCGCCAGATCGTCCCCGGCTGGTACGGGGTCGGCTCCGGCCTGAAGGCCCTGCGCGAGGCCGGCCAGGGCGACGCCCTCGCCGAGATGGGCGCCCGCTGGCACTTCTTCCGCAACTTCCTGTCCAACGTCGAGATGACGCTGGCCAAGACCGACCTGCGGATCGCCCGCCACTACGTCGACACCCTCGTCCCGGACGACCTCAAGCACGTCTTCGCCCGCATCGAGGCCGAACACGAGCTCACCGTCCGCGAGGTCCTGCGCATCACCGGCGGCGAGCGGCTCCTGGACTCCAACCCGGTCCTCCAGCAGACCTTCGCCGTCCGCGACGCCTACCTGGACCCGATCTCCTACCTCCAGGTCTCCCTGCTGGCCCGCCAGCGCGCGGCCGCCGCCCGCGGCGAGGACGCGGACCCGCTGCTGGCCCGGGCTCTGCTGCTCACGGTCAACGGCGTGGCCGCGGGCCTGCGCAACACCGGCTGAGCGCGCCCGGGGCCCGTACCGGGCCCGGAACACGGGGAAGCCCCCGCACCGGCCGGTGCGGGGGCTTCCCCGTGTCGTGCGTCCGTCAGGAGTTGTACGCGGACTGGGCCCGCTCCAGGCCCTCCGCGATCAGGCACTCCACCGCGTCCGCGGCCCGGTCCACGAACCAGTCCAGCTCCTTGCGCTCCGTGGAGGAGAAGTCCTTCAGCACGAAGTCCGCGACCTGCATGCGGCCCGGCGGCCGCCCGATGCCGCACCGCACCCGGTGGTACTCAGGCCCCATCGACTTCGTCATCGACTTCAGCCCGTTGTGCCCGTTGTCCCCGCCGCCCAGCTTCAGCCGCAGCGTCGGATAGTCGATGTCCAGCTCGTCGTGGACCGCCACGATCCGGTCCACCGGCACCTTGTAGAAATCGCGCAGCGCCGTCACCGGCCCGCCCGACAGGTTCATGAACGACATGGGCTTCGCCAGCACCACCCGGCGGTTCGCCGGCCCCGGCGGACCCATGCGGCCCTCGACCACCTGCGCCCGCGCCTTGTGCGCCTTGAACTTCCCGCGCATCCGCTCGGCCAGCAGGTCCACCACCATGAACCCGATGTTGTGGCGGTTGCCCGCGTACTCCGCACCGGGGTTACCGAGGCCGACGATCAGCCACGGCGCCGCGTCGTCCGACATCCATGCTCCTTAAACGGGGACGACCGCCGTCCCGCTCCCAGTGGAGCCGGACGGCGGTCGATCAGCAAGTGCTGAAGGGGAGGGGCGAGGCTCAGGCCTCTTCGCCCTCGGCGGCCTCGGCGGCCGGCTCCTCGGCCTGCGGGGCGACGACCTGCAGGACGGCGGTGTCACCGTCGACGGCCAGCGTGGTGCCGGCCGGCAGGACCAGGTCCTTGGCGTGGATGGAGGCACCGGCCTCAAGGCCCGCGATGGAAACGGTGACCTCGGTCGGGATGTGGGTGGCCTCGGCCTCGACCGTGATGGTGTTGAGGAGGGTCTCCAGCATGTTGTTGCCGGCGGCCAGGTCGCCCTCGGTGACGACGGCGACCTCGACGGTGACCTTCTCGCCCTTCTTGACGATCAGGAAGTCGACGTGGGAGATCGAACGCTTCAGGGGGTGCTTCTGCACGGCCTTCGGGATGACCAGCTCGGTGCCGTCGCCCGCGATGTCCAGGGAGATCAGGACGTTCGGGGTACGCAGCGCCAGCGCCAGGCCGTGGCCCTCGACGTTGACGTGCTTCGGGTCGTTGCCGTGACCGTAGATGACGCCGGGAACCATGGCGTCGCGACGGGCCTGGCGGGCAGAGCCCTTGCCGAAGGTGGTGCGGAGCTCGGCGGAAAGCTTGACCTCGGACATGCTCACTCCTCGTGGGGTGATGGAAACGGACACAGTCACCCGGCCTGAACGGCCTGCTACGAAGAGCGCGTCGATAACGGAGCACCGACACCAAAAAGGTGCGGCCTCCCTCGCCGAGCAACTCGTGGAGTCTACCCGGCGCGGAGGCCGCACCCAAAAGGATCTCTGCGCTACCGGTTACTGCTGCTCTTCGAACAGGCTGGTGACCGAGCCGTCCTCGAAGACCTCGCGCACCGCGCGCGCGACCATCGGGGCGATCGACAGGACCGTGATCTTGTCGAGCTCCAGGTCGGACGGGTCCGGCAGGGTGTTCGTGAAGATGAACTCGCTGACCTTCGAGTTCTTCAGACGGTCCGCCGCCGGCCCCGACAGGATGCCGTGCGTCGCCGTCACGATGACGTCCTCCGCGCCGTGCGCGAACAGCGCGTCGGCGGCGGCGCAGATCGTGCCACCCGTGTCGATCATGTCGTCGACCAGGACGCAGACGCGGCCCCGGACCTCACCGACGACCTCGTGGACCGTCACCTGGTTCGCGACGTCCTTGTCGCGGCGCTTGTGCACGATCGCCAGCGGCGCGTCCAGACGGTCGCACCAGCGGTCGGCGACGCGCACGCGGCCGGCGTCCGGAGAGACGATCGTCAGCTTCGAACGGTCCACCTTCGCGCCCACGTAGTCCGCGAGGACCGGCAGCGCCGACAGGTGGTCCACCGGACCGTCGAAGAAGCCCTGGATCTGGTCCGTGTGCAGGTCGACCGTCAGGATGCGGTCCGCACCCGAGGTCTTCAGCAGATCGGCCACCAGGCGGGCCGAGATCGGCTCGCGACCCTTGTGCTTCTTGTCCTGACGGGCGTAGCCGTAGGACGGGATGATCACGGTGATGGAGCGGGCCGACGCGCGCTTCAGCGCGTCGATCATGATCAGCTGCTCCATGATCCACTTATTGATCGGAGCCGTGTGGCTCTGGATCAGGAAGCAGTCCGCGCCACGAGCCGACTCCTGGAAACGAACGTAGATCTCACCGTTCGCGAAGTCGAAAGCCTTGGTCGGCACGAGGGCGACGCCCAGCTGATGCGCAACCTCCTCGGCCAGCTCGGGGTGGGCGCGGCCGGAGAAGAGCATCAGCTTCTTCTCGCCGGTCGTCTTGATCCCGGTCACAGCACAGTCTCCTCAGACGTGTTGAAAGCTGCTCGCCCCCGTGTGCGTCCGTCCCGCACACGGTGAGCCAGCCGAATTGCGTGCACGTATCACGGTACGCCCTGCCGGGCCTACCTGTTTCCGGTCAGTTCACCTCAACGAGGCCTCAGTGGGGGTCGGAATCCTCCGAAGCCGCCGACTGCGCCGCCGTCGCCGCAGCACTTCCCGGACGCTTGCGGGCCACCCAGCCCTCGATATTGCGCTGCTGGCCACGCGCCACGGCCAGCGCACCGGCCGGCACGTCCTTCGTGATCACCGAGCCGGCCGCCGTGTACGCGCCGTCCCCGATCGTGACGGGCGCCACAAACATGTTGTCCGAACCCGTCTTGCAATGTGAGCCGATGGTGGTGTGGTGCTTGTGCTCACCGTCGTAGTTCACGAACACGCTCGCCGCACCGATGTTCGTGTACTCGCCGATCGTCGCGTCGCCCACGTACGACAGGTGCGGCACCTTCGTACCCTCGCCGATCGTCGCGTTCTTCATCTCCACGTACGTACCGGCCTTCGCCTTCACGCCCAGGTTCGTCCCCGGACGCAGGTACGCGTACGGGCCGACCGAAGCCGACTCGCCGATGACCGCAGTGTCCGCCACCGTGTTGTCCACGCGCGCCCGCGCGCCCACCCGCGTGTCCTTGAGCCGCGTGTTCGGACCGACCTCGGCGCCCTCGGCGACGTGCGTCGCGCCGAGCAGCTGCGTACCCGGGTGGACCAGCGCGTCCTGCCCGAAGGTCACCGTCACGTCGACGAACGTGCTCGCGGGATCCACGACCGTCACGCCCGCCAGCATCGCCTGCTCCAGGAGGCGGGCGTTCAACAGCGCGCGGGCCTCGGCGAGCTGGACGCGGTTGTTGATCCCGAGGATCTGGCGGTGGTCGCCGCCGACGGCCGCGCCGACGCGGTGGCCGGCCTCGCGCAGGATGCCGAGCACGTCGGTGAGGTACTCCTCGCCCTGACTGTTGTCGGTGCGCACCTTGCCGAGCGCGTCCGAGAGGAGGGCGCCGTCGAAGGCGAAGACCCCGGAGTTGATCTCCCGGATCGCGCGCTGGGAGTCGGTGGCGTCCTTGTGCTCGACGATGGCCGTGACGGCGCCGGCGCCGTCACGGACGATGCGGCCGTAGCCGGTGGAGTCGGGGACCTCGGCGGTGAGCACGGTGACGGCGTTGCCGTCGGCCACGTGCGTGGCCGCGAGCTGCCGCAGGGTCTCCCCGGTGAGCAGGGGCGTGTCGCCGCAGACGACGATCACGGTCCCGTCGACGGTGCCGCCGAGCTCTTCGAGGGCCATGCGGACGGCGTGTCCGGTGCCGTTCTGCTCGTGCTGGACGGCGGTGCGCACGCCCGCGTCGATCCCGGCGAGGTGCGCGGTGACCTGCTCGCGGGCGTGGCCGACGACGACCACGAGGTGTTCGGGGTCCAGCTCGCGCGAGGCGGCGACTACGTGGCCCACGAGCGAGCGCCCGCAGATCTCGTGCAGAACCTTGGGAGTGGCCGACTTCATGCGGGTGCCTTCACCCGCTGCGAGTACGACGACGGCTGCCGGGCGGTTGGCGCTCACGGGGATGCCCTTCGGCTTCGGGTGGTGGACCCGTGAAGGATACCGGGGGGCCGCACCCCGGAAACGAAGCCGGGTCCCGACCGACCGGTCAGGACCCGCGTGTACAAGAGCTCCCCCGCCAGGACTCGAACCCGGACATAAGGCACCAAAAGCCTCAGTGCTGCCAATTACACCACAGGGGACTATTTGCGACTAAACCGGACATTGCGTCCCGTTGGTTGAGTCGACGGCACCTACTATGCCGCACCACCAGCCCTCGATGCGACGGTAAAGATCGGCGCCTTGCAGTACGCGTACAGCCAAGCACCCGTAATAGGCCGCGCCGACATTCTTGCGGTTGGTGCGCGGGTTGTGGCGCTTGAGGGCGGTCTTGTGGAAGTGCGACGCGTCCAGGCCCACGACCTCGGCCCAGTAGTGCTCCGCCGCGGCCACGTCGGCGGTCTCGTGGATCTGGAGCCCGAACCGCAGGCGGTCGTCCGTCACGCCCATGAGGCGCAGCCATCCGAGGAACGTACGGATCATGTTTGCGTCGCTGTTGGTGAAGGTGATCTGGGGATGCGGCTGGTGCGGCTTCGTCCTCGGCCTTCCTCCGCTCGTGGGCCTTCTGGCGGCCCTGCTGGGCTCGCGCCATGTCCGCGCCGGTGGGGCGGGAGGTCCGCTCCGGCTTGGGGAGGTCGCGGACCCAGAGGGGGATCGAGCTCTTCGAGCAGCCCGGCTCGACCTGGATCTGGTCGTAGGTGAGGCCCTGGAGGCGGAGTTCGCGGGCGCGGTCGCGGAGGTCGTCCTTCGCGTTCGGGCGCTTCGTCCATTCGGGTGCGGGTTCGCCGTCCAGGAGGCGGTTCAGGACGTCGTTGTTGTGCACGTGCAGGCGGTCGCGGATCTGGCGGCGGCTGAGGCCCTCGCGGCGGAGGGCCACCGCCTGCTCGCGGAGGGATTCGAAGGTCGCGGCGCCCGTGCGGAGCCCGCCTGTGCCGTCGCCGGGGCGACGCCGGATTTCGGTCATGTCGCCAATGTCGTCCGGAATGCGGGATTCAGATCCCGCCCAGCGGGCGAATCAGCCGTACGTGCGATTACCCCGGGATCGCCGGAATTCCGTTCGCGTGTGTGCTGGGGGCCCTGCGTACGCTGGACGGCATGACCATTACGGGGGAAGAGCAGGGCGGGGCCGGGCGGGACGGGCCCTGGTGGTGGGAGCGGCGGCGGGGGGCCGTGCTCGACGTGGGTCTGGCGGCCGTGTCGGCCGTCGAGTGCGCCGTCGAGGGGGTGCCCTTCGCGCACGAGGCCGGGCTTCCGGTGCCGGTCGGGGTGCTGTTCGGGCTGCTCGTGGGGTCCGTGCTCGTGCTGCGGCGGCGCTGGCCGATCGCCGTGGTGCTGGTCGGGATCGCCGTGTCGCCGGCCGCGATGGGCTTCCTGCTCGGCGTGGTCGGGCTCTACACGCTCGCCGCCTGCGAGGTGCCCCGGCGGATCACCGCGACCCTGACCTCGATGTCGCTGGTCGCGACCTTCGTGGTGATGTACGTGCGGACCAGCGGGGACCAGGGGGCCTCGCAGTCGCTCGTCATCGTGCTGTCCGTGTTCGTGGCGGTGGCGCTGACCGTGCCGCCGGTGCTGCTGGGGCTGTACATAGGGGCGCGGCGGCGGCTGATGGAGAGCTTGCAGGAGCGGGCGGATTCGCTGGAGCGGGAGCTGTCGCTGCTCGCGGACCGGGCGGAGGAGCGGGCCGAGTGGGCCCGTACGGAGGAGCGCACGCGGATCGCGCGGGAGATGCACGACGTGGTGGCGCACCGGGTGTCGCTGATGGTGGTGCACGCGGCGGCGCTGGAGGCGGTGGCGGCCAAGGACCCGGAGCGGGCGGTGAAGAACGCCGCGCTCGTGGGGGACATGGGGCGGCAGGCGTTGACGGAGCTGCGGGAGATGCTGGGGGTGCTGCGGGCGGCGGAGTCGCCGAGGCGGGCCCCTGTCGCCGCTTCCGCTGCGGCGGCCCCGGTGCCGGTGGCGGCGCTGGTGGGGAGCTTCGAGGACGGTCCCGGGCCCTCGCTGGGTGAGCTGGAGGCGCTGGTCGGGCAGTCGCGGGCGGCCGGGATGGCCGTGGAGCTGGACGTCCGGGGCGCGGGGGCGGGGTATCCGGCGGAGGTGGAGCAGACGGCGTACCGGGTGGTGCAGGAGGCGCTGACGAACTGCCACAAGCATGCGCCGGGGGCGCGGGTGGTGGTGCGGCTGGCTCATCGGGAGGGTGAGGTGGCCATGCAGGTGGAGAACGGGCCGTGCGGGGCGGACGTGGTCCAGCCGGGCCTGCCGAGTGGGGGGAACGGGCTGGTCGGCATGCGCGAGCGGGTGCTCGGCCTGGGGGGTGTCTTCGTGTCCGGTCCGACGGAGGAGGGCGGCTTCAAGGTGTCGGCGGTCCTGCCGTGCGTTCCGCGGGGGGCGTAGGCCGGCCGGCGCGGTCCGTGTGAGCTGCGCCGGCCCGAGGGGGTTCGTCAGGGGGCCGTGGTGAGGCGGGTGGGCTGGAGGCCGGTGAGGAGGAGGGTGAGGGCTTCGTCCAGGTCGGTGCCCAGGTACCAGTCGCCGGTGTGGTCGATGCCGTAGACGCGGCCTTCGCGGTCGATGGCGAGGTGGGAGCCGGCGTCGGCGTCGACGCCGAGGGGGCAGAGCTCGGTGGACAGGGCGCGGCCGAGGTCGGCGAAGGTGCGGGCGAGGTGGAGGCCCGTGAGCGGGTCGAGGCGGACGGGGGTGGGTGCCGTCTGGCGGCCGGGGCCGGGCGCGGTGATGTGGAGGCCGCCGAATTCGGCCCAGGCTTCGACGGCTGCCGGGAAGACGGTGTGCCGGTGGCCGGCCGGGGTGGTGTGGTCGCGCAGGGCGTCGGCCCAGAACTCGGCCTGCTTGATGTCCCAGCGGCCGGGTTCCCAGCCGGCGGTGCGCAGGGCTGTGTCCACGGGGCCCGGGAAGCGGGTGGCCGAGGAGCGGTCGTAGGAGGCGGAGGAGGTGGTCATGGTGGCGGAGGTCAGGCCTTCTCTGACGCGGGGGTGAGGTCGACGGCGCGTACGCCGAAGTGGGCGAGGAGGGCTTCGCAGGAGCGGCAGGGGGGTGCGTAGGTGCCGTGGAGCGGGTCGCCGTCCTCGCGGATGCGGCGTGCGGTGATCTTGGAGTGTTTCAGGGCGCGGCGGGCTTCGCTCGCGGTGAGGGGCTTGCGGGAGGCGCGTTTGCTGCGGGCGCCTTCCACGGAGGCGAGGTGGCGCGAGAGCAGGATGGCCTCGGGGCAGCGGCCGGTGAAGCGTTCCCGCTGGCCGCTGGTGAGGGTGTCGAGGAAGTCCTGGACGAGGGGGTGCAGGGTGGGTGGCTGGTCGGCTTTGCCGGCGGTGCCGGTGAGGGTTTCGCCGCGTACGGAGAGGGCGGCGGCGATGGTGGGGAGGATGCCGTCGCGGCGGAAGCGCAGGACGGGTGCGGCGGGTCGGCCGTCGGTGCTGCTCCAGCGCAGGCGGGGGTCTCCGGCCGGGGCGGCTGCCCCGGTCTGCCTGCCTGTTGCCGGGTCGCCCTGGTCGCCCTGGCCGCCCTGGTCGCCCGGTCCCGAGGCGCCGTCGGCGGTGTCCGTGCGTGTCGCCGTGTTCTGCATGGTCGCGTCTTCCCTCCCGTGGCGGCGGTGGTGGCCGCTGTCGCGCACGCCCCCGTGCCGAGGGGACAGCCTGTCAAATGTCCCCTGTCGTGTGGAAGCGGGGTCGAATATTCGTATCAATTCGGATGTTCCTGGCCCTCGCGGGGGTGCGGGGGTCGTGGGCGGGTGGGGCTCTTGCCCGACCACATAGGCTGTGGTGAACCAGCCAGATCCAGCAGGGGGCTACCGCCATGACGACAGGTCGGCTCGGGCAGCAGGCCGCGCCACCCAACGCCGCGTACTCCGGGCAGGTCGTGCATTTCCCGGACCCGGTCCGGGCCGCTCGGCATCCCCACGGGGTACGGATGGACGCGGACGGACATCCCGACTTCTCCCCGTACGCGCGCGCGGCGGTGGAGATCGCCGAGCCGCCGGAGGGCTTCGGTGTGGACGAGCTGCGGCTGACGGACTGCGTGTCCGCGAACGCGGCGATGCACGCGGCGGGGCACGCGCTGTGGGACACCGTCGGTCCGGTGGCGACCCCGCACGGCTGGACCTGGCATCACGTGGCCGGTACGCGGCGGATGGAGCTGGTCCCGGTCGAGGTGAAGGCGTTGCTGCGGCATCACGCCGGGCTGGCGACGGCGCCGGTCGACCACGGCAAGCGCGGGACGCGGCCGTTGCAGGAGTTGCGCCCGGTGCACCTGGGGCTGCCGAAGACGGTGGTGTCGGTCGCGGAGGAGGCGGTTCAGGGCGTCGAGGAGGACCTCGGCTACCGGCTGCCGGAGGCGTACCGCGCGTTCTTGAAGGCGGCGGGCGGCTGTGCGCCGGTGGGTGCCGGGCTCGACGTGGACTTGGGTCTGCTGGTGGACCAGCCGTTCTTCACGGTGCGCGAGGAGGCGGCGGTCAATGACCTGGTGTACGTCAACAAGTGTCTGCGGGACCACCTGACGAAGGACTACCTGTGCGTGGCGTTCGTGCAGGGCGGTCTGCTCGCGCTGAAGGTGAAGGGCGAGGCGATCGGCTCGGTCTGGTTCTCCCCGTACGACGACGCCCGCGACCGGGACGGCTGGTCCGTGCAGGAGCGCGTGGAGCGTCTGTTGCTGCCGTGCGGTGCCGATTTCGATGCCTTTCTGGAGCGGTTGGCGGGCAACCCGCCGGAGTTGGAAACGGTGGCCGGTCTGATGGTGGACGGCGGATTCGCACGCTCGGTTCCCGTGTCCGGTGCGGCACCGGTGGAGGGGTGACGGGTCGATGGTGACGTTTGCGCAGGCGCAGGAGCGCGCCGAGGAGTGGATCAACGGGGACGTGCCCGCGTACCAGCACCGGGAGGTGCGCGTGCGGGAGTTCGGACTCGGGTTCGTGGTGTGGGCGGAGGACCGCGCGGCCGGTCCGGTGTCCGGTGGCGGCCGGCAGCGGCTGGTCATCGCGCGGGACAGCGGTGAGGTGACGTTGTGGCCCGGGCTGCCGGTGGGTGAGGTGATCCGCCGGTACGAGGAGGAGTACGGGGTCGCGGCGGCGCAGGTGGCGGAGCCGTCGGTGCCGACGCCGCGGATCGACTCGGAGCAGACCTCGTTCATGCTGAGTCCGCCGGAATGGCTGCAGGAGGCGGCGGACCGGGCGGGGATCCCGGCGGCGCCGACGCCGATTCCCGCCGTGGCGGAGCCTTTGGCCGCGCCCGCGCCCGCGCCCGCGCCCGCGCCCGTGGCCGCCGCGCCCGGGCCGGTACCGGAGCCGTTGGCCGCGTCCGCTTCGGCCCCCGGGCCGGTGGAGGCGGTTCCGCTGCGCCGTGAGGTGCCGTACGAGCCGACCGCGAACGACGGGGTACCGGCCGGGGCCACGCCGTGGGCCGGGACCGATGTGAACCCGGGTGCGGACGACGTGTCCGTACCGCTGCCCGCGACGGTGTTCGCGCCGCCGCTTTCGGGTTCGGACCTGGACGACATGGCGCCGCCTTCCGGTGTGGCCCCGGAGGCCAAGACCGCGCTGATTCCCGGGGGCAGCAGGCTCCCGAAGACGGCGATCGCCCCCGCGCTGGACCTCGGGGCCGCCGCGGGTGAGGGCCCGGATTCCGGGTCGATCGCCGACGCGCCGACGAGCAAGGCGCAGGCCTCCCGGCCGGGTGCGGCGCCCGCGACTCCGCCGGGTCCGCCCGGGGCTCCCGGTGCGCCCGGGGGCGGGCTGGACCACGCCGCGACGATGCTGGCCGGTCCGGCGGTGACGGGTCAGCCCGTGCCTCCGGGTCCGCCCGGTGCCCCGGGTGCTCCGGGTGCGGGTCAGCCGCCGGCGCCTCCCGGTCCGCCGGGGGCTCCCGGTTCGCTGGGGCGCGGGCTGGACCATGCCGCGACGATGCTGGCCGGTCCGGCCGTGACCGGTCAGCCGCCCGCGCCTCCCGGCCCGCCCGGCGCCCCCGGTGCGGGTCAGCCGCCGGCGCCTCCCGGTCCGCCGGGGGCTCCCGGTTCGCTGGGGCGCGGCCTGGACCATGCCGCGACGATGCTCGCGGGTCCCGGTGTACCGCAGCCTCCGGGTCCGCCGGGTCCGCCCGGCGCCCCGGGTGCGGGTCAGCCGCCGGCGCCTCCCGGTCCGCCCGGGGCTCCCGGTGGTTCGGCGCACCAGGCCGCCACGATGCTCGCGGGTCCCGGCGTACCGCAGCCTCCCGGTCCGCCGGGGGCTCCCGGTGCTCCCGGCGCGCCCGGGGGCGGGCTGGACCATGCCGCGACGATGCTGGCCGGTCCGGCCGTGACCGGTCAGCCGCCCGCGCCTCCCGGCC
Organism: Streptomyces sp. NPDC002181; assembly: GCF_042890485.1. Lineage (NCBI taxonomy): Bacteria > Bacillati > Actinomycetota > Actinomycetes > Kitasatosporales > Streptomycetaceae > Streptomyces > Streptomyces sp. NPDC002181. The sequence continues at coordinate 107,355 of NZ_JBIASC010000011.1, read as the reverse complement.
CGCCCGGTCAGCCGCAGGCCGGTCCCGGTCCCGCGGCGCAGCCCCCGGTGCCCACCGGCGCGCCCACGGTGGGCCCGGGCTACCAGGCCGTACTGCGCTACCGCGCGCCCGACGGCTCCGAGCAGCAGCTCATCCGGCGTTCGGCACCCGGTACCCCGCACCCCGAGTGGCAGATCCTGTACGAGCTGCGCGCGATGAACGTGCCGCCGCAGCAGGTGCTGGAGCTGCACACGGAGCTGGAGTCCTGTGAGCTGCCCGGCGGTTACTGCGCGCGGATGATCCGGGAGACCTGGCCGCAGGTCCGGATCACGAGCGTGGCCCCGTACGGCAAGGACCACGCGGGCCGTCAGCAGGGCATGAGGCATCTGCTGACCCATCAGGGTGAGCTGCACCAGGTGGCGGACGGTCCGGCGCGCCCCGCGCCGGTACGGGCGCCGCTCCAGCAGGTGCCGCTCCAGCCGGCGATTCCGCTGGACGCCATCGGCGCGGAGCTGGCCGGGGCGTTCGGCCCGCAGGGTGTGTTCCGTTTCGATCAGCGGGCGGTTTCGCGCCAGGGTGTGCCGGAGATCGTGGCGCAGACCCTGGTGTGGGCGGGTCTGCCGACGGACTTCGGGCCGTTCTTCTGGGCGCAGGCGGTGCCGGGCCAGCCGGTGCCGACGCTGGCGGAGCTCGCGGCGCAGCGGCAGGTCCAGCCGGCGTCCGACGCGGGTTCGTACCTGGTGGTGGGCAGCGACTTCGGCAAGGCGCTGTGCGTGCAGTACGGGACGGCGCACATAGTGGCGGTGCCGGTGGAGGCCGGTCCGGGCGGTGCTCCGGTGCCGCCGCAGTTCGTGAATTCGAGCCTGCCGCAGTTCGCGCGTTCGCTGGCGATGCTGGGCCACATGTGGCGGTTGCGCCAGCATCTGACGCCGGAGCAGGCGGGGCGTTGGACCGTCGATTTCCAGACGAATCTGGCGGGGCTCGACAGTGCGGCGCTGGCGTCGCCGGAGAGCTGGTGGTCGGTGCTGCTGGAGCAGATGTGGGACGGGTTGCTCTGATCGGATGATCGGGCGGATGGCCGGGCCGGGACCCTCGTACGGGGTACCGGCCCGGCCATTCCGGCTTCTGGCCGCAAATGGCGCATCCTTGACAGGAATCCCCCCGAGAGAGGCGCTTCAGGATGACTGCACCCATGTCACCTCACGGACCGGGTTTCGCGACCGTACGGGGTCGCGGCTACCGCGTGGAAGAGGTCGACCGGTATCTGGCCCGGCTCTCCGGCAGCCGGGACGAGGCGTGGGAGCGGGTGGCGCGGCTGACGGTCCTGGCGAAGCGGATGGAGGAGGAGGCGGGGCGGCTGCGCGAGGCCGTGGCGGCGCTGGCTCCGCAGACGTACGACGAGCTGAGCGAGCGGGCGCGGCGGATCCTCCTCCTGGTGGAGGAGGAGGCGGACACCGTGCGGCGTGACGCGCGGGCGGACGCGGTGGACGCGATGGGCGCGGCCGAGGCGTACGCGGACCGGGTGGCGGAGCTGGCGCGCGATGACGCGGAGGCGGTGCGCGAGCAGACGGAGGTCCGGGCGCGCCAGGGGCTGTTGCGGGCGGGGCGGGAGGCCGACGCGGTCCGGGCGGAGGCGAAGGACGACGCGGCGGAGTGGCGGGCGCAGGCGCAGGCGGCGCTGACGGAGATGCGGCGCCGGTCGGAGGCCCTGCTGGCGGACCGCGAGCAGGAGCAGGTGGAGCGCCGGGACGCGGCGGAGCGGGAGCTGGCGGTCCGGGAGGCCGATCTGGAGGCCCGGCACGCGGAGCTGGAGCGGCACGCGGAGGTCCGGCTGGCGGAGGCGCGGCGCGGGTACGCGGAGGCGGAGGAGTCGGCGCGGCACGGGCAGGAGGACGCGGAGGCGCGGGCGGCGGAGCTGTTGGCGGAGGCCAGGGTGCAGGAGGAGCGGACGGGCCGGGAGACGGAGCGGATCCTGCGCGAGCACGGGGAGGCGCAGGACGAGATGCGGGCGCACATGAACCACGTCCGCTCCAGCCTGGCGGCCCTGACGGGCCGCGCCCCGGCCGAGGGCTGACGGGTCGGCCGGGCGGAGGGCTGACGTTCGCCGGGGGCGGGGCCGGTGGGTCGCCGGGGCCGGGCGACCGCCCGGGTGCCGCGGGTCCTGCGGCCGTCAGGGCTTGTGGCGGGCGTAGTAGCGGGCCACGCGGGCGCGGTTGCCGCAGGTCGAGGCCACGCACCAGCGGCGCCTGGGGTGCGCCGGGAGGAACAGCAGGACGCAGTCGGCCCCTTCGCACTCCCGTACGTCCCGCACCCGTGGGTCCGTCAGGAGCTCGGCCGTGGCGTCCGCCAGTTGTGCGGCGAGCCGCCGGGCCGGGGTGCCCGTACGGTGCGCGGCCGCCGTCAGCCCGGTCTCGGGGGTCCAGGCGAGTTCCCGGTGGGCGGGGGCGGCGGCCGAGGCCTGGTTCAGCGTGCGCAGGGCGCCCACAGGGGGGCGCTCGCCGCGCCGCGCGGCCGTGAGCGCCGCGCCGGCCGCCTCCCGTACGGCGTGCACGGCCGCCACCTCCGCCGGGCCCGCCTTCGCGGCCGGCCCGAGCCGGTCCTCCTGCGCGGCCAGCCAGGCCGAGAGCCCCTCCGGACCTGCGATCAGATCGCCCGCGCCCGTGGGACGGGTGTTGAGCAGGTCGAGGGCGAGGGGTTCGCCCGTGAGCGGGAACGGCGGGGTCGACGTCATGTGGCTAATGGTACGTGAAGCACTTGACCCGTTAGAAGTCCGGGGTGAGACTAATGGGAACAAGGCCATTGGAGGCATGTGATGTCGCTCGTCCACCACCGCACCGCCGACGTGCACGGGGTCCGCGTCGCCTACCGCGAGAGCGGCCCGGCCGACGGACCGGTCCTGCTGCTCCTGCACGGGTTCCCCACCTCCTCCCACCAGTTCGCCCGGCTGATGGACGCCCTCGGCGACGCTCCGTACCGGCTGATCGCCCCCGACCTCCCCGGCTTCGGCCGGACCGAGGCCCCGGCAGACTTCACGTACACCTTCGACCGGCTCGCGGACGTCGTGGAGGGGTTCACCGACGCCCTCGGGCTGGACCGCTTCGCGCTCTACGTCTTCGACTACGGCGCCCCCGTCGGGCTGCGGATCGCCGTGCGCCGCCCCGAGCGGGTGACCGGCCTGGTCGTGCAGAACGGCAACGCGTACGAGGAGGGGCTCTCCGACGCGGCCCGCGCGTTCGCCGGACACCGGCGGGAGGTGCCGGGCGACGAGGAGAAGGTGCGCGGGCTGTTCACCCCCGAGGGCATCCGCTTCCAGTACGAGGCCGGCGTGGCCGACACGGGCCTGGTCTCCCCGGACGGCCGGACGCTCGACGTGCACTACGTCGGGCTGCCGGGCCGCGCCGACGCGCAGGCCGACCTCGCCTTCGACTACTCCTCGAACTTCGACCGGTACCCCGTCTGGCAGGCCTGGCTGCGGGCCTCCCGGGTCCCGGTCCTGGTCGTCTGGGGCGCCGGGGACCCGTTCTTCGTCCCGGCGGGGGCCAAGGCGTACCTGCGGGACGCGCCGGACGCCGAGGTGCACGTCATCGACGGGGCGGGGCACTTCGCACTCGAGACGCACCTCGCGGAGATCGCCCCGCTGATCGAGGGGTTCCTCGCCAAGCTCCCGTGACCGGGCCCCGGCCCTCCCTTTGCTAGCCGGCCGGCCGCGGGGTCGTGGCCGGGACCGGCGCCGGGGCCGCGGGCGCGTGCCGGTACGGGTCGCTGCGCAGGCCCCGGGAGGTGACCACCACCGTGAACGCGGCGGGTGCGCCGGCGGCCGGGAGCCGCGCGGTCAAAGTGCCCGTCGCCGGGTCGAATTCGGTGGGCAGGACGGTGGAGTCGAGCTCGACCCGGGCCTCCGGGCCGAAGCCGCCGCCCTCCACGACCAGCGCGCCGTCCGCCGGGACCACACGCGTGATCACCGGATTCGCCCGTGTGGCCATCTTGTTCACCAGGTAGGCCCCGGCCGGGGCGCCCGTCAGGGCCCAGATCTCGGCGGGGAGGCGGGGGAGGCCGCCGCCCACGTCGGCGAGGAAGAACAGCACCACGTAGAGCATGGTGACCGCGCTGAGGGCCACGTACTGGAGGTCGACGAGGTCGGTGCGCCCGCTGTCGTTGGCGATCAGCTCGCGCAGCGGGCGCTGCCCGGAGCCGGTGGGCTTCGGGGCGGGCTTGGCCATGGTGCCGTTCTCGACGCGGATGCCGACGACCGTCTTGGCCCCGATCATCGCCACGTACGGGCCTCCGAGCAGCGGCAGGTACACCGTGGTCAGGGAGGACAGCGGGCCGTGCTCCCCGGTGAACCAGCCTATGCCGCCGCCCGCGGTGAGCCCGTACGCGAGGATCGTGAGCAGCAGCCAGACCAGGATCACCGTCCAGGCCAGGGCCAGGGTGGTCGAGGTGGAGAGGCGTCCGTCGCGGCCGGTGACGAAGCCCGGACGGCGGCGCAGCCGCAAGGCCGTGGGCCCGGCCAGGGCGGCCAGTAAGGCGAGTGCGAAGAGTGCCGATGCCATGTCGTCCCCCGGAACGGATCCCGGACGCGGAACTCCGGGATGCAGGACTCCGAGGTCTACTCCGTTGACCGGGGTCATGACAAGCGGGACGGGCGGGACGGACTACGTGTCGGCCCGCTGCTTCTCCTGGTGCTCCTCCAGTATCGGGAACCGCCGCGGCGCCACGAGGAGGAGGACGAGCAGCGCGGCCACCGCCGCGGCGGTCGCGCCGAGGAAGATGTGGTCGACGGCGGCGGCCACCGATGAGCGCAGGTAGTCGGCGGCGGCCCGCGGGAGCAGCTCCGGCCGGTCGAGGGCCTTGGAGACGTCGTCGAGGTGGTCCGGCAGCCCGGACATCGGGGCGTGCGCCAGCCGGGCGGCGATCGTCGCGTTGGCGACGGCCCCGAACAGGGCGGCCCCGAGGCTCTGCCCGACCTGGCGGCAGAACAGGACGGAGGCTGTGGTCGTGCCGCGCTCGGACCAGCCCACGGTGGACTGGACCCCGACGATCAGCGGCAGCTGGAACAGGCCGAGGGCCGCGCCCAGCAGCAGCATGATCAGCGTGGGCTGCCAGGGCCGGGCGGGGTGGGGCAGCAGTGTGAACGAGAACAGGATGACGGCGGCCAGCGAGATCCCGACGGCCGCGGAGTTGCGGAAGCCGATGCGCCGGTAGACGTGCTGGCTGAAGGCGGCGGAGGCGGGCCAGGTCAGGGTCATCGCGGACATGACCAGTCCGGCGCTGATGGGCCCGAGGCCGAGGACGGACTGCGCGTACGTCGGGACGAAGACCATCGGGGCGATCATGAGCAGGCCGAGTGCGCCGAGGGCCAGGTTGACCGCGGCGATGGTGCGCCGGCGCCAGACCCATCCCGGAATGATCGGTTCTGCGGCCCGGCGTTCGATCCGGACGACCGCGGCGGCCAGTACCGCGCTCGCGCCCAGGAGTCCGAGGGAGGGTGCGGACAGCCAGGGCCAGGCGACCCCGCCCTGCACGAGCGCGAAGAGCAGCAGCCCGCCGCAGGCGAAGACCGCGAGGGCGCCGGCCCAGTCGACGGGGCCGCGGCGCCCCGGGGACCGTACGGGCTCGACGAGGTGGCGGGCGAGCATCCACAGGGCCAGGCCGCCGAGCGGCAGGTTGATCAGGAAGATCCAGCGCCAGTCGGCGTACGAGGCGATGAGTCCGCCGAGCGCCGGGCCGGCCACGGCGGAGGCGGCCCAGACGGAGGACATCCGGGCCTGGATCCTGGGGCGGTCCTTGAGCGGGTAGAGGTCGGCGGCCAGGGTCTGCACCGTGCCCTGGAGCGCGCCGCCGCCCAGCCCCTGGACGAGGCGGAAGGCGATGAGGGCGCCCATGTTCCAGGCGAGCGCGCACAGCAGTGAGCCGACGATGAACAGGGCTATGCCGAAGAGGAGCACGGGCTTGCGGCCGAAGGTGTCGGAGAGCTTGCCGTAGACGGGGAGGGTGACGGTGACGGCGAGCAGGTAGCCGGCGAAGAGCCAGGAGAAGACGGAGAAGCCGCCGAGGTCGCCGACGATCTGGGGGACGGCGGTGGAGACGACGGAGCTGTCGAGGGCGACGAGCGCCATCGCCAGCATGAGGGCGGTGACCAGGGCGGTACGGGGGGCCCGCCCGCCGGCCCCCGAAGCGGCTCCGGATCCGGAAGCCGCCGATTCCCCGGTGCGTTCGCCCGTGCTCTCCTCCGCGCTCACCAAGATCCTTTCACCGTGCACGTATCTGCGGGGAACACCTTCTCATCGCGGGGATACCGGCGGTATCCCCCCGGTATCCCCCAGAGGTGATCCGCCAAAAGATGCAGAACCCCTAGGGGTTGCTCCTCACAAGGGTCCAGGGGCCGTTCGTCCGGGCGGAGGAGGAGGACGGCCGGATGAGGTCCTTAACTGGTTCCTACGGGCGGGGTGGGGTTAACCCCCCTGCGGATACGGCGATGGGCACCAGGGCGCCGGCCGCCTCCGCCCAGCAGACTTCACGACGGCAAGCCGGTGGAATCCGGCCACATGCGTGGCAGTGCGGGCAACGAACCATCGGCGCGGGCAACGAACCAACGAGGGGAAACACCGTGACAGCGGCTATGACCGAAACCAGGCACGGGGGTACTGGAGGGCATGAAGCCGTCGCGGCCCGGGCGCGGGGGGTCGTCAAGGCCTACGGCGCCGGGGAGACGCGCGTGGTCGCCCTCGACGAGGTCGACGTGGACATCAAGCGCGGCCAGTTCACGGCGATCATGGGCCCCTCCGGCTCCGGCAAGTCCACGCTGATGCACTGCCTCGCCGGTCTCGACACGGTGACCAGCGGGCAGATCCACCTGGACGACGTCGAGATCACCGGGCTGAAGGACAAGAAGCTCACGCAGCTGCGCCGTGACCGGATCGGCTTCATCTTCCAGGCCTTCAACCTGCTGCCCACGCTCAACGCCCTGGAGAACATCACGCTCCCCATGGACATCGCGGGCCGCAAGCCGGACGCGGAGTGGCTGAACCGCGTCGTCGAGACCGTCGGTCTCGCCGGGCGCCTCAAGCACCGCCCGACCGAGCTCTCCGGCGGCCAGCAGCAGCGCGTGGCCGTCGCCCGCGCCCTCGCGGCCCGTCCGCAGATCATCTTCGGCGACGAGCCCACCGGAAACCTGGACTCGCGGGCCGGCGCCGAGGTCCTCGGCTTCCTGCGCCGCTCGGTGGACGAGCTCGGCCAGACCATCGTGATGGTCACGCACGACCCGGTGGCGGCCTCGTACGCGGACCGCGTGATCTTCCTGGCCGACGGGCGGATCGTGGACGAGATGTACGGGCCGACCGCCGACCAGGTGCTGGACCGCATGAAGGACTTCGACGCGCGCGGGCGGACCTCGTGAGCGCGGGCACCGTACTGAAGACCTCGCGGCGCAACTTCGTCGCGCACAAGGGACGGATGGCCCTCTCGGCCGTCGCCGTCCTGCTCTCCGTCGCCTTCGTCTGCGGCACCCTGGTGTTCACCGACACCATGAACACCACCTTCGACAAGCTGTTCGGCGTCACCAGCGCCGACGTCACCGTCACGGCGAAGGGGGCCAAGGGCGGCGACGACAACCCGAACCGCGGCAAGCCCGAGGTGCTGCCGGCCTCGGCCGTCGAGCAGGTGGCGAAGGCCGAGGGCGTCAAGAGCGCCGAGGGCGGCGTGGTCTCGATGTCCGTGACGGTGGTGAACGCCAAGAACGAGAACATGGGCTCGACCACCGGCGCCCCCACCATCGCGGGCAACTGGAGCGACAACGAGCTCAAGTCGATGAAGATCACCTCCGGCCAGGCCCCGCGCGGCCCGGCCGAGATGATGGTCGACGCCGACACCGCGAAGAAGCACCACCTGAAGCTCGGCGACGAGCTGCGCACCATCGCCATCACCGGGGACGTCCGCGCGAAGATCAGCGGCATCGCCACCTTCACCGTGACCAACCCGGGCGCGGCGATCGTCTACTTCGACACCGCCACCGCCCAGGAGAAGCTGCTCGGCGGCCCCGGCCTCTTCACGCACGTCAACGTCACCGCCAAGGACGGGGTCGGCGACGAGCAGCTGAAGCAGAACGTCGCGAAGGCCGTCGGCGCGGACACGTACAAGCTCCAGACCGCCAAGGAGTCCGCCGACGCCAACCGCAAGGACGTCGGCTCCTTCCTCAACGTCATGAAGTACGTGATGCTCGGCTTCGCCGGGATCGCCTTCCTCGTCGGCATCTTCCTCATCTTCAACACCTTCTCGATGCTGGTCGCCCAGCGCACCCGCGAGATCGGCCTGATGCGGGCCATCGGCGCCGACAGCGGCCAGGTGCTCAAGTCCGTGATCGTCGAGGCCTTCCTGCTCGGCCTGGTCGGCTCGGTCCTCGGGATCGGGGCCGGCGTGGGCCTGGCCGTCGGCCTGATGCAGCTCATGGGCCAGATGGGCATGCACCTGTCCACCGATGACCTGACCATCGCCTGGACCACCCCGGTCCTCGGCCTGGTCCTCGGCATCGTCGTCACCGTCGTCTCGGCCTTCATCCCGGCCCGCCGGGCCGGCAAGGTCTCCCCGATGGCCGCCCTGCGCGAATCCGGCACCCCCGGGGACAAGAAGGCCGGCCGCGTCCGGGCCGCCCTGGGCCTGGTCCTCACCGGCATCGGCGGCGCGGGCCTCTTCCTCGCCGCCACCGCCGACAAGGCGACGGCCGGCTCGCTCTGGCTCTCCCTGGGCGTGCTGTTCACCCTCATCGGCTTCATCGTGATCGGCCCGCTGCTCGCCGGCCTCGTGGTCCGCCTGCTCTCCGGCATCGTCCTGCGGCCCTTCGGGTCCGTCGGCCGGCTCGCCGAGCGCAACGCGCTGCGCAACCCGCGCCGCACCGGCGCCACCGCCGCCGCGCTGATGATCGGCCTGGCCCTGGTCGCCTGCCTGTCGGTCGTCGGCTCCTCGATGGTGGCCTCCGCCACCGACGAGCTCGACAAGACGGTCGGCGCGGACTACATCGTCCAGTCCCAGACGGGCCAGCCGATCATGCCGCAGGCCGAGCAGGCGCTGCGCGCCACCAAGGACCTGGACCACGTCACCGCGTACCGGGAGGTGGAGGCGAAGATCACCGCCCCCGACGGCTCCGTCAAGGACGACGGCATCAGCGTCACCGACCCGACCTACGCCCAGGACGTCCGGCGCAAGATGATCGCCGGCGAGCACGCGGCGGCGTACGGCAAGGGCGCGATCTCGGTCGGCTCGCTCTACGCGGACGAGCACCACGTCAAGGTCGGCGACGAGCTGACGGTCGCCTTCACCGGCGGCCGGACCACCGGGCTCAAGGTCGCCGCGATCACCTCCGACGAGGGCAACCTCGACAAGGGCGTGATGTACATCAGCACCGCCACCGCCGAGCAGTTCCTGCCGGCCGACCGGATGCCGCGCCCGTTCATGCTGCTGGCCAAGGCCGCCGACGGGAAGGCGGACGCCGCCTACGGCGCCGTCAAGGGCGCGCTCGCGGAGTACCCCCAGTACGCCGTGCAGAACCAGACCGACTACAAGCAGACCCTCAAGGACCAGGTCGGCCAGCTGCTGAACATGGTCTACGGGCTCCTCGGCCTCGCGATCATCGTGGCGGTCCTGGGCGTCGTGAACACCCTGGCCCTCTCGGTGGTCGAGCGGACCCGCGAGATCGGCCTGATGCGCGCCATCGGCCTCTCCCGCCGCCAGCTGCGCCGCATGATCCGCCTGGAGTCCGTGGTCATCGCCCTCTTCGGCGCCCTGCTGGGTCTGGGCCTGGGCATGGGCTGGGGAGCCACCGCGCAGCAGCTGCTCGCCCTGGAGGGCCTGAAGGTGCTGGAGATCCCCTGGCCGACGATCATCGGCGTCTTCGCCGGGTCGGCCTTCGTGGGCCTGTTCGCCGCACTGGTCCCGGCCTTCCGGGCAGGGCGGATGAACGTACTGAACGCGATCGCGAGCGAGTAGGGGGCTCGGCGTTCGTTCGGGGGACCGCCGGCCCCGGCCGGCCCTTCGGGGCCGTCCGGGGCCGACGGCCGCTCCCGGCCGACTCCGCGCCCCGCGGTGGCCGCAATCCCTCGCGCGGGGGACCCGGGGGCGTCGTAGGGTGGGAAGCCCCGGCCCGTGAGACGTGTCGGGTCCTTCGCGTTGCCCCTTCACCGGACGGAAGCCTCCTTTCATGAGCCTGCACGGACTGCTCGACGCCGTCACCCGGGACCCGGCCCTCGCCGAGGCGGTCACCGCGGCCGGGGACGGCAACCGCATGCACGTGGACCTCGTCGGACCCCCGGCCGCCCGGCCCCTCGCCATCGCCGCGCTGGCCGCCAGGAGCGAGCGGACCGTGCTCGCGGTCACCGCCACGGGCCGGGAGGCCGAGGACCTGGCCGCCGCGCTGCGCTCCTTCCTGCCGCCCGACGAGGTGGCCGAGTACCCGTCCTGGGAGACCCTTCCGCACGAGCGGCTCTCGCCGCGCAGCGACACCGTGGGCCGGCGGCTCGCCGTACTGCGCCGGCTCGTGCACCCGAGCAAGGACGACCCGGCCGCGGGGCCCGTCTCCGTCGTCGTCGCGCCGATCCGCTCCGTGCTCCAGCCGCAGGTCAAGGGGCTCGGCGACCTGGTCCCGGTGAGCCTTCGGCACGGCGAGAGCGTCGATCTGGGCGAGGTGACCGAGGCACTGGCCGCGGCGGCGTACGCCCGCGTCGAGCTCGTCGAGAAGCGCGGCGAGTTCGCCGTGCGCGGCGGCATCCTCGACGTGTTCCCGCCCACCGAGGAGCACCCGCTGCGCGTGGAGTTCTGGGGCGACGAGGTCGAGGAGATCCGCTACTTCAAGGTCGCCGACCAGCGCTCCCTGGAGGTCGCCGAGCACGGCCTGTGGGCCCCGCCCTGCCGGGAGCTGCTGCTGACCGACGAGGTGCGGGAGCGGGCCGCCGCCCTCGCGGAGGCCCACCCCGAGCTCGGCGAACTGCTGAACAAGATCGCCGAGGGGATCGCGGTCGAGGGCATGGAGTCCCTCGCGCCGGTCCTCGTCGACGACATGGAACTGCTGATCGACGTCCTGCCGGCCGGGTCCATGGCCGTCGTGTGCGACCCCGAGCGGGTCCGCACCCGGGCCGCCGACCTCGTCGCGACCTCGCAGGAGTTCCTGATGGCCTCCTGGGCCGCGACGGCCGGCGGCGGCCAGGCCCCGATCGACGTCGGCGCCGCCTCGCTGCGCGGGATCGCGGACGTACGGGAGCACGCGCGCGAGCTCGGCATGATGTGGTGGTCGGTCTCCCCGTTCGCGGCGGACGACGCGGACCTGGCCGCCGACACCCTCAAGCTCGGCATGCACGCCCCCGAGGCCTACCGCGGAGACACCGCCCGCGCGCTCGCCGACACCAAGGGCTGGATCGCAGACGGCTGGCACACCGTCTACCTCACCGAGGGCCACGGCCCGGCCGCCCGCACCGTCGAGGTGCTCGGCGGCGAGGGCATCGCGGCCCGCCTGGAGGCGGACCTGCGCACCCTGGAGCCGTCGATCGTCCACGTCACCTGCGGTTCCCTCGACAACGGGTTCGTCGACCCGGCGCTGAAGCTGGCCGTCCTCACCGAGACCGACCTGACCGGCCAGCGCACCGCCACCAAGGACCTCGGCCGGATGCCGACCCGGCGCCGCAAGTCCATCGACCCCCTCACCCTGGAGGTCGGCGACTACATCGTCCACGAGCAGCACGGCGTCGGCCGCTACATCGAGATGGTGCAGCGCACCGTCCAGGGCGCCACCCGCGAGTACCTCCTCGTCGAGTACGCCCCCGCCAAGCGCGGCCAGCCCGGCGACCGCCTCTACATCCCCACCGACCAGCTGGAGCAGGTCACCAAGTACGTCGGCGGCGAGGCCCCGACCCTGCACCGGCTCGGCGGCGCCGACTGGACCAAGACCAAGGCGCGCGCCAAGAAGGCGGTCAAGGAGATCGCCGCCGACCTCATCAAGCTCTACAGCGCCCGCATGGCGGCCCCCGGCCACACCTTCGGCCCGGACACCCCCTGGCAGCGCGAGCTGGAGGACGCCTTCCCGTACGCGGAGACCCCCGACCAGCTCACCACCATCGCCGAGGTCAAGGAGGACATGGAGAAGTCCGTCCCCATGGACCGCCTGATCTGCGGTGACGTCGGCTACGGCAAGACCGAGATCGCCGTGCGAGCGGCCTTCAAGGCGGTCCAGGACGGCAAGCAGGTCGCCGTCCTCGTCCCCACCACCCTGCTCGTGCAGCAGCACTTCGGCACCTTCTCCGAGCGCTACAGCCAGTTCCCCGTCAACGTGAAGGCGCTGTCCCGCTTCCAGTCCGACACCGAGTCCAAGGCCACCCTGGAGGGACTGAAGGAGGGCTCGGTCGACATCGTCATCGGCACGCACCGGCTGTTCTCGCAGGAGACCAGGTTCAAGGACCTGGGCCTGGTCATCGTCGACGAGGAGCAGCGCTTCGGCGTCGAGCACAAGGAGCAGCTGAAGAAGCTGCGCGCCAACGTCGACGTCCTGACGATGTCCGCGACCCCGATCCCGCGCACCCTGGAGATGGCGGTGACCGGCATCCGCGAGATGTCGACCATCACCACCCCGCCGGAGGAGCGCCACCCGGTGCTCACCTTCGTCGGCCCGTACGAGGAGAAGCAGATCGGCGCGGCCATCCGGCGCGAACTGCTGCGCGAAGGCCAGTGCTTCTACATCCACAACCGGGTCGAGTCCATCGACCGGGCCGCCGCCAAGCTGCGCGAGATCGTGCCCGAGGCGCGGATCGCGACCGCCCACGGGCAGATGTCCGAACAGGCCCTGGAACAGGTCGTGGTGGACTTCTGGGAGAAGAAGTTCGACGTGCTCGTCTCGACGACGATCGTCGAGTCCGGCATCGACATCTCCAACGCCAACACCCTCATCGTCGAGCGCGGCGACAACTTCGGCCTCTCCCAGCTCCACCAGCTGCGCGGCCGCGTGGGCCGGGGCCGCGAGCGCGGGTACGCGTACTTCCTCTACCCGCCGGAGAAGCCGCTGACCGAGACCGCCCACGAGCGGCTCGCCACGATCGCCCAGCACACCGAGATGGGCGCCGGCATGTACGTGGCGATGAAGGACCTGGAGATCCGCGGCGCGGGCAACCTGCTCGGCGGCGAGCAGTCCGGCCACATCGCGGGCGTCGGCTTCGACCTCTACATCCGCATGGTCGGCGAGGCGGTGGCCGACTACCGGGCGGCGATCGACGGCGGGGCCGAGGAGGAGCCGCCGCTGGAGGTCAAGATCGAGCTGCCGGTCGACGCGCACGTCCCGCACGACTACGCGCCGGGCGAGCGGCTGCGCCTGCAGGCGTACCGCTCGATCGCGTCGGCGAACTCCGAGGCGGACATCAAGGCCGTACGGGAGGAGCTCCACGACCGCTACGGCAAGCTGCCGGAGCCGGTGGAGAACCTGCTGCTGGTGGCGGGGCTGCGGATGCTGGCGCGGGCCTGCGGGGTCGGCGACATCACCCTCCAGGGGCCCAACATCCGCTTCGGGCCGGTGGAGCTGCGCGAATCGCAGGAGCTGCGCCTCAAGCGGCTCTACCCGGGAACGGTGCTCAAGCCGGCCACCTCCCAGGTACTGATCCCGCGGCCGAAGACGGCCCGGGTGGGCGGGAAGCCGCTGGTCGGACGGGAACTGCTGGCCTGGACCGGGGAGTTCCTCACCACGATCCTCGGGTCCTGAGCCGTACGCGGCCGGGGACCGCTCCTTTCCGGAGCGCCCCGGCCGTGCGGGCTCAGACCGATTCGGCCGGGCCGCCGCCCCCCAGCTTGGACAGGTCCAGGACGTCCGCGCCCTCCGGCAGGGACGTGTCGACGGGCGTGCCGAAGGCGGAGAAGAGGACCTCCCCGGTCTCGTCCCCCGAGACGGTGGACTTCAGGACGTACGGAGTGCCCTGGGTGGCTATGTAGTCGGTCTCCGTGCCCTGCTTGGCCGCCGTGACGACCGCCAGCGCCTGCTTGCCGTCGATGGTGACCGTCTCGCCCTTGCGGGCCAGCGGGTTGGGCCGGTCGCCGCCGCCGGTCAGCTTGTCCAGATCGCAGATGTGGCCCATCGCGGCGGCCTTGGGGTCCGAGACCGGCATCTTCAGCCAGCGGTCGGCGAGCATCGTGACCATCGCGTCGGTCTGCTTCTTGGGCGTGTGCTTCTTCGCCGCCGCACCCCGCCAGTAGTCGGCGTCCCCCTTGAAGTGGATCAGCTCGGTGGACTTGACGAGGTCCACCTTGCCCATGCCCTCGTACCGGATCGCGCCGTTGCAGCTGCCCTTCTTGTCGAGGGAGAGGTCGAACTCGACGGGGGTGCCGTCATCGTGCATCTTCGCGACGACACGGGCCGATTCGACCTTGCGCATCGCCTCGTGCGACTGGCTCAGGATCTCGGCGCCCGACAGGTCCGCGAGCATGCCGGTGCCCTTGCCGGCCCCCTTGCCCTTCGCGGCCGGTGCGGGCGTGGCCCCGGCCGACGCCGACGCGGCGGCGCGGGCCGCCCGGCCGATGTCGGCGGCCTTGCTCCCGCCGACCGGCGCGCAGGCCGTCGTCAGTCCGAACAGGGCCGTCGTGGTCAGCACCGACACCCCGATGCTCCGGCTTCGCATGTGGATTCCCCCCTGGAACGACAACTCGACTGCCGAGGTTAGTCGCCGCCGGTCAGGGGGCGTCCGCGATTTCCGCGCGCCCCCGCCGGCCCGCGTCCGCCGGGAGGTGTGCGGCGACCCTGCAACGGTTGCGCACATCCCCTCACTGGCGGCCGGAAACGCTGTATACGCTCAGACCCGAAACTTCGTCGACACGGTCCGTCAGGAGCAGCGATGCACGGCCCCGGCCTCCCGCCGCAGCAAGGCCCCCAGCCCAGTACCGGGGGAGTCGTGGCACTGCGCGTGCTGTTCGCCCTGCTGCCCGTCCTGAGCTGCGGCTTCCTGGGCTGGGCCACGCTGTTGCGGCTCGCGGTCGTCACCCGCAAACCACGCGACTGGTGGCTGCTGGGCCTCAACTGCGCGCTCTCCGTCGCCTCGATCGCCCTGATCGGCGCCGACCCGACGCCCGAGACCAACGGCTGGCAGGGCAATACGGGCGCCTTCGGCATCATCATCACCGGGTTCCTGACCTGCGTGTACTTCCTCGTCGCCGACATCCAGCACCACGCGGGCCGGGCGGCCGCCCCGACCGCCGCCTGGTACCCGGCGCAGAGCGCGCCGTACGTACCCCAGCAGCAGCCGCAGCGCCCGGCGTACGGGTACCCGCCGGCGCAGCAGCAGACGCCCGTGCCCACACCCGCGCCGGCCCCCGCCCCCGCACCGGCCAACCCGCCGCGGATCGGGCAGGTCCGCGCCGAACTCGACGAGCTGAGCGAACTGCTGCGCAAGCAGACCCCGCACCCGCAGAACCCGAACTCCCCCGGCAACGACGGTGAGGGCCCGGCCCGGTGACGGACGACGGCCGGATCATCGGCGAGCGCTACCGCCTGGCCTCCGTCCTGGGGCAGGGCGGCATGGGCCAGGTCTGGACGGCGTACGACCAGCGGCTGGACCGCCGCGTCGCCGTCAAGCTGCTGCGCCCCGACAAGGTGGCGGGCCCCGGCTCCGTCGCCGACGAGCTGCGGCGCCGCTTCGTACGCGAATGCCGGGTCACGGCGCAGGTGGACCACCCGGGGCTGGTCACCGTCCACGACGCGGGCAGCGACGGCGACGAGCTGTTCCTCGTCATGGGCCACGTCGAGGGCACCGACCTCGCCGACCACCTCGCGCAGCACGATCCGTACCCCTGGCCGTGGGCGGTCGCCGTGGTCGCGCAGCTGTGCGGGGTGCTGTCGGCCGTGCACGCGGTGCCGATCGTGCACCGCGACCTGAAGCCGCGCAATGTGATGGTCCGCCCGGACGGCACGGTACTGGTCCTCGACCTCGGCGTCGCCTCGGTGATGGACACCGACACCACCCGCCTCACCAGCACCGGCACCCCGATCGGCAGCCCGGCGTACATGGCGCCCGAGCAGGCGATGGGCGGGGCCGTCGGCCCGTACACCGACCTGTACGCCCTCGGCGTGCTGCTGTACGAACTCCTCAGCGGCAACGTCCCGTTCGCCGGGTCCACCGCCCTCGGCGTCCTGCACCGCCACCTGTACGAGCCGCCCGTCCCGGTGCGCCGGCTGCGCCCGGAGGTGCCGCACCAGCTGGAGGCGGTCCTGCTGCACCTGCTGGCGAAGGATCCGCAGGACCGGCCGGCCTCCGCGCAGCACGTGTACGAGGCCCTGGCCCCGCTGCTGCCCAAGCAGGGCACCCCGACGGGCACGCTCGACCCGACCCGCCCCTTCCTGCGCCCGCACGCCCCCTGGCCGGACCGCGCCGCCACCATCCCGCCGCAGCCGACGACGCCGCCCACGCCGCAGACCCCGCCCAAGCCGGACATCCCGGCTGCGGTGGACGAGGCCCGCAGCCTCCTGGAACAGGGACGCCTCACCCAGGCCGTGGACATCCTCGGCGGGATCCTGCCGGCCGCGGCGGCCGAGCACGGCGAGCACTCCACGGTGGTCCGCTCTCTGCGCAAGCAGTACGCGGCCACGCTGATGGACGACGGCCAGTACCGCCGGGCCCTGCCCGAACTGCGCCGCCTCGCCGACGAGTTCCCGGCCGGCGACCCCCAGTCCCTGCGTTTCCGCTACGACGCGGCGCAGTGCCTGGAGCAGCTGGACGCGCCGGGAGCGGCCCTGGCCGAGTACCGCGCACTGCTCCCGCTGTTCGAGAACCACTACGCGAACCCGGACCCGGGGCTCCCGCTGGAGGTCCGGCGGCGGATAGCGCACCTGCTGCTCTCCATGGGCGAGCGGCCGGCGGCCCACGACACCCTGGCCCGCCTGCTGTTCGACGCGGACCGCATCCACGGCCCGAACCACCCCTTCTCCACGGAGGTCCGCCGCACCCTGCACTGGCTCAGCCAGGTCCGCTGAGCCCGCCGCGGCCCGGTCCCCGGCAGCCCGGACCCCGGGACCCGGCGGCTCAGACCCTGGCCGGGGCGAGCTCCACGGGTGCGCCGGCCTCCGGCCCGTGCGGGCCGGCGCCGTTGCCGGTCCGCCGCCCGCGGCGGCGCTCCGCCAGGAGCAGCCCGGCCAGGACCAGCAGGGCCGCTCCCGCGACCGCCGAGCCCGGCACCAGACCCGGAGGACGGAACGAGCAGCTGATCGTGGTGGTGCCGGGGGTCAGCGGGACGGAGACCAGGCCCAGGTAGGGCGTGGCCGGCCGGCCGTTGCAGCTCCAGCCCGCGATCGCCGGGGAGGAGAGGACGGCGGTGCCGGTGGTGCCCGCGGGCAGCGCGGCGCTGACGGTCGAGGAGCCGACCCGCAGCCCCGTGGGAGCCGATGCCCGCAGGGCGGCGACCGCCGGGTCCAGGCGGGCGCGGTCCAGGCAGGACAGGGCCCAGCGGGGCGGCTGCGGAGCGTCGAAGACCAGGGCAGAGGAAGCCCCCCGGGAGGCGCCCAGCGGCTGGAGGGCCGCCCGGTTGCGCGGCGCGTTGCCGTTCAGGCGGAAGGCGCGGCCGTCCGCGAGGCGGGCCGTCGCGTTGTACTCCGGGGCCCACAGGTAGGCCTCGGTGCCCGCGCGGCACACCCCGGGCGCGACGGGGTCCTCGTACACCTTGGCGCCCAGCAGCAGCTCCTGGTTGGCGAACGGGGGGCCGCCGAACGGGCCGTACGAGGGTGCGGGGCCCGCCGGGCGGATCGTGACGAGCGGCGCGACGGCCTCCGCGCGGCCGATCGTGCCGTCGGGCCGCAGCCGTGCGCCGACCGCGAAGAGCGCGTCCGTCACCGGGTTGTCGATGCTCTGCACGTTGCGCCCGCGCGAGGTCCAGCCCGCGCCGAGCGCCACCATCGTCCGCGTGAACACGTCCGGGGTGTGGCTGCTGTAGTAGGCGCCGCCCTCCCCGCCCAGCAGCAGCGGGTCGTTGCCCGTCAGCGCCGGCCGGCCCGGGTCCGTGCGGTACGCGGGCCAGCCCTCGGCGCCGGCCAGGGCCGCGGAGCGCGCGGCGTGCGCCGTGCCCCACGAGGGGTAGTCGTCCAGACCGCCCAGCTTGCCCTTGTGCCCGAACGCCGTGGTCGCGGCCGCCTGCCCGATCAGTACGAGCGCCAGCACCCCGGCCGCCGGGAGGAGCAGCCTGCGATGGCGCAGGGACCACCAGGCCGCCGCCGCCAGGGCCAGGCCGCCGCAGAAGAGCGCGAGGCCCCAGGCCGTCGCCAGGGTGCTGCCGCTCGCCGCGACGGCCGCCGCGGCCAGGACCGCCGCCCCCGCCGCCAGCTCCCGGAGCCCCGGCAGACCGGCCGCCAGCCCGGTCCACGCGGCGATCACGGCCACCCCGGCCAGCACGAACGTCTGCCGGTACGGGCTGCCGTTGGGGGTCGCGAAGACGTGCCAGGCCAGATGCGTCGGCGTCCATTGGAAGGAGAGGAGCACCGCGGCCGTCAGCCCCGCCCAGCACAGTCGGGTGCGCGGCGGCACCGCCGTGTGGAACGGCAGGGCCGCCACCAGCAGCAGCGTCCCCGTGCCGACGAAGAGCGCCGGTGAGGAGAAGGAGTACGTGGCGGGCAGCAGCCGCGCGAACAGGTCCGGCCAGGACACGGGGTCGAACTGCCGCGACCACCCCGGGTAGGCCTGCTTCGAGCTCAGGAAGAGGGGCACCAGCACCGGCGCGGACAGCGCGATGCCCAGCAGGGTCGTCACGGCGCCCCGGACGAGCACCGCCAGCCGCTCCCGTACGCCCTCGCGCGTCAGCACCACCCGTACCAGGAGCACCAGGGCCGCGCCCAGCGTCGCCATGTAGGCCGTGTAGAAGTTCGCCGTCCAGGACACCGCCACCACCAAGGCGGCGAGGGCGGTCCGGCGCCCGCGCAGCGCCCATTCACCCGTCAGACACAGGAGCGGGAGGGCGATCAGCCCGTCCAGCCACATCGGGTTGTACGAGGCCTCGATCACCGACCAGCCGCACAGCGCGTACGAGGCCCCCAGCAGGCCGGCCGCCCACCACGGCCCGCGGCGCTGCGTGCGCAGCAGCCAGGCCATCGCCGCCGCGGCCGCCGCCGTCTTGAGCACCGTGACGACGTACACCGCGAGGTCGATGTCCTCGCGCGGGAAGAGGGCGACGAGCACCGCGAAGGGACTGGAGAGGTAGGTGCCGAAGTCGGGCAGGAAGCTGGTCCCCAAGCCGGACTGCCAGTTGAGCAGCATCCCGCCCTCCGCGCGCCCGTGGAGGAGGTCCCACAGGTGGGCGTGGAAGGGGACGAACTGGTTGCCGAGGTCGTTGATGCTGCGGTGGCGGTGTCCGTACGGGAAGACGCGGGCGACCGCGTCCCCGGCGCAGACGGCCACCACCGTGATCAGGGAGGCGAGGGCCGAGCCGCGCAGGCTCAGGCGGCGCGGCGAGCGGTGCGGTGTCGACATGGTGGGCCGACCTTGGCACCGCCGGTGGACCGGAGGATGGCCGCGGGGTGACCGTGGCATCAACAGATGCGCACCCCGACGCCGCGCGAATCGTTGGTCGAACCAGTGGCTCGGATCACCTCCACTGCATACCATCGATCACCGCACGGCCCTTGTGCACCGACGCACAATCTCCCGGCCCTGGAGGCTCCTTTGCACCGTCGCACTGCGCTCTCCGTCTCCGCCGCCCTGCTCGTGGCGGCCCCCTTGCTGTCCGCCTGCTCGGGCCAGGCCCGGCCCGGCACCGCGGCCGTCGTCGGCGGCGAACGCATCACCACCTCCGCGCTCCAGGCCCAGGTGGGCGATGTCCGCGCCGCGCAGAACCGGACCGGGGCCACCGCGGCCCAGCTGATCCAGTCCTCGCCCGGCCTGGAGCGGGTCAAGCTCAACAAGATGATCCAGACGATCGTGCTGGAGCGGGCCGCGGAGGACGCGGGGGTCAGCGTCAGCGAGAAGGAGGTCCAGGACTTCCGCAAGGCCCAGCTCCAGCAGGCGGGCGGAGCCGAGAAGCTGACCGCGGCCGCCCTGGAGCAGGCCCAGCTCGCACCCGGACAGCTCGACGCCGACGCCCGCTTCAAGCTGCTGCGCGACAAGCTCTTCGACCACTACGGCAGCCAGGACAAGGCCGTCGGGAAGCTGGCGTCCGCCGCGAAGACCCTGCACATCGAGGTGAACCCGCGCTACGGCGTCTGGGACGCGCAGCAGATCGTGCTCGGCGACCAGGACACCCCCTGGATCGTCCAGCGGACCCGGCCCGAGCAGGCCCCCGCCGGAGCCTGAGCCGCCCGGGGGCACCCCGGCCGGAGGCTGGGGGAGGAGGTAGGTTCGGAGGGTGACCGACCACACCGCCGAAC
Source organism: Streptomyces sp. NPDC002181 (assembly GCF_042890485.1). Taxonomy (NCBI): domain Bacteria; kingdom Bacillati; phylum Actinomycetota; class Actinomycetes; order Kitasatosporales; family Streptomycetaceae; genus Streptomyces; species Streptomyces sp. NPDC002181. The sequence continues at coordinate 87,023 of NZ_JBIASC010000011.1, read as the reverse complement.
CCGCCCCCGCCGTGCCCGCCCCGGCCGGACCCGCCCCGTCGGGACCCGTCCCGGCCGGACCGGCCGGCGCCACGGCCGCCGGCCGGATCGTCCTGCTGACCGCGAGCCACCGGGTCGCCCCCGGCCTGCTGTCCTGGCCGGCCTGGCAGGCCCTGCACGCCGCGGACCGGGTGCTGTGCGCCGACCCGGGCCACCCGCAGCTGCCGTACCTGCGCGAGGCGGGCGTCGAGGTCGAGCACGAGGTCCCCGACGCGCACGCGCTGGTCGAGGACTGCGCCGGCGGCCGCACGGTCGTGGTGATCCCCTCCGGCGAGGGCGACCGGCGCCTCACCGACGGGCTGGCCCGGCTCGCCGGCTCCGGCCGCGTCGACATGCCCGACCTCGAACTGCTGCCGGGCTCGTACGACCTGCCCGGCGCCCGCCTGCTCGACCTGGTCCAGGTGATGGACCGGGTCCGCCGCGAATGCCCCTGGACCTCGCGCCAGACCCACGAGGGACTCGTCAAGTACGCCACGGAGGAGGCGTACGAACTCGTCGAGGCCATCGAGGACGGAGACCGGGAGGCGCTGCGCGAGGAGCTCGGCGACGTACTCCTGCAAGTGGTCTTCCACGCGCGGATCGCCGAGGAGCACGGCGACGAGCCGTTCTCCATCGACGACGTGGCCGGCGGCCTCGTCGAGAAGCTGGTCCACCGGCACCCGCACGTCTTCGGGGACGCGGACGCGCAGACCCCGGAGGACGTCAGCGCCCACTGGCAGCGCACCAAGGCGGTCGAGAAGCAGCGGGAGTCGGTCACCGACGGGATCCCGCTGGGCCAGCCCGGACTCGCGCTCGCGGCCAAGCTCGCCGGGCGGGTCCGTACGGGCGGGGTGGCGGTCGAACCGCCCCGCGGCGAGGGCATCGGGTACGAGCTGCTGGAACTGGCGGCGCGCGCCGAGGCGGCGGGCATCGACCCCGAGACGGCGCTGCGCGCGGCGGCCCGCGCCTACCGGGACGCGATCCGCGCCGCCGAGGGCGTCGGCAGCGGCGGGGAGTAGCGGGGAGTACCGGGGAGCGGCGCGCACGCCTACCGGGGCGCGCGGCCCGACGGGTCGTGCCAGTGCGGTTCGGGACGGGCGAGGAACCACTCGCCGAAGCCGAGGGGCCGGCCGCCGGGGCCGTGGCCGGTGCCCGCGGCGGGCACCGGGTCGTGGAAGATCCTGCCCGGCGGGGCGCCCAGCTCCGTCAGCACCTGCACCGTCTGTTCGACGAACCGCGGCGGCCCGCTGAGGTACACGTCCTGCTCGGGCCACATGGCCCGGTGGCCGAGCGCCGTCGCGAGCCGTCCGGTGGCCTGGTCGCGGTGGAGCCCGGGGGCGGGCGTGATGTAGGTGACGCCGAGCCGGCCGATGGCGGCGGCGTACTCGTCGATCAGCGGGCGGTCGTACAGGTGCGCCGCGTCCCGGGCGACCACGAAGAGCCGTACGTCCTGATCGGGAGGCCGCCCGGCGAGTTCCTCCACCATGGCCCGGACCGGCGCCCAGCCGGTACCCGCCGCGATGAGGGTGACCGGCCGGTCGGCGCGGCGGAAGGTCAGCTGCCCTCCGGCCGCGCCGAGCCGCAGCACCTCGCCGGGCCGCACCTCGCGGACCAGGGCGGTGCTGAGCCGGCCGCCCTCGACGCGGCTCACGTGCAGGTCGAGGGTGCCGTCCGGGCGCGGGGCGTTCCCGATGGAGTACGTGCGCCAGGTCCTCGGGACCCGCTCGCAGCTCACGCTCGCGTACTGGCCGGGGAGGTGGGGGAAGGGGGCGTGCGGGCGCAGGGTCAGCACCGCCACGTCCTGCCCGTACTGGAGGTGGCGCACGATCTCGGCGTCCCACCAGGGCGGGTCCTCGCTCGCGGCGGCCCCGGCCATCATGGCGTCGGCGATCACCTGGTACGCCTCGGACCAGGCCTTCTCCACGGTCGGGGTCCAGGCCTCGCCGCAGGTGCGGGCGAGGGCGGCGAGGAGGGAGGTGCCGAGGGCCGCGTAGTGCTCGGGGCCGGCGCGGAACTTGCGGTGGTCGCGGCCGAGGTCGTGGAGATAGGGGAGCAGGCTCTCCTCGCCGAGGCGGGCGACCACGTGGGTCAGCGCGGTGAAGAGCCGGTCGCGCTGGCGTTCCATGTCCGCGGGGGAGGCCGGGAAGAGCTCACGGATCCCGGGGTTGTGCCAGAAGAGGTGGGAGTAGAAGTACTTGACCGCGTGCTCGGCCCTTCTCTCCACCACCGCGAAGCTGCTCTTCAAGATCCTCACATCCACAAGACCGAAAGTAGGAACGCCGGGGAACGCGAGGTCAAGCGTCGGCGGATCTACGGACAGCCGCGGCGAACCACCCATATGGGATGGCGGCGGGCGGGCGGGATACGGTCAGCGGGTGCACGAGCCGACCCCCGCAGACCCCGCAGCCCCCGCCGTCCCCGCAGCCCCCGAAGACGGCGCTCCTCCCCAGGGCCCGACCCTGTTCGACTGGGAGTTCGCGACCGATCCGTACCCGGCGTACGCCTGGCTGCGCGAGCACTCCCCGGTGCACCGCACCAAGCTGCCCAGCGGGGTCGAGGCCTGGCTGGTCACCCGGTACGCCGACGCCCGCCAGGCCCTCGCCGACCAGCGGCTCAGCAAGAACCCGGCGCACCACGCGGAGCCGGCGCACGCCAAGGGCAAGACCGGGATCCCGGGGGAGCGCAAGGCGGAGCTGATGACGCACCTGCTGAACATCGACCCGCCGGACCACACGCGGCTGCGGCGGCTGGTGTCGAAGGCGTTCACCCCGCGCAGGGTGGCCGAGTTCACCCCGCGGGTGCAGGAGCTGACCGACCACCTCATCGCGCAGTTCGAGGGCCGGGGGGAAGCGGACCTCATCCACGAGTTCGCCTTCCCGCTCCCCATCTACGCCATCTGCGAGATGCTCGGCGTACCGCGCGAGGACCAGGACGACTTCCGCGACTGGGCCGGGATGATGATCCGGCACGGCGGCGGCCCGCGCGGCGGGGTCGCCCGCTCCGTGAAGCAGATGCGGACCTATCTCGGTGAACTCATCCACCGTAAAAGGGATGATCTGGGCAATGACCTGATTTCGGACCTGATCCGCGCGAGCGATCACGGCGACCACCTGACGGAGGCCGAGGCCACCGCGATGGCCTTCATCCTCCTGTTCGCCGGATTCGAGACGACCGTGAACCTCATCGGCAACGGCGTCCACTCCCTCTTCATGAACCCCGATCAGCGCACCCGCCTCCAGGACTCCCTCGCAGCCGGCGAGAGCGCCCTGCTGGAGACCGGCATCGAGGAACTGCTGCGCTACGACGGTCCCGTGGAGCTGGCCACCTGGCGGTTCGCCACCGAGCCGCTGGCCCTCGGCGGCCAGGAGGTCGCGGCGGGCGATCCGGTGCTCGTCGTCCTCGCCGCGGCCGACCGCGATCCCGAGCGGTTCGCCGATCCGGACACCCTCGACCTCTCCCGCGGCGACAACCAGCACCTCGGGTACGGGCACGGAATCCACTACTGCCTGGGTGCTCCGCTGGCACGACTTGAGGGACAGACGGCGCTTGCGACTTTGCTGACGCGTCTGCCGGATCTGGAACTCGCTGTTCCGCCCAACGAGCTTCGCTGGCGCGGGGGTCTGATCATGCGTGGCCTGCGCACTCTTCCCGTCAAGTTCACAGCCCGAAACCCCTGAACTCTCTTTGACCGGAAGTCAGCCCCCGTCAAGAGTTGTTACTCGCATGCTAAGACGGCTAGGTTCTGCCGTTACCCAGCCGTTATGCGAAAGGTGCAGCTCATGCGTTCCGGGAACGGCCGCCACAGACGCCCCCGCCAGGTACCCGCGATAGTCGTCACCGCCGGAGTCACCGGTTCCGCGTTGGCCCTGCCCCTGCTCGCCGCCACCGGCGCGAGCGCGGCCGAGGCCTCCACGTGGGACACGGTCGCCGAGTGCGAGAGCGGCGGCTCCTGGAGTGCCAACTCCGGTAGCGGGTCCTACGGCGGACTCTCGTTCACGCAGGAGCAGTGGAACGCCTCGGGCGGCCGGGAGTTCGCCGAGCGCCCCGACCTCGCGAGCCGCTCGCAGCAGATAGCCGTCGCCGAGCGCGTACTGGGCACCCAGGGCCCCGAGGCCTTCGGGCACTGCTCGGAGACGGCAGGACTGACCCGGCAGGGCCCCGCGGCCGCCGTGGACCCGGGCCTGCCCGGCACGCTCGGCCCGGTCACCACGAGCCCCTCGCGCCCCGACGACTCGGTCCCGGCCGGCGCTTCCGGCGTGAAGCCGCAGGACTTCGGCGCCCCGACCCCGTCCCCGGTCTTCACGCTTCCGCCGGCGCCGCTCGCGCCGAACAGCGGACTGCCCGTCATGCCCGACCCGGACGTGCCGTCCACCTCGCCGAGCGCTCCGGTGCTCCCGGGCACCCCCGGCGACCCGACGGCCCCGGGCACCCCGACGGCGCCCACCGACCCGACGGCCCCCTCGACGGGCACCCCGACCACGCCCGGCAGCCCGGACCCGACCGCTCCGGTCTCCCCGGCCGACCCGAGCGCGCCTGCCAACCCCTCGGCCCCGGGCACCCCGGGCGCCACGACCGACCCGGCGGGCATCCCGGACCCCTCCGGCACCGGCAAGCACCGTGGTACGCCCGCTCTTGAGGCGCCCGCCACCTCTGACGCGGCGTCGGATCCCTCGTACACGGTCCAGGCGGGCGACAGTCTGGCGACCATCGCTTCTGCCAAGGGGGTCAAGGGCGGCTGGAACGCGCTGTACCAGGCCAACGAGCAGGTCATCGGTAATGACGCCGATCTGATCAAGCCCGGTCAGAATCTGGATCTAAGTTAGAAATAGCGGCACTTCGGACACCCGGAAAAGGCTGAATGTCCGTTATCTGCAAGTGAGACATGTGTCTCTTCCGGTCAACTGGCGTGTCCCGCCTGGAGCCTTCCGCAAACCCCGCCCTCACCTGCGCAAACACCCGCAAGGAGGGCGCAAGTAGGGCCCGTTTCTCCCCGGTGTTCCTCGTTGAACATCGGGGAGAGACCTGTCTACCTTCTGAGTCGCCCGCCACCGCGGGCTCCTTCGACCGCATCGCCGAATCCTGCCGGCGGACGGGGGGAACAGTCGTCGCGTCAAGCGCCGAAGGCAGGAGCGGGGGAACCAAGGTAGGCGCCGGGACCGGCCGTTGAGAGACGGCCAGGAAACGGCTAGGGGTTAAGTCGTGCGCCACGTCGCACGGCCGGGCACTCATCAGCCCGAACCCGACAGCTCACCTCGTAGGCGTCGGTGAGGAGAACTCCATGCTGATTTCCGGCAAGGGCAAGCACCGTCGCGCCTCCAAGGCCGCTCGCATCGTCACGCTCGCCGGTGTCACCGGCGTCGCCGTAGCCGCCCCCCTGATGGCGGCCGGCTCGGCCTCCGCCGCCACCGCCTCCCAGTGGGACGCCGTGGCGCAGTGCGAGTCCGGCGGCAACTGGTCCATCAACACGGGCAACGGCTACTACGGCGGCCTGCAGTTCTCCCTCCAGACCTGGCGAGGGTACGGCGGCCAGGGCATGCCGAACCAGGCCTCCAAGTCGCAGCAGATAGCCATTGCCGAGAAGGTCCTCAAGGGCCAGGGCAAGGGCGCCTGGCCGGTCTGCGGCAAGGGCCTCTCCAACTCCGCCTACAACGGTGGTGGCGCGACCGACACCCCGAAGAAGACGGAGACGAAGACCGAGACCAAGAAGACCCAGCCGAAGAAGACCGAGCCGAAGAAGGAGACCAAGCGCGAGAGCTCCGCGCCGGTCACCCGCTCGGAGCGCGCCGAGGCCCCGGTCGTGAAGACCGGCAACGGCTCGTACGAGGTCAAGCCGGGCGACACCCTGGGCACCATCGCCGAGGCCAACGGCGTCAAGGGCGGCTGGGAGAAGCTCTTCGAGCTCAACAAGGACATCGTCTCGGACGCCGACCTCATCTTCCCGGGTCAGATGCTGAAGCTCAGCTGAATCCTGCAGTGACGACCGCGGCCGCCCGAGCGGCGCCGCGGCAGCCCGACCGCCCGGCGCGTCTTCCCCTCACGCGCCGGGCGGCGGCATGTGCGCCGCCGGTCAAGGGTCCTATGTACCGGAAGGCGGGTATTCGGGCCCTTTTTCGTCCCAGGGGGCGGGCGGTCGGCCGGCCCAGTGCCCGGAGCCGGTTAGGCTCTAGGCGGCGGGGCCATCCCACGGCCCGACATGCCACCGCACACCCAGCGTCACATCCCAGAAGGAGATGCTCGTGCCGTCCATCGACGTCGTCGTAGCCCGGGAAATCCTGGACTCCCGAGGCAACCCCACGGTCGAGGTCGAGGTGGGCCTCGACGATGGCAGCACCGGCCGTGCTGCTGTTCCGTCCGGCGCCTCCACCGGTGCCTTCGAGGCCGTCGAGCTCCGCGACGGTGACCCCAACCGTTACATGGGCAAGGGTGTCGAGAAGGCCGTCCTCGCCGTCATCGAGCAGCTCGGCCCGGAGCTCGTCGGCTACGACGCCACCGAGCAGCGCCTGATCGACCAGGCCATGATCGACCTGGACGCCACCGAGAACAAGGGCTCCCTCGGCGCCAACGCCATCCTGGGCGTCTCCCTGGCCGTCGCGCACGCCGCGTCCGAGGCCTCGGACCTCCCGCTCTTCCGCTACCTCGGCGGCCCGAACGCGCACCTGCTGCCCGTTCCGATGATGAACATCCTCAACGGCGGTTCGCACGCGGACTCCAACGTGGACATCCAGGAGTTCATGATCGCCCCGATCGGCGCGGAGTCCTTCTCCGAGGCCCTTCGCTGGGGTGCCGAGGTCTACCACACCCTCAAGAAGGTCCTGCACACCAAGGGCCTCTCCACCGGTCTCGGTGACGAGGGCGGCTTCGCGCCGAACCTGGAGTCCAACCGCGCCGCGCTCGACCTCATCGTCGAGGCCATCAAGCAGGCCGGCTACGTCCCGGGCAAGGACATCGCGCTCGCGCTCGACGTCGCCGCGTCCGAGTTCTACAAGGACGGCAAGTACGAGTTCGAGGGCCAGTCCCGCTCGGCCGCCGAGATGACCGAGTACTACGAGGAGCTCGTCTCCGCGTTCCCGCTCGTCTCCATCGAGGACCCGCTGTTCGAGGACGACTGGGCCGGCTGGAAGACCCTCACCGACCGCCTGGGCGCCAAGGTCCAGATCGTCGGCGACGACCTCTTCGTCACCAACCCGGAGCGCCTGGCCCGCGGCATCGAGGAGGGCTCCGCGAACGCCCTGCTCGTGAAGGTGAACCAGATCGGTTCGCTGACCGAGACCCTCGACGCCGTCGAGATGGCCCAGCGCAACGGCTTCAAGTGCATGATGTCGCACCGCTCCGGCGAGACCGAGGACGTCACCATCGCCGACCTCGCCGTCGCCGTGAACTGCGGCCAGATCAAGACCGGCGCCCCGGCCCGCTCGGACCGCGTCGCCAAGTACAACCAGCTGCTGCGCATCGAGGAGATCCTCGACGACGCCGCCGTGTACGCGGGCCGCTCCGCCTTCCCGCGCTTCAAGGGCTGATCACGGCCGCGCCCTCCGGGGCTGGCCTCCGTACGTCCCCGCACTCGGTCCCGTACCGTGTGCGGGGACGTATTGCGTGGCGCGTACCGCGCACCCAGGGACAGCAGGGACACAGGGGAGGCGGGATCAATGGCCGGGAACCGGGATCGGTTCTCCACCTTCTCCACCGCGACCAGGCTCAAACAGCTCGGTGAGCGGACCGCCGCCCACGTCTACCGTTCGCAGACGCGCCGTCAGGTCCGCCGCAGCCGGCTCACCGGCCGCGCCGCGCTCCTGGTGCTCGTCCTCTGTACGCTGGTCGTCGCCCTCGCGTATCCGATGCGTCAGTACGTCTCCCAGCGCTCGGAGATCGCGGAGCAGCGGCGGGCCGCCGAGGCCGCGGGCCGGCGCCTCGAACGGCTCCGCGACGAGAAGGCCCGCTGGCAGGACAACGCGTACGCGGAGCAGCAGGCGCGCAAGCACCTGCACTTCGTCCGCCCGGGCGAGATCAGCTACATCATGACCGACCCCGGGGCCGGGGCCGCCGAGCGGCACCGCACCGGAGCGGCCGGATCCGACCGGCCCTGGTACTCGAACGTCTGGGACGGCGTCGACAAGGCCGACCGCCCCGGCGAGTGACGAGCACCCGCACCCATCCACGAGAACGAAGAGACTTCCTCCAGGCATGCAGACGCCCCCGCCCCAGACCGACCGGACCGAGCCGACCGACGCGGACATCGACGCGTTCCAGCAGCAGCTCGGCCGCCCGCCGCGCGGGCTGCGCGCCATCGCCCACCGCTGCCCCTGCGGTCAGCCGGACGTGGTGGAGACCGCCCCGCGCCTCCCCGACGGCACGCCCTTCCCGACGCTGTACTACCTCACCTGCCCGCGCGCGGCCTCCGCGATCGGCACGCTGGAGGCCAACGGCGTGATGAAGGAGATGCAGGCCCGGCTCGCCGAGGACCCCGAGCTCGCCGCCGCTTACCAGGCCGCGCACGAGGACTACATCCGGCGCCGCGACGCCATCGAGGTGCTCCAGGGCTTCCCGAGCGCCGGCGGGATGCCGGACCGGGTGAAGTGCCTGCACGTGCTCGTCGGCCACTCGCTGGCCGCCGGGCCGGGCGTGAACCCGTTCGGCGACGAGGCGCTGGCGATGCTGCCGGAGTGGTGGGCGAAGGGCGCGTGCGTGACGCCGTGCGCGCAGAAGGCGGAGCAGAAGGAGTCGCAGGCGTGACCCGCGTCGCGGCCGTCGACTGCGGTACGAACTCCATCCGCCTGCTCGTCGCCGACTGTGACCCCGCCACCGGCGAGCTGGTCGAGCTGGACCGGCGGATGACGATCGTCCGCCTGGGCCAGGGCGTGGACAAGACGGGCCGGCTGGCCCCGGAGGCGCTGGAGCGCACCTTCGCGGCCTGCAGCGAGTACGCGGCTGTCATCAAGGAGCTGGGTGCGGAGCGCGTGCGCTTCGTGGCGACCTCGGCATCGCGCGACGCCGAGAACCGCGAGGAGTTCGTCCAGGGGGTCCTCTCCATCCTGGGCGTCGAGCCCGAGGTGATCTCCGGCGACCAGGAGGCGGAGTTCTCCTTCGTCGGCGCCACCAGGGAGCTGACGGGCACCACCCACATGGAGAAGCCCTTCCTGGTGGTGGACATCGGCGGCGGCTCGACCGAGTTCGTGGTCGGCGAGGAGCACGTACGGGCGGCCCGCTCGGTCGACGTGGGCTGCGTCCGGATGACCGAGCGCCACCTGGTGGTGGACGGGGCGGTCACCGACCCGCCGACCGCGGAGCAGATCGCGGCCATACGGGCCGACATCGAGGCGGCGCTGGACCTGGTCGAGCAGACGGTCCCGCTGACCGAGGCGCGCACCCTGGTGGGCCTGGCCGGCTCGGTGACCACGGTCGCCGGGATCGCCCTCGGGCTGCCGGAGTACATCTCCTCCGAGATCCACCACGCCCGGATCCCGTACGAGCAGGTCCGCGAGATCACCGACCGCATGCTGACCTCGGTGCACGCCGAGCGCGCGGCGATCCCGGTCCTCCACCCGGGCCGGGTGGACGTGATCGGCGCGGGCACCCTGGTCCTCCTCGCCATCATGGAGCGCACCGGAGCCCGGGAGGTCGTCGTCTCGGAACACGACATCCTCGACGGCATCGCCTGGTCCATCGCCTGACCGCCGGTTCTTGCCGTGGAGGGGGTGTTTCGAAGGTCGCGGAGGGGCCTTCGGAGGGGCTTGCGGGGGTCTTGGGTCCCCTCGTCCACAGAAAGTTCGTGAAGTTCTTCACAAGGAAAAGAGGCCTGATGGGCCGCAGGGAGGGTCCTTCGGGGCGCTCGGCGGGCCATCGGGCCTCTTTCGTCCGAGCGTTCGTGCGAAATGAGGGCGCCGCCCGACCCCGTGGGTAGGTATCCACCAACCCGGTGGTCTACTCCGCTCGCGGGCCTGGAGGCCAGTTCAGGACGGGTGAACAACGAATCCTGTGACAGCCTGGTTCCCGTTGCGCGCCATGACCTCCGTCACGTGGGCCGCGCAGTGTAGCAGAGGCCCTCCGTCACCTTGTGAAGGGGCTCACGAGCGTCACCCCTTGGGGTGCTGGATACTCGTTCCATGAGCACCACGGAGCGTCCCAGGATCCTCGTTGTAGGAGGTGGGTACGTAGGCCTGTACGCGGCCAAGCGGATCATGAAGAAGATGCGCTATGGCGAGGCGACCGTCACGGTCGTCGACCCGCGGTCGTACATGACCTACCAGCCCTTCCTCCCCGAAGTGGCCGCAGGCAGCATCTCGCCTCGGCACGTCGTCGTCCCGCTGCGACGCGTGCTGCCCAAGGCAGAGGTTCTCACCGGCCGGGTCACCAGCATCGACCAGGACCGCAAGGTCGCCGTCGTCACGCCGCTGGTCGGCGAGGCGTACGAGCTGCCTTTCGACTACCTGGTGATCGCGCTCGGCGCCGTCTCCCGCACCTTCCCGATCCCCGGCCTCGCCGAACAGGGCATCGGCATGAAGGGCGTCGAAGAGGGCATCGGCCTGCGCAACCACGTCCTTGAGCAGCTCGACAAGGCCGAGTCCACGACGGACGAGAACGTTCGCCGCAAGGCCCTCACCTTCGTCTTCGTCGGCGGCGGCTTTGCCGGTGCCGAGACGATCGGCGAGGTCGAGGACATGGCCCGCGACGCCGCGAAGTACTACACCACCATCAAGCGCGAGGACATGCGCTTCATCCTGGTGGACGCGGCCGACAAGATCCTCCCCGAGGTCGGGCCCAAGCTCGGCACCTGGGGCAAGGAGCACCTCGAGTCCCGCGGCATCGAGATCTACCTCAACACCTCGATGGACTCCTGCGTGGACGGCCACGTGGTGCTGAAGAACGGCCTTGAGGTCGACTCCGACACCCTCGTGTGGACCGCCGGCGTCAAGCCGAACCCGGTGCTGGCCCGCTACGGCCTGCCGCTGGGCCCCCGCGGCCACGTCGACACCGCCCCGACCCTCCAGGTCCAGGGCACCGACTACATCTGGGCCGCCGGCGACAACGCCCAGGTCCCGGACGTGGCGGCCCGCAAGGCCGGCGTCGAGAACGCCTGGTGCCCGCCGAACGCCCAGCACGCGCTGCGCCAGGCCAAGGTCCTCGGCGACAACGTCATCTCGGGCATGCGGGGCTTCCCGCAGGCCGAGTACTCGCACTCCAACAAGGGTGCGGTGGCGGGCCTCGGCCTCCACAAGGGCGTCGCGATGATCGTCATGGGCAAGACGAAGATCAAGCTCAAGGGCCGGCTCGCCTGGTACATGCACCGTGGCTACCACGGCATGGCCATGCCGACCTGGAACCGCAAGATCCGCGTCTTCGCCGACTGGACCCTCGCCATGTTCCTCAAGCGCGAGGTCGTCTCCCTCGGTGCGCTGGAGACCCCGCGCGAGGAGTTCTACGAGGCCGCCAAGCCGGCGCCGGCTCCGGCCGCCGCCGCAGCCCCGGCCGCGAAGGCCAAGGCCTCCTGACCCGGGCCTGACCGGCAACTCCTCCAGTACGTCCCCGAAGGGGCCGCCCGCCATCCGTGGTGCGGGCGGCCCCTTCGGCGTGCGCCCAGCGGGTGCCCCGGCCCGACCCGGGGCTGCCGTAGGCCTGTTCGGGGTGTCGTCCGATTGAGCGCTGCCCGAAATGGGTAGGCCGTTCGGTCGGATCATTACTGGAGGTGCCTACGATGACCGAAGCCGCGCCGCGGCTGGCCGCTCTCGCCGAAACCCTGCTGGGCGCCCCCCTGCCCGTCCGGATTCGCGCCTGGGACGGCAGCGAGGCCGGACCGCCCACCGGACCCACCCTGGTGCTGACCAACCGCCGCGCCCTGCGCCGCGTGCTGTGGCGGCCGGGTGAACTGGGCCTGGCCCGGGCCTGGGTCGCGGGGGACCTGACCGTGGAGGGCGACCTCTTCGACATGCTGGACCGGGTGGCCGGGCTGCTCTGGGAGCGCGGCTCCGCGCCCGCCCCCGAGACCCCGCAGGCCCTGCGCCGCTCCGGCCTCGGCAAGCTCGGCGTACTGAGTTCCCACCTGCCGCAGCTGCCGGACCGGACCGCGGGCGCGGCCCAGGCGGCCGCGCTGCTGCGCGACCCCGAGGCCCGGGCCGCCCTGCGCGAGCTGGTCGCCCTGGCCCGGCCGTGGCCGGCGCCCGCGCCGCCGCCCGAGGAGGCGCCGGGCCGCCGCAGCGGCCAGGCGCACAGCAAGACCCGCGACAAGCAGGCGATCAGCCACCACTACGACGTCGGCAACGAGTTCTACGAGCGCGTCCTCGGTCCCTCGATGGTGTACTCCTGCGCCTACTGGAACCCCGGCTCCACCCTGGAGGCGGCCCAGCACGACAAGCTCGACCTCGTCTGCCGCAAACTGGGCCTCCAGCCCGGCCTGCGGCTCCTCGACGTCGGCTGCGGATGGGGCTCCATGGCCCTGCACGCCGCCCGGGAGTACGGGGTCCACGTCACCGGCGTCACCCTCTCGCGCGAGCAGGCCGTGTACGCCCGCAAGCGGGCCGCGGAGGAGGGCCTGGCCGACCGGGTCGACATCCGGATCCAGGACTACCGGGACGTCAAGGACGGCCCGTACGACGCCATTTCGTCCATCGGCATGGCCGAACACGTCGGCGCCGCGCGCTACCGCGAGTACGCCGGCGACCTGTACGCCCTGCTGGCCCCCGGCGGCCGGCTGCTGAACCACCAGATCGCCCGTCCGCCGGAGCCGGACGAAGAGGCGTACCGCATCGACGAGTTCATCGACGCCTACGTCTTCCCCGACGGCGAACTCTCCCCGCTGGGCACGACGGTGGGCGAGCTGGAGCGGGCCGGGTTCGAGGTCCGCGACGTGGAGGCGCTGCGCGAGCACTACGCGCTGACCCTGCGCGCGTGGGTGGCGCGGCTGGAGGAGCACTGGGACGAGGCCGTACGGCTGACCTCGCCGGGCCGGGCCCGGGTCTGGCGGCTGTACATGGCGGCCTCGGCGCTGGGCTTCGAGCGCGGCCGGCTCGGCGTCAACCAGGTCCTCGCGGTGAAGCCCGCGGCGGCCGGCCGCTCGGGGCTGCCGCTGCGGCTGCGCACCTGGGGCGCGTAGCCCCGTACATACGGGAAGGGCCCCGGGGCGTGTGCCCCGGGGCCCTTCCGTGTCCCTGCCGTGAACGGCGTGCCCTACTCCGTCTTGATGGCGGTCAGCATGTTCAGCCGGGCCGCGCTGCGGGCGGGCCACATGGCCGCCAGGACGCCGACCACACCGGCCAGCAGGAGGAAGACACCGATCCGGCCGTACGGGATGACCAGCTCGTAGTTCGGGATGGACTTGCTGAAGGTGGTGCCGACGGCCCAGGCGAGGAAGACGCCGACGCCGATGCCGAGGATCGCGCCGAAGAGCGAGATGACCACGGCCTCCAGGCGGATCATGTTCTTGACGCGGCTGCGGTCGAGGCCGATCGCCCGCAGCATGCCGATCTCCTGCTTGCGCTCGAAGACCGACATCGCCAGGGTGTTGACCACGCCGAGCACCGAGATGATCAGCGCCATGCCGAGCAGGCCGTACATGATGTTCAGCGCGACGTTGACCATGCCGCCCATCTCGTTGCGCATGTCCTGCTGGGTGGCGACACCGATCGCCGGGTTGTTGCCGAGCGCTTCCCGGACGGCCTTCTCGCCGGCCTTCGAGTCCCCGTCGGCGGCGTTGACGTACACCTCGGGGATGTACTGCTCGTCCGCGTGCGCGCTGAGGATCTTGTCGTCGAGGACGTACGGGGAGAGCAGGCCCTCCAGCTCCTTGTAGACCGCGCCGACCTTCAGCGAGCCCTTCTGGCCGTCGTCGTACATGACCTCGAAGGTGGAGCCGACCGACAGCTTGGCCTTCGCGGCGGTCTTCTCCGCGACGGCGACCTCGCCCTTGCCCAGGCTGCTCAGCGAACCGCTGACCACGTCGATGTTGAGCATCTGGCCGATGGCGGCCGGGTTGACGCCCGAGGCGGCGTTGAAGTCCTCGCCGATCTTCAGCCCGCCGGCGGTCTGCGGGGAGACGGCCTTGATGCCGGGGGCCTTGGCGAGGGTCTCGGCGACGGACTTGTCCAGGCTGCCGATGCCGCCGTTCATGGTGACCTTGTAGTCGGCCTTGATCTTGTCGGTGCTCATCCGGTCCACGGCCTTGCCCATGGTGATGCCGACGACCGAGAGCGCGGTGACCAGGGTCAGGCCGATGGCCAGCGAGGCCGCCGTGACGGCCGTACGGCGCGGGTTGCGCAGGGCGTTCTGCGCGGCCAGCTTGCCGGGGACGCCGAAGACCTTCTGCAGCGGCGGCCGCAGGGCCGAGATGACCGGCCGCGACAGCAGGGGCAGCAGCACGATCAGGCCGAGCAGCAGGAAGAAGGCTCCGCCGCCGATGACCATCCGGCCGTCGCCGCCCATGGAGACGCCGAGCATGACCACGCCGATGCCGATCAGGCCGAGGACGCTGCCGATGACGTTGCGCAGGACGAGCGACTTCGCGGTGGCCGGGAGGTGGGCGCTGCCCATGGCCGCGACCGGGGCGATCCGGCCGGTGCGCCAGGCGGGCACCAGAGCGGCGAGGACGGTGACCAGGACGCCGATGACCAGGGCCGCGACGATCGTGGTCGGGGCGACCACCAGCTCGCCGGCCGGGATCTTGGCGCCCAGGGAGTCCATCACCGAGCGCATGCCGACCGCGAGGCCGATGCCGGTGACGAGGCCGATCGCGGCGGAGATGACGCCGACGACCAGGGCCTCGGAGAGCACCGAGCGCATGACCTGGCCGCGGTTGGCGCCGACGGCGCGCAGCAGGGCCAGCTCCTTGGTGCGCTGGGTGACCAGCATCGTGAAGGTGTTGTAGATCAGGAAGACTCCGACGAAGAGGGCGATGAAGGCGAACATCAGCAGCATGGTGTTCATGCCGCTCATGCCCTTCTCGATCTCCTTGGCCTGCTCCTTGGCGAGCGCGGCGCCGGTCTGGGCCTTGGTGTTCTTGCCGTCGAGCAGCGGCTTGACGTCGGCGAGCAGCTGGTCGGCGGAGGTGCCGGCCGCGGCGCTGACGGAGAGCTCCTCGTAGTAGCCGGGCTTCAGGTACAGCTGCTGGGCGACGGCGGTGTCGAAGAGGACCAGGCTGCCGCCCGCGTTGACGGAGCCGTCCTCGGTGGTGAACACGCCGACGAGGGAGTACTCCTTGACCGGGCCGTTGGTGGCGACGCGGACCTTGTCGCCGACCTTGTACCCGCCCTTGGACGCGGTCTCCTTGTCGAGGGCGATCTGGTCGTCCTTGGCCGGGCCGGCGCCGTCGGTGAAGGTGTAGCGCGGGTCCTTGCCGTCCTTGACGGGGACGTAGTTGGAGCCCTTGTTGGCCCAGCCCTGTCCGATCAGCTTGCCGTCCGCGTCGCCGACGCCGGCGAAGCCGGACACCCGGCCGCTGACGGCGTCGACGCCCTTGACGGCCTTGACCTTGTCGAGGGTCTGCTGGCTGATGCCGGGCTCGCCCTCCTTCTGGCCGTTCTGGTCGCGCGTCTGGCCGTAGGAGGTGACGGAGACCGCGACGCCCTCGTAGCTCTTCGCGGACTGGCCGCTGAGGGCTTTGCCGAGGGTGTCGGTGAAGACGAGGGTGCCGGAGACGAAGGCGACGCCGAGGACGACGGCGAGCACCGTCATCAGCAGCCTGGCCTTGTGCGCGAGCACGTTGCGCAGGGCGGTACGGAACATGGTGGAGGAGTCCAGGTGGTAAGGGGTCAGCGGGGACGGGGAGGGGACGTCCCTCAGCTGGTGCGGCCCTTGGCGTCGAAGGCCTTCATGCGGTCCAGGACCACGTCGGCGGTGGGGCTGAGGACCTCGTCCACGATGCGGCCGTCGGCGAGGAAGATGACGCGGTCCGCGTAGGAGGCGGCGACCGGGTCGTGGGTGACCATGACGACGGTCTGGCCGAGCTCGCGGACGGAGTTGCGCAGGAAGCCGAGGACCTCGGCGCCGGAGCGCGAGTCCAGGTTTCCGGTGGGCTCGTCACCGAAGATGATCTCGGGACGGGAGGCCAGGGCGCGGGCCACGGCCACGCGCTGCTGCTGGCCGCCGGAGAGCTGGGTGGGGCGGTGGGAGAGGCGGCCGGAGAGGCCGACCATCTCGATGACGGTGTCCAGCCACTGCTGGTCGGGCTTGCGGCCGGCGATGTCCATCGGGAGGGTGATGTTCTCCAGCGCCGTCAGCGTCGGAAGCAGGTTGAACGCCTGGAAGATGAAGCCGATCTTGTCCCGGCGCAGCTGGGTCAGCTGCTTGTCCTTGAGGGTGCCGAGCTCGGTGTCGCCGATGCGGACGGAGCCGGAGGAGAAGGTGTCCAGACCGGCGACGCAGTGCATCAGGGTGGACTTGCCGGAGCCCGAGGGGCCCATGATCGCGGTGAACTGGCCCTGGCCGAAGTCCACGGAGACGTTGTCCAGGGCGACCACCTGGGTCTCGCCCTGGCCGTACACCTTGGAGAGGCCGGTGGCCCGGGCGGCCACGGCCTGGGTGGTGTGCGGGGCGTAGTTCACGGTGGTCACGGGAGCGGCTCCTCGGGCTGCGGACCGGGGTGCGGTCTGCGGAATGGCGGGACGTTCCCATCGTCGCGGCGGGCACCCCCGCGGGGGATCAGCCGCGGTGCCCGTTCGCTGGCCCACTGGAGTCTGATCACGGGGCGTGCCGCCTCCTCCTCTGGTATGACGGCCGCCCCCGGGCGGTGTCCGGGAGGGGCCGGCGCGGGGCTGCCGGAAGGCTGCCGGCGCCCGGGGTGGCCCGGGGTGGCGGGGAGGGTGGCGCGCGGGGTGGCGGGAGGGTGGCGGGGGCCATCGAAATCCCGTCAATCCCGCATCAGGGGTGATCGTCGCCCGTAACGGGCCCACCGTGTGTTCTGCCGCCTGACGACCCCTCAAGCGCCAATAAAATCAGACAACATCGTATAGACGGCCCACTGCTGACCAGGGAGATCCGGATAGGCTCGGCGTAGCGTTCAGTGCTTTTCAGGGGAGCCGCTACGCCCTGCCCGGATGGTGGAATGCAGACACGGCGAGCTTAAACCTCGCTGGCTTAGGCCGTGCCGGTTCAAGTCCGGCTCCGGGCACGACACGCTCTGTCGAGACCCGCAGAAGGGACCGGCGGGGGCGCCCATGGGGTGCCCCCGCCGTCCTGCGTTCCGGCCCCTCCCCGCGCCTTCCCGGCGACGTGCCCACGTCTTCCCCGCGTGCCTTCCGGGCCTCCCCGCACCCGCCGCCCGACGGGCGCCCCGCCTGTGCCGCCATGTGCCCACATCATGGGAAATCTCTTGTGCGGTCTGCGTAAATGCACGGTAAGGCGCTGGGCAAAGATCCTCCCTGAGCAGTAGGGTCAGATTTTTGCTAACGCATTACTCTTGTTGCAAGGCCGCGCACGGTGGCCATGGAGGAGTGAGATGAGGAGCAGTAACCCGGTCTTCTCGCGACGGGGGTTCAGCCGCGACAACGGTGGCTACGCGGGCTTCGGCGCGCAGCACCAGCAGGCCGGGACCAACCCGTACGCGACGAATCCTTACGCCGCGGACACCGCCACCGGCATGCCGCAGGCGCCCGCCCGCACCGACGTGATGACCATCGACGACGTCGTGAGCCGTACGGCCATGACGCTCGGCACCGTCATCCTCACGGCGACGATCGCGTGGATCGCCCTGCCCGTCGACCCGGCGAACGTCAACAAGTCGTACGGCATCGCCGTCGGCGCAGCGCTCGTCGCGATGGTCCTCGGGCTCGTCCAGTCCTTCAAGCGCAAGGCCTCCCCGCCGATCATCCTGGCCTACGCGGCCTTCGAGGGCTTCTTCCTCGGCGTCCTCAGCTCGGCCACCAGCACCTACTTCGGTGCCGGTGTGGTCATCCAGGCCGTGCTGGGCACGATGTGCGTGTTCGCCTCCGTGCTGTTCGCGTACAAGATGCGCTGGATCCGCGTCACCCGCCGCTTCTACGGCTTCGTGATGGCGGCCGCCATGGGCTTCATGCTGCTCATGGTCGCGAACCTGCTGTTCTCGGTCTTCGCGGGCGGTGACGGCCTCGGCTTCCGCAGCGGCGGCCTCGGCATCCTGTTCGGCATCATCGGCGTCGTCCTCGGCGCCTGCTTCCTCGCCCTCGACTTCAAGCAGGTCGAGGACGGCATCACGTACGGCGCCCCGCGCGACGAGGCCTGGCTGGCGGCCTTCGGCCTCACGCTGACCCTGGTCTGGATCTACCTGGAGCTGCTGCGCCTGTTCCAGATCCTCTCCGGCGACGACTAGTCGTACCGTCCGCCGGTCGGACCCGCACGGACGACAGGGGAAGGCCCCGCGAGCTCACCGCTCGCGGGGCCTTCCCGCGTCTCGGACGGACACGGATCGGGGACGGAGGGGGTGGTGGGTGTCGGGTCGGGGGCGGGCTCAGCCGAATTTGCGGGCCGCCCTGCGCAGGTCGTACTCGTGGATGATCGCCTTGGCCTGGCCGTACGAGAGTTCGTGCGCGCCGCGCAGCCAGCTGACCTTCTCCTCGAACCGGACGAGGGAGGGGCCGTCGTCCACGGCGCGGAGCCAGTCGGAGACTTCACGACCGGTCGTCAGGGGGATTCTGTCGATCATGTTGCGGTGGGTCTGCTCGGAGAACTCTACGGACATGGGCGCCTCCGGAGGTATCGCCGTGCTGTGCTGTTCTCTTCACGCCACCGTGCCGGAGAGTTCGCCCGTTGGCAATGGCGCCGCGACGGCGCGTAAGGTCGGCCGGGTGCTTGATACTTCGCCCCTGACCGCCGCCGTGGAGCGTTTCGCCGACCGGCTGCGGGCCATGCCGCAGAGCCGCCTCCAGCAGGGGGCCGCGGCCCGGGCGCTGGAGCTGGCCCGAGAGCTCTCCGTACGGTCCCAGGCGCTGGAGGCGCACCGGGAGGGCGCGGGGGCGGCTCCGGCGCGGGAGATGCCCGACGCGGGGGTGTTCGTGGTCGGGGACCAGGTGGCGGTGGCCGGCCTGGACCTCGCGGAGGCGCTGCGCGCCGCCGCCGAGGGGGCCCCGGAAACGGCCGAGGCCCCGTCCGTGATGCTGGACGAGGCCGTACGGCTGGTGGAGCGGGCGGAAGCCGGAGCGTCGCGCTGATCGGAGCGCCGTGCTGATCGGAGCGCCGCACGGAGCGGCGCGGTGATCAGAGCGACGCGATGACGCGGTCCGCGAGGATGTAGACGTTGTCGTCCGGGTCCTGGGCGTCGCCGCAGGAGAAGGTCAGCGCGTAGGCGCCCGAGATCCCGGAGCCGCCCAGCAGGACCGGCGCGGTGCCCGAGCGCAGCGCCTCGGCGAGGCGCTCCGCCGTCTCCCGGTGGCCCGGGGTCATGCACAGGGTGGTGCCGTCGGTGAAGACGTACACGTCGAGCGTGCCCAGCGGGCCCGGGCGGACGTCCGCGAGGGCCGTACGGGCCTCCGCGAGCTCCTCCAGGCGGGAGACGGTGCGCTCGTGGTCGGCGCCGGGTGCCGGAGCCTGGACCGGTACGAAGTCGGGGTGCGAGGGGTGGCGCCGGCGGGCGGCGGCCAGCTCGGCCGAATCCTCGGGGTAGTCGTCGACGGCCTCGTCGCCGAGCAGCGGCTCCAGGCCGACCAGGTCGGCCTGGCGGGGCAGGAAGACGCCCGGGCCGTCCTCACCGAGGCCGGGCAGGCCGCCGAGGAGCGAAGGAGCGTCGGCGGCGTCACGGGCCTCCTGCGCGGCCCAGAAGGCCCGCGCCTCGGCGAGCTCGCGCTCGCGCTCCTCGGCCAGGGCCTCGGCCACGGCGGCTCGTATCTCGGCGGCGGGGGACTGCACGGCACTGCGGGCGTGCGGGACGGTCGTACCGCGGGTGTGGGCGGGCGTCGCCAGCTCACCGCGGAGGGCCGTCACCTGCTTGCGCAGGCCGTGTACGGCGTGCAGCGCAGCAGCGCCCACGGCCGCGGCGGCAGCCGTGGTCAGCAGCAGGGCAAGAGACATGGCGCTCACTGACTAACTCCTGGTTGATTCGATCCCCCGACTTCCTACATCAGAGTGTCCCGACCTGGGAATGGCGTGCAGTGCATTACGTCACGAATTGGACAGGGCTTTGGTCACACCCGGCTCCTGCGAATCTGCCCTGACCTGCGGAAATGCCAAACCCCCAGGGTGTAGGTCACATCCTGGGGGAGATTCGGTCACAGGTCGGCCGCGACGGGATTGGAATCGGTGTCAGTACGCCGCAAGGGATCAAGCGGATCCCTTGCGGCGCCCGGACTCCCCGGGGCGACCCCCACCCTCCGCTCCGGCTCGGCTCAGCCGCTCGCTGCTCGTGGTCGCGCTGAGCTTCGCCACCGCTGCGGGCAGGTGCCGCCGCTCGCCACGCGGCGGAGCCGCATGCCGAGGCGGTCGTGGCGACCCCTACCCTCCGCTCCGGCTCAGCTCAGCCGCTCGATCACCATCGCCATGCCCTGGCCGCCGCCCACGCACATCGTTTCCAGGCCGAACTGCTTGTCGTGGAACTGGAGGCTGTTGATCAGCGTGCCGGTGATGCGGGCGCCGGTCATCCCGAACGGGTGACCGACGGCGATGGCGCCGCCGTTGACGTTCAGCTTCTCCAGCGGGATCTCCAGGTCGCGGTACGACGGGATGACCTGGGCCGCGAAGGCCTCGTTGATCTCGAACAGGTCGATGTCGCCCACGGTCAGGCCGGCGCGCTTCAGGGCCTGCTTCGACGCCTCGACCGGGCCCAGGCCCATGATCTCGGGGGAGAGGCCGGTGACACCGGTGGAGACGATCCGCGCCAGCGGGGTCAGGCCCAGCTCCCGCGCCTTGGTGTCGCTCATGATGACCAGCGCGGCGGCGCCGTCGTTGAGCGGGCAGCAGTTGGCGGCCGTGACCAGGCCGTCGGGGCGGAAGACGGGCTTGAGGCCCTGGACGCCCTCCAGGGTCACGCCGGCGCGCGGGCCGTCGTCCCCGGAGACGACGGTGCCGTCCGGAGTGGTGACCGGGGTGATCTCCCGCTCCCAGAAGCCGTTCTTGATGGCGGCCTCGGCGAGGTTCTGCGAGCGGACGCCGAACTCGTCCATGTCCTGGCGGGTCACGCCCTTGATCCGGGCCAGGTTCTCGGCGGTCTGGCCCATCGCGATGTACGCGTCGGGGACGAGGCCGTCCTCGCGCGGGTCGTGCCACGAGGAGCCCTCGCTCTGCGCGACCTCGGCCGTACGGGCCTCGGCGTCGGCGAAGAGCGGGTTGTGGGTGTCGGGCCACGAGTCCGAGTTGCCCTTGGCGAAGCTGGAGACCATCTCGACGCCGGCCGAGATGAAGACGTCGCCCTCGCCCGCCTTGATGGCGTGCAGCGCCATGCGGGAGGTCTGCAGGGAGGAGGAGCAGTAGCGGGTGATCGTCGTGCCGGGCAGGAAGTCCATGCCCATCTGCACGGCCACGATGCGGGCCAGGTTGTTGCCCTGCTCGCCGCCGGGGAGGCCGCAGCCGAGCATCAGGTCGTCGATCTGGCGCGGGTCCAGCTCGGGGATCTTGGCGAGGGCGGCCTGGATGATCGTGGCGGTCAGGTCGTCCGGGCGCACGTCCTTGAGGGACCCCTTGAAGGCGCGCCCGATGGGGGAGCGGGCGGTGGAAACGATGACTGCTTCGGGCATCGGGGCTCCAAGGGGGGTGAGTTGCGGCTCGTTGCTGGACCGCAAGCGAAGTTACCGGCCCGTACGGTCGAGGTCACCGACTTGGGCATGTGATGCCGGTCGCTCCGTCGGTGGAACGCGCCGGGCCGGCCCGCTGTTCCGGCCCGGCCCGCCAGCCCGCCGGCTCCCGGCCCGGCCCTCCGGCCCCGGCCCTCAGCCCGGCGACGGGGTGTCGGCCCGGGGCGGGGGCGTGGACGCCCCGCGCGAGGCCGGAGCGGCCGCCAGGTCCTCGCCCGGGACCCGCCTGCGGCGGCGGTGCTTCAGCAGGGCCCACGGGCCGCGGGCCTGGGTGACCTCCGTGCCCGCCTGCCCGGCGGCGGCCGACGCCGCCTTGGCCACCGGCAGCATGTCCTCGTCCCGCGCGACCTCCAGCCGGTCGGACTCCGGCCACAGCGACAGCGCCGCGCAGAGCGTGGGCAGGACGGCCATGGCGGCCGTCGCGTAGCCCTCCGCCGAGGGGTGGTACGAATCCGGGCCGAACATCTCGCGCGGGTTCGCCGCGAACTCCGGGCCCAGCAGGTCCCCCATGGAGACCGTACGGGCGCCCAGGGCGACGGCCCCTATCGTCTGCGCGGCGGCCAGCTGGCGCGAGACCCGCCGGGCCAGCCAGCGCAGCGGCTGGTACACGGGCTCGATGGTGCCCAGGTCGGGGCAGGTGCCGACCACCACTTCGGAGCCCGCGAGCCGCAGTCTCCGGACGGCCGAGGTCAGGTGGCGCACCGACTGCGTCGGCGGCATCCGCCGCGTCACGTCGTTCGCGCCGATCATGATCACGCACACGTCCGGCGGCGGCAGCTCCCCGTCCAGGAGCAGTCCCGCCTGCCGGTCGAGGTCGTCGGACAT
This sequence comes from Streptomyces sp. NPDC002181, assembly GCF_042890485.1. Taxonomy (NCBI): domain Bacteria; kingdom Bacillati; phylum Actinomycetota; class Actinomycetes; order Kitasatosporales; family Streptomycetaceae; genus Streptomyces; species Streptomyces sp. NPDC002181. Next base: position 64,503 of record NZ_JBIASC010000011.1, on the reverse strand, counting down.
GGCCCCCGAGAGGGCCACGTTCCGCAGCTCCACCGGCCGCTCGGCCACCGCCGCCAGCCCCGAGGCCAGCAGCGCGGCCGGGGTCTGTCTGGCTCTGCGCACGCCCAGCCCGGCGGCCGTGGAGTCGCCCAGCATGCCGAGCCGCAGCGGCCCCGCGTCCGGGTCCGGGCCGGCCGCCACCAGCGCCGCGAACTCGCTCCCGTACAGCCCGTCCGCGCGCGGCGGATCACCGAGCCCGGTGCCCACCGTCCGCTTCGCGAACTGGACCTCCGCCAGCACCAGCCCCACGGCGGCGACTCCGACCAGCCCGAGCCCGCCTCCGCCGTACGCCGCGCCCGCCGCGATCCGGCGGGCCGTCCTCGCCCTGGACACCCCTTGAGCCACCTTCCCTTCCTGCCGGGTCCCGATGACCTACCTGCCCCGTACTGCCGGTCGGCCAATCCCTTTCCGCTTAGTCTGGCGTGACCTCCCGGAGAACCCGTGGAGTCCCCTCCCTGGAGAACATGGTGCAATTCCACGACTCGATGATCAGCCTCGTCGGCAACACCCCGCTGGTGAAGCTCAACCGTGTGACCGAAGGCCTGCAGGCCACCGTCCTTGCCAAGGTCGAGTACTTCAATCCCGGTGGATCCGTTAAGGACCGGATCGCCGTCCGGATGATCGAGGCCGCCGAGCAGAGCGGTGCCCTCAAGCCCGGCGGCACCATCGTGGAGCCCACCAGCGGCAACACCGGTGTAGGACTCGCCATCGTGGCCCAGCAGAAGGGCTACAAGTGCATCTTCGTCTGCCCTGACAAGGTGTCCATGGACAAGATCAACGTGATGCGCGCGTACGGAGCCGAGGTCGTGGTCTGCCCGACCGCCGTCGACCCGGAGCACCCGGACTCGTACTACAACGTCTCCGACCGCCTCGCGCGCGAGCCCGGCGCCTGGAAGCCCGACCAGTACAGCAATCCGAACAACCCCCGTTCGCACTACGAGACCACCGGTCCCGAGCTGTGGGAGCAGACGGAGGGGAAGATCACCCACTTCGTCGCGGGCGTCGGCACCGGCGGCACGATTTCGGGTACGGGCAACTACCTCAAGGAGGTGTCCGGCGGCAAGGTCAAGGTCATCGGCGCCGACCCCGAGGGCTCGGTCTACTCCGGCGGCTCGGGTCGCCCGTACCTGGTCGAGGGCGTCGGCGAGGACTTCTGGCCGACCGCTTACGACCCGAACGTGACGGACGAGATCATCGCGGTGTCCGACAAGGACTCCTTCCAGATGACCCGCCGCCTCGCCAAGGAGGAGGGCCTGCTCGTCGGCGGCTCCTGCGGCATGGCGGTCGTCGCGGCGCTGAAGGCGGCCGAGGGGCTCGGCCCGGACGACGTGGTCGTCGTCCTGCTGCCGGACAGCGGCCGCGGCTACCTCAGCAAGATCTTCAGCGACGAGTGGATGGCGGGACACGGCTTCCTGGAGGAGGCCGGCCCCGCCGCGCGCATCGGCGACGTGCTCAGCGACAAGGAGGGCGGCATTCCCTCCCTCGTCCACATGCACCCCGAGGAGACCGTCGGCGAGGCCATCGAGGTGCTGCGCGAGTACGGCGTCTCGCAGATGCCGATCGTCAAGCCCGGTGCCGGCCACCCGGACGTGATGGCCGCCGAGGTCATCGGCTCGGTCGTGGAGAAGGAGCTGCTGGCGGCGCTGTTCGCGAAGCAGGCCTCGCTGTCCGACCCGCTGGAGAAGCACATGAGCCGGCCGCTGCCGCAGGTCGGTTCGGGCGAGCCGGTGTCGGAGCTGATGTCCGTACTGGGCGAGGCGGACGCGGCGATCGTGCTGGTCGAGGGCAAGCCGACCGGTGTGGTGAGCCGTCAGGACCTGCTGGCGTTCCTCGCCAAGGGCGCGAAGTAGCCGCGAGCCGTCGTGAAGTGGCGCGGGCGCGTGGCGCGATGACGCCGTGTCGGGCCGTCGCACAAAAGGTACGGGCCCGTCATGTGGCGGCAGCACCGGCTTAACACGGCTCCGGCAGAGTGGTGGTTGTCGGCAGGGAGGGCAGACCTCCGGGCCGGCACCACCGAACGGCGTTGGCGTACTTCCGGAGCGGCTCCCGGACCGCGTGAACGCCACGGACGCGGACGGCCCTGACCCGGCCCGTGTCCTTCGCGGGGACCGCCGTCGTCCCGCCCCTCGCTCGCGAGGGTGCGGCGGTCCCCGCGCACTCTTCTCCGGTCCGGTGTCACTCGGCCTTGTCGCGGGGGCGCAGGCGCTTCGTGGCGTGGACGAAGTTCACGCCGAGTACGCCCGCCCAGGCGACCAGCAGGCCGCTGAGCCCCGCCTGGGTGGCGCCGATCGCCGACAGCGGGATCGCCAGGACCAGCGTGACGATGGCGAAGCCGAAGCGTTCGCCGAAGCCGCCCTCCAGCGGGGACGGCCTGCCCGCGGGGCCGCCCCGGGCGGCGGCCAGGCGCTCCTCGGCCAGCCTGCGCCGGACCTGCGTGTCGACCTTTTCCACGAAGGAGTCCACGAGCGCGGCCTCGTAGTCCGGCCCCAGCTCGCGCCGGGCGTCCAACGTCGCGTCGAGTTCCTTCTTCAGCTCCTGGGACTCCATGCGCCCAGCGTAGGAACGGCCGGCGGCCGGGGCACTGGGGTTAGCCCCCGTATTCCCCGCCGCCGGGGCCTGGCGCGTCTCGCGGAGCGGTCCGCGGCTTGCCGTGCTGCATAACCGCATGCAGAGTGCTCGGTGACTGAATATTCACGGGGACGGAGGGGTCGGGATGAGCGACAGCCCGGCAGCGCGGCTGCAGAAGCTGTTCGAGGGGCACCGGCTGACGCCCACCCAGCGACGGATCGCCCACTGCATGGTGCGCGGGGCGGCCGACGTGCCGTTCCTGTCGAGCGTGGAGCTCGCCGATCTGGCCGGGGTGAGCCAGCCGTCGGTGACCCGGTTCGCGGTGGCGCTCGGCTTCGACGGCTATCCGGCGCTGCGCCGGCACCTGCGCGAGGTGGCTCCCGCCGAGCGCGCCGCGGCCGCCGCGCACGAGGACGCGTACAACGAGTACCAGCAGGCCGTCCAGGGGGAGATCGAGAACCTGCGGCAGCTGTCGGCCATGCTCGCCGACCCTTCGCCGGTCGAGGAGGCGGGGCGGGTGCTGGCCGGGTCCCGTCCGCTGCCCGTGCTCGGGCTGCGCGCGGCGTCCTCGCAGGCCCGCGGGTTCGCCTACTTCGCCGCGAAGGTGCATCCGGACGTACGCCTGCTCGACGAGGGCGGCTCGATGCTCGCCGACCGGATCGACGCGGCGGCCGGGGCGGGTGCTTCGGCGCTGCTGTGTTTCGCGCTGCCGCGGCATCCGCGGGAGGTGGCGGAGGCGCTGGACCACGCGCGGGGGGCGGGGCTGAAGGTGGTGACGGTCGCCGACTCGGCCTTCGCGCCGGTGGCCCGCTCCTCGGACCTGCTGATTCCGGCGCCGGTCGGCACGGGCCTGGCCTTCGACACGGCCTGCGCGCCGATGCTGCTGGGCCGGGTCCTGCTGGAGGCGATGGCCGACGCCCTCCCCGACGCCCAGGCCCGCCTGGAGGCCTTCGACGCCCGCGCGGCGGCTCGGGGCCTGTTCGTGGAGTAGCCGGGGTGCGCCGCCGGCGTCACAGGAGCGCGTCGCGGTACTCGCCGCCCGCCTCCGTCACCAGGGATGCCGGGGACTGCCCGGGGCGGGCCAGGCTGAAGCGGGTCTCGCCGGAGGGCGCGGTCGTGAAGCCGTGGACCGCGGGGCGGGGGAGGCTGTTGTAGCCGTAGTGGGCCGTGAAGAAGTACGCGCCCGTGTCCGGGACCGCGACCAGGTCGCCCGGGGCGAGTTCCGGCAGGTCCCGGGCCGTGGCGAGCAGATCGCCCGCGAAGCAGGCCGGGCCCGCGATGTCGTGGGCGACGGGCGGGCCCGTCTTCGGGGCGCCCTTCGCGTCGTACGGCAGGATCCGCAGCGGCCACGCCGCCGGGGCGTACACCGTACGGGTCGCCAGCTGCACCCCCGCGTGCGTGAGCGCGATCCGGCGGCCCCCGGTGGTCTTCGTGTACTCGACCCGGGAGACCACCAGCCCGTGCTTGGCCAGCAGTGACCTGCCGAACTCCGTCACCAGGCCGTAGCGGCCGCGGAACAGGTCCGGGACGGCCGCGCGGAGGGCCGCCACGTACTGCGCGTACGTCGGGCGCTCCTCGTCCGAGGCGAAGTTCACCGGCAGGCCGCCGCCGATGTCGAGGGTGTCGACCTGGCGGCGCCCGGCCGCCGCGTTGATCTCCTCGGCCAGGGCGTGGAGGTCGCGCACCCCCTCCGCGATCAGGGACAGGGGGACCCCCTGGGAGCCCGAGTGGATGTGCAGCCGGGTCAGCCACGGGCGGTCGATGTACGCGCGCACCAGCCACTCGCGGGCGCCCGGATCCCGGAGCGCGACGCCGAACTTCGAGGTCGTGGTGGCGGTGGAGAGGGCGCCGATCGTGCCCGCGCCCGTCTGCGGGTTGATCCGGATCCCGACCGGGGACCGGGTGGGGGCGCCCGCGATCAGCGCGTCCAGGCGGTCCAGCTCCTGGCGGTTGTCCGCGTTCACCGCGATCCCGAGGGCCAGTGCCCCGTGCAGCTCGGCCACCGTCTTGGCGGGGGAGTCCAGGACCGTCCGCTGCGGCTCCACCCCCGCCGCCCGGGCCAGCTCCAGCTCGCCCGGACCGGCCACCTCGCAGCCCAGGCCGTGCTCCGCCAGCAGCCGCAGCACCGGCACCAGCGGGCAGGCCTTCACCGCGAAGGCGTGCAGGACGGGGGTGCCGGGAGCCAGGGCGGCGGCGAAAGCGCCGGTCAGGGCGGCGGCGGAGGCGCGGATCCCGGCCACGTCCAGCAGGCAGACCAGGGGCTGCGTGCCCTCCGCCCCGCCCACCAGGCCCTGCTCGACAGCGGCCCGTACGGCCATGTCCCGGCGCTTCGCCGCGTCCGGAGCGTCCATCGCGTGCATCTCGGCAGCCATGCCCGCCAGCCAATCACCCGGCGGGTCGGCCCGCAGCTGTTGACTGAATCTATTCAGGGAGCCAGGATGTGAATAGATCGCCCAACATCGGAGGAGGCACCCGCCATGTCAGGACCCCGCCCCGTACGTGCCGCACGAGGCACCGAGCTCAGCGCCCTGGGATGGCAGCAGGAAGCCGCCCTCCGGATGCTCCAGAACAACCTCGACCCCGAGGTCGCCGAGCACCCGGACAAGCTCGTCGTCTACGGCGGCACCGGCAAGGCCGCCCGCGACTGGCGCTCGTACGACGCGATGGTCCGCACCCTGCGCACCCTCAAGCAGGACGAGACGATGCTCGTGCAGTCCGGCCGTCCGGTCGGCGTGATGCAGACCCACGAGTGGGCACCGCGCGTGCTCCTCGCCAACTCCAACCTGGTCGGCGACTGGGCCAACTGGGAGGAGTTCCGCCGCCTGGAGCACCTCGGCCTGACCATGTACGGCCAGATGACCGCCGGTTCCTGGATCTACATCGGCACCCAGGGCATCCTCCAGGGCACCTACGAGACCTTCGCGGCCGTCGCCGCCAAGAAGTTCAACGGGACCCTCGCCGGCACCATCACCCTCACCGCCGGCCTCGGCGGCATGGGCGGCGCCCAGCCGCTGGCCGTGACGATGAACGACGGCGTCGCGATCTGCATCGACGTCGACCCGCGCGCCATCGAGCGCCGCATCGAGCACCGCTACCTGGACGTCAAGGCCGACAACCTGCGCCACGCCCTCCAGCTGGCCGTCGAAGCCCGCGACGCCCGCAAGCCGCTCTCCATCGGCCTCCTCGGCAACGCCGCCGAGCTGCTCCCGCAGATGCTCGCCGAGGGCGCCCCGATCGACATCGTGACGGACCAGACCTCCGCCCACGACCCGCTCGCGTACCTCCCCGTCGGCGTCGACTTCGACGACATGGCGGCGTACGCGGCCAAGGACCCGGCCGGCTTCACCACCCGCGCCCGCGAGTCCATGGCCAAGCACGTCGAGGCCATGGTCGGCTTCATGGACGCCGGCTCCGAGGTCTTCGACTACGGCAACTCCATCCGCGGCGAGGCCCAGCTGGCCGGCTACGACCGCGCGTTCGCCTTCCCCGGCTTCGTCCCCGCCTACATCCGCCCCCTCTTCTGCGAGGGCAAGGGCCCCTTCCGCTGGGCGGCCCTGTCCGGCGAGGCCTCGGACATCCACAAGACCGACAAGGCGATGCTGGAGCTCTTCCCCGAGAACGAGTCCCTGCACCGCTGGATCAAGATGGCCGGCGAGCGCGTCCACTTCCAGGGCCTGCCGGCGCGCATCTGCTGGCTCGGCTACGGCGAGCGCGACAAGGCCGGCGAGCGCTTCAACGAGATGGTCGCCGACGGCACCCTCGCCGCCCCGCTGGCCATCGGCCGCGACCACCTCGACTGCGGCTCGGTGGCCTCCCCGTACCGCGAGACCGAGGCCATGCTCGACGGCTCCGACGCGATCGCGGACTGGCCGCTGCTCAACGCCATGGTCAACGTGGCCTCCGGTGCCTCCTGGGTCTCGATCCACCACGGCGGCGGCGTCGGCATGGGCCGCTCGATCCACGCCGGCCAGGTCACCGTCGCCGACGGCACCAAGCTCGCGGGCGAGAAGATCCGCCGCGTGCTCACCAACGACCCCGGCATGGGCGTCATCCGCCACGTCGACGCGGGCTACGACATCGCCGAGACGGTGGCGGACGAGCGCGGCGTCCGCGTCCCCATGCGCGAGGGCGACGACGCGTGAGCGACAACCCCGCCGGGGCGGCCTCGTTCCACACCATGTGGAACGAGCTCGCCCCCATCGGCCGCCACGCCGAGTCCGGCGGCTACCGCCGCCACGCCTGGACCGGGGCCGACGCCGACTGCCGGACCTGGTTCCAGGCGCAGGCCGAGGCCCGCGGTCTCGCGTACGAGACCGACCGCAACGGCAACCAGTGGGCCTGGCTCGGCGACCCCCTCGCCGGTGACGCCGTCGTCACCGGCTCCCACCTGGACTCCGTGCCCGACGGGGGCGCCTTCGACGGCCCCCTCGGCGTGGTGTCCTCCTTCTCGGCCCTGGACGAACTCCGCAGGAGGGGCGTGGAGTTCACCCGGCCGCTGGCCATCACCAACTTCGGTGACGAGGAAGGGGCCCGCTTCGGCCTCGCCTGCGTCGGCTCCCGGCTCGCGGCCGGACAGCTGACCAAGGAGAAGGCGTACGAGCTCCGCGACGCCGACGGGATCAGCCTGCCCGAGGCCATGGAGGCCGCCGGGTACGACCCCTCGGCCATCGGCGCCGACCCCGAGCGCCTCGCCCGTATCGGCGCGTTCGTCGAGCTCCACGTCGAGCAGGGCCGGGCCCTGGACCTCTCCGGCGACCGCGTCGGCATCGCCTCCGCGATCTGGCCGCACGGCCGCTGGCGGTTCGACTTCCGCGGCGAGGCCAACCACGCCGGGACCACCCGTCTCGTGGACCGCCGCGACCCGATGCTCACGTACGCCTCGACCGTCCTGGCCGCCCGTACCGAGGCTGCCCTCGCCGGGGCCGTCGCCACCTTCGGCAAGATCTCCGTCGAGCCGAACGGGGTCAACGCCATCCCCTCGCTGGTACGCGGCTGGCTCGACTCCCGCGCGGCCGACCAGGCGACGCTGGACACCGTGGTCACCGCCATCGAGAAGGCCGCCCGCGAGCGCGCCGACCAGGACGGCATCGACCTGGCCGTCGTACGGGAGTCCTTCACCCCGGTCGTCGAGTTCGAGCACGCCCTGCGCGACGAGATGAACCGGATCCTCGGCGGCTCCGTCCCCGTCCTCGGCACGGGCGCGGGACACGACGCCGGAATCCTCTCCGCCGCCGTCCCGACCGCGATGCTGTTCGTACGGAACCCGACCGGGGTCTCCCACTCCCCGCGGGAGTTCGCCGCCGAGGACGACTGCGTGGCCGGAGTCCTCGCGCTGGCCGACGTACTGGAAGGACTGGCCTGCCGGTGAAGACGTACTGGTTGGAACACGCCTGGCTCGGCACGCACGTGGAGCCGGGCGTGGCCCTCGACGCGGGCGCCGACGGACGGATCGCCAACCTGCGGACCGGGGTCGAGACCCCGCCGCCGGGGGCGGAGGTACTGCGCGGCCTGACCGTTCCGGGGCTGGCCAACGCGCACTCGCACGCCTTCCACCGGGCGCTGCGCTCCCGCGTCCAGGTGGGGTCCGGGACCTTCTGGACCTGGCGCGAGTTCATGTACACGGTCGCCCAGAACCTCACCCCCGACACGTACTTCGCGCTCGCGCGGGCGGTGTACGCGGAGATGGCGCTGGCCGGGATCACCAACGTCGGCGAGTTCCACTACGTGCACCACGCCCCGGGCGGCGCCCCGTACGCCGACCCCAACGCGATGGGCGAGGCCCTGATCGAGGCGGCCGCGGCGGCGGGCATCCGGATCACGCTGCTGGACACGGCGTACCTGTCCTCGGGCTTCGGCAAGGCCCCCGACCACCACCAGCTGCGGTTCTCGGACGGGACGGCCGAGGCGTGGGCGGAGCGGGTCTCGGCCCTGAAGCCGCGCGAGCACGCGCTGATCGGTGCGGCGGTCCACTCGGTGCGCGCCGTACCGGCGGACCAGCTGGACACCGTGGCCCGCTGGGCCGGGGAGCGGCGGGCCCCGCTGCACGTCCACCTCTCGGAGCAGACCGCCGAGAACGAGGCCTGCCAGGCCGCGCACGGGCGCACCCCGACGCAGCTGCTGGCCGACCACGGGGTGCTCGGCCCGCGGACCGTCGGCGTCCACAACACGCACCTGACGGACGGGGACATCGCGCTGCTCGGCGGCACGGCCACCGGCACGTGCATGTGTCCCACGACGGAGCGGGACCTGGCCGACGGCATCGGTCCGGCGGTCCGGCTCCAGCACGCGGGCAGCCCGCTCTCGCTCGGCAGCGACAGCCACGCCGTGATCGACCTCCTGGAGGAGGCCCGCGCGATGGAGCTGAACGAGCGCCTGCGCAGCCGGACCCGGGGGCACTGGACGGCGAACGCGCTGCTGACGGCGGCGACGGCGGACGGCCACGCGGCGCTGGGTCTGGCCGACGCGGGCCGCCTGGAGGCGGGCGCGCTCGCGGACTTCACCACGATCGCGCTGGACTCCGTACGCACGGCCGGTCCGCTGCCGCGGCTCGGCGCCGAGACGGCCGTCTTCGCGGCCACGGCCGCCGATGTCCGCCACACGGTGGTGGGCGGCCGCCACATCGTCCGCGACGGGTCGCACACCCTGGTCCCGGACGTCCCGTCCGCCCTTTCCGAGTCCATCGCAGCCGTCCGCGGCTGACGTTCTCGTTCCCGAAGGGAACCATGTCCACCACCCTCGTCACCAACATCGGCAGCCTCGTCACCAACGACCCCGCGCTGGGAGACGGCAGCCCCCTCGGGCTCGTCCGGGACGCGGCCGTCGTCATCGACGGCGAGACCATCGCCTGGGCCGGCCCCGCCGACCGGGCCCCGGCCGCCGACTCCGCGTTCGACGCGGGCGGCCGGGCGCTGATCCCCGGCTTCGTCGACTCCCACTCCCACCTCGTCTTCGCCGGCGACCGCACCGCGGAGTTCAACGCCCGCATGTCCGGGCGGAGCTACTCGGCGGGCGGCATCCGGACCACCGTCGCCGCCACCCGCGCCGCCACCGACGCCGAGCTCGAAGCCAACCTCGTCCGGCACCTCGAAGAGGCCCGCCGGCAGGGCACCACCACCTTCGAGACCAAGTCCGGCTACGGCCTCACCGTCGAGGACGAGGCCCGTGCCCTGCGCATCGCCGCCGCGCACACCGAGGAGGTCACCTACCTCGGCGCGCACATCGTCTCTCCCGACTACGCCGAGGACCCGGCGGGCTACGTCGGCCTCGTCACGGGCGAGATGCTCGCGGCCTGTGCCCCGTACGCCCGCTGGGTCGACGTGTTCTGCGAGAAGGGCGCCTTCGACGGCGACCAGGCCCGCGCGATCCTCACCGCCGGCGCCGCCGCCGGGCTGATCCCGCGCGTCCACGCCAACCAGCTCTCCCACGGCCCCGGCGTGCAGCTCGCCGTGGAGCTGGAGGCCGCCTCCGCCGACCACTGCACCCACCTCACCGACGCCGACGTCGACGCCCTCGTCCAGGCCGCGGACACCACCGTCGCCACGCTGCTGCCCGGCGCCGAGTTCTCCACCCGCGCCCAGTGGCCCGACGCCCGCCGCCTGATCGACGCGGGCGCCACCGTCGCGCTGTCCACCGACTGCAACCCCGGCTCCTCGTACACGAGCTCGATGCCCTTCTGCATCGCCCTCGCGGTACGCGACATGCGGATGACCCCGGACGAGGCGCTCTGGTCCGCCACCGCCGGCGGCGCCCGCGCCCTGCGCCGCACCGACATCGGCCGGATCGCCCCCGGGGCCCGCGCCGACCTGGCCCTCCTGGAGGCGCCGAGCCATGTCCACCTGGCCTACCGGCCGGGCGTTCCGCTGGTTTCGGCGGTCTGGCGGAAGGGCGTCCGCGCCCACTGACGAACGGTCAATCCCGGCCCGTCCTTTGTCTTCCCTCCGTAAGGCCCCGGGCGTACCTTGAGCCACCAATCTGATGCGCCGTCAGGAATCGGCCATCGGGAATCCGTGGCCCGAGGGGAAGACGAAGGTGTCCGACCGGAAACGCTCCACCGCGCTCGCGCTGGCCTCCGCGCTGGCCGCGGCGGCGGTCCTGCTGGCCGCCCCCGCAGCCCATGCGGACGTCGTCGACGTCGCGTACGACTGCAAGACCCCCATCGGGGACAAGTCGGCGGTCTCGCCCATCGACATCAAGGCCGTCAAGGAGGGCGGCGGGTACAAGCTGACGATGTCCTTCCAGAAGGGCGTCTCGTCCAGCCCGGTCGAACTCGGCAAGGGCGCCATGAGCCCCAGCGCCGTCATCCTCGTCGGCGGGGCCGAGAAGGCGTCCGTGCCGGTATCGGGAGCGTCCAATCCCGAGGCCGTGCCCGCCAACACCCCCATCAAGATCACCGACCTCTCGGGCACCTACACCCCCAAGAAGAGCGGCAAGGTCACCTTCACGGCGGGCGTGCTCACCATCAAGGCGCTGGGGACCACGACCACCTGCACCCCCGGCAACAGCCCCAAGCCCTCCCTTGAGCTGGACGTGACGGGCACAGGGCCCTCCGGGGCATCCGCGGGATCCGCGGGATCCGGGGACACCGCGGAAGACACCCTCCCGCAGACCGGACCCACCGACTCCGCCCTCGCCCTCGGCACCCTCGGCGCCACCGTGCTCCTCACCGGCGCCGCCGGCGTGCTCTGGCTGACCCGGCGCGGCCAGCGGGCCCGGTCCTGAACGGAGCACCCCGGCCATGCCCGTGCTCCACACCCCCGCGCACACCGCCGGCCGGCGCCCGCGCACCGCGTTGCTCGCCGCGGTCCTGCTGCTCGGGGCCGCGGGCGGCGCCGCCGTCACCACCGCCGCCCCCGCCCACGCCGACGAGCCCGGCTGGACCGCCGAGCCCGCCGCGGGCGGCGCCGGGCCGGCGCGCCCGTACTTCTACCTCGCGGGCCCGGCCGGCACCGTCCTGGAGGACCGGCTGGCCCTGACCAACACCTCCGACCGGGAGCACACCGTCACCCTGCGCGGGGCCGACGCCTACAACACGGCGGACGGCGCCCTCGCCGTGAGCCCGGCGGTGCCCGCGGCCAAAGACGGCCGCGCCACCGCGGTCCCCGGCGCCGGCTCATGGATCAGCTTCGGGCCGGCCGGCACCGTGAGGATCCCGCCCCGCACCCGCGCGGTGGTCCCCTTCACCGTCACCCTCCCGCCCGCCTCCCTGCCCGGCGACCACCCGGCCGCCGTGATCGCCTCCGAGGACGGCCGCGAGGCGGGCGTACGGATCCACCTGCGCGTCGGCGGCCCGACGCTGGCCGCCCTCACGGTCGAGGACGTCTCCGTACGCGGCAAGGGCGCCCGCGCGGTCGTCGCGTACACCCTGGTCAACCGGGGCAACGTGGCCCTCGTCCCCGAGTTGGCCCTGCGCGCCGAGGGGCTCTTCGGCGAGGTCCCGGGCCGCACCGCCCGCGCCTTGCCCGTCGAACTGCTCCCCGGTCAGCGGGTGTCGCTGACCGAGCCCTGGCCCGGGGCCCCGGTCCTCGACGACGTCGACCTCACCCTCACGGTCACCGCTCCCGGCGCGGCCCCGGCCACCGCCGGCGCCTCGGCGTGGTTCGTGCCCTGGGGGATCGCGGCCCGGATCGGCGCCGGGCTGCTCGCCCTCGGCGGCGTCGGCCTGGCCGCGCTGCTCCTCGTACGCAAGCGGCGGCGCGGCGGGCCGCCGGCGGAGCAGGAGCCCGTACCCGCGGGGAAGCGGGCACCGGAACACGAGCTGACGGGAGCGTCCAGGTGAGCGGAAGAGTCGGCGGGAAGGCCGGCGGGAAGGCCGGCGGGCCGGTCGGCGGGCCGGTCGGCCGGGGGCGCTGCGGCAAGGCCGTGGCCCGCCTCGCGACGGGGCTGGCGCTGTGCGCCCTGATCCTGTTCCCGGCACCGGCCCCGGCGGCGCACGCCGCCGAGGGCAAGCCCGCCGTGGCGCTCTCGCTCCAGGAGGCCGCGAAGGGCGCCGAGATCACCGTCACCGGCACCGGCTGGCGCGCCAAGACCCTGGTGATGCTGCTGCTCTGCGGACAGAACATGATCGGCGGCACCAACAGCTGCGCCAACGCGGACGGGGCCGCGGTCTCGGTCGGCGAAGACGGCCGCTTCGCCGCCCGGCTGGCCGTCGTGGCGCCGCCCAAGCCCTGCCCCTGCGTCGTCAACGTCACCTCCGTGGGCGGGGACCAGGCCACCGTCGCCGCCCCGCTGAAGATCACCGACCACCCGGTGGCCGAGCTGCCCGCCGAGTCCGGCTCGGCGCGCCTGGCCATGCTCAGCGGGGTCCGGCTGGAGGGCGGGGACGGGGTGCTGACCTGGTTCGGTGCCCCGCCCGCCCGGAAGTTCACGGTCACCGTCGGCAACCTCGGCTCGGCCCCGGTCAAGGATCCCGTCTTCCAGCTCGGCACCGCCCACGGGGTGTTCGCGCCGCTGTGGGACGAGGTCCGGTGGAAGGGCACCATCCCGCCGGGCGGCAAGGCGGAGGTCCGGCTGAACGTCAGCCTGGCGGCCGGGGCGCACGGGGACTACACCGTCTCCCTCAAGTACGGGGACACGGTCGTGGCCACGCAGCCCTGGGGCGTGGACCGCCCGTACGGGGTGCTGCTGTTCTGGGGCCTGCTCGTGCTGGTGATCCCCGCCGCGGTCTTCCGCATCGGCATGGCCGTCGTCGACAAGGTCCGGCCGCGCACGGCGGCGGCGGGCGCCGGCCGCCACCGGGGCGCGAGCGCCCCGGAGCCGGGCGGCCCCTTCGAAGCCCGGCCGGCGCCCGCCCCGGACTCCCCCCAGACCACCACGGCGGTACTGCCGTGGTTCACCCCGGACAGCGCGCCGGGGCCGAGGAACCCCCACGTACCACAGGCGTCCGCACCGTCTGAGAACAGTCCGACGACGAAAGGACCTTTGTGAAGACCCAACGGAGGGTGAGCGCGGCCGTGATCGCGCTGCTGCTCGGCGGCGCCGGCATCGCCATCGGGGCCGGCCCCGCCCAGGCGGCCGAGACCAAGTTCAACGTCAAGTGCGTGCCGCCGGCGGGCGGCGGCGACCCGGTGCAGGGCGAGACCACCGCCAAGGTCACCGCCCCGGCGTCGGCGAAGGTCGGTGACGAGGTCGACGTGTCCTGGGAGACCGTGAAGCCGGCCTCGAACAACACGGACCTGATGGACATCCCGCAGGACGCGGTCCAGCCCACCGGCTGGATCACGGTGGGCGGCGGGGGAGGCGAGCTGAAGGTCGTCGGGGAGAAGAAGAACCCGCCGATCCCCAAGAAGGCCCCCATGCAGATGTCGACGATGAAGGGGAAGCTGAAGCTCACCAAGGCGGGCAAGATCACGCTGACCCCCGGCAAGTACGACGTCGCGGTCACCTTCTCCTTCGGCACGTTCGTCACCAAGTGCGCGCCCACGGGGGCCGTGGGCGTCGGTGCCACCATCGACGTGTCGGCCGGCACCAGCGGCGGCACGACGGCCGGCACCACGTCCGGCACGACCAGCGGCACCACCGCCGGTACGACGAGCGGTACGACGTCCGGCACGACCAGCGGCACCACGGCCGGGTCCACCGCCGGGTCCACGGCCGGTGGCGGTGGCGGCCAGACCGACTTCCCCGGCAAGCCCGTCGAGGTCGCCTTCGACTGCGGTCCGGTCGTCCCCGGCGGCATCAAGACCCCCGTCACGATCAACGCCAGGAAGAACGGCGGCAGCTACGACCTGACCGTCAAGACCGCCAAGGGCGCGATGGCCAGCCCGATGGCCCTGCCGGCGGGCGCCCTCAAGCCCTCGATGAACATCAAGCTCGGCGGCGCGGACAGCGGCACGGTCAAGGTCTCCGGCCCGGCCAACGCCGAACCGATCCCGGACAAGGCCCCGGTCAGCCTCAGCGACATGACCGGCACCTACAAGCCCGGCAAGACCGGCAAGGTCACGCTGAGCCCGGACCAGCTGACGATCGACGTCACGATGGCCCCCGGGGCCACGCCGATCAACGTGCCCTGCAAGGCGGCCAGCAGCGGCGTCTCGCTGGAGCTCGACACCACCGCCCAGGAGGGCGGCTCCGGCTCGCCGGCCACCACCGGCTCCACCTCCGCCTCGGGCGGCCTCGCCGAGACGGGCGCCGAGGACGAGGGCGGCATCAAGGCGCTGGCCCTGGTCGCCGGCACGGTGATCCTGCTCGGCGGCGCGGTCTTCACCTTCACCCCGTGGCGTCGTCTGCGCGGCACGAGGTAACCCCTGCGGGCGAAAACACGGCGGCCCGGCACACCAGGAGGTGTGCCGGGCCGCCGCGCGAGCCGGAGGGGGTGCGTCAGTGCACGTCGCCCATCAGGACCTGGACCTTCTTGCGGTACGCGTAGACCGCGAAGCCGGCCAGAGCCGCGGCGAGCGCCTGGAAGGCGATCACCCAGGTGCCGTTGAGGTCGACGCCGCCGATGGACAGGAGGCTGGTGATGCAGTCACCGGCGGTGACCGCGAGGAACCAGACACCCATCATCTGGGAGGCGTACTTCTGCGGGGCCATCTTCGTGGTGACGGAGAGGCCGACCGGGGAGACGCACAGCTCGCCGATGGTCTGGATCATGTAGATCGAGACCAGCCACATCGGGGAGACCTTGGTGCCGTCGCCGGCCATGCCCATCGGGACGATGAAGACGAAGAACGAGGCACCGATCAGGACCAGGCCCATCGCGAACTTCACGATGGTGTTCGGCTCCTGGTTCTTGCGCGCCAGCCACACCCACAGCCAGGCGAAGACCGGGGCCAGAGCCATCACGAACAGCGGGTTCAGCGACTGGTACCAGGTGGCCGAGAAGCCGAGGCCGAAGACGGTGTCGGCGGTCTTGTCGTCCGCGAACAGGGACAGCGTCGAGCCACCCTGGTCGTAGATCATCCAGAAGACGGCCGCGGCGATGAAGAACCAGATGTACGCGGTCATCTTCGACTGCTCGGCGCCCGACAGCTCCTTGTCGCGCTTGATGCGCGTCAGGACGGCGATCGGGATGAACAGACCGGCCAGCGTCAGCGGGACCAGGGCCCAGTTCAGCGTGTACGCGCCGAGGCCGACGACGGCGCCGTAGAAGACGGCGATGGCCACGACCGCGAGGACGACCTTGGTCAGGACGGCCTTGCGCTCCTCCGCCGACAGCGGGTTCGGGACGAGGCTGCTCTTCGGGCTCAGGTGCTTGGTGCCGAGCAGGAACTGGGTCAGACCCAGGCCCATGCCGACGGCGGCGAGGGCGAAGCCCAGGTGCCAGTTGTGCTCCTTGCCGACCGTGCCGACGACCAGCGGGGCGACGAACGCACCGAGGTTGATGCCGATGTAGAAGAGCGTGAAGCCACCGTCACGGCGCGGGTCCTCCGGGCCGTTGTACAGGTGGCCGACCATCGTGGAGATGTTGGCCTTCAGCAGACCGGAGCCCGCCGCGACGAGGATCAGACCGACGAAGAACATCGCCTGGCCGGGGACGGCCAGCGAGAGGTGACCGGCCATGATCACGAAGCCTGCGATGGCGACCGTCTTGCGGGCGCCCCAGACACGGTCACCGAACCAGCCGCCCGGCATGGCCATCAGGTAGACCATCGAGACGTACACGGAGTAGATGGCCGTGGTGGTGGCCGCGGTCATGGCCAGACCGCCACCCTGGCTGCCCGTCGCGGCGTCGGCGCCGCCCGAGACCAGGTAGTACACCAGCAGTGCACGCATGCCGTAGTAGGAGAAACGCTCCCACATCTCGGTCATGAACAGAGTGGCCAGGCCACGGGGGTGGCCGAAGAAGGTCTTCTCGGTGGACGGGTCCGCCGAGCCCTTCGTCAGGCTGGAAGCCATGGTCGATCCTTGCTTGCTCGGGACGCTTCGCTTCGTGAGCGGAACAGCGCCCGGTGGGGGGTGGCCGGCACCGGCGACGGGTGTCCCACCCCACGCCCAGGGGTCTGCCCCCGTCCGTCAGGAAGGGGGCAGGGGACATCCGTAACCGGGATCCACGCCCCGGCGCACACGTTTGGCGCGCGGGGCCCGGCCCACAGGTCATTCACTGTCATCTGGGCCGGTTGAAACCGACCAGAGCAGAATTTGAGGTCTTTGGCTCGCTTTTCGGCACAAAGATCCCCTGGGTAGTGCATCAGGCGTCTCGCCACCATACGACAGGACACTGCGGCATATGGAAGGACTTGAGATATGGATCACAGGATTCCGGGGAACCGTTTGATCGTATTCGAAGGCCGTTAGTAGTTCATAAGCCCAGATCGAAAGGGGTCTTCCGGCACGCCCCTGCGCGCACCCGCCGCGCACTACCATCACCCACATGACGCGTGTACTGCTCGCCGAGGACGACGCATCCATCTCGGAGCCCCTGGCCCGCGCCCTGCGCAGGGAGGGGTACGAGGTCGAGGTCCGGGAGGACGGCCCCACCGCCCTGGACGCGGGACTTCAGGGCGGCGTCGACCTCGTCGTCCTGGATCTGGGCCTGCCGGGCATGGACGGCCTCGAAGTCGCCCGCCGGCTGCGCGCCGAGGGCCACGGCTTCCCCATCCTCGTACTCACCGCCCGCGCGGACGAGGTCGACACGGTCGTCGGCCTGGACGCCGGCGCCGACGACTACGTGACCAAGCCCTTCCGCCTGGCCGAACTGCTGGCCCGGGTCCGGGCCCTGCTGCGGCGCGGCGCGAACGACGCCACCCAGGCCCCCGCCACCCACGGCGTGCGGATCGACGTCGAATCGCACCGCGCGTGGATGGGGGAGGAGGAGCTCCAGCTCACGGCCAAGGAGTTCGACCTGCTCCGGGTCCTGGTCCGCGACGCCGGCCGCGTCGTCACCCGCGACCAGCTGATGCGCGAGGTCTGGGACACCACGTGGTGGTCCTCCACCAAGACACTCGACATGCACATCTCCTGGCTCCGCAAGAAGCTCGGCGACGACGCCGCCAACCCGCGCTACATCGCCACCGTCCGCGGGGTCGGCTTCCGCTTCGAGAAGAGCTGAGCGGCCTCCCGGACCATGCGCCGCCGCCTGATCAACTCCACGCTCGCCGTGGTGCTCGTCGTCATCGCCGTCTTCGGGGTCTCCCTGGTGATCGTGGAGACCCGGACGATCACCAGCAGCGCCCAGGACCGCATCGAGTCCGAGGCGCTGCGCCTGGTCGGCATGGTCGAAGCGAGCGTCCTGGAGCGCAAGCCCATCGACGCCCACGCCCTCGCCGAGCAGCTCGACATGGGCGGCTACGCCCGGATCACCGTCCCCGGGCAGCCGCCCGTGGAGGTCGGCGACCGGATCCCCGACAGCGTCATCCGCGGCACCGCCAAGGGGGAGCAGGGCGAGACCGTCGTCGTCGAGGAGTCCCGCTCCACCGTGACCCGGGAGGTCGGGCGGACCCTGGCCGTGGTCGGAGCGGTGGCGCTGCTCGCCGTCGTGGCGGCCGTACTGCTCGCCGTACGGCAGGCCAACCGGCTGACCTCGCCGCTCACCGACCTCGCCGAGACCGCCGAGCGGCTGGGCTCGGGTGACCCGCGGCCGCGGCACAAGCGGTACGGGGTCCCCGAGCTGGACCGGGTCGCGGACGTACTGGACTCCAGCGCGGAGCGGATCGCCCGGATGCTGACCGCCGAGCGGCGGCTGGCCGCGGACGCCTCGCACCAGCTGCGCACCCCGCTCACGGCCCTGTCGATGCGGCTGGAGGAGATCACGGTCACCGACGACCTGGAGACCGTACGGGAAGAGGCGACGATCGCCCTGACCCAGGTGGAGCGGCTCACGGACGTGGTCGAGCGGCTGCTGACGAACTCGCGGGACCCGCGGACGGGCTCGGCGGTCCCCTTCGACCTGGACGAGGTCGTCAAGCAGCAGGTGGAGGAGTGGCGGCCGGCCTACCGCAGCGCCGGGCGGGCCATCGTGCGCTCGGGGAAGACGGGCATGCGGGCCGTCGGCACCCCGGGCGCGGTCTCGCAGGTGCTGGCGACCCTCGTGGAGAACGCGCTGATGCACGGTGGCGGCACGGTCGCGCTGCGTACCCGGGTGATCGGGAACCAGGCGGTGCTGGAGGTCACGGACGAGGGGCCGGGGGTCCCGCCGGACCTCGGCAACCGGATCTTCGAGCGGGCGATCAGCGGGCGCAATTCCACCGGGATCGGGCTGGCGGTGGCCCGGGACCTGGCGGAGGCCGACGGGGGGCGCCTGGAGCTGCTGCAGACGCAGCCGCCGGTGTTCGCGCTGTTCCTGAGCCGTACGGCCCCGGAGCGGCCGGAGCCGGAGCAGACGGTGCGCTGAACGGCGCCGAGCGGCCCCACGCCGGCGTGATGCCGGGTCGGCTGATGCGGGGGGAACCGCCGGGAGGACCGCCGGGGGACCGCGCTACTTGGCGGCGGGCTCGGGGGCGCGGGAGGCGCCGGCGGCTCCGCCGCGCGGCGAGGAGACCACGGCCGCGACCTCCGCGGCCTCCACGGGCTCGGACCGCTGCTCGGGCAGGGCCTTGAAGACCCAGGTCCGGTACGACCAGAAGCGGAACACGGTGGCGGTGCCGATGCCGATGAACTTGAACACGTTCGTGGCGAGCGGGCCGTCCCAGCCGAACCCGTAGGTGGCGGTGTACAGCACGCCGTTCTCGATCACCAGGCCGATCACGCTGAAGGCCACGAACAGCGGCAGCTCGCGGGAGCCGCCGGTGCGGGCGCGGTCGCGGTAGGTGAAGTACCGGAAGCCCAGGTAGTTGGTGACGATGGCCACGACGGTGGCTATGACGCTCGCCCGGACGACCTGGAGGTCGGTGGTGTGGCGGATCAGGTTGAAGACGCCCAGGTTGACGAGCACACCGACGCCGCCGACGGCCCCGAACTTCGCGACCTCGCGGGCGAGGCCGCGTACGCGTTCGAGCGCGGAACCCTGCTGCGGCGTGCTCATGTGATGGATCAGTCCTGTCGTCACCGCCCCGGTCGGGGGCGTCCGTGGAGGCGTCTGCCGCCTTCGGTCAACCCGCCCATGCTAAGTGTCGCCCCAGGGGCCCGTCTGTGCCTTCGCACACCGTGCGACGCACGGCACACGGGGGTGCGGACGCTACGCGCGTCGACCAGAACGGGCCAGGGTCACGTCCGTATGGCGGAATACCGGCGGATACCCTGGAGTGGTGACGTTCCCGGTAGTCGGCATGGTCGGCGGCGGTCAGCTCGCCCGCATGACCCACGAGGCGGGCATCCCCCTCGGCATCAGATTCAAGCTCCTCAGTGACACCCCACAGGACTCGGCGGCCCAGGTCGTGAGCGACGTCGTCATCGGCGACTATCGCGACCTGGAGACGTTGCGCGCCTTCGCGCGCGGCTGCGATGTGATCACTTTCGACCACGAGCACGTGCCCATCGAGCACCTGCGGGCCCTGGAAGCGGACGGCATCCCCGTCCGCCCGGGGCCCGACGCGTTGATGCACGCCGCCGACAAGGGGGTGATGCGCGCGAAGCTCGACGAGATCGGCGCCCCCAGCCCCCGCCACCGGATCGTGAGCGATCCGGCGGACGCGGCGGCCTTCGCGGCCGAGGTGGGCGGCTTCCCGGTCATCCTCAAGACCGTGCGCGGCGGCTACGACGGCAAGGGCGTGTGGTTCGTCCGCACCCCCGAGGACGCCGAGGCCCCCTTCAAGGCGGGCGTGCCGGTCCTCGCGGAGGAGAAGGTCGACTTCGTCCGCGAGCTCGCGGCCAACATCGTCCGCTCCCCGCACGGCCAGGCCGTGGCCTACCCCGTGGTCGAGTCCGTCCAGGTCGACGGCGTCTGCGACACGGTGATCGCCCCCGCCCCGAACCTCTCCGAAGCCCTCGCGGGCGAGGCCCAGGCCCTCGCCCTGCGCATCGCCAAGGAGCTCGGCGTGACCGGCCACCTGGCCGTGGAGCTGTTCGAGACCGCCGACGGCCGGATCCTCGTCAACGAACTGGCGATGCGCCCGCACAACAGCGGCCACTGGACCCAGGACGGCGCGATCACCTCCCAGTTCGCCAACCACGTCCGGGCGGTCCTGGACCTCCCCCTGGGCGACCCGCGCCCGCGGGCCCGCTGGACGGTCATGGCGAACGTGCTCGGCGGGGACTACCCCGACATGTACGCGGCGTACCTGCACTGCATGGCCCACGACCCGCAGCTGAAGATCCACATGTACGGCAAGGACGTGAAGCACGGCCGCAAGGTCGGCCACGTCAACACCTACGGCGACGACCTGGACGATGTGCTGGAACGCGCACGCCACGCAGCCGGCTACCTCAGGGGAACGATTACCGCATGAGCAGCTCCACCGCAGGTCCCGTCGTCGGCATCGTCATGGGCTCGGACTCCGACTGGCCCGTCATGGAGGCCGCCGCCCAGGCCCTCGACGAGTTCGAGATCCCCTACGAGGTCGACGTGGTCTCGGCCCACCGGATGCCGCGCGAAATGGTCGCGTACGGGGAGCAGGCCGCCGGGCGCGGCCTCAAGGCGATCATCGCCGGGGCCGGCGGCGCCGCCCACCTGCCCGGCATGCTCGCCTCCGTCACCCCGCTGCCGGTCATCGGCGTACCCGTGCCGCTGAAGTACCTCGACGGCATGGACTCCCTGCTCTCGATCGTCCAGATGCCCGCGGGCGTTCCCGTCGCCACCGTCTCCGTCGCCGGGGCGCGCAACGCCGGGCTGCTGGCCGTACGGATGCTGGCCGCCCACGACCCGGAGCTGCTCGGCCGCATGAAGGAGTTCCAGCAGGAGCTGAACGACCAGGCCACCGAGAAGGGCAAGCGCCTGCGGACGAAGGTCGCGGGCGCCGACTCCTTCGGATTCGGCAAGTGAGCGCCGCGCAGCGCCTGAGCGAGGCGCGGGAACTGCTCGCCGAGCACCCGGTGGTCGACGGCCACAACGACCTGCCGTGGGCGCTGCGCGAGCAGGTCCGCTACGACCTGGCCCGGCGCGACATCGCCGGCGACCAGCGCGGCCGGCTGCACACCGACATCCCCCGGCTGCGCGCCGGCGGCGTCGGCGCGCAGTTCTGGTCGGTGTACGTGCGCTCCGACTACGCGGGCGACACCGCCGTCAGCGCCACCCTGGAGCAGATCGACGCCGTCGCCCAGCTGATCGACCGTTACCCGGCGGACCTCGTACGGGCGCTGACGGCCGACGACATGGAGGCGGCCCGCGCCGACGGCCGGATCGCCTCGCTGATGGGCGCCGAGGGCGGCCACTCCATCAACAACTCGCTGGCCACGCTGCGCGCCCTGCACCAGTTGGGCGTGCGGTACATGACGCTCACCCACAACGACACGATCGACTGGGCCGACTCGGCGACCGACGAGCCGCGCCACGGCGGCCTGAGCGACTTCGGCCGCGAGGTCGTCCGCGAGATGAACCGCATCGGCATGCTCGTCGACCTCTCGCACGTGGCCGCGACGACGATGCGCGACGCGCTCGCCGTCACGGCCGCGCCGGTGATCTTCTCGCACTCCTCCTCGCTGACGATGTGCGACCACCCGCGCAACATCCCGGACGACGTGCTGGAGCGGCTGCCGGCCAACGGCGGCGTCGCGATGGCCACGTTCGTACCGAAGTTCATCCTCCCGGCGGCCGTCGAGTGGACCCTGGCCGCGGACGAGAACCTGCGCGCGCACGGCTTCCACCACCTGGACACCTCGCCCGAAGCGATGGCCCTGCACCGGGCCTTCGAGGCGGAGCGGCCGCGCCCGGTGGCCACCGCGGCCACCGTCGCCGACCACCTGGACCACATGCGCGAGGTGGCCGGCGTCGACCACATCGGCATCGGCGGGGACTACGACGGCACGGCCTTCACCCCGGCCGGGCTGGACGACGTGGCGGGCTACCCGAACCTGATCGCGGAGCTGCTCGCGCGCGGCTGGTCCCGGGCCGACCTGGCCAAGCTGACCTGGTCCAACGCCGTACGGGCGCTGCGCGACGCGGAGGCGGTGGCGCGCGAGCTCTCGGCATCCCGCGGCCCCTCGAACGCGGTGCCGTAGCCGCCGGAGGCCCTCGGCGACTGCCCTCCCGGCGGCTGCGGCGAGGGGTGTGACCTGCGGGTGACACCCGAACGCCTCATCCGCCGGGCGGCCCGGCCGCCCCGCGTGTCACCGTGGCAGCATCTCTCTCTCCCTGCTGCCGCCGAGACCGGAGCCGAACGCCATGGCCGACCTGCAGGATGAACCGCACACCGACTATGCGGCGCACACCGCGTACGCCGCCGACACGGTCCCCGCGGGCCCCGGATCCGCGGGAGCCGGGGACCCACCCGCCCCGGTGACGGGCAGCGCCCTGGACCGGGCCGTCGCGCTGTTGTCCGTGCATCCCGTCACCGACGGGCACAACACCCTCGTCTGGACGCTGCGCCAGAGCCCGTACCACGACATCGACACCCCCGACAGCGGTGTCGACACCGACATCCCGCGGCTGCGCGCCGGAGGGGTCGGCGCCCAGTTCTGGTCGCTGCTGCTGCCGCACGAGGACGAGGCCGCCGACCGGGTGCTGTCCGACACCCTCGACCAGATCGACACGGCGCTGGCCCTGATGCGCCGCTACCCGGACGGCCTGTGCCTCGCGCTGACCGCGGACGACATGGCCGACGCCCGCAACCGGGGCCGGATCGCCTCGTTCCTGGGCCCCGTGCCCGGCCGTACGCTGACCGACTCACTGGGCGCGCTGCGCGCCTTCCACGCGCTGGGCGTACGGATCCTCGCACCCGCGGGAGCCCCCTGGGCCCGGGACGAGCTGACCCCCTTCGGCCACGAGGTGGTCAAGGAGATGAACCGGCTGGCGATGCTGGTGGACCTGACCGGCTGTACCCCGGAGGTGGCCTGCCAGCTCGCGGGCGCCTCCAAGGCCCCGGTGATCGTCTCGCACACCGCGGCGGCGGCGCTGAAGCCGCATCCGGGGAACGTGACCGACGACGTCCTGCTGGCCCTCCGGGCCGCCCAGGGGCTGGCGATGGTCACCTTCGACGCGGACCAGACCGGCGACTCCCTCCACGCCGTCGCCGACCACGTGGAGCACGTACGGGCCGTGGCCGGTCCGGACTGCGTCGGCCTCGGCGCCACCTTCGGCACCGAGCCGGGCGTCCGGCGGCCGACGGGCCTGACCGATCCCTCGGGCTACCCCCGGCTCATCGCGGAGCTGCTGGAGCGGGGCTGGTCGGAGACCGATCTGGCACTGCTGACCTGGGGCAACGCCCAGCGGGTGCTGCGCGACGCGGAGTTCACGGCCCGTGCCGCCCAGCACCGCAGACCGGCGTAGGCCGGCCGGTGGACGTCACGCGCGCGGGCGGCCCATCGCGCGGTACGTCCAGCCGGCCGCGCGCCAGCGGTCGGTGTCCAGGGCGTTGCGGCCGTCGAGGATCAGGCGGTCGGTGACGACCACGCCCAGCGCCACCGGGTCGAGGTCGCGGAACTCGCGCCACTCGGTGAGGTGCAGGACGACCTCCGCGCCGCGGGCGGCCTCCAGCGCCGAGTCCGCGTACCCGAGCGTCGGGAAGACGCGGCGGGCGTTGTCCATGCCCTTCGGGTCGTAGACGGTGACCTGGCCGCCCTGGAGGTGGATCTGGCCGGCCACGTTCAGCGCGGGGGAGTCGCGGACGTCGTCGGAGTCCGGCTTGAAGGTGGCTCCGAGCACGGCGACCCGCTTGCCGAGGAAGGACCCGCCCACGGCCTCGCGGGCCAGCTCGACCATGTGGCCGCGCCGGCGCATGTTGATGGAGTCGACCTCGCGCAGGAAGGTCAGCGCCTGGTCCGCGCCGAGCTCGCCGGCGCGCGCCATGAAGGCGCGGATGTCCTTGGGCAGGCAGCCGCCGCCGAAGCCGATGCCGGCGCGCAGGAACTTCTTGCCGATGCGGTCGTCGTGCCCGATGGCCTCGGCGAGCTTGACCACGTCCCCGCCGGCCGCCTCGCAGACCTCCGCCATCGCGTTGATGAAGGAGATCTTGGTGGCGAGGAAGGAGTTGGCTGCGGTCTTGACGAGCTCGGCCGTCGGGAAGTCGGTCACCACCAGCGGGCTGCCCTCGGCCATCGGGGTCTCGTAGACCTCGCGCAGCACCTTCTCGCCGCGCTCGCCGTGGACGCCGATCACGATCCGGTCGGGGTGCAGGGTGTCCTGGACGGCGAAGCCCTCGCGCAGGAACTCCGGGTTCCAGGCCAGCTCGACCTCCTCGCCCGCCGGGGCCAGCTCGGCCAGCTTCGCGGCGAGCCGCTCCGCCGAGCCCACGGGCACGGTGGACTTGCCGACGACCAGGACCGGGCGGGTCAGGTGCGGGGCGAGGGATTCGATCGCGGAGTCGACGTAGCTCATGTCGCAGGCGTACTCGCCGTGCTTCTGCGGGGTGTTCACGCAGACGAAGTGGACGTCGCCGAAGGCGCCGACCTCCTCCCAGGACTGGGTGAAGCGCAGCCGCCCGGTGGAGCCCGGCAGGCCCTCGACGTGTGCGGCGAGGAGCTCCTCCAGCCCGGGCTCGTACATCGGCACCCGGCCGGCGGACAGCATCTCGATCTTCTCCGGGACCACGTCCAGCCCGAGCACCTCGAAGCCCAGCTCCGCCATCGCCGCGGCGTGGGTGGCGCCGAGGTAGCCGGTGCCGATCACAGTGATCCTGAGGGGGGCCATGGGTGCTCCAGAGGTGCGGGGCCGTTTGCGGCCACTGAGCATAGTCGGGCCGGTCCGGGGGGACGTTCCCCAGGAGACCCGGCTGTCACGCAGCTCACGTACTCCGTACATATCGCTGCCGGGACGCCGGACACTAAGATTTGGGTTACTTAACGGTAGTTAGCATCACGCATCACACTTGGGGAGTGAGAGTCTTGGCGGGTTCTGCCGACTTCGACCTGTACCGCCCGGCCGAGGAGCACGACATGCTCCGCGAGTCCGTCCGCTCGCTCGCCGAGGCGAAGATCCTGCCGTTCGCCGCCGCGGTCGACGAGGAGGCCCGCTTCCCGCAGGAGGCGCACGACGCGCTCGTCGCCAACGACCTGCACGCCGTCCACGTCCCCGAGGTCTACGGCGGTGCGGGCGCGGACGCGCTGGCCACCGTGATCGTGATCGAGGAGGTGGCCCGCGTCTGCGCGTCGTCCTCCCTGATCCCGGCCGTGAACAAGCTCGGCTCGCTCCCGGTGATCCTCTCCGGCTCCGAGGACCTGAAGAAGAAGTACCTCGGCCCGCTGGCCAAGGGCGACGGCATGTTCTCGTACTGCCTCTCCGAGCCCGACGCGGGCTCGGACGCGGCCGGCATGAAGACCCGCGCCGTGCGCGACGGGGACTTCTGGGTGCTCAACGGCGTCAAGCGCTGGATCACCAACGCGGGCGTCTCCGAGTACTACACGGT
Source organism: Streptomyces sp. NPDC002181 (assembly GCF_042890485.1). Lineage (NCBI taxonomy): Bacteria > Bacillati > Actinomycetota > Actinomycetes > Kitasatosporales > Streptomycetaceae > Streptomyces > Streptomyces sp. NPDC002181. The sequence goes on along the minus strand of NZ_JBIASC010000011.1, from coordinate 38,587 downwards.
CATGGCCGTCACGGACCCGGAGAAGCGCTCCAAGGGCATCAGCGCGTTCGTCGTCGAGAAGTCCGACGAGGGCGTCTCCTTCGGCGCCCCGGAGAAGAAGCTCGGCATCAAGGGCTCCCCGACCCGCGAGGTCTACCTCGACAACGTGCGGATCCCGGCCGACCGCATGATCGGCGCCGAGGGCACCGGCTTCGCCACCGCGATGAAGACCCTGGACCACACCCGCATCACCATCGCGGCCCAGGCGCTCGGCATCGCCCAGGGCGCCCTGGACTACGCCAAGGGCTACGTCCAGGAGCGCAAGCAGTTCGGCAAGCCGATCGGCGACTTCCAGGGCGTGCAGTTCATGCTCGCGGACATGGCCATGAAGATCGCCGCCGCCCGCGCGCTGACCTACCAGGCGGCCGCCGCCTCCGAGCGCGGCGACGCCGACCTCACCTTCCTCGGCGCGGCGGCGAAGTGCTTCGCCTCGGACGCGGCGATGGAGGTCACGACGGACGCCGTCCAGCTCCTCGGCGGCTACGGCTACACCCGTGACTACCCGGTGGAGCGCATGATGCGCGACGCGAAGATCACGCAAATTTATGAAGGCACGAACCAGGTCCAGCGGATCGTCATGGCCCGCAACCTGCCGTAGCCCGGCCTGCCCCGCAGCACCGAGAACGGCCCCCGGCACCCGCCGGGGGCCGTTTCGCGTCCGATCGGACGACGAGGGGCGATTTGTCACCCGGATGGGCCTAGACAGGGGGCTGTCCCCGGGCCGCCGGGGTGGGGTCGGGGCAGGATCGGCTGGGGTCGTGGTTTCGGTCGTGCGGCCCGCACGCGTGAGTCATGGGACGGAGCGCCAGTGACGGACAGCGCAGGCATACCGGGCGGCACCGATGCGGCCGGAGGCTCCCCGAAGCCCCCGCGCGGCCGCCGGCGCCGTCTGCTGCGCTGGATCGCGCTCGGGCTGGCCCTGCTCGTCCTGTGCGGGGCGGCGGTCGGCTGGTGGATCTACCGCAAGCTCGACGGGAACATCACCGAGGACACCTCCGCCGCCGCCGAGCTGGAGCGCTACGAGCGCGAGCGCCCCACCCACGCCGTCGGCGGTTCCCAGAACATCCTGCTCATCGGCTCGGACTCGCGCTCCGGCAAGGAGAACGCCCGCTACGGCCGGGACCGCGGCACCGAGCGCTCGGACACCACGATCCTGCTGCACCTCCCCGCGGACCGCAGGAGCGCGACGGCGGTCTCGATACCCCGGGACCTGATGGCGCAGATCCCCGCCTGTCTGACGGCGGACGGCAGCCGTACCGGCGAGCGGCTCGCCCAGTTCAACTGGGCGTACCAGTGGGGCGGGGCCGCCTGCACGATCCGTACGGTGGAGAAACTCACCGGAATCCGGATCGACCACCACATGGTGGTGGATTTCGGCGGGTTCAAGAAGATGGTCGACGCGGTCGGCGGGGTGGAGGTCTGTCTCAGCCAGCCGATGAAGGACTCCGAGGCTAAGCTGAAGCTCCCGGCCGGCCGGCAGACCCTGCACGGCGAGCAGGCCCTCGGCTTCGTCCGCGCCCGTTACAGCCTGGGCAACGGCAGCGACACCGAACGGATGGAGCGCCAGCAGCAGTTCCTCGGCTCGCTGGTCAAGAAGGTCCAGAGCACCGGGGTGCTGCTGAACCCGGGGCGGCTCTACCCGCTGCTGGACGCGGCGACGTCATCGGTGACCACCGACCCCGGGCTGGCCTCGCTGCGCGGACTGTACGAACTGGTCCGCGGCGTCCGGGACATACCGGCCGAGCAGGTCAAGTTCCTGACGGTGCCGCGCCGCCCGTACGCCGCCGACCCGAACCGGGACGAGCTGGTGCAGCCGGAGGCGGCCCAACTGTTCGAGCACCTGCGGACGGACAAGCCGCTCACGGTGGCCCCGCCGAAGCCCGCGGCCCCGACGGCGGCCGGAACCGCGCGGGCCCCGCAGAGCGCCCGCGCCGCCGATGGCGGGGCCTCGGAGCCCCCGGAGGGAACCGGACCCACCCCCGCGCCCGTCCCCACCTTCACGGGAACCACGGCGGGCACGGCCGATTGCCGGTAAAGCAATCCCAAAAGGCGGTGTCCGAACCGAAGGCCTTGGGTGGTTTGGGCCGTTATAAGGGGAGTGGAATTTGTCACCACCATGGTTTGCGGTCAACTGGGGCGGATAAGGTGAGCGATCCGGTGCCCCGACCAGACCAAGAGGCCGTGCACCAGCAGCCGGATCGTTGACCGAGCGTCTTGGGGGAGACGCGTCGTGAGGCACCGACGGAGGATTCGAGCAACCGTGGATGCGCAAAGCCGTGGGCGGGCGGAAGAAATCGACCCCGCAGACCAGTGGGTGCTCAACCCCCGCACTGGCAACTACGAACTGCGACTGGACCGTTCCGCTGCGCAGCAGCAGCCCTCTGTCGCCGCCCCCCGCAGACCGTCCTCGGCGCGCACCGGTGCGCCCGGAGCCCCCAAGGCTCCCAAGGCCCCGTCTCCGGCGGTGCCCGGGCCGCGGCGCGGCGACGGCCCGCCCGGGCGGCGCGGCGGCCGGCCGCGCAAGGGCGGCGGCGGAGGCGGCCGGCGCAAGAAGGTTCTGGTCGTCACCGGCGGCACCCTGGCGTTCCTGCTGATCGCCGGTTCGGTGGGCGGGTACCTCTACTACGACCACCTGAACAACAACCTCAACGTCACCGATGTCGGCGACGCGGGCACGGGCGGGTTCAAGAAGGACCAGCCCATCAACATCCTGGTGATCGGCACCGACAAGCGCAGCGGCGCGGGCAACGAGGGCTACGGGGACGCGGAGAGCGTCGGCCACGCCGACACCACCATCCTCTTCCACGTCGCCAAGGACCGCAGCAACGCGACCGCGCTGTCCATCCCCCGGGACCTGATCACGAACATCCCGGCCTGCCCGACGAAGCAGCCCGACGGCTCGACGAAGACCATCGCCGGCCAGAAGGGGACGCGGTTCAACGTCAGCCTGGGCCAGGAGGGCCGCGACCCGGGCTGCACCATGCGTACGGTGAAGGAGATCACCGGCGTCACCGTCGACAACTTCATGATGGTCGACTTCAACGCGGTGAAGGTGCTGAGCACGGCGGTCGGCGGTGTTCCGGTCTGCCTCGCGAAGCCGGTGGACGACAAGGACTCCAAGCTGAAGCTGGACGCCGGCGAGCACCGGCTCCAGGGCGAGCAGGCCCTGGCCTTCGTGCGGACCCGGCACTCGTTCGGCAACCACGGCGACCTCGACCGGATCAAGACCCAGCAGCAGTTCCTGGGCTCGATGATGCGCGAGATGAAGTCGAAGGAGACGCTGACCAGTCCGAAGAAGTTCTTCTCCCTCGCGGAAGCCGCCACCAAGTCGCTGACCGTCGACTCGGGCATAGGGTCCATCGACAAACTCACCAACCTCGCGGGTGAGTTGAAGGACATCGATCTGAAGAACGTCACCTTCACCACGCTCCCGGTGCTCGACAACCCGGCCGAGCCCGAGGGCAAGAAGGCGACCGTCGTCGTCGACCAGCGCGTGGCCGACCCCCTGCTGAAGATGATCCAGGCCGACGTCTCGCTGACGGAGGTCGAGAAGAAGGAGCAGGCGGCGAAGGACGCGGCCGACGCGGAGGCCAAGAGCAAGGCGGACGCCCTGCTCCAGGGCAACCGCGCGCCCGCCGGCGACGTACGGGTGGACGTCTACAACGGCGGCGGTCCCGGCGGCGCCGCCTCGACCACCGTGAACTGGCTGCAGAACAGCAAGGGCGTGAACAAGTCCAGCAACCGCGGCAACGCGCCCGCCAAGCTCGACGCGACGCAGCTTGAGTACGCGCCCAACCAGGCCGACCAGGCCCGCGCGCTGGCCGACCTGATGGGGCTGCCGGCCACGGCGCTGAAGATGGGCACGGCCGACGCCGCGGCCAAGACCCCGATGAAGCTGACGCTCGGCGCCGACTTCAAGGGGGCGGGGGTCTCGCTGACGGCGCCGCAGAAGGCGCCGGAGGACATTCAGCGGGTCGAGGCGGACAAGGCGATCTGCGCGAAGTAGGCCCACTGGGGCCCACTGGGGCCCACTGGGGAAGACGGGCCGGCCGGCCGAGCACGACCGAGCAAGGCGAACGGCCGGCCCGTGCCGGTGCGACCGGCACACCACGACACGAAGTGAATCTTGAGGGGGACGTGTGAGGCACAGCAGCGTGCGAGGGGAGGGGGCGCCCGCCCAGCCCGGTGAGATATCCGGCGGCGGATCCGGCGCGTCCGGCGCCGTCCCCCCACCGGGAGACGGGTCGGGCGGCGGCACCCCCAAGCGGCGCGGCCGGCGGCGGGTCCTGCGCTGGGTGTCCTCCATCCTGTCGTTCCTCATACTCGCGACGGCGGCGGGCGGCTACCTCTACTACCGCCACCTCAACGGCAGCATCAAGACGGACGTCCTGAACCTCGGCGAGAACAAGCTGGGCGGCTCCAAGCCCAACGCCTTCGGCCAGACCCCGCTGAACATCCTCCTCATCGGCTCCGACGCCCGTGACGACGCGGCCAACCAGGCCCTCGGCGGCGCGAAGGACACCTTCGGCGGACCGCCCCTCGCGGACGTGCAGATGCTGCTGCACCTGTCGGCGGACCGCAGCAACATGTCGGTGGTGTCCATGCCCCGCGACACGATGCTGATGATGCCGAAGTGCACCGAGCCGGGCGGCACGGTCCACCAGGCCAGCAAGGGGCTCGTACAGACCAACGAGTCCCTCGGCCGGGGCGGGCCGGGCTGCACGGTCGCCGCCTGGACCGAGCTCACGCGCATCCCGATCGACCACTTCATGATGATCGACTTCAAGGGCGTGGTGACGATGGCGGACGCCATCGGCGGCGTCCCGGTCTGCGTCCAGCAGAACGTGGAGTCGCGCACCCGCGACGGCAAGGGCTCCGGCCTGAGGCTGCCCGCCGGTACGAGCACCATCCAGGGCGAGCAGGCCCTGCAGTGGCTGCGCACCCGCTACGGGTTCGAGGACGGCACCGACCTCGGCCGCACCCACGCCCAGCACATGTACATGAACTCGATGGCCCGCGAGTTCCGCAAGAACGCCAAGCTCAGCAACCCGGTGAAGCTCAACAGCCTGGCGCAGGCGGCCATCAAGGCCATGGTCGTCGATCCCGGCCTGAACAAGATCGACAAGCTGTACGACCTCAGCATGGAGCTCAAGAAGGTCCCCACCGGGCGGATCACCATGACCACCATGCCGTGGGTGTACAGCACCCGCGAGGAGGGCCGGGTCGAGCCCAAGCCGGTCGAGGCCGAGGGCCTGTTCCGGATGGTCCGCGAGGACATCGCGCTCGACGGCAAGGGCTCCGGGAACCCGGACGGCACCACGCCCTCGCCGGGCGCCCCGTCCTCGACCGCCCCCTCCACGGCGCCCTCCCAGCCCGCCGCCGACCCGGCAGCGCCCCCGGCGAAGATCGCGGTCAGCGTGCGCAACGCGACCGGCGGCAAGGACGGCGCGCAGGTCCGGGTCAAGGGCCGGGCCGACGAGGTCGCCGCGATCCTCGTCGGGAAGGGCTTCACCAAGGCCCAGTCCACCCAGCAGACCGGGGCCGAGGACACCACCGTGATCCGCTTCTCCAGCCCCGGCCAGGCGGGTGACGCGGCGGCCGTGGCCACCGCGCTCGGCCTGCCGGCCACCGCCGTGGAGAAGTCCGACGACGTCACCGGGATCGTGCTGTTCGTCGGCAAGGACTGGCGCAGCGGCAGCGCGCCGGCCTTGCCGCCGCCCGCCCCGACGAAGGCGCCGGACTCCGCACGTCCGCTCAACGGCGACGACGACAAGGAGTGCATGGCGGTCCAGCCGGGCTTCACCTGGTAGGACCCCTGCGCACGAAGGGGCCCGGTGGCGTCAGCGCCACCGGGCCCCTTTTCCGTACGTGCGTACGCGGCCTGCTCAGACCCCGCCGGCCAGGTCCCGGCGCACCGCCGGGCGGCGGCTCGCGATGACCTTGGCCGCGAGTGCGCGCGGGCTGGTCAGGAAGCCGAAGCCCCAGGACATGTGCATGGTGGCCATGGCCACCGGGATCTGCGCCCGGGCCTTCAGCGAGAGGCCCTTGCCGGCCGGGACCGAGCCCACGGTGATCGCGGCGAGGTAGCCGGCCGGAACCACGAAGCCCCACGGGCTGACGGCCGCGCCGACCACGACGCCGGCGGCGATCGCGCACAGCGCGGTCGGCGAGGCGAGGTAGCGCAGGTTGATCGAGCCCGAGTGGTAGCGGGCCACGACGTGCCGCCAGCGGCCGTAGTCCTTGTACTGCTTGGCGAGCGCCCGCAGGGAGGGCCGCGGGCGGTACTGGACCTTCAGCTCGGGCGAGAACCAGATCAGCCCGCCGGCCTCGCGGATGCGGAAGTTCAGCTCCCAGTCCTGGGCGCGGATGAACTCCTCGTTGTAGCCGCCCGCCAGATCCAGCGCCTCGCGGCGGAAGACGCCCAGGTAGACGGTGTCGGCCGGACCGGCCTTGCCTCCGGTGTGGAAGGCCGCGTTGCCGACGCCGATCCGGGAGGTCATCGCGGCGGCGACCGCGTCCTCCCAGGCGTTCTCGCCCTCGGCGTGCATGATGCCGCCGACGTTCTGCGCGCCGGTCTCCTCCAGGAGGCGGACCGCCGTGGCGATGTAGTTCGGCGACAACATGCCGTGGCCGTCGACGCGTACCACGATCGGGTGGCGCGAGGCCTTGATGGCGGCGTTGAGGGCGGCCGGAGTACGGCCGGAGGGGTTCGGAACGGTGACGACGCGGGCTCGGTCACCGGATGCCGTCTCGCGTACGAGCTCGGCGGCGATCTCGTCGGTGCGGTCCGTGGACGGCCCGAGCGCGATCACCACCTCCATTTCACCGGCGTACTCCTGTCCGAGGATGTGGCGGACGGAGTCACGCAGATGGCGCTCCTCGTTGAGCACCGGCATGATCACCGAGACTGCGGGCTGCTGGGCGGGCATGTGGTCCTTCAAGGTCGGGTATCGGTGTCACGTTACCGCGTACGGGGGAAACGGGTGCGCGCCGCATGATCGGTAGGGACAGAGGCTGATCGTATGGGCCTACTGTTCTGACGATCTGCCCGATGTGTCCGGTCCGACGAGGCCGGCTCCGATGCTTTCGGTCCGTCCCTGTAGGTCCTGCTGCCCCCGCGGAGGTGTCCCCCGTGCCCCAGCCGCACCGCCCCACCCGACCCGCCCGGCCCCCGCAGCCGCAGCGCGCACGGCGCGGAGGTGCTCCGGACCGGCGCCGGGGGGACGCCCGGCCCCGGTGGGGGGTCCGGCTGGCGGCCGGGCTGGCGGTGGCGGTACTGGGCTCCGGGGCGATCGGGCACGCGATGATGACCGGCCTGGACACAGGGATCGAGCGGGTGGACCCGTTCAAGGACATGAAGAACCGGCCGCAGGCCGGGCACGGTCTGAACTTCCTGCTGGTCGGCACCGACGGACGGGACAAGATCACCCCCGCGGACAAGAACGCGTACCGCCTCGGCGGCGCCCCCTGCCACTGCACCGACACCGTCATGCTGGTGCACCTCTCCGCCGACCGGGAGCGGGCCAGCGTGGTCAGCCTGCCCCGCGACAGCTACGCCGAGCTGCCCGAGCACCGCGACGAGTCCAGCGGGAAACAGCACGGGCCGCACCCGGTGAAGCTGAACGCCGCGTACGCGGAGGGCGGGCCGCAGCTGACCGTGCGAACCGTCGAGAACATGACCCGGGTCAAGATCGACCACTACCTGGAGGTCGATTTCACCAGCTTCATGAAGACCGTCGACGCGATGGGCGGCGTGGAGATCTGCACGGCCAAGGCCCTGCACGACCAGAACACCGGCCTCGACCTGCTGCCGGGCAGCCACCGGCTCAGCGGCGGACAGGCCCTGCAGTACGTCCGCTCGCGCCACGTGGACGGGGCCGCCGACCTCGGCCGGATGCAGCGCCAGCAGAAGTTCGTGGCGGCCCTGATCAAGCAGGCCGCCGGCGGCGGGGTCCTGCTGAACCCGGTCAAGTTCAAGGAGGTCAGCTCCACCCTCCTGGGCTCGGTCCGGGCCGACCGCGGCTTCGGCTCGGAGCAGATGCTGGCCCTGGGCCAGGCCCTGCGCGATTTCACCCCCTCGTCCTCCGAGTTCGCCTCGGTCCCGATCGGGAACCCCTCGTACCCCGTCAAGGGCATCGGCTCCACGGTGAAGTGGGACGAACCGAAGGCCGCGAAGCTGTTCGAGGCACTGCGCCTGGACCGGCCGCTGCTGGTCCCCGCCGCGCCGGGGCGCCCGCCCGCCGGCGGGCCGCCGCAGCCGCCCGCGGTGCCGGTGGACGTGCCGCCGGGGCAGATCCGGGTACGGGTGGAGAACGGCACCCGGATCGACGGGCTCGGCGGGCGCGTGGACACGGCGCTGCGCGCCACCGGCTTCGACACCACCCGGGCCCCGGGCAACGGCGCGAGCCGCGAGGTCAAGCGCACCGTGATCGTGTACGACCCCCGCTGGGACCGCTCGGCCCGTACGGTGTCGACCGCGCTGCCCGGCAGCGAGCTGCGGGCGGTGGCGGGCCAGGGCCGGACGGTGCTGGTGATCGCCGGGGCGGACTACCGGAAGGTGGTGCCGGTCCGGCCCGAGGACCCGCAACAGGGCCGGTACGGGGCGGTCACGGGCGACCAGGTGATCTGCGGGAAGTAGCTCCGGGGGCCGGGGGCCGGGGGCCCGGGCCGCGATCAGTCGTCGTCGAAGCCCTGGGCGGCGCGCTCCTCGCGCAGCGCCATGATCGCGCGGCGCCGGGCGAGCCGGTGCGTGCGGCGGATCTGGGCCTCCTGGTTGCGGCGCCGGTCCTGGTCCGTCTCGGGGAGCACCGGCGGGACCGTGCGGGGCTTGCCGTCGGCGTCGACGGCGGTGAAGACGAGGTAGGCGCTGCCGACCTGGGTGGCGGGGGTGGATTCGTTCCACCGCTCGGCCAGGACCCGTACGCCGATCTCCATGGAGGAGCGGCCGGTCCAGTTGACCTGCGCCTTCACGTGGACGAGGTCGCCCACGCGGACGGGGGCGAGGAAGGCCATCTCGTCCATGGACGCGGTGACGGCGGGGCCGCCGGAGTGGCGCCCGGCGACGGCGCCGGCCGCGTCGTCGACCAGTTTCATGATCACGCCGCCGTGCACCGTGCCGAGGAGGTTGGTGTCGTTGGCCGTCATGATGTGGCTGAGCGTGGTCCGCGAGGCCGAGATCGGCTTGCCCTGGGGTTCGCCGGCCGTCACGCCCGGTATCTCTGTCATGCGCCTACCTTAAAGCCGACGCGCAGGCATCAGCTCTGCAACAGCACCGGAACGAAGCGCCGCCCGGACTGTCGGGCACCCCGTCCGGCCAGGCATCCTAGGCGGCATGAGTGAGTGGCCCGAGGGGCGCAACGACAACGGCGACGACCGGTACGGACGCGGCAGCGCGCAGGCGCAGCCCGAGGGTGCCCGGCGGATGCCGCATGTCCAGCGCCGGCAGCAGCGGCCGGTGCCGCCGCAGCAGCAACCGCAGCGACCGGTGCAGCCGCCGGCCCGGCCCGGACAGCCGCCCGCGTACGGGGTGCCCCCGCAGCAGGCCCCGAGCCACGACACGTACGGCTACGACAGCGGCTACAACACCGGCCAGGTCTACGGGCGGCCCCAGAGCGCCCCGGCGGGTCCGGGCGGCCCGGGCGCGCCCGCCGGTCCGGGTGGTCCGGGGGGTCCCGGCGGGCCGGGGCGCAGGCCCGCGGGGCCGGCCCCGGACTGGCGCAAGCGGATCAAGATCGGCTCCATCGTGCTCGTCACGGCGCTGCTCGCGACCACCATCGGCACCTACTTCTGGGCCGACTCCAAGGTGCGCCGCGAGGTGGACCTCTCCAAGGTCATCGAGCGCCCGAAGGAGGGCGACTGCACGACGTACCTGGTCGTGGGCTCGGACAGCCGCGAGGGCCTGTCCGACGAGGACAAGAAGAAGCTCCACACGGGTTCGGCCGAGGGCAAGCGCACCGACTCGATGATGATCCTGGCGGCCTGCTCCAGCGGGAACACCATGATCTCGCTGCCGCGCGACTCGGACGTGGAGATCCCCTCCTTCGTCGGCTCCGAGTCCGGGAAGAAGTACCCGGGCACGGGCAAGCACACCAAGCTCAACGCGGCCTACGCGGACGACGGCCCCGAACTGCTCGTGCGCACCGTGGAGCACAACACGGGCCTGCGCATCGACCACTACGCCGAGATCGGTTTCGCCGGGTTCGCGAACATCGTGGACGCGCTCGGCGGCGTGGACATGAACATCGAGAAGGGCTTCAAGGACGAGAAGTCGGGCGCCGACTTCAAGGCCGGCGAGCAGACCCTCAACGGCAGCCAGGCGCTGGCCTTCGTCCGGACCCGGTACGCCTTCGCCGAGTCGGACCTGGCCCGTACGAAGAACCAGCAGAAGTTCCTGTCGACGCTGGCCAACCAGGCGGCGACGCCGGGCACGATCCTCAACCCGTTCAAGCTGTACCCGGTGCTGGGCGCGGGCCTGGACACGCTGATCGTGGACAAGGACATGTCCCTGTGGGACCTGGCCGACATGTTCTTCGCGATGAAGGGCATCAGCGGCGGCGAGGGCGTGTCGATGAACATGCCGATCGCGGGCGAGCGCGGCGGCAACCTCCTCTGGGACAAGGCGAAGGTGCAGCAGCTCGTCAAGCAGATCCAGAACGACGAGAAGGTCACGGTCAAGGCCAACTAGCCGGGCCCGGACCGGACCTGACCGGCCGTCACCGGACCCGGCCGGGCAGGACCCGGATACGGAGATGCCGCCGGCCCCCGCGGGGGCCGGCGGCATCTCGCGTTCTGTCAGCGGTCGGAGGAGAACCGGACGGTGGCGGAGGGCAGTTCGGCCCCGCACCACACCCGTGCGCCCGCGCGCAGTTCGTTGTCCGCGCCGACGACGGCCCCGTCGCCGAGGACCGCTCCGTCCAGGACGGTCCGCAGGCCCACGGTGGCCCCGGCGCCGATGAGGCTCGCGCGTACGCGGGTGTCCGCGGAGACGACCGCGCCGTCGAGCACGATCGAGCCCTCGACCACCGCGCCCGCCCCGATCCGGGCGCCCGCGCCCACGACGGTGCCCCCGGACAGCTTCGCTCCGGCGGCCACCTCGGCGCCCGGGAGCACCAGGGACTCGCCGCGCGGGCCCGGGACGGCCGGGGAGGAGACGATTCCGCGCACGAGGTCGGCGGAGGCCTGGACGAAGGACTCGGGCTTGCCGAGGTCCAGCCAGTACGTGTTCTCGGTGACCCCGTGGAGCCGGGCTCCGGAGGTCAGCAGGCCGGGGAAGGTCTCGCGTTCGACGGAGACGGGGCGCCCGGCCGGGATGGAGTCGATCACGCTGCGGCGGAAGACGTAGCAGCCGGCGTTGATCTGGTCGGTGATGATCTCCTCGGGGGTCTGCGGCTTCTCGGTGAAGGCCAGCACCCGCCCCTCGGGGTCGGTGGGGACCAGGCCGAACGCGCGCGGGTCCTCGACCCGCACCAGGTGCAGTGAGACGTCGGCGGCGGCCGCCCGGTGGGAGTCGACCAGCCCGGCGATGTCCAGGCCCGTGAGGATGTCCCCGTTGAAGACGAGGACGGGCTCGTCCGGCCCGCCGGTCAGCCGCTGCGCGGCGTTGCGGATGGCTCCGCCGGTGCCGAGCGGCTCGTCCTCGACGACGTACTCCAGCGAGACGCCGAAGGCGGAGCCGTCGCCGAAGTACGGCTCGAAGACCTCGGCGAGGTAGCAAGTGGCCATCACGATGTGCGTGACACCTGCCGCGGCGGCCCTGGCTATCTGGTGGGCGAGGAACGGCACACCGGCCGCGCGCACCATCGGCTTGGGAGTGTTGACCGTGACGGGGCGCAGACGCGTCCCCTGCCCCCCGACCAGCAGGATGGCTTCCAAAATTGTTCTCCCCACCCGGTTCGGGCCCTATGAGGGTCCCAAGTTAGCCCATCCGCGTCAGCACCTGCCCGGCCCCCGAACGAGACGAGACCCACACCACCCGGGCGCCCTCCGGGCGCCCGCTCTACAGGGCGGTGTGGGTGACGCGCTCGGTTTCGGTGCGGGCGGTCAGGGCTTCCGGGGAGAGGTGCTCCGGGTTGCGGCACAGGACCACCGAGCCGTCCGCCGCCAGGGCGGCGAACAGCCCGGCCGAGAGGCCCTCCCAGGTGTCGTAGCCGAGTCCCGAGAGCAGGCGGGAGCCCGTCGTGAGGCCGCGCTTCGCCGCGTCCTCGCGAGCGCGGTCGACGAGCTGTGCGTACGACAGCTCCTCGCCGCCGACCACCAGGCCCGGCCCGTCCGCGTCCACGGGGACGAAGGGGGCGAAGCGGTCGCCCTGGCCCGGTACTTCCACCGCGTAGTCCGCGAACCCGGCGGGCGGCTGCGGGAACCGCCCGCCCAGCGGCCGCAGCGCGAGCGCGACGCGCTCGCCGGAGCAGGCCGCGGCCTCCTCCAGGGTGTCCGGCCCGCTGACGACGAGATCGGCGCCGGCCGGGTCCCCGCCCACCTCGGCGACGACTCCGACCGAGGCGCAGGCGAGCAGCCACACGGCGCTCTGCCAGTGCGCGGGGAGCAGCAGCGCGAGCCGGTCGCCGGGTTCGGCGCCCAGGTCGCCCTGGAGCAGATTGGCGGTCTTGGCCACCCAATTGGCGAAGGTGGCGACGGACAATTCGACGCGCTCGCCCGTGGCGTCGTCGTAGAACGTGACGAGCGGGCGGCCCGGATCGGCGGCGAGCGCGGATCGCAGCAGGTCGGCAGGGGTGCGGTCAGTGGCGTTCACCCGGCCCACCCTACGCGGGCCCCTCGCCCGTACGGAGGGCATCGGCTCCTCCGTACGGGCGAGGGACGCGCGGGAGCGATCGGACGGGCCGTCAGTTCTCCGATGGCGCTTCGTGGTGACTGTGCCCAGCATCGCTTTCATGCGTGGATTCCTTGCTTCCTCGATCGGTGTCGCGACGGCTGCCGCCCTGGCCCTGCCGCTCGCGCTCTCCACTCCGGCCCTGGCCGCGCCCTCGCAGGGCGCGGCCGCCCCCGTGGCCCCCGCCGGGTCCACCCAGTCGCTGCCGCTCGCCCCTCTGGGTCCCGCGGCCGGCCGGTCGCCCGGCGTCCCCGGCATGAGCACCTCGCCCCGGCTGCCCGAGACCCGGGGGCTGACCCCGCGAGAGGTCAAGAGGTTCTCGCTGGTCGGCGTCGTCTGGGACGACGCGGGCACCGAGCTGTTCGGCCGGGTCCAGGTCCGCACCCGCGCGGTGGCGACCGGGACCTGGTCCGACTGGCAGGACATCGAGACCCACAACGGCGAACACGCCCCCGACCTCGGCACCCGTGAGAGCGGCTCCGGCCGCGTCCGCGGCAGCACCGCCCCGCTCTGGGTCGGTGACTCCGACGGCGTCGAGCTCCGCGTCCAGGCGCAGCCCGGCGCCCCGGCCACCCGCGCCGGGGCCGCCCGGCTCCCGTCGGGCATGCGGATCGAACTCGTCGACCCGGGTGCTTCGGGCCCGGTGACGGTGGTCGACGCCAAGAACGGCGCCGGCGGCGCCGGCGGCGCCACCGGCACGGCCGACGAGCCCGAGGGCGACGACAAGGGCGACGTGGTGGCCCTGCCGGGCATGACCATGGAGACGGCGGAGTCCTCCTCCGCCAACGTCCCGCTGGCCGCGCTCGGCGCGAAGGAGATCACCGCCCTCGACAAGGCGGACACCACCGCCGACGCCGTCGCCGACAGCGGCCTCACCGCGGCGGCCCGCCCGTACATCGGCCCGCGGCCGCGGATCGTCACGCGGCTGGGCTGGGGCGCGGACGAATCCCTGCGCGAGTCGGGCTTCGTCTACACGGGCACGGTCAAGGCGGCCTTCGTCCACCACAGCGCCTCCGGCAACAACTACGCCTGCAAGGACGCCCCGGCGGTGCTGCGCAGCCTGTACCGCTACCACGTGGTCAGCAGCGGCTGGCGCGACCTCGGCTACAACTTCGCCGTCGACAAGTGCGGGACGGTGTACGAGGGCCGCGCGGGCGGCGTCGCCAAGGCGGTGCTCGGCGCGCACACCATGGGGTTCAACACGGACAGCATGGGCGTCGCGGTGCTCGGCACCTACACGAGCACCAACCCGCCGGCGGCCGCGGTGAAGGCGGTCGCGCAGCTGACGGCGTGGAAGCTGGGCCTGTTCAACCGGGACCCGCGGGCGAAGACCACCCTGAAGTCGGGCGGCGGCAACCGCTTCAAGAAGGGCACCAACGTCAAGCTGAACGTGATCTCGGGCCACCGCGACGGCTTCGCCACGGAGTGCCCGGGCAAGCTCCTCTACGCGCAGCTCCCGCCCACCCGCACCTCGTCGGCGAAGCTCCAGGGCCGCCCGTAGGCGGGGAGGGGGCCGACCCGCGGCGCCGGGCTACGCTCGATGCATGGCCGGCCGCTTCGACCCCCTCAACCGCACCGCCGTCCGCGGCGGCCGCACCGACGTGCCCGCGGGCCGGGGCTCCAGCGGCCCCGGCCCCGGCCAGGCCGGCGGCGGGCGCACGCGCCGCTGGAGCCCCGGCGCCCCCGTCGACCTGGGCCTGACGCTCGGCCCCCTGCGCCGCGGCCCCGCCGACCCCACGTTCCGCACCACCCCCGACGGCTCCGTCTGGCGGGCCACCCGCACCCCCGAGGGCCCCGCCACCCTGCGCGTGTCCCGCGCCGCGGACGGGGCGATCGAGGCGGAGGCCTGGGGACCCGGCGCCGACTGGGCGCTGACCGCGCTTCCCGCGCTGCTCGGCGCCGACGACGACCCGGCCGCCTTCGTCCCGCGCCACCGGCTCGTGCACGCCAGCCACCGCAGCCGCCCCGGGCTGCGCCTGACCCGTACCGGCCTGGTCCTCGAATCGCTGGTCCCGGTCGTCCTGGAGCAGAAGGTCACCTCCGACGAGGCCTACCGCTCCTGGCGCCGTCTGGTGCGCCGCTACGGGGAGCCCGCCCCGGGCCCCCAGGACATGTACGTGATGCCCGACGCCCGCGCCTGGGCGCTGATCCCCTCCTGGGGCTGGCACCAGGCCGGGGTGGACATGAAGCGGTCGTCGACCATCGTGCGCGCCGCCCGCGTCGCGGCCCGGCTGGAGGAGGCCGCCGCGATGGAGCCGGCACAGGCCGCGGCCCGGCTGGAGGCGGTTCCCGGGATCGGACCGTGGACCTCCGCCGAGACCCTCCAGCGCAGCAACGGCGCCGCCGACGCCGTGACCACCGGCGACCTGCACCTGCCGGGCATCGTCGGCTACGCCCTCACGGGCGAGCGGGACGCCGACGACGAGCGGATGCTGGAGCTGCTGGCCCCGTACGCGGGCCAGCGCCACCGCGCCGCCCGCCTGATCCTCCTCGCGGGCCGCACCCCGCCCCGCCGCGCCCCGCGCATGTACCGCAGCGACATCGCCCGTTTCTAGGGGGTGTCCGGCGGATCAGGGTCGGTCAGCCCCTGGGCCGTCCTCACCGGACCTCGATGAACGCCCCGGCCGACCGCGCGGGCCGCTCCGCCGGGGCCGTCGCGGCATGGCCCACCGCCACGGCACCCATCGGGTCCCAGTCCTGCGGCAGCCCGAGCACCTTGCGCACCACGTCCCGGCAGAACATCGTCGAGGACACCCACGCCGAGCCCAGCCGCTCCCCGGCCAGCGCGACCAGGAAGTTCTGCACGCCCGCGCCCATGGCGACGACGAACATCTCCCGTTCCGCCGCATCGCGCCGGGCGTGCCCGTAGTCGTGCGCGCCGTCGGTGACCAGGCACGGCACCACCAGGTACGGGGCGCCCCGCAGCACGTCGCCCCGCCGGACCCGCTTGGCGATGGACTCCTCGGACTTGCCGTCGCGCCGCAGGTCCTCGATCCAGGCGTCGCGCATCGCGTCCAGCAGCTCCAGCCGGGACCCGGGGGACTCCAGCAGGACGAACCGCCACGGCGTCGTGTGGTGCGGGGCCGGGGCGGTCACCGCCGCCGCCACCGCGCGGCGGACCGCGCCGGGGTCCACCGGCTCGTCGGTGAAGGCCCGTACGGTACGCCGCTGCGTCACGGCCTCCCGTACCGCCTCCGAGGTTCCCAGCCGGAACATGTCGTCGGCGGGCGCCCGGACCAGGTCGGCGGCCGCCGAACCCCCGCCGAGCACGTGGCCCAGCCCGCGGACGACGGCCACCGGAAGCCCGGCCGCCTTGCCCTTGACCAGGTCCCCGGCCGCGGCCAGTTCGTCCGCCGTGGCCACTATCGTCGCGCTCAGCGGGTTGCCCCGGTCGTCCGTACCGCCGCGCAGGTCGTCCAGGACCCGCACTCCGGCCGAGCCGATCGCCACGTCGGTCAGCCCGGTGCGCCAGGGCCGTCCGAAGGTGTCGGTCACGATGACCCCGACGTCGACGGAGAGCAGCCCGCGCAGGGCGGAGCGGATCCCGGCGGCGGAGGCATCGGGGTCCTCGGGCAGCAGCAGTACGGTGCCCGGATCGGTGTTCGAGGCGTCGACGCCGGCCGCGGCCATGACGAGTCCCTGCCGGTTCTCGACGATCCGCAGGGCGCCCCGGCGCGCGACGACCCGTACGGTCTCGGCGTCGATGGCGTCCTCGCGGGACTCGGCGCGGACGATCCGGCCCTCCGCCTTGGAGACGATCTTCGAGGTGACCAGCAGGACGTCCCCGTCCCGCAGCCCGGGCTCGGCGGCCGCGATCAGCGCGGCCAGGTCGTCCCCGGGGCGGACCTCCGGGATCCCGGCGAGGGCGCGCACCTCGTACGAGGGGGCGGCGGGGGCGGCGGGCACGCTCACCGGGAGGCCTCCGCGAGGGCCAGCGCGGCGCGGGCCATCTCGGCCGTGGCGGCCAGGTCGGTCATCATCAGCGGCACGGCGCGGCAGGCGATCCCGGCGGCCTCCACCTCGGCGACGGCGTCCGCGTCGGCGGTGTCCACGAGCCAGCCGTCGAGGAGTTCCCCGCCGTAGTGCAGGGCGACGGCCGCGGCGGTCGCCTCGACGCCGACGGCGGCCAGCACCTTGTCGGCCATCCCGCGCACGGGCGCGCCCCCGACGATGGGGGAGAGGCCGACGACGGGCGCGTCGGCGGCGGCCACGGCCTCGCGGATGCCGGGTACGGCGAGGATGGTGCCGACGGAGACGACCGGGTTGGACGGCGGGAAGACGATCAGGTCGGCGGCCGCGATGGCCTCCAGCACGCCGGGGGCGGGCTTGGCCTGCTCGGCGCCCACGGGTACGACGGCCTCGGCGTCGAGCGAGGCGCGCAGCCGGACCCAGTACTCCTGGAAGTGGATGACGCGGCGCTCGCCGGTCTCGGGGTCGGTGACGGCCACGTGCGTCTCGACGCGGTCGTCGGACATGGGCAGCAGCCGGACCCCGGGCTCCCAGCGGTCGCAGAGCGCCTCGGTGACGGCGCTCAGCGGGTAGCCCGCGCCGAGCATCTGCGTACGGACGATGTGGGTGGCGAAGTCGCGGTCGCCGAGGCCGAACCAGGAGGGTCCGACCCCGTACGCCGCGAGCTCCTCCTTGACGGTGAAGGACTCGTCGGTGCGGCCCCAGCCCTGGTCCTCGTTGATGCCACCGCCGAGGGTGTACATCACCGTGTCCAGATCGGGGCACACCTTCAGCCCGAACAGGTGGATGTCGTCACCGGTGTTGCCGATGACCGTGATGTCCGCGTCGGGAGCGGCGGCCTGGAGGCCGCGGAGGAAGCGGGCGCCGCCGATGCCGCCGGCCAGAACAACAATGCGCATGCGGACAGTCTGTCAGCCGGGCGCGGGCCGTCGCCCGGGGGTGGCGGTCGGGCGGGCGGCCGGAGTGTCGGGCGGCGGGAGCGTCAGGCGGTCGCGTGTTCCCGGTGCGCCGGGGAGCAGCCGTGCATCGGCATCTCGGTCAGGCCGGGGAAGTAGACGTGCAGGCTGACGGCGCCTTCGAGGGTGTCGTTGACGACCTCGTGGGCGTAGCCGGGGGCGAAGACGCGCTGGGCGCCGGCGCCGAGGGTGAGGGGTCCGCGCGGGCCGTGCTCGGTGAGCTCGCCGTCGAGGACGGTCAGGACGCCGGAGGCGGCGCCGTGGTCGTGGCGGCCGCTGCCCTGGCCGGGTACCCAGCTGAGCAGCCAGACCTCGTAGCCGGGGCCGGTGCGGAGCCGGTGGTACCAGCGGGTGGCGGCGTCGTACTGGACCAGGTGCTCCCATTCGGCGCGGTTCGCGGCGATGGAGCGGGAGAGTCCGGCGAACTCGGCGACGGTGGCCGGGTGTTCGCGGGCGGGCTGGAGCAGGTGCTGGACGGAGAGGATGTCGCCGGCGATCTGGAGGTCGCTCTCGACGGCGAGGGGGGTGGCGGTGAGGGGGGCGGTGGGGGCGGTGCTCACGGAGGCGCTGTTCATCGTGGGGAGTCCTCGACGGATGTCAGTCGTGCTGGCGGTCGCTGTGGGGGTGGCCGGAGCTCAGGGGAGCCGAAGCTCCGCAGGCATCAACAGCTGCAACAGCGACAGCGAACCTGGACAGCACTCAGGAACCCACGAATGGGGGTCCGGGTGGCGGTCGAGGTCACTGACATGGAGACAAGGAGACCGGGTCGCGGGCCCGGCTGTCAACCCAATGCCTCGAATGGCCGCAAAAGTTTCATCTGATCCGGTTGCCGTGCTGGAAGAAAGGTTTGTGCAAACCGATGCAGGGGAGGTGGCGCTGCACATCGCGTCAGCCCCACAGGCCCGGCCCAAACCCGACGCGCCGCCCCGTGATCGAAATGTGATCTGCGCCGCTTCTTTGGCTTGATCGCAACCGCACCGCGGAGCGGTACGTCGATTGCGGGTGAACACGGCCCCGTGGGGCACTCGATGCATGTGTCACGATTTTTGGCGATATGAACACTTTCTGCATACGCTTGGTTCCGCAGAGTGAATAAGGGGCCCAATAGCAGATCTCGGCTTGACTGCCCGGGAGCGGCCCACTTGTAATTTCACTCGTGTCGTTACGTAGCGATGAGTGACGACAACACCACGGGGACGCACAGACAGAGCGAGGGGCGCACATGACCGAGCTGTTTCAGGAACTGCTGGTCGAGGAGGCGGACGAAGAGCTCGGATGGCAGGAGCGCGCTCTGTGCGCCCAGACCGACCCCGAGTCCTTCTTTCCCGAGAAGGGCGGCTCCACCCGCGAGGCCAAGAAGGTCTGCCTCGCCTGTGAAGTCCGCTCCGAATGCCTTGAGTACGCACTCGCCAACGACGAGCGGTTCGGCATCTGGGGCGGTCTGTCCGAGCGTGAGCGCCGACGGCTGAAAAAGGCCGCCGTCTGAGCACGCAGCGCAACACCGCGCCACGCACGGCAACGCGCGGCGGTACGCGGAACGCCGCACGGCTCATCACGCGGAAGTCACGCACAAGTCACGCAGAACATCGCGCGGAACGGCGCGACGAGCAGAGCAAACGGTCCGCCTCCTGCACCTTCCCCGCAGGAGGCGGACCGCTGTGTTTCCAGCCGTTAGTGTGGGGCGCTGTCCAGCAGCCTCCGGGAGACACCACCCCCGGATCCACTTCCCCCAGCTACCGCTGGGAGGTGCCCCCACCGGACCGCGTCCGGAGGGACCCCCAGGCCGGAGGGCCAGTAGAGCGATGTCCCTGCACAGCCAGTCGACGGCCTCCCACCAGGCTGCCGCCACACCCGAGTTCCCCCGGCACGTCGTCACCGCGGTCCTCGTCGCCCATGACGGCGCCCGCTGGCTGCCCAAAACCCTCGCCGGCCTCCTCGGCCAGGAACGCCCCGCCCAGAACCACGTCGCCGCCGACACCGGCAGCTCCGACGAATCCGCGCGGCTGCTCGGCGAGGCCCTCGGCGAGGACCGGGTCCTGCACCTCGCCCGCCGCACCGGCTTCGGCGCCGCCGTCGACGAGGCCGCCCGCACCGCAGGCACCCTGACCCCCGAGGACCTCCCGTACCTCAAGCGCCCCAGCGGCTGGGACCCCGTCAGCCGCACCTGGCGCGACGACGCGTACGACCTCCCCGAACTCCCCCACGGCGACCCCGTCCAGTGGCTCTGGCTGCTCCACGACGACAGCGCACCCGAGCCCGACGCCCTCACCGAACTGCTCCGCGTCGCCGAAGAGAACCCCGACGCCGCCGTCATCGGCCCCAAACTGCGCGGCTGGTACGACAAGAAGCAGCTCCTCGAAGCCGGCGTCACCATCGCCCGCAGCGGCCGCCGCTGGACCGGCCTCGACCGCCGCGAACAGGACCAGGGCCAGCACGACCAGGTCCGCCCCGCGCTGTCCGTCTCCACCGCCGGCATGCTCGTGCGCCGCGACGTCTACGACGCCCTCGGCGGCTTCGACCGCCGCCTGCCGCTGATGCGCGACGACGTCGACCTCTGCTGGCGCGCCCAGAGCGCCGGCCACGAAGTCCTCGTCGCCCCCGACGCCGTCATGCGCCACGCCGAGGCCGCCGCCCGCGAACGCCGCACCGTCGACTGCGCCGGACGCACGAGCACCAGCCCCCACCGCGTCGACAAGGCCGGCGCCGTCTACACGGTCCTCGCCAACAGCTCCGGCCGCGCCCTGCCGTACGTCCTTCTCCGCCTGCTCGTCGGCACCGTGCTCCGCACCCTCGCCTACCTCGTCGGCAAGGCTCCCGGCCAGGCCGTCGACGAGATCACCGGCCTCCTCGCCACCCTGCTGCGGCCCGGCCGGATCCTCGGCGCCCGCCGCAGACGCGGCCGCCCCGCCGTCCCCGCCAAGGAACTGCGCCCCCTCTTCCCGCCCCCGGGCGCGAGCGTTCGGGCCAACGCCGAACAGCTCGCCGGGTACTTCGGCGCCGACCGCGACACCGAGACGGCCGCCGTCGGCAGGCACGGCGGAGCCGTCGAATCCGGCCCCGGCGGCGACGACGCCGACTACCTGGAGATCGAACAGTTCGCGCGCCTCAAGCGGATCGCCCGCAACCCAGCGCCCGTCCTCTTCGCGCTCCTCCTGCTCGTCTCCGTGATCGCCTGCCGCGCCCTGCTCGGCGGCGGCTCCCTCATGGGCGGCGCCCTGCTGCCCGCCCCCGACAGCGGACTCGCCCTCTGGCGCGCCTACACCGATGACTGGCAGCCCGTGGCCACCGGCTCCACCGCCGGAGCGCCCCCCTACCTCGCCGTCCTCGGCGCCTTCGCCACCGTGCTGCTCGGCTCCACCAGCGCCGCGCTGACCCTGCTGCTCGTCTGCTCGGTCCCGCTCGCCGGGCTGACCGCCTACTTCGCCTCCCGGCCGCTCGTCGAGTCCCGGCTGCTGCGCGCCTGGGCCGCCATCGCCTACGCCTTCCTGCCCGCCGTCACCGGAGCCCTCGCCGGCGGCCGCCTCGGCACCGCCGTCCTCGCGATCCTGCTCCCGCTCATCGCCCGCTCCGCCGTCGCCGCCTTCGGCTTCGGCGGGGCCGAGGGCGAGCGGGCCGGCCGGCGCCCGGTGTGGACGTACGCCCTCCTGCTGACCCTGGCCACCGCCTTCACCCCCGTCGTCTGGCCGCTCGCCGCGGTCCTCGGCACCGCCGCGCTGGTCTTGCGCCGCGCCGAGTGGAAGACGTACGGCCTGCGGCTGCTGGCCACCCTCGCCGTCCCGCTGCTCGTGCTCGCCCCCTGGTCGCTCAGCCTGCTCACGCACCCCGGCCGGCTCCTGCACGAGGCCGGCCTGCCCTACGGATCCGGCTCGGCCACCGCCCTGGACCTGCTCGGCATCAGCCCCGGCGGCCCCCGCACCGCCGGCGGCCTGCTGCTCGTCGGCATCGTCCTGGCCGCCCTGGCCGCACTGCTGCGCGCCGAGCGGCAGTTCGCCGTCCGCACCGCCTGGGCCGCCGCCCTCGCCGCGCTGCTGCTGGCCGTCGTCGTCAACCGCACCGGCTGGGCCGGACCCGCCACCCTCGTCTACGGACTGGCCCTGCTCGCCGCCGCCGCCGTCGGCGCCGACGGCGCCAGGGAGCGGGTCGCCGCCAGCAGCTTCGGCTGGCGCCAGCCGCTCGCCGCGCTGATCGCGCTCGCCGCCGCGGCCGGCCCCCTGCTCGGCGCCGCCGGCTGGATGATCAGCGGCGCCGACGGCCCGCTGGAGCGGCGGGACCCGGTCCAGGTCCCCGCCTTCGTCGCCGAGGAGAGCGGCACCCGCGACCAGGCCCGCACCCTCGTCCTCGGTGGGGGTCCCTCCAGCGGAGCGGGGGGGAGCACCTCTCCCGCCACCGTCTCCTACACCCTGGCCCGCGGCTCCGGCGGTCGCCTCGGCGACGCCGAACTCGCCGCCGCGGCCGGCAGCAGCGCCCAGCTCGACAAGGTCGTCTCCAGCCTCGTCGCCGGTTCCGGCGCCGACCAGAGCGACCAGCTCAGCGGGTTCGCGATCCGCTACATCCTGGTCCGCGACGGCGCCCCGCAGCAGATGCGCAAGGTCCTCGACGCCACCCCGGGCCTCAGCCGCCTCAGCCAGCTCGACGGCAGCGCGCTGTGGCGGGTCGACCGCCAGGTCGCCCGCGCCACCATCGTGTCCGGCAAGCCGGGCGAAGCCCCCATCCCCGTCGCCTCCGGCCCCGTCGAGGTCCACACCAAGATCCCCGCGGCCGAGGCGGGCGGCGCCGGCCGGATGCTGCGCATCGCCGACCGGGCGGCCCCCGGCTGGACGGCCACCCTCGACGGGAAGCCCCTCAAGCCCAAGACCCTCGACGGCTGGGCCCAGGGCTTCGAACTGCCCGCCGCGGGCGGCCGCCTCGACCTCGTCCACGAGGACGCGCTGACCCGGACCGCCTGGCACTGGGCACAGGGCCTGCTCGCCCTCGTCCTGCTCGTCATGGCCCTGCCGGGCCGCAAGGCCCGCCTCGACGACGACCTGCCCGAGGAGGAGGCGGAGGCCGCCGAGCGGTCCGCCGCGGGCGAGGCCGGCGAGGGCCGCCGGGCCCGCCGGCTGCGCGCCGAGGCCGAGTCCGCCGGCGCCGCCACGGCAGCCGCCGGGGAGCCCTCGGGCGCGGTCGCGGACCCGTACGCGGAAATCCCGGCGCAGCCGGTGTACGGGGAGGACGCGTACGCGTACCAGGCGTACGGAGACCAGGGGTACGGGTACGAGCAGCAGCCCCAGCAGCCGCAGCCGTACGTGCCCGCGCCCGCGCAGGCCCCGGGGTACGAGCAGTACCCGTACCCGCAGCAGGACCACGAGGCCCGGCAGGCGTACCCGCAGCAGCAGCCGCACCAGCAGCAGCCGCACCAGCAGCAGCCGCACCAGGAGCAACCGCAGCACCAGCAGCCGCACCAGCAGGAGCCGTACGCCTACCCGCCGTACGAGCAGCCGTACGACACCTACGGACAGCACGAGCAGCGTCCCGACGGGAGCCCCCAGCAGTGAAGCAGCGCGCACCCCTGACGCTGGCGGCGGTGGCCGCGGCCCTGGCGGCCGTCACCGGCGTCGGGTACCTCACCGCCCCCGCCGCCCCGGCCGCCGAGGCCAAGCCCGCGGCCGCCGCCCGGATGCCCGTGGAGCGCTCCGCGCTGGTCTGCCCGGCGCCCAGCTCCTCGGACATCGCGGAGACCACGTACACGGCGATCACCCCCGGTGCGGCCGGCGCCGCGGGCAAGGGGACGGCCCGGCTCCTCGGCGCGACCAAGGAGGCCAAGCCGGTGCTGGAGCTCAAGGAGCCCGGCAAGCCGGCCGGATCCACCGCCTCCGGCGCGGGCGCCCCGGGGCTGACGGGCGTCGCCGACGGGACCCTGGCCCCCGGCTGGACCGCGCAGCAGACCACGAAGGTCACGGTCGGCCGGGCGCGCGGCGTCCTCGGCGTCGCCTGCACCACGCCCGGCACCGACTTCTGGTTCCCCGGCGCGAGCACGGCGAAGGGCCGTGAGGACTACGTGCACCTCACCAACCCCGACGACACCGCGGCCGTGATCGACATCAAGATGTTCGGCCCGGACGGGGCGGTCAAGTCCGACGGCGGCACCGGCGAGAACATCAGGATCGACCCCAAGTCCAGCAAGGCCGTCTCGCTGGCCTCCCTGGCGCCCGGCACGCAGCTCCCGGACGTCACCGCCCACGTGACGACCCGTGCGGGCCGGGTGGGGGCCTCCGTGCAGGTCGGCGAGGAGGGGGTGGGCGCCGACTGGCTGCCCGCCTCCGCCGACCCGGCGGGCTCGCTGGTGCTGCCCGGGATCCCGGCGGACGCCGCCTCCGTGCGGCTGGTGGCCTTCGCGCCGGGCGAGGAGGACGCGGACCTCACCGTCAAGCTGGCCGGGCCGAACGGCTCGATCAGCCCGGCGGGCAACGAGCAGCTGCACCTCAAGGGCGGCATGACGGCGAGCCTCGACCTCAAGGACGTGACCCGCGGCGAGGCGGGCTCGCTCGTGCTGACCCCGGCGAACGGCAAGAGGGCCGTACCGGTGGTGGCGGCCGTACGCGTGGTCCGCGGCAGCGGCGCCAAGCAGGAGCTGGGCTTCGTCCCGGCGGTCGGGCCGGTCGGCACGCGTGCCACGGTCGCCGACAACCGGGCCGACGAGAACGCGACGGTGCTCTCGCTGACGGCGGTGGGCGGCACGGACGCGAAGGTCAAGGTGACGGCCTCGGCGGGCACGGAGGCCGGGGAGCCGGCCTCGAAGGAGGTCACGGTCAAGGCGGGCACCACGCAGACCGTTTCACTGGCCCCGGCGGGTGCCAAGGGCGCCTACGCGCTGACGGTCGAGACCGTCTCCGGCGGTCCCGTGTACGCGGCGCGGACGCTGACCCTGCCGCACGAGGGCATCCCGATGTTCACGGTCCAGACGCTGTCGGACGACCACGCGATGGTCTCGGTCCCCAAGGCCGCCCAGGACCTCACGGTCCTGATCGACTGACGCGCCGTACGGGCGGACCGGCCGGCCCCGGCCGTCCGCCCGTACGCGTACGTCAGTCCTGGCCGTACCGCGGGTCCACCGTCTCCGGGGACAGCCCCAGCAGCTCCGCCACCTGCTCCACCACGATCTCGTGCACCAGCAGAGCCCGCTCGTCCCGGCTCTTCGTCCGGATCTCCACCGGCCGCCGGAACACCACGACCCGCGCGGGCCGCCCCGGCCCGTCCGGCTCCGACATCGCCCCGAGCGGCACCGCCTCGTCGTTCCAGCCGCCGGCCGGACCGCCCGGCGGCCCCGGCACGTCCGCGACCACGAACTCCACCTCCGCCAACTGCGGGAAGCGCCGCTCCAGCCGCTCGACCGAGTCCCGTACGAGGTCCCCGAACAGCTCCGCCCGGCTCGCCGACAACGGAACCTGTGGCGGGGCCAGCGGCCCCCGCATCCCCCGCCCGTGCCGGTCGCGGCGGCGCGGCCGCGGCTCGGCGGGAGGTTCGGCGGAGCGGGGCGGGCCGGGGGTCAGGGGGCTGTCGGTCACCCCCGCAGCGTAGCCCTCGCGGCCCCTGCCACCCGGGCGTTTCCGGACCCGCCGCGCCCCTCCGCAGGCACGACACGGGGGAGTGGGCCGGGGGAGAGTCGTCGCGGCCCGGTCAAGAGTGCGGTACCGTCCAACGTCGTGAGCCTTGTACGTCGCTGTTCGCGCACCGCGTGCGGCCGCCCTGCCGTCGCGACACTGACGTACGTCTACGCCGATTCGACCGCAGTCCTCGGCCCGCTCGCCACCTACGCGGAACCCCACTGTTACGACCTGTGCGCCGAGCACTCCGAGCGCCTGACCGCCCCGCGCGGCTGGGACGTCGTGCGCCTGACGGACGGGTCGGCCCCGTCCCGGCCGAGCGGCGACGACCTCGAAGCCCTCGCC
The DNA here is from genome assembly GCF_042890485.1 of Streptomyces sp. NPDC002181. Classification (NCBI taxonomy): domain Bacteria; kingdom Bacillati; phylum Actinomycetota; class Actinomycetes; order Kitasatosporales; family Streptomycetaceae; genus Streptomyces; species Streptomyces sp. NPDC002181. The sequence goes on along the minus strand of NZ_JBIASC010000011.1, from coordinate 12,869 downwards.
AACGCCGTCCGCGAAGCGGCCCGTCCGCACGACCGCGCCGCCCAGGCCGGCGGCACCGGTCCGGGCAGCGGGGGCAGCGGCACCGGGGAGACGCGCCGCGGACACCTGCGCGTCCTGCGTTCGCCCGACTCCTGACATCGGATGGTCTGAAGAGCCGCTCTTCGTGCAGGTAGGTTTGCTCCACCGCACAGCACCAGGAGGGCAGGCAGTGGCCGCAGATCTTTCGAACATCGTCAAGGCGTACGACGTACGTGGTGTCGTACCCGACGAATGGGACGAGTCGCTGGCCGAGCTGTTCGGGGCTGCCTTCGTCGAGGTCACCGGCGCGACGGCGATCGTCGTCGGCCACGACATGCGGCCCTCCTCGCCCGCCCTGTCCGGCGCCTTCGCCCGCGGCGCCGCCGCCCGCGGCGTGGACGTCACCCTGATCGGGCTGTGCTCCACCGACCAGCTGTACTACGCCTCCGGCACGCTGGACCTGCCCGGCGCGATGTTCACCGCCTCGCACAACCCGGCCCGCTACAACGGCATCAAGCTCTGCCGCGCGGGCGCCGCCCCCGTCGGCCAGGACTCCGGGCTCTCCACCATCCGCGAGCTCGTCGAGCAGTGGTCCGAGCAGGGCGCCCCGGCCGTCGCCGAAGGCACCGCCCCCGGCGCGATCACCGAGCAGGACACCCTCGCCGGCTACGCCGAGCACCTCAAGGGCCTGGTCGACCTCGGCGCCATCCGCCCGCTCAAGGTCGTCGTCGACGCGGGCAACGGCATGGGCGGCCACACCGTCCCGACCGTGTTCGAGGGCCTGCCGCTGGAGCTCGTCCCGATGTACTTCGAGCTCGACGGCACCTTCCCGAACCACGAGGCCAACCCCCTCGACCCGAAGAACATCGTCGACCTCCAGGCCCGCGTGAAGGCCGAGGGCGCCGACCTCGGCCTCGCCTTCGACGGCGACGCCGACCGCTGCTTCGTCGTCGACGAGCGGGGCGAGGGGGTCTCCCCGTCCGCCGTCACCGCCCTGGTCGCGGCCCGCGAACTGGCCCGCAACGGCGGCACCGGCACGGTGATCCACAACCTGATCACCTCCTGGTCGGTGCCCGAGGTCGTCCGCGAGCACGGCGGCACCCCCGTGCGCACCCGCGTCGGCCACTCCTTCATCAAGGAGGAGATGGCCCGCTCCGGCGCCATCTTCGGCGGCGAGCACTCGGCGCACTACTACTTCAAGGACTTCTGGAACGCGGACACCGGCATGCTCGCCGCGCTCCACGTCCTCGCCGCCCTCGGCGGCCAGGACGGCCCGCTCTCCGGGCTGGTCTCCTCCTACGACCGCTACGCGGGCTCCGGCGAGATCAACTCCACCGTCGCCGACCAGGCCGGGCGGCTCGCCGCCGTCAAGGCCGCGTACGGCTCAGCCGAGGGGATCACCCTCGACGAGCTCGACGGCCTGACCGCCACCTCCGCCGACTGGTGGTTCAACCTGCGCGCCTCCAACACCGAGCCGCTGCTGCGCCTCAACGTCGAGGCCCGCGACCCCCGGACCCTCGCCAAGGTCCGCGACGAGGTCCTCTCCCTCGTCCGGGCATGAAGCCCGTGTCACCGCCGGGCCGCGCCGGGTGCGGCCCGGCGGTACGCTGACCTCGCCCAATCCGCATGTTCGAAGGGAACCGCCCCATGCCGCTCGAAGCCGGCCTTCTGGAGATCCTCGCCTGCCCCGCCTGCCACTCGCCCCTTGAGGACAAGTCGGCGGACGAAGCGGCTCCCGAGCTGATCTGCACCGGTCGGGACTGCGGCCTCGCCTACCCGGTCCGCGACGGCATCCCGGTCCTCCTCGTCGACGAGGCCCGCCGCCCCGCCTGAGGCAGGGCCCGCACGGGCTTCGCACGAGGCACCGAACAGGCATCAAGGGCGCCCGTCACCGCGCCGGGCGCCCGAGCAACCGAGTCGCCCGCCCTTCTGAATCAGCCGGAGGCCGCAATGCTCGACGAGTCGCTCCTCGACGCACCGGACGAGCTCGCCCGCGCCGACCGCCGCGGCCTGCTCCGCGGCGCAGCCGAGGCCGGGGCCAGAGTCCGCACTGCGGCACGGCACGCGACCGAGGCGGGCCTCGTCGACCTGCGCCCCGACGGCCGGCCCCGCGCCGTGCTCATCGCCGGGCCCGGCACCGCCGCCACCGGGGTCGCCGACCTGCTCGGCGCCCTCGCCGGAGCCTCCGCACCCGTCACCCGGCTGCACCCCACCGGCGTCGCCCACGCCGCCGGCGCCCTGCGCTGGGCGCTGCCCGGCTGGGCCGGCTCCGTCGACCTGCTGCTCCTGGCCACCGCCGACGGCACCGAGCCCGGGCTCGCCGTCCTCGCCGAGCAGGCCTACCGGCGCGGCTGCACCGTCGTCGCCGTCGCCCCCGAGCGGTCCCCGCTGAGCGAGGCCGTCGACGGCGCGCACGGGCTCCTCGTACCGATGGCCAAGGCCCCGTACCAGGAGTACGACGAATCGGCGGCGGCCGGCCCCGGCGCCCTGTGGGCCCTGCTCACCCCGCTGCTCGTGCTCCTCGACAGGGTCGGGCTGATCACGGCCGCCCCCGAGACCCTGCAGCGCGTCGCCGACCGGCTCGACCGCACCGCGGAGCGCTGCGGACCGGCCATCGCCACGTACTCCAACCCGGCCAAGACCCTCGCCGCCGAGCTCGCCGACTCCCTCCCGCTCATCTGGAGCGAGGGCGTCGGCGCCGGACCGGCCGGGCGCCGCTTCGCCGCCACCCTCGCCGAGCTCGCCGGCCGCCCCGCCCTGGCCGCCGACCTGCCCGAAGCCCTGCCCGCCCACGGGGTCCTGCTCGCCGGCTCCTTCGCCGCCGGGGCCGACCCCGAAGACTTCTTCCGTGACCGGGTGGAGGAGCCCCAAGCGCTCCGCGCCCGCATCGTCCTGCTGCGCGACCGGCCCACGGGCGGCCTCACCGCCGCCCCGGCCGCGCGCGAGCTCGCCCTCAGCCACGACACGGCCATCAGCGAGCTCGAACCGGAGGAGGGCGGCGAACTGGAGCAGATCGCCGAACTCCTCGCCGTCACGGACTTCGCCACCGCCTACCTGGCGCTGGCGACCAGGGGACACGGCTGAGCACACCACCGTGCCGGCCCTTCATCCAGGAAGACGGACGAAGATGGACCGCCTGACGAACACGATCCGCCCCTACGCCTGGGGATCGACCACCGCGATCCCGGGGCTCCTCGGCGTCGAACCCACCGGGGAGCCCCAGGCCGAGATGTGGATGGGCGCCCACCCCGGCGCCCCCTCCCGCCTCGACCGCGGCGCCGGCGAGACCACCCTCGCGGACGTCATCGCCGCCGACCCCGAGCGCGAGCTCGGCGCGGCCGCCGTCGCCAAGTTCGGCCCCCGGCTGCCCTTCCTCCTCAAACTCCTCGCAGCCGGCGCCCCGCTCTCCCTCCAGGTCCACCCCGACCTGGAGCAGGCCGAAGCCGGCTACGCCGACGAGGAGAGCCGCGGGATCCCGATCGAAGCGGGCCACCGCAACTACAAGGACCCCAACCACAAGCCCGAGATGGTCTGCGCGCTCACGCCCTTCGACGGCCTGTGCGGGTTCCGCCCGCCGCTGGAGGCCGCCGCGCTCCTCGAAGGCCTCGGGGTGGACTCGCTCAAGCCGTACGCCGACCTCCTGCGGGCCCACCCGGAGGAGGCGGCCCTGCGCGAGATGCTCACCGCCGTACTGACCGCGGACCGCGCCGAGATGGCCCGTACGGTCGCCGAGGCGGGCGCCGCGATCGAACGCCTCGGGGGCCCGTACGCCCCGTACGCCTCCCTCGTCCACCACTACCCGGGCGACCCCGGGGTGGTCGCGGCCATGCTGCTCCACCACGTACGACTCCAGCCCGGCGAGGCGATGTTCCTCGGCGCCGGCGTCCCGCACGCCTACCTCGACGGCCTCGGCGTGGAACTGCTGGCCAACTCCGACAACGTGCTGCGCGCCGGTCTCACCCCCAAACACGTGGACGTGCCCGAACTCCTGAAGATCGTGCGCTTCGAGCCCGCGGACCCGGCCGTGCAGCGCCCCGAGGGCAACGGCGAGGAGGTCTACGAGTCCCCAGTCGACGAGTTCCGGCTCTCCCGCTTCGCGCTGGCCCCCGGCGCCGCCCCCCACCACCTTCCGGACGGGGCCCCGCAGATCCTGCTCTGCACGGCGGGCCGCCCGAAGGCGGGCGAAGTGACGCTGTCCCCCGGGGAGTCGGTCTTCGTCCCGGCCGGCGAAAAGGTCGAACTGTCCGGTACCGGTACGATTTTCCGGGCCACCGTGTCGGTGTGAACGTGGCGTCCGCCGCTACGACTGCAACAATGTGCCGCCGTAGCGCGGCGCCCCGGGCAGGGGTGCCGTACCGAGGAAGGGACTCCGGAAACCCATGAGCGCGTCGGGCGGTACCAGGGCGATCGTGGCGGCACTCGCCGCCAACCTCGCCATCGCTGTAGCCAAGTTCGTGGCCTTCGTCTTCAGCGGCTCGTCGTCGATGCTCGCGGAAAGCGTCCACTCGCTGGCCGACTCCGGGAACCAGGGGCTGCTGCTCCTCGGCGGCAAGAAGGCCCAGCGCGAGGCGACCCCGCAACACCCCTTCGGGTACGGGCGCGAACGCTACATCTACGCCTTCCTCGTCTCCATCGTGCTCTTCACCGTCGGCGGCATGTTCGCCATCTACGAGGGTGTCGAGAAGGTCCAGCACCCGCACCCCATCGAGGACTGGTACTGGCCGATCGGCGTGCTCCTCTTCGCGATCGTCGCCGAAGGGTTCTCCTTCAAGACGGCGATCAAGGAGTCGAACGAGATCCGCGGCGCCCTCTCCTGGAGCCAGTTCATCAGGCGCGCCAAGGCCCCCGAGCTGCCCGTGGTCCTGCTGGAGGACTTCGGCGCGCTCGTCGGCCTGGTCCTCGCCCTCGGCGGCGTCGGCCTCGCGCTCGCGACCGGCGACGGCATCTGGGACGGCATCGGCACCCTGTGCATCGGCACCCTCCTGATCCTCATCGCCATCGTGCTGGCCGCCGAGACCAAGTCCCTGCTGCTCGGCGAGGCCGCGGGCGCGGAGGACGTCGAGAAGATCAAGGCCGCGCTCGTCGACGGCGACGTCGTCACCCGCGTCATCCACATGCGCACCCTCCACCTCGGCCCGGAGGAGCTGCTCGTCGCCGCGAAGATCGCCGTCGAGGGCGACGACACCGCGACGCAGGTGGCGGACGCGATCAACGCCGCCGAGATCCGCATCCGTGCGGCGGTCCCGATCGCCCGCGTGATCTACCTGGAGCCGGACATCTACAAGGCGGAAGCCGCCACCGAGGGCTGACGCACCTCCGGGACGCCGGGACGCCGGGACGTACGAAGGCCCCCGCCGCGCAGGACGCGCCGCGGGGGCCTTCGCGTCTCACCGCCGCCCGGTCACCGGATCTCGCGGAGCACCTCCAGGACCGCAGGGGTGTCCGGCGCCGATCCGAGGCGCTCGCGGAAGTCCCCGTCCATCAGCTTGCGGGACAGCAGCGCGAGGATCCGCAGGTGCTCGTCGCCGGCGGCGGCCTCCGGCACGGAGATCATGAAGACCAGCCGGGCCTTCGTACCGTCCAGCGAACCCCACTCGATGCCCGCGCCGGACCGGGCGAAGCCCACCGTCGGACGGGACACCGCGTCCGTCTTGGCGTGCGGGATCGCGATGGACTCGCCGAGACCCGTCGTGCCCTGCGCCTCGCGGGCGAGGGCGACCCGTACGAGCTCGTCCACGTCCCGCACGTTGCCGGTCGCGGCCAGCATCTCGGCCATCTCGCGGATGGCCGCCTCCTTGGAGCCGGAGGCCAGTTCGGTCTTCACGGTCCGCGCGGTCAGGTACCCGGAGAGCACCTCGGGCACGGCGACGGCAGCAGCGGAGTCGGCAGCAGCAGGGGCGGCCGCAGCGGGGGAGGCCGCCGCCATGGCCACGGCCGCGGCGGTGCCCGTACCCGCGCCGACGCCCGCGAGCACCGGCTCGGGGGCGCCGGTACCGGCACCGGGCCCGGCGCCGGCGGCCACGGCGACGGGCGCCACGGCGGCGACCGCCCCCCGGCGCGCCTTGAGGTCGATGAGGGCGTTGGTCGTCAGGGCGGTGACCACCGTGCCCGCCGCGATGGCGGTCAGGAACCCGGCCCAGCCGCTGATCGCGCCCAGCGCGGCCACGACCGGACCGCCGTGCGGCACGTGGTCGCCCACGCCCGCCACACCGGCGATCGCACCGGCCACCGCACCACCGAGCATGTTCGCCGGGATGACGACCGCCGGCCGCGCCGCCGCGAACGGGATCGCGCCCTCCGAGATGCCGAACATCCCCATGAACAGCGCCGCCATGCCGGTCTCGCGCTCCTGGTCGGAGTACAGCTTGCGGCGCAGCAGCGTCGCCAGGCCCTGGCCCAGCGGCATGACCGGGATGGCCGCCGCGCACATGCCCATGACCGCGTGGTTCCCGGATGCGATGAGCCCCGTACCGAAGAGGAACGCCGTCTTGTTGACCGGCCCGCCCATGTCGAAGGCGATCATCAGGCCGAGGATCGCGCCGAGCAGGACCGCGCTGCTCCCGGTCATCCCGGAAAGCCAGCTCGTCAGGTTCTCGAACACCCAGGAGATCGGCTTGCCGATGACGTAGATGAAGAACAGGCCCAGCGTCGTCGTCGCGACGATCGGGATCACGATGATCGGCATGATCGGCTGTACGACCTTGGGGACCTTGACCTTCTTGATCCACAGGACCAGATAGCCGGCCAGGAAGCCCGTCACGATGGCTCCGATGAAGCCCGCGCCCGCCTTGGAGTCGTAGAGCGCCCCCGTGTTCGCGATGAATCCGCCGATCATGCCGGGCACGAGTGCCGGCCGGTCGCCGATGGCGTACGCGATGTAGCCGGACAGGATCGGGATCATCAGCTGGAAGCCGATGCCGCCGATGGCGTTCACGTGGGCCCAGAACGTGCCCTCGGGGATCACGTACCCCTCGGCCGTCGCGTGCCCGCCGAGCGCGAGCGAGACGGCGATCAGCAGACCGCCCACGACCACGAACGGGATCATGTACGAGACGCCGTTCATCAGCGCCTTGTACGCGAGGCTCCGCTCCCTGCCGCCGCCCGCCCCTTTGCCCGGGACCGCCGGGCCCCCGGTCTGCACCGGCGCGCTCCGCACGCGCTCGATGAGCTCCTCCGGCCGGTGGATGGCGTCGGCGACCCCGGTGGACAGCACCCGCTTGCCGGCGAACCGCTCGCGGTCCACCTCCTTGTCGGCGGCGATGATGATCCCGTCCGCCTCTCTGACATCGTTGTCATCGAGCACGTTCTCGGCCCCGATGGAGCCCTGGGTCTCCACCTTCATGCCGACGCCGAGGCGGGCGGCGGCCTGCTGGAGCTTCTCCGCGGCCATGTACGTGTGCGCGATCCCCGTGGGGCACGCGGTGACGGCGAGCAGCTTCAGGCGCTCGCCCCCGCTCGTGGTCCCGCCACCGGGAGAGTCGGCCGGAGTGGTCACTGCAATCTCCTTCTCGCGCGTACGAACGATCCTCCGGCATCGTCCACCACGCAGGGGGCCGATCAAAAGTCCAAAAGGCCTGAATCAGGCCCGCCGGACGGCCCCTTCGGACGGCGACTTCTTCCCCGGCCCACTGGGGCGCGCTCGGCCGATCGGTGTAGATTCGTCATCAGTGTCAGGCGTCGCTGCTGATGGCGGTCGGGCGGTCTCCGCGACCGGCCGAGGGGAGAGAGGACCCCCGACGGACTGAGTGCCCGGTGCACCGCCCGCACAGGCGATGCGCGGCTCAGCCGTACCCACCCTCTCGACCCATGAGGAGAGCAGCACCCATGGACTTCAAGGTCGCCGACCTTTCCCTCGCCGCCTTCGGCCGCAAGGAGATCACCCTCGCCGAGCACGAGATGCCCGGCCTGATGTCGATCCGCCGCGAGTACGCCGCGGCCCAGCCGCTGGCCGGCGCCCGCATCACCGGCTCGCTGCACATGACCGTGCAGACCGCCGTCCTGATCGAGACCCTGGTCGCCCTCGGTGCCGACGTCCGCTGGGCCTCCTGCAACATCTTCTCCACCCAGGACCACGCGGCCGCCGCCATCGCGGTCGGCCCGAACGGCACCCCGGAGAACCCGCAGGGCGTCCCCGTCTTCGCCTGGAAGGGCGAGACGCTGGAGGAGTACTGGTGGTGCACGGAGCAGGCGCTGACCTGGCCGAACACCCCCACCGGCGGCCCGAACATGATCCTCGACGACGGTGGTGACGCCACTCTCCTCGTCCACAAGGGCGTCGAGTTCGAGAAGGCCGGCTCCGCCCCGGACCCGTCGACGGCGGACTCCGAGGAGTACGGCCACATCCTCACCCTGCTGAACCGCACCCTCGGCGAGACCCCGCAGAAGTGGACGCAGCTCGCGTCCGAGATCCGCGGCGTCACCGAGGAGACCACCACCGGTGTCCACCGCCTGTACGAGATGATGGCCGAGGGCACCCTGCTCTTCCCGGCGATCAACGTCAACGACGCGGTCACCAAGTCGAAGTTCGACAACAAGTACGGCTGCCGCCACTCCCTCATCGACGGCATCAACCGCGCCACCGACGTCCTCATCGGCGGCAAGGTCGCCGTCGTCTTCGGCTACGGCGACGTCGGCAAGGGCTGCGCCGAGTCCCTCCGCGGCCAGGGCGCGCGCGTCATCGTCACCGAGATCGACCCGATCTGCGCGCTCCAGGCGGCCATGGACGGCTTCCAGGTCGCGACGCTGGACGACGTCGTCGAGACGGCCGACATCTTCATCACGACCACGGGCAACAAGGACATCATCATGGCCGCCGACATGGCCAAGATGAAGCACCAGGCGATCGTGGGCAACATCGGCCACTTCGACAACGAGATCGACATGGCCGGCCTGGCCAAGGTCGAGGGCATCGTCAAGGACGAGGTCAAGCCGCAGGTCCACACCTGGAAGTTCCCCGACGGCAAGGTCCTGATCGTCCTCTCCGAGGGCCGCCTGCTGAACCTGGGCAACGCGACCGGCCACCCGTCGTTCGTGATGTCGAACTCCTTCGCGGACCAGACGCTGGCCCAGATCGAGCTCTTCACCAAGCCCTCGGAGTACCCGACCGACGTCTACGTGCTGCCCAAGCACCTCGACGAGAAGGTCGCCCGCCTCCACCTGGACGCCCTCGGCGTCAAGCTCACGACCCTCCGCAAGGAGCAGGCCGACTACATCGGCGTCAAGGTCGAGGGCCCGTACAAGCCGGACCACTACCGCTACTGATCCCGGTCCGGTCCGTCCGGTCCGGTCCGGACGGTCCGGTTCCCGCGGATCCGCAGCACCGAGCAGGCCCCCGGCAGGTACGTCGCCGGGGGCCTGCCCCGTGAGCACGACCCGTACGACCCGTACGACCCGGTACGACGCACGCAAGGACGGCACCCCATGCCCCGCGGCCGCTACTCGCTCCACGACCCGCACGACCACGCGCCCCTCGGCGAGGAGCACTTCCACTGCGCGCCCGGCCCCTCCGGCTGGCGCTACGTCTCCCAGCTCACCGGCCCGGACGGCGACCACCGCGGCTCGGTCGACCTCGCGATCGACGAACTCGGCCGCCCCATCCGCCTCGAAGCCAACGCCGCGAGCTGGCAGGTGCGCGGCGCCGCCATCGACGGGATCACCTGGGTGCGCTCCGACCCCACGGGATCCGAGGCCACCGAGGGCAACGTCCCCGCCGCCGGCTTCACCGGCACCTCGCCGGCCTTCCTCGTGGCCACCGCCCGCCTGCTGCGGCTCGCCCCCGGCGCACCCGCCACCCGGGTCCGGCTCGTGGCGCTGACGGACCCGGTGCTGGCGCCCCGTACGGTCGACCAGGCGTGGGCCCTGCGGGGACGCGCCGAGCACGCGACGGACAGCGGGCCCCTCGTGGTGGACGAGTACCAGGTCACCGCCCTGGACACGGGCGAGGTGCATACGGTGCACATCGCGGGTGACGTCGTTCTCGCGGCCCCGGGTATCGAACTGGAACACCTGGAGACCCCGCCCTCGGCCTTCCCCGAGGACTGAGGCCCCGAGCGGCTCGCCGGCCCCGGATCAGGGCTGCTCGTCGGGGTGGCTCCACTCGACGGCGCAGGTCGCCGAGGGCGCGGCTTCCCTCGCGTACCAGGCGACGGACTTCTCGAACTCCGGGCACCACAGGTGGGCGCGGCTGACGGAGACCGGGAAGTCGGTCCCTCCGGTGACGACGTGCGCGCCGTCCTCGTTGCGGATGCCGATCGTGACCTGGCGGCCGATGCTCTCGTCCCGCATCAGCTCCCGGAGCTCCTCGACGACGGCTCGCGCCCGGGCCTCGTCCTCGATGCCGGTGACGCGGAAAGTGAATGCGAGGTTCGCTGACATGCCGCGCAGGTTAGGCGATCACGCCGGGGGTGCGAACCCCGTCGCGGGCCGCGGCGGCTCCGGAGTCGCGGGCATCTCGCCCGGGACCGCGACCGGGACCGGCGTGGTCGCGGGCGGCACGGCCTGCGGCGCGTACGCCCCGTGGCTCGGGTGCCCCCACGCGGCGGGCATGACGGGCGGCGCGTACGCAACGGGCGCGGGCGGAGCGTACGCGGGCGCGGCCTGGCCGAACGCGCGGACCGCATCCCGGGACTGCCGCTCGTGCACCACCGCCATCAGGAACGCGGCGGCCGGCACCCCCGCCGGCGCCGGAGCCCCCGTACGCGCGACCAGGTCATCGGCGAGCCGCACCGCCATCGCGGCGCCCACCTGCGGGTCCAGCTGGTTCATGCGCGTCAGGTACTGCCGTATCGCCAGCCACAGCCCGTCCGGCACGGCCGACAGGTCCAGCCCCGAGAACCGCCCGGCCAGCCACGGCGGCGGCGGGGGAACCGGCATCACCCGCGCCCCCGGCACCCGCTCCCGTACGACCAGGGCCCCGGCGAACACGTCACCCAGCCGCCGGCCGCGGGCCGAGATCAGTGACGCGATGCAGGCGATGGCACCGAAGGTGCCCAGCAGCTCCACGACCCCCATCGCCCCGCGCACCAGCGCGTGCCGGAACCGGATCGGCCCGCCGTCGTCGCGGACCACCCGCAACCCGCAGGCGAGCTTGCCGAGCGAGCGCCCGTGGGACAGCGTCTCCACCGCGATCGGCACCCCGACCAGCACCAGCAGGAAGCTCGCGACCGACACCGCGGCTTGTGCGGCGGGGTCGAGGGAAGCGGTGGCGAGGGTCAGTCCGATCGAGATGATCAGGTAGCCGGTGAGGTACACGAGCAGGTCGAGGAAGATCGCCAGCGCCCGGCTCGGCAGCCTCGCCGGCCGCAACCCCAGGACGACCGCGTCCCCCGTCACCAGATCGCTCACCCTGCACACCTTTCCCGTGACCGGACCCGCCCCTCGGCCACCAGTCTGCCAAGCTGACCACGGTAGAAGTAAGCAGAAGCTGAAGCAGAGCAGGTCCTGGGGCAGGGGAGCGGTAACCGGATGGATCTCGACGTCTTCGCCACGGCCCACCGGGCGGAGTGGGACCGCCTGGAGCAGCTGCTCGGCCGCGGCCGCCGGCTGACCGGCGCCGAGGCGGACGAACTGGTCGCGCTCTACCAGCGGGCCTCCACCCATCTCTCGCTGATCCAGTCCAGTACCCCGGACCCGATGCTCACGGGCCGCCTGACCCAGCTCGTCGCCCGCGCCCGCGCCACGGTGACCGGCGCCCGCCGCGCCGGCTGGCGCGATGCCGCCCGCTTCTTCACCGCGAGCTTCCCGGCCGCCGTCTACCGCAGCCGCCACTGGTGGATACCGACGGCCCTGATTTCCACGGCGGTCGGCGTCCTGCTCGGCTGGTGGATAGCCACCCACCCGGAGGTCCAGGGGGCCATCGCGGCCCCGGAGGACCTGAAGGCGCTCACGAAGCCGGGCGGCGGGTACGAGACGTACTACTCCAGCAACCCGGCGGGATCCTTCGCCGCCCAGGTCTGGACGAACAACGCCCAGGCCGCCGCGATCTGCCTGGTCCTGGGCGCGTTCCTGGGGATACCCGTGCTGTGGATCCTCTTCGTGAACATGCTCAATCTCGGCACGGGCATCGGCCTGATGGCCTCGGCGGGCCGCCTCGACGTCTTCCTAGGCCTGATCCTCCCGCACGGGCTGCTCGAACTGACCGCGGTCTTCGTGGCCGCGGGCACGGGCCTGCGCCTCGGCTGGACGGTCATCGACCCGGGCCCGCGCACCCGGCGGGCCGCCCTCGCCGAGCAGGGACGCGCCGCGCTGGGCATGGCGATCGGGCTCGCGGTGGTCCTGTTCGTATCGGGCCTGATCGAGGGCTTCGTGACCCCGTCCGGCCTCCCGACCTGGGCCCGCATCACGATCGGCGTCGCAGCCGAGGCCCTGTTCCTGACGTACGTCTACGTCCTCGGCGGCCGTGCCGCGCGCGCCGGCGAGGTGGGCGACGTGGAAGCCGCGGACCAGACGGCCACGCTGCCCACGGCGGCCTGATGTGCGTCGGACCCCGTTCAGCTGCTAGTCTCCTCGTCGTCCCGCAGCGACTGTTGACACCGTCGCAGTGGGGAGGTAGATTCGAACGGTTGCCTCGAACTGGACAAGTTCGGCAGTGATGGTTTAAAGTCTCTCTCGCCCCCAACAGGAATTGAATTCCAGTGGGGCACAATCGACTCCTCATTCAGGAATCTGAAGCCGGGAAATCCGGTGGAAAACTTCTGATAGAGTCGGAATCGCCGGAAAGGGAAAACGCGAAAGCGAAGAACCTGGAAAGCAAGCGGAACTGACTCTGATAGAGTCGGAAACGCAAGAACGAAGAACGAAAGCCCGGAGGAAAGCCCGAGAGGGTGAGTACAAAGGAAGCGTCCGTTCCTTGA
>NZ_JBIASC010000010.1:0-299392 GCF_042890485.1 Streptomyces sp. NPDC002181 | reverse complement strand
TCGGTGTCCGGGTGGAGCGTGGTGCTGACCGACGGGGACGAGATCCGCTGCCGGGACCTGGTGGTCGGCGGCGGCCGCGACCCGCGCGTACCGGAGGTCTTCGCCGCCCTGCCGGCGGACCGGGTGATCCACAGCGCCCGGTACCGGACCCGGATCGGGGAGATCCCCAGGGACGAGCCGGTGCGGGCGGTGGTGGTCGGCGGGGCGCAGAGCGCGGCGGAGATGTTCTACGCGCTCCACGAGAACCTCCCGCAGAGCCGGGTGACGATGCTGGTGCGGTCGATAGGACTCCAGAACTACCAGACGAGCAAATTCGTGAACGAGCTGTTCTTCCCGTCCTTCGTGGACGAGTTCTACGACAGCCCCGCGGAGGTCCGGGGCCAGGTCCTCGACGAGATGCGGCTGACGAACTACGCGGGGCTGGCGCCGCCGTTCCTCGACGAGCTGTACACGATGCTCTACCGGCAGAAGGCCCTCGGCCCGCAGCGGTCCGAGGTGCGGGCCATGACCGAGGTGGTGGGCGCCCGGATCGAGGACGGGGACGTCGTACTCGATCTGCGGGACCGCCTCAGCGGCAAGACCGAGCCGCTGCGCTGCGACCTCGTCCTCCTCGGCACCGGCTACGACCCCCGCAAGCCCGCGCTCGTACGGGAGCTGGCGGCCCGGGTCGGGATCGACGAGGTGGAGGTCAGCCGCGCCCACCGGGTGGAGCTCGGCGAATCGGCCTGGGGCGCGGTCTACCTCCAGGGCGTCAACGAGGAGACCCACGGCATCGCCGACTCCCTCATCAGCGTCCTCGCGAACCGCTCGCACGACATCCTCACCGACCTGCTCGCCCGGCGCGCCGAGGGGAGCACCCGATGACCGCCGACCGGGGAACCCTTCTGGTCATCGGCAGCGGGCTGAAGGTGTACCGCGAGTACCTCGTCGCCCCGATCCGCCGCCGCGCCCTCGCGTCCGGCCTGGACATGGTGCTGATCAACAACCTCAACCCCACCTGGCAGCACGCCTACTTCGACGAGATCGTCGTCGCCAACGTCTTCGACTCCGCGGCGATGGGCGCGGCGGCCCGGGAAGTGGCCGCGCGCCGCCGCGTCACCGGCCTGATGTGCTGGGACGAGCCGCTGGTCCTGGACGCCGGGCTGCTCGCCGCCGAGTTCGGGGTGCCCGGGCTGTCCGTGCCCGGCGTGCGCGGCTGCCGCGACAAGGAGCTCACCCGCTCCGAGCTCACCGCTGCGGGCCTGTACCAGCCCGGGTTCGCGCTCACCACCACGGTCGAGCAGGCCCGGGCGGCGGCCGAACGGATCGGGTACCCGGTCGTGATCAAGCCGCGGGCGATGGGCGCCAGCATCGGCGTCGTGTTCGCGGCCGACGAGGCCGGGCTGGACACGGCGTTCGGGATCGCGCTGGCCGCGAGCGAGGTCGACCCCGGTCCCTACCGGGCGAGCGCCATCGTCGAGGGGTACGCGCCCGGACCGGAGATCAGCATCGACGGCGCCGTCCACAAGGGCGAGTACCTCCCGCTGTTCGTCGCCCGCAAACACAGCAGCGACCAGCCGTACTTCGAGGAGACCGGGCATCTCGTCGACGCGGCCGACCCGCTCCTGGCGGACCCGGGGCTGATGCACACCCTGGCGCGGGCGCACCGGGTGCTCGGCATCGAGGACGGCATCACCCACACCGAGGTCAGGCTGACCGACCGCGGCCCGCTGATCATCGAGGTCAACGGCCGGCTGGGCGGGGACCTGATCCCCTTCCTCGGCCGGGCCGCCACCGGGATCGAGCCCGGAGAGGTCCTGTTCGACGTGGCCACCGGGCAGCGGCCGGACACCCGCCCCACCCGGCGGGCCGTCGCCGGCATCCGCTTCGGCTACCCGGAGCGGGACTGCCTGCTGCGCTCGGTCACCGTACCGGCCGAGGCGCCCGGCCTGGTCGCCGCGGCGCCGATGGCCGAGCCCGGCACCATCCTGCGGCTGCCCCCGGGCGGCTACCTGGCCCGCCACTCCTTCGTGGTGTGCGAGGCCGAGGACACCCGGACCTGCCTGGAGCGGCTCGACGCGGCGGCCGCGCTCGTCGGGCTGGACGCGGAGCCGATCGGACCGCCGGATCCGGCCGCGCCGTTCGCGATGCCCGCCGGGCTGCTCGACGTCGACGAATGACCGGCACCCACCACCACTTGAGGGGGAACGCATGAGCACGACCCGGAACCCGGGCACCGAGACACCCATGACCGCGGACGAGATCCTGGAGCGGGCCAGGGCACTGGCCCCGCGGCTGCGGGAGCGGTCGGCGGAGATCGAACAGGCCCGGCAACTCCCTCCGGACGTCGTGGACATGCTGCGCGACACCGGAGTGTTCCGGATGTGCTTCGGCCCCGAATGGGGCGGTCCCGAGCTGACGTCGGTGCAGCAGGCCGAGGTCGTGGAGACCCTGGCCCACGGTGACGCCTCGGCCGGATGGTGCGCCGCGATCGGCGCGATGACCGGGGCCATCAGCAACTTCCTGGACCCCGCCGTGGTCAAGGAGGTGTTCCCGCGCCTGGACATGGTCACGGCCGGGCTGATCGCGCCGGCCGGCCACGCCGAGCGGGTGCCCGGCGGCTTCCGGCTGACCGGCCGGTGGTCGTTCGGCAGCGGGATCACCCATGCCGACTGGGTGACCTCGGGCGCGTTCATCTACCAGGACGGCAAGCCCTGGGCCAGCCCGGACGGCAGCAACGCGCACGCCTCGCGCCAGTTCCTGGTGCCGGCCCACGAGGTCGAGGTCGTGGGCAACTGGGACACCACCGGCCTGTGCGGCAGCGGGAGCAGCGACTACACGATCACCGACGTGTTCGTGCCCGAGGAGCACACGTACACCTTCTACAAGGTGCGCGGCCGGACCGACACCCCGATCGCCCAGCCCGACTCGTTCATGCGCAGTCTGTGCTCGGTGCCGCTCGGGGTGGCCCGGGCCGCCCTGGACCACGCGCGGGAGACCGCGCTCACCCGGGTGGACAAGATGACCGGCGCGGTGTGGGCGGACACCTTCCGGGTGCAGGTCACCCTCGCCGAGTGCGAGGCGGAGTTCAACGCCGCCCGCAGCGGCGTCCACAGCAGCTCGCAGCGGCACTGGGACGTACTGGCGGGCGGCGGCACTCTGGACGACCTCACCGCCACCGAGCGGGCCGCGTCCTCGCTCGCCTGGGTGCACGCCTTCCGCAGCTCGCGGGCGATCGTGAACCGCCTCTACGACCTGCTCCAGGCCTGGTCGATCAACCGGTCCTCGCCGATGGACCGCTGGATGCGGGACACCGCGACCATGTGCCAGCACGTCGCCGCCTCGGACCTGATCCTCGAATCCGGGGGCGCCTACCTGCTGGGCCGGCCGCCCAAGTTCCGGATGAGCCTCGGCATCGTCAAGTAGGGCCAAATGAAAGGCGATCACATGACCATGACCCGGAACCCGGGGGCCGAGGTGCCCGCCACGGGGGCGGAGCTCCTCGCGCGCGCGAAGGAGCTGGCGCCGCTGCTGCGGGAGCACTCGGCGCGGATCGAGGAGGCGCGGCGGCTGCCGGCGGACGTGGTGGACCTGCTGCGCGGCGCCGGGGTGTTCCGGATGGCGTTCGGCCGCGAACTGGGCGGCCTGGCCCTGACGACGATGGAGCAGACGGAGGTCGTCGAGACACTGGCGCACGGGGACGCCTCCGCGGCCTGGTGCGCGGTGATGGGCGCGAGCGGCGGCATCTTCAGCGCCTTCCTCGACGAGAGGGTGGCCAAGGAGGTCTTCCCGACCCCGGACACGATCATGGCGGGGCTGCTGCAGCCGACGGGCCGCGCCGAGCGGGTACCCGGCGGGTTCCGGCTCTCCGGCCGGTGGTCGTTCGGCAGCGGGATCACCCACTGCGACTGGGTGACCTCGGGTGCGTTCGTCTACGAGGACGGCACACCGTACGCGAGCCCGGACGGCAGCAATCCGCACGAGTCGAAGCAGTTCCTGGTGCCCCGGGCCCAGGTGGAGGTCATCGACAACTGGCACACCATGGGGATGCGCGGCACCGGCAGCTGCGACTACACGATGGACGGCGTCTTCGTGCCGGAGGAACACACGTACAGCTTCGGGAAGGTACGGGGCCGCCCCGGCCCGCTCGCGCAGCCGGACGCGTTCACGCGCAGCATGTGCGGCGTGGCGCTCGGGGTGGCCCGGGCCGCCCTGGACCACGCGCGGGAGATCGCCCGGACCCGGGTCGACCGGATGACCGGGGTGGCGTGGAAGGACCACTTCCGCACCCAGGTCACGCTCGCCGAGTGCGAGGCGGACTTCCTCGCCACCCGGAACGGGGTGTACGGGAGCCAGCGGCGGCAGTGGGAAGTGCTGGCCGCCGGGGGCACCCTGGACGACCTCACCCCCGAGGAGCGCGCCGCGTCTCCGATCGCCTGGGTGCACGCCTTCCGCACCTCGCGGTCGATCGTCGGCAGGCTCTTCGACCTGCTCCAGACCTGGTCGATCCACCAGTCCTCGCCGATGGACCGCTGGATGCGCGACACCACCACCATGTGCCAGCACGCCACCGCGCAGGACCGCATTCTCCAGTCGGCCGGCGCCTACCTGCTCGGCTCGAAGCCCGAATTCGGCATCTGCCTCGGCATCGTCAAATAAGGGGAGAGGGAACCGATGGGCAGAGGTCTCGTGTTATTGGTCAATCCCAACAAGGTGCACCCGCCGATCGCGCCCTACGCGCTCGACGTGCTCACCACCTCGTTGGAGGCCGCCGATTTCGACGTCGAGGTGGCCGACCTGACGTTTCACCGGGAGGACTGGAAGTCGTACCTCTGCGAGTACTTCGAGGCGCGCAGCCCCCTGCTCGTGGGCGTCACCATACGCAACACCGACACGGTCTACGCCTTCGAGCAGCGCCCGTTCATCGGCGAGCACAAGGAGATCATCACCGAGATCAGGCGGCTGACGGACGCGCCGATCGTCGGCGGCGGCATCGGTTTCTCCTCCATGCCCTTCGCGCTCGTCGACTACTTCGGGATCGATTTCGGCGTCAAGGGCCCCGGCGAGCAGATCATCTGCGATCTCGCCGACGCGCTGGTCACCGGCCGCGACACGGCCACCGTGTCCGGGCTGCTGCGCAACACGGGGGAGGGGGTCACCCGGGTACCGCCGTCCTCGCTGATGCCGGCGCCCCGGCGCGCCGCGGCGCCGTCGGCGGGCGGACAGTTCGAGGACCGGGTGTGGCAGGTGGACCGGACCGGGACCTACCGGCGCCGCTCCGGCTCGCCGCACAAGGTGGACAACCTGCTGTACTACCAGCGCGGCGGCTTGGCCGGGATCCTCACCAAGAACGGCTGCACGTACCGCTGTTCGCACTGCGTGGAACCGGACGCGAAGGGCACCCGGTTCGGCCGGCGCGACATCGCCGCCGTGGTCGACGAGATGCAGTCGCTCGCCGCCCAGGGGATCCTCGACCAGCACACCACCGACAGCGAGTTCAACCTCTCCATCAACCACGCGAAGAACCTGCTGCGCGAGATCGTCCGGCGCAAGCACGCCGACCCCGGCAATCCGCTGAACGCACTGCGGCTGTGGGTCTACTGCCAGCCCTCGCCGTTCGACGAGGAGTTCGCCGCCCTGCTCGCGGCCGCGGGCTGCCGAGGGGTCAACGTCGGCTCCGACCACGTGCGACAGGACATGCTGCGCGGCTGGAAGGTCACGGAGAAGGGCACCACGTACTACTCCTTCGCCGACACGGAGAACCTGGTGCGGCTGTGTCACGCCCACGGCATGATGACGATGGTCGAGGCACTGTTCGGCATGCCGGGCGAGACGCCGCAGTCCATGCGCGAATGCGTCGAGGCGTTCATGGCGCTGGACGCGACCGTCACCGGATTCTCGCTGGGGCTGCGGCTGTTCCCGTACACCCCGCTCGGCATCGCGATCGCCGAACAGTGCGACGGGGTGAGGACGGTGCCCGGACTCCAGTCGAACACGGCCACGGAGCCGATCGTGCTGAAGCCGCTCGCCCGGTGCTCGGGCCCGGTGGAGTACGAGCGGCAGTTCATGTTCGACGCATCGGGAAACTTCCGCCTCGTCTGCTATTTCTCGCCGGATCTCCTGGAGGACGCCGAAACGGTCGACGACCCCTCGGGGCAGCGGCGCCGGTCCGTGGAACTGCTCTGGGAGCTCGTGGACCCCTCCGATCACCACAGGGTCATGCTGCCGACGCTGGCCGGTATGAGCGAGCACGACAACAACTACGCGGACAATCCGTTCCTTACCAGTCTCAGTGGACTGGGATACACGGGAGCGTTCTGGGCGCATTGGCGGGACCGGGAGGCAATTCTCCGCCGGGCACAAGAGGTAGGAATGGCAGAGTCCGCAGAAAACTGACGTGGCCGGATGTGAATGTCGATGCCGACATGGTTATCGCGCCATACGGATATCCCCCCGACCGTTGCGGTAAGACTGGCCCGTGCACCATTCTGGTAACGCGCCGGTCGGCCCTGAGCCACCGTATAAGATCGATTCGGGGGGAAGGTAGAAATGCATCAGACAACAGACATCAAGGGGCTGCTCTGGCCACTCTCGTCACAGGGTGAGGGGCGAAGGGAGTTCGGCGGCCGGCGCCCCGACGGCGACCTCGCGGTCGTCTCCCGACCCCTCGGAACCGTCACCGTCACCGTCGTGATCGCCGACGCCCAGCCGGCGATCCGCCACGGGGTGCGCTCCTTGCTGGAGGGGTCCGCAGGGATATCCGTCGTCGGCGAGGCCGCCACCGCGGACGAGGTGATGGCCGAGACCTCCCGCTGCCGGCCCGATGTCCTCGTGGTCGACCCGCTCATGGACCAGCGCGCCGGGATGCGGGTGATATCCGAAGTGCTGAGGTTATGGCCCGAAACGGGCGTCCTCGTCTTCAGCTCGGTCGACGACGACCGGGTCATCACCGCGGCTCTCCAGGCCGGCGCCCGCGGCTACCTGTTCAAATTCGCCGACGCGGACCAGATCCTGCGCGGCATCCAGGCCGTGGCCGCCGGCGAGGGAATCGTCGACAAGTCGATCGCCAACCGGCTCGGGGCGCTGATGGGCCCCGCGCCCGCCGGACCGTACGGCTACCCGTTCCCCCAGCTGACCAACCGGGAGCGCGATGTCCTGGAGCGCATCGCCGCGGGCAAGTCGAATGCCGCCATCGCCCGTGAACTCGTGCTCGCCTCCAAGACCATCAGCAACCGTGTTTCCGCGATATTCGGAAAGCTCGGCGTGGCCGATCGGTCCCAGGCGATCGTGCTCGCCCGGGACGCGGGTCTGGGACAGGGGTGATCCGGCAGATTCCCTTTCGACAGGGGAACAATTCCCCTGTCGAAAGGGAATCGCCCGCTCCTAGCCTGGTCGGCGTCTCCCTCCACCGGAAATCGGAATTCCCTGAATTCCGGCCCACCGGCCCACCGGCACAAGAAGACGTCGATCGGAGCGGAAAGTTGACCGACCAGGAACGACCCGACGTGGACATCCGCACAGCCGAGCCGGACCACCTGCTCCGGGAGCACGGACTGGACCTCAAGCTCCTGTACCCGTGGCCGGGACTGCGATCCCCCTTCCGGGGCGCCTGGTGCGTCCTGCGCCCCGGAGACGTGTCCGAGGCGCACGCCCACCACGAGCGCGAGATGTTCATCGCCATGGCCGGGCGCGCCGAGGTGGTGTGCGACGGCCTCCGCCGCCCGCTCGCGGCCGGGGACATCGCGCTGATGAAGGGCGGGATCGAGCACCACATCGTCAACGACCACGACGAGGACTTCTCCTACTACGCGATCTGGTGGGGCCGGAGCATGTCGGCCGAGTTCCTCGCGGCCACGGGCGATGCCACGTGATCGACTACGACGGCCGAAGGTTCCGCAAACCGCAGGGCGACGTCCGCACCGTCGCCGTCTACCACCAGCAGGGGGACCTGGTCTGGGGAGAAGTCCACGGCGGCGAGGTGCGACGCGGCTGGACCGTCGGCACCTGCACCCCCGACGGCACCCTCTCCATGGGCTACACCCTCGTGTTCGCGACCGGCGAGGTGGTCTGCGGACACACCGTCAACACCCCCGAGCTCGCCGAGGACGGCCGCCTGCGGCTGCGCGAGGTCTGGGAGCGCTACGGCCCGCACGCCGCGACCGGGATCTCCTACATCGAGGAGGTGCGGTGAACGGCGCCTCCGAAGCGGACTGGCGGCGGTTGGAGAAGACGGTGGCGGGCCGCGTCCTGCGCCCCGGCGACGCCGGCTTCCGCGCGTCCAGCGCGCCGTTCAACACCCGCTTCGCCTCGGTCACCCCGCACGGCGTGCTGTCCGTCGCGAACGAGGCCGACGTACGGCACGCCCTGGCCTGGGCCCGCGACACGGGCGTCGCCCTCGTCGCCCGCAGCGGTGGCCACAGTTACGCCGGCCACTGCGTCACCACGGGCCTCGTCCTCGACCTCAGCGCGCTGAACGACGTGTCCGCCGACGGCTCCACCGGGCTCGTCACGGCCGCCGGCGGGGCCCGCATGGCCGAGGTCTACGCCGCGGTCCAGCCCCACGAGATGGCGTTCGCGCTGGGCAACGGCGCCTCCGTCGGCATCGCCGGGCTCACCCTCGGCGGCGGCTCCTCCTCCACCTCGCGCAAGCTGGGCCTCACCGCGGACGCCCTCGTCCGGACCACCCTCATGACAGCCGACGGACAGGTGCTGACCTGCGACGCCCAGCAGAACCCGGACCTGTACTGGGCCTGCCGCGGTGGCGGGGGCGGGAACTTCGGCGTCAACCTCTCCTTCACCTTCCAGGCCGCCCACGTGCCCGACGTCTCCACCTGCCTGCTGCTGTGGGAGGCGGCCGACGCGCTGGACGCCTTCGCCGCGGTGCAGGAAGCCGCGGAGCGGGCACCGGACGAGTTCTCCCTCCGCCTCGGGGTCGCCGCCGCCCGCGGCGCCGACCCCGTCGTATCGGCCGTCGGACTGCACCTCGGCCCCGCGAGCGAGTTGCGGGAGCTGCTCGCCCCCGTCCTGGCGGCGACCCGTCCCGTACGGGAGGACATCGCCGACCGCACGTTCTGGGAGGCGAAGGACTACCTGCTGCACGAGACCTCCGCCGGGGCCTTCGCCGTACGGACCAACTTCGCCCCCGGGCCGCTCCCGCCCGAAGCCGTGGCCGCCGTCCTCGCCCGGCTCGCCCGCCGTCCGGGCAGCGACAACCCGGACGGCTGCGGACTGGCCCTGTACGGCTGGGGCGGTGCGATCAACCGGGTGGCACCCGCCGACACCGCGTTCGTCCACCGGGACGCACGGTTCCTCGTCAGCATGGACACCTCCTGGACCGAACGCGACGGCCCGGCCACCGTGGCGGCGAACCTGCGCTGGCTGGCGGAGCTGGGGGAGACCGTCGCACCGTACGTGGGCCGGGGCGCCTACCAGAACTTCATCGACCCGGACCTGGCGGACTGGCGCACCGCGTACTACGGCGCCAACTATCCCCGACTCGTCGAGATCAAGAAGCGGGTGGACCCGGACGGCTTCTTCACCTTCGGGCAGGCCATCGGATCATGACCGTACGGCGTGCACCGCGTGCACCGCGTACGCCGCGCCGGCAGCACCCCCTGCCCCCGGGCGGCCCCGGAGCGGAGCAGGCGACGGGAGCCCCGAGCACCCCCGTCGCCTGTGGACCGCCGGAGCCGCCCCTCCCGGCGGCGGGAGCGCCGCCGCTGCCGCTCACGGGCTCACGAGCGCACGGACACCTCCGGCGGATCCTCCAGGAGGCTCTTCCGCAGGGCGGTCAGCGTCCGGTTGAGCAGCCGCGAGACGTGCATCTGCGACAGCCCCAGCCGCTCGCCGATCTCGGACTGGGTCAGGCCGTCGCCGAAGCGCAGCGAGAGGAGGATGCGCTCGCGCTCGGGCAGTTCGGCCAGGAGCGGCTTGAGCGACTCCAGGCATTCGATCGTGTCGTACGCCGTCTCCTCCGTGCCGAGCGAGGGACGGTCGGCGTACGCCGCGTTGTGGTCGCCGTCCTCCTGAGTCGGTGCGTCCAGGGAGCGCGCTGAGTACGCGTGCGCCGCCTTCCGCCCCTCCACCAGCTCCGCGGGCGTGACGTGCAGCCGCTCCGCCAGCTCGGCGTCCGTCGGCTCGCGGCCCAGGTCCTGCTCCAGCGCGTCGTGCGCCTTGGCGGAGTCGATCCGCAGCTCCTGGAGCCTCCGGGGCACCTTCACGGCCCAGCTGGTGTCGCGGAAGAACCGCTTGATCTCGCCGACGATGGTCGGCATGGCGAAGGTGGTGAACTCCACCCCGCGCTCCGGGTCGAACCGGTTGATCGCCTTGATCAGGCCGATCGTCCCGACCTGGACGATGTCCTCCATCGGCTCGCTCCGGCCGCGGAACCGGCGGGCGGCGTATTTCACCAGGCTCAGGTTGAGCTCGACGAGCGTGTTGCGCACGTACGAGTACGCCGCCGTCCCCTCGTCGAGGCTGCGCAGTCTGTGGAACAAGGCCCCCGACAGCGTCCGGGCCTCGCCTGTGCTCACGCTCAGCGTGTCTTGCGGAATGCTTTCGGTGACCTCGGTGTACGGCATCTGGGCTGCTCCTCCGACGGATGGTCGCGCCGCGAGCCCGCGGCACGGCCGTCTCGTGAGCTGTCCTCGTACATATACCCCCTCCCGGCGGGCTGAAGCCGCACGTCTGGAAAAGCGCAGCTCAGAGCCCTGCCTCCGGGGAGCGCAGCGACTGGCGGACCGCCCAGACGACCGAGACCAGCGGTACGGCGACCACGGCGCCCAGCACGCCCGCGGCAACGGCGCCCGCGACCACCGACAGCGCCACGACCACCGGGTGCAGCCGTACCGCCCAGCTCATCAGCATCGGGTGCAGCACGTGTCCCTCGATCTGCCCGATGATCACGATCAGGGCGACCACGAGCGCGGCGACCAGCGGCCCCTTGGCCGCCAGCGCGACGACCACGGCCACCGCGAGGGCGACCGGGGAGCCGATCAGGGGGACGAACGCGGCGAAGAACTCCAGCAGCGCGAGCGGCACCGCCAGCGGGACGCCCAGCAGGTACAGGGCCACCCCGACCAGGACGGCGTTGGTCGCCGCGACCAGCACGATCCCGTGGGTGTACCCGGTGAACGTCCGCCACGCGGCCCGCCCTGCGACCGAGATGCGCTGCTGGGCCCCTTTCGGGAACTGGGAGCACACCCAGCGCCACTGCCGGTCACCGGAATAGATGAAGAACACCGCGCAGAACAGGGACAGCGCCACCACCGTCAGGGCCTCCACCAGGCGCCCCGCGCCGCTCACGGCCGTACTGAGCAGGCTCGCGCGGTGACTGGAGAGGTAGTCGCCGATCCGGTCCCGCAGATCGGTCAGCGCGTGCGGGCTCAGCCGCAGCGGCGGCCGCTCCAGCAGGGGCTCCAACCGGTCCAGCCCCATCCGGAACTCGGCCACCAGCGATTCCCACTCCGCGGCGATCGTCTCCCCGACGAAGGCGAGCGCGCCCAGCGCGAGCACGATGCTGCCCAGGAGCGAGCAGGCCACCGCGAGGGAGCGCGGGATCCAGCGGGCCAGGAAATCGGCCACCGGGTGCAGCAGCGCCGTACCGACCAGACCGAGGAAGACGGCCACGGCGAGCTCGTGGAAGCGTCCCAGCACCATGAACACCGTGTACACGACCGCCCCGACCACCAGCAGCCGCCAGCAGTACGCCGCCGCGGTCCGCAGCAGCGGCGACACGGACGCGTACGGCCGGTCCACGGGCCTGCCGCCGGGGCGCCGGCCCAGCGCCCGGGCGCGCCGGACGGCCACCCGGGAGCGCGGGGCACCCGTGCGCGCCCCTTCCGGGCGGGAATGCGGCCGGCCCGCGGATCGCCTGGTCATGTACCGCCCCTGCCGATGGCCCGATGGGTGCATTTCCCTGTGAACTGCCACGCTGGAATCGGCGCCCCACGCACCCGGAGCCAGATTCGCCCGAAGGAACCGCCGAATGCCCGCGCCCGACGCGGGACCTCCGCCCCCGCATGGGGCGGCTGCGGCCGGGAATACGCAGGGCCCGCGGGACCGCGGAAGGACCGCGCCGCGGGTGGCGGGACGTTCAGAACTCGAAGGCAGGAGTCCCACACGACATGATCACGATCGGGGTTGAGGAGGAGTACGTCCTGCTGGATCCGGTCACCCATCTGCCCGTGTCCCGGGCGGAGGAGGTGCGGGCAGCGGCCGGCCTCGGGCCGTTCGTGGACGCCGAGGAGGTGCAGAACGAACTGCTCCAGGCCCAGATCGAGGTGGCCACGCCCGTCTGCACGGACCTGGACGAGGTCGCCGGCCACCTGCTGCGCCTGCGGCACGCGGTCGGCTCCGCCGCCGAGGAACACGGCTGCCTCCTGGCCACCTGCGCCGCGGCCCCGCTGCGGGACGCCGAGCCGCCCCCGATCACCCAGAACCTGCGGTACCTCAAAATGCGGGAGGAAGCGGGCCAGCTGGTCGACGAGCAGCTGATCAACGGCATGCACGTACACGTCGCGGTACCCGACCGGGAGATGGGCGTCGCCGTCCTCAACCGGCTGCGCGTCTGGTTGCCGACCCTGCTGGCCATGTCGGCGAACTCGCCGCTGTGGGACGGACGCGACACGGGCTTCGCCAGCTGGCGCACGATCGTCTTCGGCCGCTGGCCGGTCAGCGGCCCGACGCCGTGCTTCCGTACGCTCGCCGACTACGAGGCGCGCATCGAGGCGCTCCTGGAGGCGGGGGTGATCGCCGACCGGGGCCAGCTCTACTGGCAGGCCAGGCTGTCGGACCGCTACCCGACCCTGGAGGTGCGCTGCCTCGACGTACAGCTGGACGCCACCGACGCCGTGCTGCTCACCGGGATCGTCCGCGCCCTGGTCAGCACGGCGATCGCGGAGGAGAAGGCGGGGGCCGCCCCCGTGGAGTGCACGCCGGAGTTGCTCCACGCGGCCATGTGGCACGCGGCCCGGCACGGTCTCGACGGCTCCCTGGTGGACCCGCAGGGCCGCCGGCGCAGCGCCGGTGACGTGCTGTGGCTGCTGATGCGGCACATCACGCCCGCGCTGGAGGAGGCCGGGGACGAGCGCGAGGTGGGTTCCCTGCTGCACCGGCTCCTGCAGGAGGGCACGCCCGCGGACCGGCAGCGCCGCGCCCTCACGGCCGGTGGCATGGAGGCACTCACCGATCTGATCACCGGGCAGGGCACGGGGAGCGGCCGCTGAGCGGACCGGGAAGACGGCGGGCCGACGTGCGGGGCGCACCCCCCGACGGCACGATGGGCTGGACGAGGGACGGAGGGCGTGCGGTGGAGATTTCTACGAGGGAGGTCTTCGGCGCGCCGTGCTGGGTCAGCCTGATGGCCCGCGACCTCCAGGGAACCCAGCAGTTCTACGGCGCGGTCCTCGGCTGGAAGTTCCGGCCCGCCCGGCTGGGCGAGGGGTGGACCGTCGCCGAGCTGGACGGGGTGCCGGTGGCCGGCATCGGCACCCTGACCACCGACCTGCCGGTCGCCGCCGCGTGGACCCCGTACTTCGCGGTCGACGACGCCGACGAGGCCGCGGACCGGATCCGCGAGCGCAGCGGCACCGTCGCCGTCGGCCCGGTCTCCTTCCCCTCCGGCGGCCGCGGCGCGCTGGTCGCCGACCGGGACGGCGCGGTCTTCGGGATCTGGGCCGGCGGGGTGTCCGCCGACTGGCGGGTGGGCCGGGGACCCGCACCGGCCTGGCTGGAACTGCGGACCAGGGACGCCTTCGAGTCGGCGATCTTCTACGGCGAGGTGCTGGAGTGGGCCACCGGCCGCCCCGGGTGCTGCGAGGTCTCGTACGAGGACGACCAGGTCGTCCTGCGGCAGGGCGGCGATCCGGTCGCCCGCCTGAACGGCGGGATCACCGAGGCCGCGGCGCACACCCCGGAGACCAGGCCCCGCTGGCACGTCTACTTCCGGGTCCCGGACCTCGACGAGGCCATCGAGGCGGCCGCCACCTCCGGCGGGACCACCCTGTCGACGATCATGTCGAGCCCCACCGACCGCTGGGTCAGCCTCCGCGACCCCGGGGGCGCGATGTTCACCCTCACCACGGCCCGCACGGAACCCGGGCCCTCCTGATCCGTACGGGCGGGCCGGGCACGCCGCTCGCCGGGCACTCCGCTCGCCGGGCACGCCGGGTCCGGCCCGGGTCAGACCTGGGCCGCGCCGCCGTCCACGAACAGTTCGATGCCCGTGACGTAGCTGCTCTCCTCCGAGGCGAGGAACAGCGCCGCCGCGGCCACCTCCTCCGGACGGCCGGTCCGGCCCATCGGCACCCCGGAGGTGACCTCCTCCAGGATCGCTGCGGGCGCCCGCGACAGCGCGGGGGTGTCGATCGGGCCGGGGCTGAGCGCGTTCACCCGGATCCCGCGCCCCGCGAGCTCCAGCGCCATGCTGCGCGCCATCGACCGGACGGCCGCCTTCGTGGCGCCGTAGACCCCGAACCGGGTGGACCCCGAGGAGCCGGCGGTGGAGCCGACCAGGATGACCGAGCCGCGCTCCCCGAAGAGCGGCAGCGCCCGCTGCACGGTGAAGAAGGTGGCACGGAAGTTCAGGTCCGAGACGATGTCGAACTGCTCCTCGGTGAACTCGGCGACCCCGCCCGCCTTCCCGCCGCCCGCGTTGGTCACCAGCACGTCGATCGGCCGGCCTTCCGCCTCGACCGCCGCGTACAGCCGCTCCAGGTCCGCCGACCGGGTGACATCCCCCCGCACCCCGACCGCGCCGCTCCCCAACGCGTCCACCGCGGAGGCGAGTTCCGCCTCGCGGCGGCCCGTGACGAACACCCGGGCACCCTCCCGTACGAACCGGTGCGCCGTCGCCAGTCCGATGCCGGCGGACCCGCCCGTGATCACCGCGACCTTGCCGTCGAGCTGTCCCATGAGCGCAGAGAGTCGGGCAGCGCCCTCGGGAAGTCAAGGCACGGGCGCGGTGCACCTGGTGTGGGCCGGGTGGCCCACCGCGCTCGCGGGCCACGGCCGGACGGTGTCGGCTGGCGGGGTGAACCAGGTGTTTCCCCTGCCCGGCCGCCGCTGGTGGACGGGGCTCCCCCCGGCCGCGGGCGCCGCCGTCATGGCCGCCGGCATCCTCTCCGTCGGCCTGCACCTCACCGGTTTCGACGGGCTGTCGCTGGCCGCCCTGGTCCTCGCCGCCGCGCTGTGGCTCGTGCTCGCCGCCGATTTCACCACCCGGCTCGTGAGCGACCGAGGCCGTTTCGAGGCCGAGGCCGACACCCCGGCCGCCCTGACGGCCGTGGCCGCGACGACGGTGCTCGGCACCCGGATCTCCCAGCTGGGGTGGCAGGGCCTCGCCGTCGCCCTGCTCGTACTGGCGGCCGTGCTCTGGCCCGGACTGCTGATCGCCGTCGTCCGGCACTGGAAACGGCGGATGCCCGGCGCCGCGTTCCTCGTCTGCGTGGCCACCCAGGGACTCGCCGTCCTGGCCGCGACCCTGGCCGCCGCCCTCCACCAGGACTGGCTCGCCCGCGCGGCGCTGGGCGCCTTCTGCCTGGGCCTGCTGCTGTACGCCTTCGCCCTCGTACGGTTCGACTTCCGCGAGGTGCTGCGGGGCGCGGGCGACCACTGGGTGGCCGGTGGCGCGCTCGCCATCTCGGCGCTGGCCGGCTCGAAGCTCACGGCATCGCCCGTGTGGACCGGTTCGGCCCACACGGCGCTGCGTACCGTCACGCTGGTGGCGCTCGCCCTGTCCCTCGGCTGGTACGTGCTCCTGCTCGCCGCCGAGCTGCGCCAGTGGCGGCCGCACTACGACATCCGCCGCTGGGCGACCGTCTTCCCCCTCGGGATGACGGCCACCGCCTGCCTTTCGGCCGCCGGTCCCACCGGGGTCGCCTGGCTGCGCCCGCTGGGCGAGGTGCTGCTCTGGATCGCGGTGGGCGCCTGGCTGCTGACCTTCGCGGCACTCGTCGCGACCGCCTCGGCCAGGCGCTCCCGCAACCCCTGACGGGGCGGCGGACAGGGGTGCGAGGCGCCGGCTCCGGGAGGTGGTCCGGGGCACCTGACGAAGTGTTCCCGGCGTCCTGCTCCCGCCCGCTCAGGTCGATGCAGGGTGGCCGCGCGAGCCTCCACCCGTTGCGAACATCAGTCAAGGAGCCCTGAGCAGAACCGTGAGGACCCCACCGAGGAGTGCGACCGGTCGCTTCGCACGCGGCGAGCCGGACCGCCGCGCCGCGGAAGGCGCCCGCGCCCTGGCAGCACGGCGGCGGATCTGACGATCGAACCGGACGCCTTCGCCGCGCCGTACGCGAGGACGGCGGCCGCACCGGCGCGCCGCGCGCCCGCACGCACGATCCACGGGCCGGGCACACACGGCTCAAGGGGTCCGGCCGGATCGAGGCGATCGCCGGGCACCCGCGGCCCCGCGCGACGCGCGCGGGCAAGGCCGGGACCGGATCCCCGTCCCTCGCCCCGCCACACCCGGCGCCACCGGGAACTCCCGCCCCCGCGACCCCCAGGTCCTCCCCGGCCCCCGCGGCACACTCCCCCTGCTCTTCCCCGAACCCACCACCACACGACACAAGGGATGTGAACCACAGATGGCGAACATACTCATCGCCGGCGGAGGCATCGGCGGACTCGCCGCGGCGCTCGGCCTCGCGGGCCGCGGCCACCGGGTGACCGTTCTGGAGCGCAGGGAGACGTTCACCGAACTCGGCGCGGGCATCCAGCTCGGCCCCAACGCCTTCCACGCGCTCGACCTGCTCGGCGTGGGCGCCCAGGTCCGCGACCGGGCGGTCTACATCGACGAACTGCGGCTCATGGACGGCACCACGGACGAGGCGATCGCCTCGATGCCGCTGACCGGCGACTACCGCACGCGCTTCGGCAACCCGTACGCGGTCGTGCAGCGCTCCGACGTGTACGAACCGCTGCTGGAAGGCTGTCGCAGCCATCCCCGGATCGAACTGCGCGGCGGTAGACGGGTGGTGGGGTACGAGCAGCGCGGCCAGGGCTCGTGCGAGGTGGTCGCCGTCCTCAGTGACGGCGAGCGGCTCAGCGGCGCGGCACTGATCGGCGCCGACGGCATCCGCTCGGAGATACGGCGCCAGCTGGTGGGCGACGGTGACCCGAGGGTATCCGGGCACACGATCTACCGCTCGGTGGTTCCGGTGGAGCAGGTGCCCGAAGAGCTGCGGTGGAACACCGTCACCCTGTGGGCGGGCCCCAAGTGGCACTTCGTCCACTATCCGATCGGCGGCGGCGCGTTGCTGAACCTGGCCGCGACCCGGGACAACGGCGCGCGGGCGGCCGTCGTCGGGCAGCCGGCCGGGCGCGCCCACGTACTCGACGAGTTCCCGGAGCTGGGCGCGACGCCGAGGCGGCTGCTGGAACTCGGCCGGGACTGGAAGGCGTGGGTGCTGTGCGACCGCGACCCGGTCGACACGTGGACCGACGGACGCGTGGCGCTGCTGGGCGACGCGGCCCACCCGATGCTCCAGTACGCGGCCCAAGGGGCCTGTCAGGCACTGGAGGACGCGGTGGTGCTCGCCGAGTCGCTGGACTGCTGCGAGGACACCGTCGTGCAGCGGCTGGAGAAGTACAGCGCGGCCCGCCGGGAGCGTACGGCCCGGACCCAGCTGGTCGCCCGCGAGATCGGCCGCAGGCTGTACCACCCGGAGGGCGACGCGGCGCGCGAGCGCAACGCGATGCTGAGGGGCCTGTCGCCCGACGGCATGTACGACGAGGTCGCATGGCTCCACGGGGTGGACCTCGGCTGAGCGGGCACGGCAAAGGGGGGGCGGCCCCCGGTCTCGGACCGGGGGCCGCCCCCCCTGTTGCGGCGCCACCGCCGGCGCCGCGGGGGACTCAACGGCGCCGGCGCACCAGTGCCCACGCCCCGCCCGCGAGGAGCGATCCGGCGACGGGCGCGAGCAGGTAGACCCACAGCAGACCGGTCGTACCGGAGACGAGGGCCGGCCCGAACTGGCGCGCGGGGTTCGCACCACCGCCGGAGAGCGGACCGAGGAAGACGATGACGGCCGCGACACAGCCGCCGATGACGGGCGGCAGCCGGCGCAGCAGCGCCGGGCGGGTCCCGAACCAGGCCACGACCAGCATCATCAGGGCCATGGACCCGGCCTCGGCCAGGAACACCTCGGCGGCGCCCCAGCCCGGCCCGGGGGCCAGCGCGGCGTCGCCGACCGCGGCGGCCGCGTCGCCCCACACGAGCCGTGCCAGCGCGACCCCGCACACGGAGCCCGCCAGCTGCGCCGCGACGAAGGGCAGCACCGCCTTCCCGGGGAAGACGCGCAGCAGCCACAGCCCGATGCTGACCGCGGGGTTGAGATGACCGGCGGTCTCCCGGCGCATGGAGGGCCCCAGCACGGCGGTGACGACCGCGCCGACCAGCAGCCCCATCACCACCAGCCGGGCGCGCGGGGTCGCCAGCAGGTCCGCGAACGGGGAGCCCGGTCCAGCCATCCAGCGGGCGGCCGTGACCACGGTGAACAGCATGGCGGTGGTGAGCGCGAACTCGAAGCCCGCGGTCACCAGGAGGGAAGGCGGGCGCCCGGGCGCGCGTACGCGATGCCGTGCGGGCGGGGAATCGGTGTCGAGAGACGTCTGTGTCACTCCACGGAATGTGCGTCCGCGCACGGGCCGCGGCAATCGGCGGGGGAGCCCTGTGTCAGGTCGGCGGGTCCGGCCGCTCCCCTTCCCGCCACCTGACGGAGTGAGCCGCTCGCGGTGGACCGGGGACTCCGGCCGCTCGACACTCTGCGGAGTCGGCCGAGGTCGCCTCTGCACCTGGACACCCGGTCACCTGCTCATCCCCTTCATCGAGAGGAACCGATCACCTATGTGCGGCCTTGCCGGATGGGTCAGCTTCCAGCGCGATCTGACGGCGCACACGGACATCGCGTCGGCCATGACGTGCACCATGGAGTGCCGGGGCCCTGATGCGGGCGGGCTCTGGACCTCGCCCCGCG
The DNA here is from genome assembly GCF_042890485.1 of Streptomyces sp. NPDC002181. NCBI lineage: Bacteria > Bacillati > Actinomycetota > Actinomycetes > Kitasatosporales > Streptomycetaceae > Streptomyces > Streptomyces sp. NPDC002181. The sequence continues at coordinate 280,439 of NZ_JBIASC010000010.1, read as the reverse complement.
CGATCGTCGGCCACCGCCGCCTGGCGATCATCGACCTGGAGGGCGGACGGCAGCCCATGGCCGCCGTCGAGGACGACGACACGCAGCCGGTCATCACGTACACCGGCGAGGTCTACAACTTCCGGGAGCTGCGCGAGGAACTGCGCGCACTCGGCCACGAGTTCCGCACGTCCAGCGACACCGAGGTGGTCCTGCGCTCCTACCTGGAGTGGGGCGCCGGCTTCGCCGAGCGCCTCAACGGCATCTACGCCTTCGCGATCTGGGACCCGCGCACCGAGGAACTGCTCCTCGTCCGCGACCGGATGGGCGTCAAGCCGCTCTACTACTACCCGACCGCCGACGGCGTGCTCTTCGGCTCCGAGCCCAAGGCGATCCTGGCCCACCCCGATGCCGAGGCCGTGGTCGACCCCGAGGGGCTGAAGGAGATCTTCAGCATCGTCAAGACCCCCGGGCACGCCGTCTTCCGCGGCATGCACGAGGTCGTCCCCGCCACGACCGTGCGCTTCACCCGCGACGGGCAGAGCGTCACCCGGTACTGGGAGCTCAAGGCCGCCCCGCACACCGACGACCTCGACACGACGATCGCCCGCGTCCGCGAGCTGCTCGAAGACATCGTGGAGCGCCAGCTCGTCGCGGACGTCACCGTCGGCACGCTGCTCTCGGGAGGCCTCGACTCCAGTGCGGTGACCGCCCTCGCCGCCAGGGCCCTCGCCAAGCAGGGCGTCGAACAGCCCATCCGGGCCTTCTCCGTGGACTTCACCGGTCACGACGACCGCTTCGAAACCAACATGCAGTGGGCCGACCCGGACACCCCGTTCGCGGTGGAGGTCGCCCGGCAGGTCGGCGCCGAGCACATCATCGTCGAGCTCCAGAACGAGCACATCCTCGACCCCGAGGTGCGCAGCACCGTACTGCGCGCCCAGGACCTGCCGGTCTCCACCGGCGACATGGAGTACTCGCTGCTCATCCTGTGCCGAGCGCTGAAGGAGCGGATGACCGTCGCGCTCTCCGGCGAGGCGGCGGACGAACTGTTCGGCGGCTACACCTGGTTCCACGACAAGGCGGCCGTGGAGCTGGACAGCTTCCCCTGGCACCACCCCTTCGAGAAGCTCGGCGGAATCGGTGCGCTGCGCGAGGTCGGCCTGTGGGACAGGCTCGGGCTCACCGAGTACGTGAAGGGCCGCTACACCCAGGCCCTCGACGAGGTGCCCCGGCTGGAGGGCGAGGGCGGTTTCGAGGAGCGGATGCGCGAGCGGACGTACCTCAACCTCACCCGCTGGGAGAACTTCCTGCTCGACCGCAAGGACCGCATGAGCATGGCGGCCAGCCTTGAGGTGCGCGTCCCCTTCACCGACCACCGCCTGGTCGAGTACGTGTACAACACCCCGTGGGCCATGAAGAGCTTCGACGGCCGCGAGAAGAGCCTGCTGCGGGCGGCGATGCGCGGTCTGCTGCCCGACTCGGTGCTCGACCGGAAGAAGAACCCGTACCCCTCCACACAGGACCGCGACTACGAGATCGCCCTGCGCGAGCAGGTCGAAGGCCTCCTCGTCGAGGGTGCCCCGGTGCTCCGGCTGGTCTCGGAGGCGGACATCCGCAAGCTGCTCGACCGGCCGGTCGGCGCGTACGCCGTCGGCGGCCCGTGGAGCGCCCGTGCCGTGCTGGAGCGGCTCATCGAGTTCAACACCTGGGTCACCGAGTACGACGTCCGAGTCGAGCTCTGACCGATGTGGACCCGGCCGCCGCACCAGCGGCCGGGCCCACGAGTCCCACCGCAGGAGGATCTGACATGGTGACACCAACAGAACGCCCGACCGTGACCGTCTGGTCGGACGTCGGCTGCCCCTGGGCGACCCTCGCCCTGCACACCTTGCGCGCCGCGGCCCGGCGCCGTTCCGTACCGCTGCTCATCGACCACCGGGCGTTCCCGCTGGAGCTGTTCAACCGCGAGCCCACCCCCAAGTTCATCGTGGACCCGGAGATCATGGCGATCGCCGCCCGCCTGCCCGAACTCGGCTGGCGGATGTGGGACGGCCCGGCACACACCTACCCGGTGACGACCCTGCCGGCCCTCGAAGCGATCCAGGCCGCGAAGGACCCCGCGATCGGCGGGCTGGAGGGCAGCGACGAGCTGGACGAGGCGCTGCGCCGGGCGTTCTACAACGACAGCAAGTGCATCAGCGTGCACGCGGTGATCCTGGACCTCGCCGAGCAGTGCGAGCACGTCGACGCAAAGGCGCTGGCCGAGGCACTGGCCCGGGGCAGTGGCCGGGCCGAGGTGTACGCGCAGTGGCGGACCGCCGAGGGGCCGCAGATCCAGGGCAGCCCGCACCTGTTCGCCGTGGGCGACTACGCCTCGCACAACCCCGGCGCCACGTTCACCTGGACGGGCTCCCCCTACGAGGGCGGCCTTCCGCGGCTGGACGACTACAGCACCGCCTGGGCCGACGAACTGCTCGACGCGATCCACGCGGAAGGCTAGGCGGTCACCCCAGGGGGCTCGACCGGGTGTCCGGGAGCGGGCGCCTCAGCGGACCGGCCGTTCGGCCGCCCGCACGGCGCCCGCCAGGGCGATCCACAGGAGCAGTGCCACCGCCGACGCCAGGGCCCAGCGCGGACCGTGGTGGATCGTCAGGAGCCCGCCCACCAGCGCCCCGCAGAACAGGACCGCCACGGAGACGACCCTCCGCACGGCGGCCCTGTCCCACGGGTCGGCGGCCAGGCCCGTCAGCGTCCGGGTGACCACGGTGGTGGTCAGATCGGGCACGCCCAGCCGGAGCACGACGGCGTTCTGCAGTCCCATGCCGAGCGCCAGCAGTCCGACGACCGGCAGCGTCCCCGCCCCGGCCGCCGACAGGCCGAGGGCCCCGGCCACCAGCGCGGCCTGCGCCGCGACCAGCGGCGCGAACGTCCGCACCGGTTCCCGGCCCCGGCGCAGCCGCCCGGCGGCCGTCGCGCCGGCCAGGAACGCGCCGAGCGCCAGCAGGGAGGCCGTGGCCGACAGCTGGCGGTCCCCGGCGAGCGCGAACCCGAGGAACGCCACATTGCCCGTCATGTTCGCCACGAAGGTGTGGTCGAGCCCGAGGTAGCTGACCGCGTCGACCACCCCGCTCACGAAGGTCAGCGCGACCAGCAGCGCGGGCAGCACCCCGTGCGGCCCGTGCCCGCCCTCGGGCCCCGGCGGGAAGAGCAGCTCGGCCAGCCGCCGCTGGATCCCGCGCCGGCGGGCCCCGGCCGTCACCGCGCCGGACCCGCCGTCCCGGGCCCGGCGGTACGGGCCAGCAGCGCGAGTTGCAGCCGGTTCGCGGCGCCCAGCTCGGCCAGCGTCCGGCCGACCAGATCCCGTACGGCGTCGTGCGCCGTTCCCAGCCGCTCGCCGATCTCCCGGTTCGACAGCCCCTCGGCGACCAGGCCCAGCACCTCCGCCTCCCGCGGCGGCAGGAGGTCCAGCCGCTCCCGGACCCGCCGGCTCCACGCAGCGGCCGGAGCGCTCAAGCCCTCCAGGACCTGCCGCAGCGCCTCCGGGGACAGCACGGCGTCCCCGTCCCTCACGGAGCGCAGGGCGGCGAGGAGTTCCTCGCGCGGGGTGTCCTTGCGGAGGAAGGCGTCCGCACCGAGGGCCAGGGCCCGCTCCACGTCCGCGTCGAGCCCGAAGCCCGTCATCAGGACGATGTGCGCGGCGGCCTCCGCGGCGTCCGACTCCGGTGCGCGCAGCGCCGCCGTGGTCTCGACGCCGTCCAGTCCCGGCATGCGGAGGTCCAGCAGCAGGACGTCCGGCAGGTGCGCCCGTACGGCCTCCACCGCCTCGTGCCCGTCGCCGGCCTCGGCCACCACGTGGAATTCCCCCGTCGACTCGACGGACGTCCGCAGCGCCCTGCGGACGACCGGTTCGTCGTCGGCGAGGACCACCCGCCCCACACGGCCGAATTCCATGCGCCAACCCCGTTCCGAAAGGGACTTCCGGTGGGAAACCGTACCCGCCGAACGAGCGGCACCGGAGGAACGACCCGGAGTCCGGGGGCGGCTTCCGGGGCCGCTGTCAGTGCTCCTCAGTAGGGTCCCTCCCATGGCATACACATTCCAGGTGACCATCGACTCCGCCGACCCGCACTCCCTCGCCGACTGGTGGGCCGAGGCCCTCGGCTGGAACGTGGAGCCGACGGACGAGGGGTTCATCCGCAAGATGGTGGCCGAGGGCCAGGCCTCCGAGGAGGACACCACCACCCACCGCGGGGCCCTCGTCTGGAAGGTCGGCGCGGCCATCCGCCACCCCGGGGGCACCGAGCGCGCGCCCCGGGTCCTCTTCCAGCTCGTCCCCGAGTCGAAGACGGTCAAGAACCGGGTCCACCTGGACGTCCGCACCGGCGCCGACGATCCGAAGGACGTCGTCGCGCGCTTGATCGCCAAGGGCGCCCGCCACCTCCACGACAGCAGCCAGGGCCCGTACACCTGGACCACCCTCGCCGACCCCGAGGGCAACGAGCTCTGCGTCTCGCACTGAGGTGGGCCGCAGCCCCGCGGACCAGCGATAATTCGGTACCGGGCCATCCCTCCCGCACGTGAGAATGAACGATCTCGAACCGGGAGGAACCCATGGGCCAGAGCCAGGCCTACCCGACCCTGCACGACCTGCTGCCGCGACAGGAGCTTGAGGCAGCCATCGACGCCGGGTACGTGACCCGCAAGTCGCACCCCGAACTGCCGCTGTCCATCTACACCTACACGCGGACGGCACAGTACGAGCACGTCTGGAACCGGGTCACCACGCGCTGCCGCGGACTCGTGGCCGACGACGCCACCGGCGCGATCGTCGCCCTGCCGCTGCCGAAGTTCTTCAACGTCGCCGAGCACGAGTCCGGCAGGCCGTACGCACCGGCCCTGCCCGACGAGCCGTTCGAGGTCTACGACAAGGTGGACGGCAGCCTCGGCGTGGTCTTCCACTACGCGGGCAGCTGGCGCGTCGCCTCCAAGGGATCCTTCATCAGCACCCAGGCCACCTGGGGCCGGCGCCACCTCGACGGCCGCGACACCTCGGCCCTCGTCCCCGGCGTCACCTACCTCGCCGAGATCCTCTACCCGCAGAACCGCATCGTCGTCGACTACGGCGACCGCCGGGACCTGGTGCTCCTCGCCGCGTTCGGGACGGACGGCACCGAGGTCCCGCTCGCCGAGGCGGCGGTCCACTGGCAGGGCATCGGCTCCGTCGTGACGGTGTGGCCCGCCATGCCGCTCGCCGAACTGCTGGCGCTGGCCGAATCGAACACCCTGCCCGGCGGCGAGAACGCGGCCGGCACCGACGCCGAGGGCTTCGTGCTGCGGTTCGCCTCCGGCGTGCGCGCGAAGGCCAAGCTGTCCGAGTACGTCCGCCTGCACAAGCTGGTCACCGGAGTCACCGAACGGGACGTCTGGCGCACCCACGGCATCGAGCGCTTCGCCGGAGTGCCCGCCAAGGAACTGGCGCAGGGCCTGAACTGCACCGCCGCCGACATCGAGGCCTCGGGCGGGAAGCCGCTCGAAGCGCTGCTCCAGCAGGTGCCGGACGAGTTCGACAGCTGGGTGCGCGAGGTGGTCGCCCGCCTGGAGGACGCGGCCGCCGAGCGCGAGCGCGCCATCGACGAGGCCTACGCGCGGCTCGCCCATCTGGCGGACGACCGGGGCGCGTTCGCCCGCGCCGCCAAGGCCCTGCCCGACCCCCGGATCCGCGCCGCGGTGTTCCTGCGACTGGACGGCCGGTCCACCGAGCTCGTCGTATGGCGGCAGGTGCGGCCCGAGGCGTCCGACCCCTTCACGACCGATGAGGAGAACTGATCCAGTGTCCGAAGACCCCGCACGCCCCGTCGTCCACGTCATGACGGGGCTGCCGGCCTCGGGGAAGACGACGGCCGCGCGCGCCCTGCAGGCCGAGGCCGCGGGCCGGATGCGCCGCGTCAACCTGGACGACCTGCGGGCCATGCTCGACCTGCCCGATCCCGGGCGCGGCCGCTCGTACCGGCACGAGCAGACCGTTCTGGCGGTCCAGGACGCGGCCGTCCGGGCGGCCGTGGAGGGCGGGTTCGACGTGGTCGTGGACAACACGCACCTGACCTCGAACATCCCCAAGCGGCTCAAGGCGGCGGTCGCCGGGCTCGCGACCTTCGTCGTGCACGACTTCACCGACGTGCCGGTGGAAGAGTGCCTGCGCCGGGACGCCGCTCGGGAGCGGCCGGTCGGCGAGGAGATCATCCGGATATTGAACGAGAAGCACCTGAGCGCCAAGAAGGGCGGCTGGCGGCTCACCGCGGAGTGGCTGAACGACCAGCCCGTGGTCGAGCCCTACGTGCCCGACCCGGCGCTGCCCTCCGCGGTGATGTGCGACATCGACGGCACGCTCGCGCTGACCGGTGACCGCAGCCCGTACGACTTCTCGCGCTGCGAGATCGACGCGCTCAACGAGCCGGTGCGGTACGCGCTGGACGCCTTCCGGCGCGCCGACGGGGACACGATCGTGCTGCTGTCCGGGCGCGGGGAGGAGCACCGGCCGCAGACGGAGGCGTGGCTGCGCCGGCACGAGGTGCCCTACGACGAGCTGTGGATGCGGCCGCTCGGCGACACGCGCCGCGACGACGTGGTGAAGGCGGAGCTGTTCGACGCCCATGTGCGCCACCGGTACGCGGTGCGGGTGTCGCTCGACGACCGGGACCGGGTGGTCGCGGTCTGGCGCCGGATGGGCCTGCCGACCTGGCAGGTCAACTACGGGGACTTCTAGGAACCGGGGGCGCTGCGGGTGGGTCCGGGCGTACGGGGCGCGGTGTGCGGGGCCGCGCGCCGTACGGCCGGCGGACCGACCCGTGCGGGGACCGGAAGGTCAGTCGCACCACTTCACGCGGTCGAGGTTCTTCACGTAACGGGCGGTGACCCAGGCCTGCTTGCGCTCCTTGCCGCCCGGCGCGTCCATGCGGTCCGCCGCCTGGGCCCCGTTCACGGCGTCCGTGCCGGTTCCCGTGTCCGAGACACCCGGCCGGTCCACGGGCGCCTGGCCGTCCCGCTCCTTGACGTGGAGGAGGTACCAGATGTCGTTGCCGTCCACCTTCTCGCCGCGCACCTTGCACACGATGGCGACCTTGTGGTCCTGCTTCACGTGCCCCACGGACTTCGAGCGGCTGGTCGGCTTGGAGCGGAGCTTCAGCGGCCCGTGCGAGACGACCTTGCCGACGGAGTACTCCTTGCCCTGGTAGGTGCCGGACTGGTCGCCGTCCGGTTCGAGGACGACCAGTTCCTGCGACGGGCCGTCGGCCGTCGGACCGTCGTCCGCGACGGCGGTGCCCGCCCCGGCCCCGCCGAGCACCAGGCTTGCGGCGGCGAGAGCGAGGATGGCCCTGGTGGGCTTGCGCATGTGCAGGCTCCTCTGCGAAGACATCCGCCCGGCCGCGGTGGACCGCGGGCCGGGGTGGCGGCCAGTCGGCCGCCACGGCCGACTATGGCGAGAGCGGGTCGGGCAGCCCCGGTGACGCACCGCCGTTCAGCCTGAAATGCCCCATAAGAACCTTTTGTCATGAGAGTCGGATCATCGGGATATCGTCCGGTCGAGGCACCCGTTCGAGGGACTCCCGTGGCCCGTACATCTGGCTAGCATTTCCGTCATGCAGATCAGCAATGGCGTGATGGCCGGCGCGATTCCCGGCGCGATTCCCGGCGTGGTGTGGATCAAGAGCAGTGCCAGCGTGGGCAATGGCAACTGCGTGGAAGTCGCCTCCCTGGCGGGTGGTGACGTGGCGGTACGGAATTCGCGCTTCCCCGACGGCCCGGCGCTGGTGTTCACCACCGCCGAGATCGAGGCGTTCCTGCGCGGCGCCAAAGACGCGGAATTCGACCACCTGACGGGATGACGGCGGGGGCCTTGCGGCTCACCGCGGGGCCGGAGCACGAGGGGGTGGACCGATGGGCAGCGATCCGGTCCGGGCGGCGGCCGACCGCCTGCTGGGGAGGGAACTGCGCAGATGCCGCGAGGCCCGTGGCCTCACCCTGCGGCAGGTGGCACCGGTCATCCGCGGCTCGGTGTCGAAGATCAGCCGGCTGGAGCGCGGCGAGAGCCCTCCCAGACCGCGCGACGTACGCGACCTCGCCCGGTACTACGGCGTCGACGCCGACGAGATGCGCGCGCTGGAGCGGCTCCTGGAACACGCGCGGGACTCGGAGTGGTACGAGCAGTTCAGCGATGTCACCCCCGATTTCCTCAAGCGCCTGATCCAACTGGAGGGCGATGCCGAGGAGATCTGCGTCTACGAGAACCTCGTCGTCCCCGGCATCCTCCAGACCCGCGCCTACGCCCGGCACATGGTGCGGGCGGTCATGCCGGGAGCCGACCACGAGGAGGTCGACCGGGTCGTCGAACTGCGCGCGGAGCGGCAACTGCGCCTGATGAACCGCCCGCTGCCCAGGGTGACCGCCCTGCTGGAGGAAGGCGTACTGCACCGCCGCTGCGGGAACGCCGCCGTGATGGACGAGCAGCTGACCCACCTGCTGCGGGCCGGGGACTGCGGCAAGGTGAGCATCCGCATCCTGCCGATGGCCCGCGCGTACGGGAGCACACCGCCCTACGCGATCACCCACCTGCGGTTCCGCGACGGGGAGCACGCCGAGCTGGCGTACGTGGAGCACATCAACGGCGCGAACTACGTGACCAGGCCGCGCGCCCTCGACGACTACCGCGACGCCCTGGCCGACCTGCGCCGTACGGCGGCGGCCGAGGAGGAGAGCGTCGAGCTGATCCTCGCGGCGCGGCGCCGGTTCGGCGCTCCGGGACTCCGGGTGGGCTGAACGCCCGCCCGGGAGGCCCGCTCCCGAGGCGGCCGCCGATCGTACGCGGGCCGTGCCCGCCCCCGAACGGGCACGGCCGCGCGGCGGGGCCCCGGGGGGCAGGGCCGGTGCCGGCTCGGGCCGGCTGAAGGGAATCTACGCGCGCCGCCCGGCGGACTCGCCCATCCAGGGGGTGAAATCCGCCTACCCCCCAAGGGAGTCACCCTGTACAACCAGGGGTGTACACAAGGGGGGTGACGTGCAGCTGTCCGCGCATCCGGCGATGGTCCGGCTCCGATCCGTGCTTCCGGCCGTCGGCGAGATCGTGTACGCCATCGGCTCGCTGTGGATCTCGGCCACCATGCTCCGCAACTGGCCCGACCCCCAGGGCTACTGGCGTGACACCGACGCATGGGCCTACGCCCTGCTCGCCGCGATCTACCTGCCGCTCGTCCTCCGCCGGCGCTACCCGGTCGCGATCCTGGTCAGCACCGCCCTCTGCGTGGCCTGCTACTTCACCCTCGGCTACTACCACGTCGTCGCGGTCTGCGGCCTGGCGCTCGCGCTGTACACCGTGGCCTCCCTCCGCGACCGGCGAGTTTCGGCCAGATGCGCGGCCGGTGCCCTGCTCGTCCTCCTCTGGGGGACCCGGCTCGCCGAACCGGGCATCGGGCCGCTCAGCGTCGGATTCGTCACCGTCACCACCATCGTCTGCTGGGTGACCGGCGACGGCTCCCGCAGGTTGCGCGAGCTCACCCGGCAACTGCGCCGGGAACAGGCGGAGAAGGCCCGGCGGGCCGTCATGGAGGAGCGCATCCAGATCGCCCGCGAACTGCACGACGTCATCGCCCACCACGTCTCGGTGATCTCCGTCCAGACCGGCCTCGCCGGGTACGTGTTCTCCTCCGACCCGCCCACCGCCCGGCGGGCGCTGGACACCATCGGGGACAGCGCCCACGAGGCCCTGGCGGAGATGCGCCGGATGCTGGTCGTGCTCCGGGACGACGGCCGGGCGCCCGCGGGGCCGGACCCGGCCCGGGGGGCCGGGCTCGGGCGCCTCGGCGAACTGGTCAAACGGGTCGGTGAGGCCGGTGTTCCCGTCGAGGTGTCGGTCACGGGGACCGCCCACCCGCTGCCGCCGGGGATCGACCTGTGCGCGTACCGCGTCATACAGGAGGCACTCACCAACGTGATCAAGCACGCCCCGGCGTCGCGCACCACCGTCCGCGTCCATTACGGCGAGGACGAGCTCCGCGTACGGGTCACGGACGACGGAAGCGGCCGGGCGGCGGCCCGTACGGGGGCGCGGGTTTCGGCCGCGGCCCCCGGCGGCACGGGCCAGGGCTTGATCGGCATGCGCGAGCGGGCCACGATCTACCACGGCACGGTGACCGCCGCACCGGCTCCGGAAGGCGGTTTCGAAGTCAGCCTCCGGGTCCCCGTGCCCCGGGCCGCCACCGAGGCCCGGGCACAGAGTGAATAGAAGAGGCGCCATGCTGCGTGTGCTCGTCGTCGACGACCAGTTCCTGATCCGGTCCGGGCTGACCGCGCTCCTGAGCGCCGCCCCCGGCATCGAGGTCGCCGGTGAGGCGGCGGACGGCGAGGAGGCCGTCCGGCTCGCCGCCGAGACCCGCCCCGACGTCGTGCTGATGGACATCCGCATGCCGGGCACCGACGGGATCACCGCCACCGAGCGGATCCTCGCCGAGGCCGAGGCCGAGGGCGTGGGCGATGGCGGCGGCGATGGCGGCGGCGGCGGTGGTGCCGGGCGGGTCCGCCCCAAGGTGCTCGTACTGACGACCTTCGACTCCGACGAGTACGTCTTCCGGGCCCTGCGCGTCGGCGCGAGCGGGTTCCTGCTGAAGGACACCCCGCCCGACCGGCTGCTCGCCGCCATCGCCACCGTGCACGCCGGCGAGATGCTGTTCAGTCCCCGGGCGCTCCAGGGGATCATCGCCGCGTACGCCGCCCCGGTGGCCCGGGACCCGCACCCGGGCCTCGCGGCCCTGACCCCGCGCGAACGCGAGGTGCTCGGCCTGGTCGGCGCCGGTCTGTCCAACGCCGACATCGCCGGGCGGCTCGTGCTCAGCGCCGCCACCGTCAAGACGCACGTGCACCGCTGCATGAGCAAGCTCGGGGTGTCCAGCCGGGCCCAGGCCGTGGTCCTGGCCCACGAATCGGGACTCGTCACCCGCCCGTCCTGAACCCGGCCCCGGCGCCGTACGCCGGAGACGGCCGGAACGGGTCCCCTCCGGATGCGCGGGCCCGCGCCCGCGGCCAGAGTGGTTGCCATGGGTATCGAAGATTACAGCGGCGGCCCCGGGGCCCAGCAGACCGGCGTCCTGGTCGTGACGACGAACGACGTTCCCGGCTACCGGGTCGAGCAGGTCATCGGCGAGGTCTTCGGCCTCACGGTCCGCTCCCGCCACCTCGGCAGCCAGATCGGCGCGGGCCTGAAGTCGATGATCGGCGGCGAGCTGAAGGGGCTGACCAAGACCCTGGTGGAGACCCGCAACCAGGCCATGGAGCGGCTCATCGAAGCGGCGAAGGCCCGCGGCGGGAACGCCGTCCTGATGATGCGCTTCGACGTGACCGAGGCCGCCGACGTCGGGACCGAGGTGTGCGCGTACGGGACGGCCGTGGTGATCACCCCGGCCGCCTCCTGACCCTCACCACCCCCGCCACCCCCGCCATTCCCTCCCTCCACTTCCGTAAGTCCAGGACGGGGCTCTGCTTTGTCCATGGGCCTGCGCGGGCGCGGTCCGCAAGCTGACAGGTCAGTGAGCGGACCGCGGGCCTCCGTGCCGTGCGGTCTTCCGCCCAGGAAGCACCGACCCCCGGAGGCCCGATGCGCACCCCCCTCTGGCCGACCGCCGCCGCGGTCGCCGGTCTCCTCGCCACGCTGGTCGTCTCCGTGCCCGCGGCCTCGGCCGCCGATCCCGCCGGAGCCGCCGGCGCACCCGTGACGATCAGTTCGCCCGAGCTGTCCGTCAGCGTCGACAGCGGCTTCCCCCGGGTCGTCGGCTACACCCGGCGGGCCACCGGCGACGTCCTGAACGGCAACGAGGACACGCTGAGCACCATCCTTGTCGACGGCACCGCCTACACCCCCACCGTGACCTCGACGGCCTCCGCCTCCGCCGTGGACTACGCGCTGTCCTTCTCCGGTGTGACCATCAGATCCCGGCTCTCGGTGTCCGGTTCGGTCGTGGACTTCAAGGTCACCGCGATTGAGGACACCGCCGCCCTGCGCGTCCACAGCCTGGCCATCCCCGACCACACCCTCGTCAGCGTCCGCAGCGACCAGCCCGGCGCCGCGCTGGCCACCGCGAACATGCACACCGCCACCACCGGCACCGGGGACACCTTCACCCCCGTCACCGCGAGCACTCCGGTCGATCCCGCCGCGACGACCGTGATGTACGGGCTCGCCAACACCGCCGAGCTGGCCGCCGCCATCGACTCCAACTCCCTCTACGACACCCCCTCCGGAGGCACGGCGCGGGAGAACGGCCGGATCAGCAAGCGGATCACCGACAAGGGAGCCCACCGCCGCGCCGGACTGTGGAGCGGAGCCTGGCTCTACCGGGCCGCGGGCGCCGCCGACGGCGACACCGAGCCGCTCCCGTACGCGCGGATCGCGATCACCGGGGACCGCAACGGCGACGCGGCCGTCGACTGGCAGGACGCCGCCATCGCCTACCGCGACATCTGGACCCCGCCCACGGGCTGGCAGCGGACCGCCGACCGGGTCGTGCAGCGCATCCCCTTCAACTTCGCCTCCCAGGCCACCCACCCCTTCGCCGAGACCCTCGACGAGACCAAGCGGGTCAGCCTCGCCACGGACGGACTCGGCCAGTTCGTCCTCCTCAAGGGGTACGCCTCCGAGGGCCACGATTCCGCGCACATGGACTACAAGAACATCGCCTCCAAGCTGGGCGGCGCGGCGGGCCTGAACGCCCTCACCACGGCCGGGCACGCCTACAACGCCGACTTCGGCGTCCACGTCAACGCCACCGAGGAGTACCCGGTCTCCGCCACCTTCGACCCGGCCCGTCAGAGCGGGGGACAGGGATGGGACTGGCTCGACCAGTCGTACTACGTGGACACGCGCAAGGACGGCCGGTCCGGCGAGCGGCTGAAGCGGCTGAAGGACCTCAAGGCGGCCGCGCCCGGACTCGACTTCCTGTACGTGGACGTCTGGTACGGGGACGGGTACGTGTCCCGCGCACTCCAGCGAGAGGCCGGGAGCCTCGGCTTCCAGCTCGCCACCGAGTTCCCCAACACCCTGACCGAGCAGTCCCTCTGGCACCACTGGGCCGCCGACGTCGACTACGGCGGCAGCGACCTCAAGGGCATCAACTCCACGATCGCCCGCTTCGTCGCCAACCACGCCAAGGACGACTGGATCGCCGCGAACCCGCTGCTCGGCGGCGCCGAACTCACCGCGTACGAGGGCTGGCTGGGAAAGAAGGACTACCCGGCCTTCCTGAACACCACCTTCGCCGTCAACCTGCCGACCAAGTACCTCCAGCAATCCCCGATCGTGAAGTGGACCGCCGACACGGTCACCCTCGAGAACGGCACCACCGCCACCACCGCCGGCGGCACCCGGAAGATCACCACCGCCGGGCGCACCGTCCTCAGCGGCGGGAGCTACCTGCTCCCGCGCGACGGGAAGCTCTACCACTGGAACGACAAGGGGGGGCCCAGCACCTGGACCCTGCCCGCGGGCTGGTCCGCGCCCCGGCTGTACAAGCTGACCGACACCGGGCGCGAGCCGGCCGCCGGCCTCTCCGTCAGCGGCGGCCAGGTCACGATCAACGCCACCGCGAAGACCGCCTACGTCGTCACCGACGGCGCCGCGCCCGCCCAGGCCGACCCGAACTGGGGCGAGGGGACTCCGGTGAAGGACCCCTCCTTCTACGCGGGCGATCTGAACGCCTGGACGGTGACCGGGGCAGGCGCCGCCGTCACCCGCAACGCCCTGGGCCAGAGCGAGCTCACGTTCGCCGCCGGGACCGCCCCGGCCGTATCCCAGCAGCTCACCGGACTGACCCCCGGCACGTACGCCGCCTCCGTGTGGGTCTCCACCCCCGCGGGCCGCGCGACCACGCTCACCGTCACCCCGGCGGGCGGCGCCCCCGCGTCCGTGTACGCCGACTCCTCGCCGCTGACGGACAACCTGGGCGGCAGCGAGAAGAACGGGACCGGGATGCAGCGCATGAAGGTGCTCTTCGACGTACCGGCCGGACAGTCCGCGGCCGCCCTCAGGCTGTCCGCCGCCGCGGGTTCCGGCACTGTCCGCCTGGACGACGTACGGGTGGTCCGCTCGGCCCGCACCCCGCTCTCCGGCCACTGGTTCACCGAGGACTTCGAGAACGTGGACGCCGGCTGGGGCCCCTTCGCCTTCGGCGGTGCCGGCGGCTCGGCCGCCGACCCGCGCACGCACATCGCCCAGCGCAACGCCCCCTACACCCAGGCGGGTTGGAACGGAAAGCTCGTCGACGACGTGATCTCCGGACAGAACTCGCTCAAATCGCACGAGGAGCGCCAGGGCCTGGTCTACCGCACCCTCCCGCAGACGCTGCGGTTCACGCCCGGCCGCTCGTACAAGGTCACCTTCGCCTACGAGAACGGCTTCCCCGGCGACTACCGGTTCATCACCGGATCCGGCAGCACCGAGACGGCGACCGCGCTGGACCGGGCGCGGACGGCGACCACCTTCACCAAGACCTTCACCGCCGGAGCCGACGCCTGGATCGGCATCCGCAAGGTCACCGCCGAAGGCTCCCACAACGAGGCGGACTTCATCCTCGACGACCTCGCGATCGACGACCTCGGGCCGGCCGGAGGCGGTGAACGCCTCGTACCGCAGGGGCAGATGGCGGTGAAGGACGTCGACAGCCAGGAGACCGCCGGCGAGGACGGCAGAGCCGCCAACGTCCTGGACGGCGACCCCGCCACCATCTGGCACACCCAGTGGTACGCGGCCACCGCGCCGATGCCGCACGAGATCACCCTGGACCTGGGAACCCCGTACGACGTCTCGTCGCTGTACTGCCTGCCCCGGCAGACGCAGAGCAACGGCCGCATCGCCGACTACCAGGTGCTCACGTCCGCGGACGGCGTGAACTGGGCGACCGCCGCCACGGGCACCTTCGCGAACACCACCGCCCGGCAGGACGTGCCGTTCACGGCCAGGACCGCCCGCTACGTCAGGCTCAGGGCCACCGGAGAGGTGGGCGGCAACCCCTGGACCTCGGTCGCGGAGCTCAACATCGGCTATCTGCCCTGAGGCCGGGGGAGCGTCGACTGCTGCCGGCGGAAGCGGACGGGCGCCATGCCCACCCTGCGGCTGAACAGCCTGCTGAAGTACGCCGGATCCTCGTACCCGACCCGCCGGGCGATCCCCGCGACCGGCAGGTCGGTCCGGGCCAGCAGCTCCTTCGCCCGGCTGAGCCTGATCCCGAGGAGGTACTCCTTGACCCCCTCCCCGGTGCTGCGCCGCACGGCCGCGCGCAGCTCGGGCAGGGGGATCCCGAGCCGGGCCGCGTGCTCGGCCACCGAGATGGGCAGCAGGGCGTCGCGGGCCAGGGCGTCCATCACCGCGTCCCCGTGCCGGGACACCTCGGCGCGGGCGTAGCGCAGCGCCACGAGCAGTCCGTGGACGGCCGCGGCGGCCTCCACCTCCAGGAGCGGTCCGCCGCGCCGGGCCGCCCGTACGATCCCGTCGACCACGTGCCGTACGCCCTCCGTCCCGCTCAGCGGCACCAGCGGGCGGTCCGGGGTGACGTAGCCGAGGTCGGTGTACGCCTCGACGCCGCGTCCCGCGAAGTCCACGAAGCACTCGTCCCAGCCGGTCTCCGGGTCCGGTCCGTAGTGGTGCTCCACGCCCGGCACCAGCCACAGCAGCGCGGGCGCCGCCACCGGCTGCGGCGGGCGCCCCCCGTGGCTGAACCAGCCCCGCCCCCGGGTGACGACCACGGCGACGTGGTGGTCCAGCGCCCGGGGGCCGACCACCGGCAGCAGGCCCTGCTGCACCCCGACGCCGAGACAGACCAGGCCGAGGCGCCGGTGGTTGGCGGTGGGGGAGAAGTACCGCATCCAGCTGCTGTACGGGGGCTTCGGCATCTGCGGATTGTGAGCCACCGGGCAGGGCCCCCTCAAGGGGACGCGGGAGCCCGCCCCTTGTGCGGCCGCGGCCGTGGCCGCATCCGACCCGGTACGGACCCCTGCCGGGGGCCGCGGAGCCCGGCCGCCAGCCCGGCGACCACCACGACCAGGCCCAGCCAGACCGGCGGCCCGGGCGTCCCGCCGCCGCAGAGCGCCCCGATGGCGGCCGCGGCGAGGGGCGCGACCCCGGTCAGCAGCCCGGCCCGGCCGGCGCCCACCGCGGCCACCGTGCGGTACCAGAGGAGGAAGGCCACCGCGGTGACCATGACGGCGAGGTACCCGGCGGCCGCCCACCGCACCGGCCCGAGGGACAGCAGGTCCGCCGGGCGCTCGGTGAGCAGTGTCAGCGCCGCCAGCATCACGGCCCCCATCCACACCGCGTGTACGGAGACTCCCCACGGGCCGTGCCGGCGCAGCACGGGCACGGCGAGCAGGGTGAACGCGGCCTCGCAGGCCAGGGCGAGCGCCGCCCACGCCACTCCCGCGGCGTCGGTCCGTCCCGTGCCCTCCACGAGGACGGCCCCGGCCACGACCACGACGGCCGCCACCAGGATCCGGCGGCTGGGCCGGCGGCCCTCAAGCAGGGGACCGAGCACACCGAGGAGGACCGGTACGGAGGCCACCGCGACGGCGATGACGGCCGGCTCGGCGTGCGCGACCCCGCGGACGACGGCCACGTTGAACAGCACGAGCCCGGTCGCCGCGATCCCGGCCAGCCACAGCCACTCCCGGCCGCGCGGACGCAGGACGGGCACCCGCGCGACCCGGGCGAAGGCGATCAGGAGGAGCGTGGCGGCCGCGTAGCGGACGGCCTGGGTGGCGAACAGCGGGGCGTGGACCAGGGAGCGGGAAACGGACACGCTGCTGCCGACCAGCACCATGCCGAGGGCGCCCGGGGCGAGGTCGCGCAGCGGGCTGCGCGTGCGGGGAGCGGAGGAGGTGTTCACGAGGTCCAGGCTCTGCCAGCATTGGACCCGTGGACAGTGCCGAAGAGGGGCGACCCGAGGGGTCCGAAAGGCCGGTACGCGCCGTCACCGCCACCGGCTCGGACTTCCTCCAGCTCGACCTGGACCAGGCCCCGCCGGGTGGCCGCACCGCGTGGCTGACGGCACGCATCCGGGCCGCCATCGCCGACGGCACGCTCCCGCTGGGCAGCCGGCTCCCGTCGAGCCGGGTGCTCGCGGCCGAGCTCGGCGTCACCCGCGGCCTGGTCACGGAGGCCTACCGGCGGCTGGCGGACGCGGGCCAGGTCCAGGGCGGCGGCCGCGCGGGCACGAGGGTGGTGGCCGCCCCGCTGCCCCCGCCCACCCCGACGGGCGGGCCCGGACAGCCCCCGCCCGGTACGGGCGGGCCATTCGGGCCGGGCGGGCCGTTCGGGCCGGGGGCAGGCGGGGCGCTGGTCGACGCCTTGCGGGCCGTGCCCTGCCGGATCGACCTCTCGCCGGGAGTACCCGATCTGACCGCCTTTCCCCGTACCGCCTGGCTCCAGGCCGAGCGGCGCGTGCTCGCCGGACTCACCGCCGCCGACTTCGGGTACGGGAACCCGCAGGGCGCCCCCGCGCTGCGGGCGGCGGTCACCGGCTGGCTCGCCCGCAACCGCGGGATCCGCGCCGACCCGGGCGAGGTCGTGATCGTCGCGGGGGTGGCCCAGGCACTCGGCCTGGTCGCGCACGTCCTGCGCGACCGCGGCGTACGGAGGGTGGCCGTGGAGGACCCCGGCTCGCTCGGGGCGCGACAGCAGCTGGAGTACGGACGGCTGGAAACCGTGCCGGTGCCCGTGGACGAGGGCGGGCTGGACACCGCCGCGCTCCGGGCGAGCGGGGCCCGCGCGGTGCTGCTGACCCCGGCGCACCAGTTCCCGACCGGGGTCGTCCTGGACGGCGCGCGCCGTCGGGACCTGCTCGGCTGGGCGGCGGCCGGGGGGCTGGTCGTCGAGGACGACTACGACGCCGAGCACCGCTACGACCGCGCGCCCGTCCCCGCCCTGCGCGCCCTGCTGCCCGAGGGCGTCTGCTACGCCGGGAGCGTGTCCAAACTGCTCGCCCCGGCGCTGCGGCTCGGCTGGCTGCTGGTCCCACCACGCCTGCACGACGCGGTGGTCGCCGCCAAGCGCTACGCCGACCTCGGCAATCCGGTCCTCGCCCAGCTGGTGCTGGCCCGGCTGATGGACTCGGGCGAGCTGGAGCGCCACCTGCGCTTCGTCCGGCGCCGCCACCGCCGCCGGCGCGACGCCATGCTCCGGGCGATCTCCGCGCACCTGCCGGCGGCCCGGGTCCACGGGGCGGCGGCGGGCCTGCACCTGGTGGTCACCTTCGACGGCGCGGACTTCGAGGACACCGCCCTGGCGGCGGCGGCCCTGGCGCTCGGGGTCAAGGCCCACCCCCTGTCCTGGCACCGCATGCGGCCGGGCGCCCCCGGGCTGGTCCTCGGCTACGCGGCGGGCCCGCCGGGCGAACTGGAGGAGGGCATCGCCCTCCTCGGGCGCGCCCTGTCCCGCCTCCGCTGAGGGCGGCCCCCTCCGAAGGCGCGGAAGCGGAACTTTATGCTCAACTGCATGCAGCACGCGTCCGTCCCCGACATCACCGTGATCATCGCCGTCTACAACGCGATGCCCTACCTGAACGAGTGCCTCGACTCCGCGCTCGGGCAGAGCCTCGGCATCGAGCGGCTGGAGGTGATCGCCGTCGACGACGGCTCCACGGACGGCAGCGGCGCCGAGCTGGACCGCTACGCCGCCCGGTACCCGCAGCTCCGCGTCCTGCACCAGCCGAACTCCGGCGGCCCCGGCGGCCCCCGCAACCGGGCCCTCGACCTGGCCCGCGGCCGCTACGTCTTCGTCCTCGACGCCGACGACCACCTCGGCCCCGAGGCCCTGGAGCGGCTCCTGGACATGGCCGAGACCCAGGGCAGCGACGTCGTGCTCGCCAAGCAGGTCGGGCTCGGCCGGCCGGTGTCGGACAAGGCCCACCGGCACGCCGAGGAAGCCGGCCTCCACACCTCCGAGGTCTACCGCTCCCTCCACTCGGCCAAGCTGATGCGCCGCCGGATCATCGAGGACGCCCGCCTGCGCTACCCGGAGGACCTCTGGTACGGGGAGGACCAGGTCTTCGTCACCGAGGTGTACCTGGCCGCCGGGAAGATCTCCGTCGTCGGGGACTACGACTGCTACTTCCTGCGCCGCCGCGAGGACGGGCAGAACATCACCGCGCGCCCCCGGACCGCGGCCGAGACGGTGGCCCACATCGAGCGCGTCATGGCCCTGGTCGCCGAGCGGGTGCAGGACCCGGTCGGGCGGCGCCGGATGCTCGGCCGGCACTTCCGCAGCCTGCTGCGCACGGCGCTGCGGCCGGCCGTCGAGGCCCGCCGCGAGAACCCCGGCTTCAGCGCCGAGGTGTACGAGCGGGGGAGGGCGCTGGTGCAGACGTACTGGCGGCCGGAGATGGGCGGCGAGCTGCCGACCCTCGACTGGATCCGGCTGTACGCCTTCGCCTGCGGCCCGCTGTCCGCCTTCGAGCAGCTGATGGAGTACGACCCGGCACTGGAGCCGGCGCCGCGGGAGATCGTCGACGACGGCCGCGTGTACCGCTGCTACCCGCTGTTCCGCGATCCGGCGGCGGGGCTGCCGGACGTGCTCTTCGACGTGACCGACAAGCTCAAGACGCAGCACCGGCTCGCGTCGCTGACCTGGCAGGGCAGCCGCGTACGGCTGACCGGGCACGGGTACGTCCAGTCGCTCGGGACCGGGCGCATGGAGAGCGAGCTCGTGCTGCGGGCGAGGGAGACGGGCGACGAGCACCTGGTGCCCGCCCGGGCCCGGCCGGCCCCGGAGCTCACCGAGCAGAACCCGGAGCTGATGATGGCCGGGTTCCTGGCGGAGCTCGACCTGGCCACCCTGGCCGGCGGCGGGCCCGTAGCGCCCGGCACCTGGGACTGCTTCCTGAACGTACGGGCGGACGGGGTCACGCGCACCGTGCGGCTCGGCCGCCGGCACGCCCCGGAGCTGGACCGGACGGCCCGCCGGGCCAAGGTCGTGGCCCGCGACCCGGGCGGCGCCACGGAACTGACGGCCGCCGCCTTCTTCACGGCGTACGGGAATCTGAGCTTCGAGGTGGTCCGCAGGATCCCCCTGCCGACAGCCTGAGAAAAATTCTTCGGAATCGGCGGCAACCTCCCGGGGGGTCGCGCGTCGTGCGGGGGTGAAGGGCGGCATTGCGAGCCCTGCACCGACCGTGACCCGACCGTGGAGAACCACTGTGATGAACCTGAAGCGCGTCCCCTCGACCGTCCGCCGGGCGGCCGTCACCGCTGCCGCCGCCGGGGCGGTCCTCGCGCTCGCCGGACCCGCCTTCGCCGCACAGGGGGCCTCGGCCACCCCGTCGCCCGCCCCCAGCACCCCGTCGAGCGCGTCGCCCACCCCCTCGCGCAGCGTCCCGCCGACCGCGGTGCCGAGCGCCAAGCCGACTCCCTCGCGCAGCGTCCCGCCCACGGCGGCGCCGAGCGTCCAGCCGACCGGCGGCCGGACCGACGCCGTGCCGAGCGCGTCGCCCTCCGCCGCGCCCTCGCAGGGCGGGGACGAGCTCGCGAAGACCGGTTCGTCCGCGACCACCGCCGCCATCGGGGGCGGGGCCGCCGTCCTCATAGCCGCCGGGGCCGGCACGCTCTACGCCGTCCGGCGCCGCGCCAACGGTTAGGAACCCAGGACTCCAGTGCTCCATCTCGTACCACCAGCACCATCCGCACGCCCCCTCACGCTCGGCTTCGGCCGGGCGTGGCGGGGCTCGCGGTCGTGGCGGCGTCTGTGGTCGGCGGTGCTGCGCCGCGAGCGCACGACCCCGCCGACGTCCGCGCAGCCGTACGGGCAGGGGACCGCGTACGGGGCCTGGGCGGGGGAGGGCGCCGGCTGCGACGGCGCCGCGCGCGGCGACGCGCCGCAGCCCACCGTCACCGAGCTCTACCACGCGCACCGGCTGCGCATGGTCCGGCTGGCGGTGCTGCTGGTCGACGACCTGGCCACCGCAGAGGACGTGGTCCAGGACGCCTTCACGGCCCTGTACCGGCGCCACGGGGAGCAGATCAGCGAGGTGGACAACGCGCTCGGCTACCTGCGGACGGCCGTCGTCAACACCTCCCGGTCCGTGCTGCGCCGCCGCCGCACGGCCCGCGCGTGGACGCCGCCCGCGGCGGCCGAGGTCCCCTCGGCGGAGGACCACGTCGTCCTCGACGAGGCGCACCGCGAGGTCCTCGCCGCACTCGCCCGGCTGACCCCGCGCCGCCGCCAGGTCCTCGTACTGCGGTACTGGGCCGAACTCAGCGAGGCGGAGATAGCGACCACCCTCGGAATCAGCCGGGGCGCGGTGAAGTCGAACGCGAGCCGCGCCCTGGACGCGCTGGAACGGATTCTGGAGGGACGGATATGACGCACGGCGAACGCCCCGTCGAACGCAGGCTGCGCCAGGCCCTCGACGCCCGCGCGGCCGGGATCACCATCCGCGAACTGCGCCCCGCCCAGCCGCCGGGTCTGCACGCCGGGCGGCTGCCCGCCGCGCGGCTTCGGATGACCCTGCGCCGGTACGCGCTCCCGCTCGCGGGACTGGCCGCGGCTGCCGCCGCCGTGACCGGGTACCTCGTCCTGGGACCGGACCATTCCCCGTCCCGGCCGGTGCCGCCGGCCTCGCCCCCCGAGATCACCGGCCCGGTGCCGACACCGGATTCCCGTACGGGACCCGGCAGCCCGCGTCCGTCGGTGGCCCCGTCCCCGCCGGCCTCCCCGGCCCCCGGGACCCGCTCGGCGCACCCGCCCGAGGCGACGCCGACCCCGTCGGGGTCGCGCTCCCCGTTCCCGCCGTCGAGGTCCCCGTCCGCCGGCCCGACGTCCACGCCGGCCCGGTCCTCCCCGCCCCCGAGCCCCAGCAGCTCCAAGGGCTAGGCCGGTTCTTTCGGATCAGGGCGGGCCCGGGCTGCCGCGCCCTGATCCGAAAGACACGGCCCGGGCCGCGTCAGAGCCGCGCTCGATCGTCCGTCCCGCGGGGAGTCCTGAGTTCACCCCCGCATGGTCTCGGCAGGGTGCTTCGCGGCACGCGCCCGGTCCGGTCCGCCGAGCGGCCGCCCGGGCCCGCCCGCGGTCCGGCGCGCGGTCTAGCCCCGGGTGTTCTCCACCGCCGCGACCAGCGGGGCGAGTTCGGGGTTGCGGCCGGCCTCGGCCAGCGCCTCGCGCAGCGCGGCGTCATTGGTCGGCCGGGCGGCGGCCAGCAGGGCCAGGCCGGCCTCGCTCACGTCGGTGTAGATGCCCCGGCGGTCCGTGTCGCAGATGTAGCGGTTGAGCAGCCCGCGGTCCTCCAGCCGGCTGACCAGCCGGGTGGTCGCGCTCTGGCTGAGCACCACCGAGTCGGCCACCTGGTGCATCCGCAGGTGGCCGCCCGGGCCGCTGTGCTGGCGGCTCAGGACGTCCAGCAGTGAGTACTCGCGCACGCTGAGCCCGTGTCCGGCCTGCAGGGCCCGCTCGATGTGGGCCTCGATCCGGCCGTGCAGCAGGGAGAGGGCGCACCAGCCCTGGGCGAGGCCGGTGAGTGCGCTGTCGGTGGCCGTCATGGCTGCTCCCTGCTCCTTCACACCGCTTCCGGTGTTCCCGTACCCCGTGTTCCCAGGGGTTCCCTCCAGGATAGGTCACTCGCGCAATAGCCCGCGTTTGCAATTATCCCGCGTCTGCAATTAATGTGTACGCATGTAACTGGCGCTGGCAAGTGCCACGGAACCGCACCACCACCTCCCCCTGAAGGGCACTCCCCTCATGCCTCTCGCCCTCCTCGCCCTGGCCATCGGGGCCTTCGGGATCGGCACCACCGAATTCGTGATCATGGGCCTGCTCCCCGAGGTCGCCGCCGACTACGGCACCTCGATCCCCACCGCCGGCTTCCTGGTCACCGGATACGCCCTCGGCGTCGTCCTCGGGGCCCCGCTCATGACCGTCCTCGGCACCCGGGTCCCCCGCAAGCGCATGCTGATGCTGCTCATGGGCCTGTTCATCGCGGGCAACGTGCTCTCCGCGCTCGCCCCCGCCTTCGGCGTCATGCTCGCCGGGCGCGTCGTCGCCTCCCTCGCCCACGGCGCCTTCTTCGGCATCGGCTCGGTGGTCGCCGCCGGGCTCGTCGCCCCCGAGAAGAGGGCCGGGGCCATCGCCATGATGTTCACCGGTCTGACCGTGGCCAACGTCGTCGGCGTCCCGCTCGGCACCCTGGTGGGCCAGACCCTCGGCTGGCGCGTCACCTTCCTGATCGTCGCGGCCCTCGGCGTCCTCGGCCTGCTGGGCATCGCACGGCTGGTCCCCGAGCTGCCCCGGCCGCAGGGCGTCCGGATCCGCCACGAGCTGGCCGCCTTCCGCAACGTCCAGGTGCTGCTCGCGATGGCGATGACCGTCCTCGGCTTCGGCGGCGTCTTCGCCGCGATCACTTACATCACGCCGATGATGACCAACGTGGCCGGCTTCGCCGACACCTCCGTGACCTGGCTGCTCGTGCTCTTCGGCCTCGGCATGGTCGCCGGCAACCTCATCGGCGGCCGGTTCGCCGACCGCGCCCTGATGCCGATGCTGTACGTGTCCCTGGGCGCCCTGGCCGTCGTGCTGGCCGTGTTCACCGTCACCGCCCACCACAAGGTCGCCGCCGCCGCCACGATCGTGCTGATCGGCGCGCTGGGCTTCGCGACCGTGCCGCCGCTGCAGAAGCGCGTGCTCGACCAGGCGGCAGGCGCCCCCACACTGGCCTCCGCCGTCAACATCGGAGCCTTCAACCTCGGCAACGCGCTCGCCGCCTGGATGGGCGGGCTCGTCATCGCCGCCGGGCTGGGCTGGACCGCCCCGAACTGGGTCGGCGCCGCCCTCGCCGCCTCCGCCCTGGTCCTCGCCCTCGTCTCCGGCGGGCTGGAGCGCCGTACGGCCGCCCGCGCGGGCGCCGGGGGCCGGGGCCTGGCGGGCGCAGCCGCCGCCCCCGTACCCGTCCACCACTGATCCACCACCCCCCGTACACCCGCCCCGCACCACGATTCAGGAGAACCCGCATGTCCGGCACCACCACCCCCGCCCGCTCCGCCGTCGCCCCGCTGACCACCGAGGACGCCGAGCTGCTCGTCTCGGCCGCCCGCGCCGCCGCCGAGCGGGCCGGGGCCACGGTCAGCGTCACCGTCCTCGACGCCGGCGGCCACCCGCTCGCCTTCCGCCGCGACGACCGGGCCGTGCTGATCTCCGGCGAGACCAGCACCCGCAAGGCCTTCACCGCCCTCCAGCTCGACGCCCCGACCGTCGACCTCGTCGACGCCGTCCGGCCCGGCGGGCTCTTCCACACCCTGCCCACCGCCCTCGACCGGCCGCTGCTGTTCATCGCGGGCGGGCTGCCCGTCCACCGCGACGGCCGCCTCATCGGCGCCATCGGTGTCGGCGGCGGCGCCCCCGACCAGGACCACGGCTTCGCCGCGGCCGCCCTCGACGCGCTGGTCTGACGCTCCCGGCCCGGCTCCCGGGTCGCGCGCCCGGGTCCCCCGTGCCAGGTTGGTACGGGGGACAGGGGTGCATGATGCGAGAGTCCGGTCAGTTCAGGTCCATGCGGGTCACGTCCGGGAAGCCCAGGCGCGGCCACGCCGGCGCGACGGCGGTCGTCGCCGCGCTGGTCACGCTCGCCGTGCCCGGCTGCACGGCCGCTTCCGAGGGGCCCCGGGGCGCCGGGGAGGCCAGCACCGCCGGTTCCGCCGCCCCCGCCGCCACGGGTTCCGCACCCACCGCCCCGCCCCCCTCGCCCACCCCCTCGTACGCGCTGTCCAGCGCCCCGCGCACCATCCCGGCCGTACGGGAGCACACCCCGGCCCGCGGCCCCGGCTGGAAGCCGGCCGCCGACGCGCGGGTCGTCGTACCGCCCGGGAACGCCGCGGCCCTCGCCGACGAGGGGAAACTGCTCGCCGGTGAACTGCGCATGGGCTTCGCCGAGACGGCCGACCCGCGCCCCGGAGACGTGGAACTGGCCCTCGGCGCCAAGAACTCCGGCCCCCCCGAGTCCTACACGCTCACCGTGCGGGGCAACCGGGTCCGGGTCACCGGCCCCGACGAGGCCGGGGTCTTCTACGGCACCCGCACCCTCAAACAGGCCGTGAAGTCCGGGGGTTCGGCCCCCGAGGGCACGGTGCGCGACGCCCCGGCCAAGCCCCAGCGCGGTCTGAACCTCGACATAGCCCGCAAGAACTTCACCGTCGGCTGGATCGAGGACGAGCTGCGCCGCATGGCCGACCTCAAGCTCAACCAGCTCGGCCTGCACTTCTCCGACGACCAGGCCTTCCGGATCCAGTCCGACACCCACCCCGAGATCGTCTCCACCCCCCACCTCAGCAAGGCCGACGTCCGGCAGATCAACGCCCTCGCCGCCCGCCTGCACATCACGGTCGTCCCCGAACTCGACTCGCCGGGCCACCTCGGCGCGGTGCTGCGCGCCTACCCCGCCCTCCAGCTGCGCGACGTACAGGGCAGGGCCGTGAAGGGCGCCGTGGACATATCGAACCCCGCCTCGGCCAAGCTCATCGACGAACTGCTCCGCGAATACCTGCCGTTGTTCCCCGGCGCCTTCTGGCACCTGGGCGCCGACGAGTACCAGGCACTGGTCTACCGCGACCCGCAGGCGTCCTTCCCGCAGCTCGCGCGGGCGGCGCGGCAGAAGTACGGGCCCTCGGCGCGCATCCAGGACCTTGCGGAGGGCTGGCTGAACGACCGGGCGGACGTGGTGCGTCCGGCGGGCAAGGTGCCCAAGGCGTGGAACGACGGCTTCTTCACGGGAGGCGTGGTCCAGGCGGCCAAGGACATCCAGGTCGAGTACTGGACGGGCAAGGAGAACGGGGCCCGGCCGCCCCTGGAGTACCTGCGCGAGGGCCGCAAGCTGGTCAACCTGAACGACGAGTACCTCTACTACGTGCTCGGCCAGCCCAACCAGTTCGCCTACCCCACCGGCAAGAGGATCTACGAGCAGTGGACCCCGCTCGTCCTGCGCGGCACGACCCCGGTACCCGCGCAGTACGCGGCGCAGGTACTCGGCGCGCGGCTCGCCGTGTGGTGCGACCTGGCCGGCGCCCAGACCCAGGCCCAGGTCGCCGAAGGGATACGGCTGCCGCTCGCGGCGCTCGCCCAGAAGGTCTGGGACGCCCGCCCGCCGCAGCCCGCCTGGACCGAGTTCAAGGCGCTCGCCGACCGGCTCCAGCCGCCGGTCTGACCAGGGCCGGGGCGCCGGCGGATATTCGCTGGCCGGACCGGTGCCCGCGTTGCTTGGATGCGGGGATGAACAGTGAGCTTCCGGACGGCTATGAGCTGTCCACCGACCCCGCCCGCCTCGACGCCGAGCTGGTCCACCGCTGGCTGTCGGGGGACGCGTACTGGGCGCTGGGCCGCAGCAGGGAGAAGCACGACCGGGCCGTGGCGGAATCCCTGAACTTCGGCGTCTACGAGAGGGTCTCGGGCGCCCAGGTGGGATACGCCCGAGTCGTCACCGACCGTGCCACCTTCGCCTGGCTGTGCGACGTCTACATCGACCGGGCAGCCCGCGGCAAGGGCCTGGGCACGATCCTCGTCGCCGCGATCCGCGACCACCTGGCCCCGTACGGGCTGCGCCGGGTGATGCTCGCGACGGCCGACGCGCACGCCGTGTACGCCAAGGTCGGCTACGAGCCGCTGGCGGACCGGGAGAAGTGGATGCTTTACGGCGAGCAGTAGGGGGACGAGCAGGAGGGGAGCCGGGCGGGAGGGGAGCCGGGCGGGAGGGGAGAGCGGTCGCCGGAGCCGCTAGAGGCGCCCGGCGTGCTCGCGGCGCTGCCAGCGGCGGCGGATCCACTGGCCGACCAGCGGCAGGGCCAGCACCACGGTCAGCGTCCACGCCGCGGCGAACCCCCAGATCAGCGGGAGGGACACGGTGACCGCGGCCGCCACCAGCAGGGCCAGTGTGGCCGCGCCGAGCAGGCAGGCGGCCACGGTGCGGTGGCGAGGACGGGTGTGCGCGGCGCGCAGGATCCGCTGGAGGGTGTGGTCCGCTTTGAGATCCGCCTCGATCTCCGAGAGGGCACGCCGCTCGTGGTCGGACAGTCCGGGTCCGTCCATGACGACCTCCCTCGGCCGGCGTCGCCGGGCGGCGCGCACCGCAGCCTCTGGCCTGCGAATACCCGACCAGGGGCGGCCCAACCCTCGCGGGCCGTCCCCTGTCCGCCGGGGGAGCGTCACCAGATGGAGTTGACCCACTCCGGGTGGTCGATGAACGGGTTCCGGTTGTGCTGGAACTGGTCGAATATGACCTGGTTGCGGCGCTGCTCGAAGGCGTCCGGCGGGTCCTGCTGGCTCCACTGCTTGAGCACGCTGATCCGGCCGATCGCCGGGGCGCTGCCGTTGTTGACCTTGTCGTTGACTTCCAGGTTCGCGAAGCCGTCGCCGCCGTCGTAGCGCACGGCCATGTACAGGAGCATCCGCGCGACGTCGCCCTTGACCGCGTCGCGCGGCTCGAAGGAGTCGGAGTCGGTGAAGCTGCCGGGGGCCTCGGCGACGGGGCTGCCGCCCATGTCGAAGTCCTTGTTGCCGCGGGTGCTGTTGACCGTGACGTCCTCGGGGCGCAGGTGGTGCAGGTCCGTGCCCGGGCCGGTGGCGGTGCCGAAGTCGCCGTGGCTCTTGGCCCAGACGTGCTCGCGGTTCCAGTCGTTGACGCCGCCGCCGTTGGTGGACTTGGACTGGGAGCGGCCCGAGTAGACGAGGATGACGTTGTTCGGGTTCGCCGGGTCCTGGTCGGTCACCTTCAGCGCGTTCCACACGCCTTCGTAGGTCACCTTGGACTGGGTCTTGATGATGTTGTGGAGCGCGGTCTTCAGCGCGGCTCCGGTCTTGCCCTCGGCGGCCGCGTAGTACGCGTCCACGGAGGCGGTGGTGGTGGCCGCGGTGACGGCCGGGCCGGAGGCGGCCGCGTCGGCGTGGGGAGCCGCCGTCCGCTGCGAGCCGGCCGACGCGGTGGCCGGAACGAGGGTCAGGGCCGCGACGGCGAGGCCGGCGACCCAGGGGGCGCGTGGGGAGATTTTCATGATGTGGGGGAGACCTTTTCGCAGGCACCGCCCCCGCCATGGCAGTTGGCGGGGCGTCAGGTGACAGAGCCGAGGCTCACATTGTCATGTGCCCTACAGATGAAATCCATGTGTCGGAAGGCCGGATTCTGCCCCCGGAGGTCACTGGGCCGAACGGGTGAGGGCCTCTTGGCAGATCGCCGCCCCGCGGGCACGGTGGCGGTGGCCCCGGCCGGGGCCGCTCGGACGTGCACACTGTGAACACCGTGCACGCCGTGAACACCCCACCGGGAGCAGCCCATGGCAGTGAAGATCCTCATCGTGACCGGCGACGCGGCGGAGTCGCTGGAGGTCCTCTACCCGTACCAGCGCCTGCGCGAGGAAGGGTACGAGGTGGACATCGCGGCCCCGGCGGTCAAGAAACTGCGGTTCGTGGTGCACGACTTCGAGGAGGGGTTCGACACCTACACGGAGAAGCCCGGCTACACCTGGCCCGCGGACGTGGCGTTCGCCGACGTGGTGCCCGAGGAGTACGCGGCCGTGGTCGTGCCGGGCGGCCGGGCGCCGGAGTACCTGCGCAACGATCCCGAGGTGCGGCGGATCCTGGCCGCCTTCACCGGCTCGGACAAGCCGGTCGCCCAGATCTGCCACGGCCCGCTGATCACGGCCGCGAGCGGCGGGCTGGAGGGCCGCCGGGTGACCGCGTACCCCGCACTGGAGCCCGACATGAAGGCCGCGGGGGCGGCGTACGAGGACTCCGAGGCCGTGGTCGACGGAACCCTGGTCTCGGCGCGCGCCTGGCCCGACCACTCCGCCTGGATGAGGGAGTTCCTCAAGGTGCTGCGCGCCAAGGCTCCGCTGGCCTGAGGCGCGCGCACGGCGAGGCGGTGTTCGGCTCCGGCCGGTCGGAGCCGAATACCGCCTCGCGGATCGTCAGCTGCCCGTCGTGATCGGCGGGGCCGGCTCGTTCTTGTAGTTGGCCGGGCCGAAGTTCTTCTTCACCGCGGCCTCCCAGGATCCGTCCTGGACCATCTTCTTCAGGGCGGCGTTGATCTTGCTCTGAAGGTCCTTGTTGCCCTTCTTGACGCCGATGCCGTAGTTCTCGTTGCTCAGGCTCAGCCCGACCAGCTTGAACTTGCCGGTGTTCTCCTTCTGGGCGGCGTATCCGGCCAGGATGGAGTTGTCCGTCGTGAGGGCGTCGACCAGACCGTCCTGGAGCGCGACGACGCACTCCGAGTACCCGTCCAGTTCCAGGACGCTGGCCTTGGGCGCGAGGGTCTTCTTGACGTTCTCGGCCGAGGTGGAGCCGGTGACCGAGCAGAGCTTCTTGTTGTTGAGGTCCTCGGCCTTGGTGATGGTGGTGTCGTCCGCGCGGACCAGCAGGTCCTGGTGCGCCAGGAAGTACGGGCCGGCGAAGTCGACCTTCTCCTTGCGCTTGTCGTTGATCGAATAGCTGGCCGCGACGAACTTGACCTCGTTGTACTGGAGCAGCAGCTCGCGGTCGGAGCTGTCGACCCGCGTGAATTCGATCTGCTCCGGCTTGTAGCCCAGTTCCTTGGCGATGTACGTCGAGACGTCCACGTCGAAACCGGAGAAGGTCCCGCCCTGCTCGCGCAGTCCCACGCCCGGCTGGTCGAACTTGATGCCGATCGCGAGGTTCCCCTGGGGGCCGCTGTCACCGCCACACCCGGAGGCGGTCAGGGCGAGGCCGACCACTGCGACCAAAGCACCGGCCTTGGGAACCTTCATGCTGCACTCTTTCCTAGGGGCCGCGGGATGCGCTGCGGGGATCGCCGGCAGCGGGGGGAACCGCGGATTGGTACGAAGCGTCAAGAAGAGTCGTGACGCGTGTACCAGGAAGCTAGGAAGGCGCCCGGCGCGATGTCACTGCAATTGAGCAAAACTTGAGGTAACGATCCGGCGTGGCCGTCGTTTCTCCGTCGAATTGTGTGGCGAACGGGATAAAGGGGCCGGATGCATTGAAAATTCGGCGAATTCGGTACGGGTAAGAGGAAATGCGTCGCTGCCGGGTGAAGGGTGCAGACCGGCTTCATCCGTACATTGCGCCCGCCGGAAGACCGGCCCGCGGCCGTTCAAACTGGTGATCGAGTTCAGGCCTGCCGATGGGTATGATCTCCGGCAGCAAGGCCGTAGCGCAGAGGTCGTCGCGCCCACGCATCGAGCTGGAGGACGTCGGTTCGAATCCGACCGGTCTTGCGTTCTCTTCATGCTTCTTCCCATGCCGTTGTGGACGCCGGGCACCGGCGAAGGACCGGTGGAACGGTGATGACACAGCCCACACCCGTACGCTGCCCCGCGATAGAGCACCCCGACGTGCCGCTCGCCGACCCGGCCGGCCTCGACCCGCTCCTCGCGCGGCTCGCCGCCGAGGCCCCCGTCGAGTCCGACGAGGCGTTCGCGGTCGGAACCCTGCGCGCCGACGGCCGCGTAGACCTGTGCAAGCAGGGCCTCGGACCGGCCGGCGCCGCCCGGGTGGCCGCCGTCGCCGCCGGCTCCGCCCACGCCCGGCACCTGCTCCTCGGCACCAACTCCATCGGTGACGAGGGCGCCCGTACGCTCGCCGGCGTCCTCACCGGCGGACACGGGCTGCACACCCTCTACCTGGGATGCAACCGCATCGGCCCCGACGGCGTGGCCGCACTCGCCGGAGCCCTCGCGCAGGACACCGGAGTCAAGGCCCTGTGGCTCAAACGCAATCCGGTCTTCGAAGACGGCGCCCGCACCCTCGCCGCCCTGCTGCGCCGCAACCGCGCCCTGCGCACCCTCGACCTGGTCAACACCGGCATCGGCACCGAGGGCGTACGGCTGCTCCTCGACGCCCTGCGCACCCGCGAGACCCCGCTCGAACGCCTCTTCCTCGGCGGCAACGGCCTCACCCCCGAGGCCGCGCCGCTGCTCGCCGCCCTGATCCGGGAAGCCGGGGTGCGCGAGCTGTACCTCCCGGCCAACCACCTCGGCGACGAGGGCGCCGCGGTCCTGGCGGCCGCCGCGGCCGCCGACCCCGCCCGCCCGGTCCGCCTCGGCCTCGGCGGCAACGGCATCGGAGCCGTTGGCGCCCGGGCCCTCGCCGAGGCACTCGGCGGGATCGAGGCCCTCGACCTCGGCCGGGCCATGTCCGAGCGCAGCCTCGGCTCCGCCGGCAACGACACCGGCGACGAGGGCGCGTACGCCCTGGCCGGCGCCCTCCCCGGCAGCCCGCTGCGCCGCCTCGAACTGCGCCACACCGGGCTCACCGGGCGCGGCGCCAAGCGCCTGCTGGCCGCGGTGCCCGAGGACTCCCCGCTGGAGTACGTGGGCCTGGGCCCCGGACTGCCCCGCAAGGTGAAGCGGTCCTTCACCGCCCGGCTGCGGCCCGCCCGGCCCGCCCACCCGGACCTCGGCGCCATCACGAGCGTGTACCGGTGAGCCCGCGCCCGCACCCCGCACTCGACGAGCTGCCCGGGGGGTTCCGGACGGAGGACGGACCGGCCTGGCAGCGGATCCGCCGCTACGCCGTACCCGGCTGGATGATCGAGCGCGCCACCGCGCACCGGCTGGCCGGCGACTGGCGGGCGGCCTGCGCCGCCGCCGCGGTGGACGTCGTCCTCGACCTGCCCGGGCTCGCCGCGCGCCACGGGGCCCCCGTCGCGGAGGCGGTGGAGGAGGACCTGCGCCACCTCGCCCCGGACCTGGTGCGCTGGCACCTGCCCCGGGTGCTGGGCGGCCGTACGACCCTCGACCCCGACACACGCGTCCTGCTCGCCCGCTACGGTTCCGGCGCCGACGCGCCCGTACTGTCCGTCACCACCGGCTCGATGATCGAGGGGCCGCAGCGGCTGCGGCTGGACTGCGGCCCGCTCGCCCCGCGGCGGCGCACCCACTCCCTCGTCCCCCAGCCGCGCGCCGAGGACTGGACGGCGGCCCGCCCGCTCTGGGACGCGCGGCACACCGCCGAGCTGCGCGAGCGCCTCGGAGGCGGCGCGGGCCGGCTGCCCTTCCTCGCCCCGCACGGCACCCCGCTTGCTCCGGACGAGCTGCCCGCCTCCGATCCCGGCGCCGCCGACCCGGCCGCACGCGCCGAGTGGATCGCCCTCCTGGACGTCCGCGGCGAGAGCGCCGCGGCGTACGAAGCCGCGGGACTCGAACGCGGCGAGACGGCCCCGCGGCCCTCGTCGCACGGGTACGGGCGGGCGATCGACCCGGCGGCGTTCCTGCTCTCCGCCGGCATCGACCTGACCCGGCTGGCGTCGGAACTGCGGCGCCTCGCGGCGGCCGGAGCGGGGGAGCGGTGGCTGATCGGCTCGTACTACCGCTTCGCCCTGCTGGAGCCGGCCGGTCCGGATCCGGCCGACCGCATCCGGGTCAGGGTCGTCGAGCGCGACGAGGCGAAGGACGTTCCCCTGCTTCCCAGGTTCGCCTGGAAGCGCCAGCCCGACCTCGAACTGGTCCGCACCGGCCGGATCACCCCGAGCGAGCTGCACCCGCTGGTCAGTGCCGCCCTGTTCCCCGAGGCCGGTCCCGCGGACGGTCCGCCCGGCCCCGCCGAGGCGAAGCCCGTACGGGTGCGCTGCGGGGGCGAATGGCACCAGGTCCGCTCCGGGGGCGGCGTACTGGACCTGCTCCCGCACAGCCGCGAGGAGCAGCAACGGGAGCGCGCCATGCGGGCGTTCGGCGGTGCGATCCAGGGCTGCTTCGCCGTTCAGCAGATCTGGACCACCGGCGAGGGCCGGCTACCCCGCGCGCTGCGGGAGGAGCGGCGCGAGCTGTTCCTTCGCGTCCAGCACGGGGACACCCCGGGCGTCATCGCGCTGCTCGACGCGGGGACGGACCCCCGCGTCCGCGACGGCCGCGGCCGCACGCTGCTGCACGAGCTGCACCTGCTCGACCACGAGGAGCTCCTGCCCCGGCTGCTCGCGGCGGGCCTCGACCTGGAGGCCCGGACCAAGACGGGGCTCACCCCGCTCCAGATCGCGGTCCAGTGCGGAGGCTCCGCGGAGCTGGTCCGGGCGTACCTCGAAGCCGGCAGCCGGATCGACGTCATCGACGACGCGGAACTGTCCCTGGCGCAGGTGGCGCGCCGCTACCGGCGCACGGACCTCGCGTTCCTGCGCGGCCGGGTGGAGGAGGAGTTCCCCGACATCGGCTCCGAGTGGTTCGACGAGTACATGGAAGAGCGCGAGGGGGAGGACGGGGACGCATGAGCACCCAGCCGCAGCAAGTGCCGCAGCCGCAGCAAGTGCCGCAGCCGCAGCGGGGGTCGCGCCCGCAGCCCTCGGGGGCCCTTGCGGCCGCCGACGCGCTGGGCGCCCGGCTCCGCGCCACCCGTACCGAACCCGCCGCCAACCCCCAACTGGAAGCGCTGGCCCTGGCCGTGACGGCCAATCAGCCCGTGCTGCTGTGGGGCGAGCCGGGCATCGGCAAGTCCGCCGGCATGCAGCAGCTCGCCACCGCCCTCGGTGTCGGGCTGGAGACCGTCATCGCCAGCGTCCACGAGCCCTCCGATTTCGCCGGGCTGCCCATCGTCGGCGAGGACCCCGCCACCACCGGCGTGCCGATGGCCCCGCCGGACTGGGCGGTCCGCCTCGCCCGCACCGGCCGCGGACTGCTGTTCTTCGACGAGCTGTCCTCCGCCCCGCCCGCCGTGCAGGCGGCCCTGCTGCGCGTGGTCCTGGAGCGCCGCATCGGCAGCCTCGTCCTGCCCGAGTCCGTACGGATCGTCGCCGCGGCCAATCCGCCCTCCAGCGCGGCGGACGGCTGGCACCTCAGCCCGCCGCTGGCGAACCGCTTCGTCCACCTCGACTGGACGCACGACCCGCGCACCGTGGCCCGCGGCCTGGCGGGCACCTGGCCCGAGGCGGCCATCCCGGCCGTGGACCCGGCCCGCGCCTCCGGGGCCGTCGCCCGCGCCCGCGGTGTGGTCTCCGGCTTCCTGACCGCCCGGCCCGGCCTGGTCCACCACATGCCGAACGAGGCCGAGGGCCGCGGCCGCGCCTGGCCCTCCCCGCGCACCTGGGAGATGGCGCTGCGGCTGCTGGCCACCGGGTACGCGTCCGGCGCGGGCCGCGAAGCCCTGGCCGCCGCGCTCACCGGCGCCGTCGGGGATGCGGCCGGCATCGAACTGCTCTCGTACGTGGAACACCTCGACCTGCCCGACCCGGACCGGGTCCTCGCCGATCCCGACGCCTTCGCGCTGCCCGAACGCGGCGACCGGCAGCTGGCCTTCCTCATCGCCGTGGTCGCCGCCGTCCAGGGCGAGCTCACCCGCCCGCGCTGGGAGGCCGGCTGGGCGGTGCTGGCCAAGGCGGTCGACGCGGGCGTACCGGACGTCGCGGCGCGGGCGGCCACCGACCTGGCCGCCATGCGCGACCTGGACTGGCCGGTGCCCGCCGGGATCGACGCGTTCGTCGAACTGCTCCAGCTCTCCGGCGCCCTGCCGGGCGGCGGCTGACGGGCCGATGGCGCTTCCCGCGGACGGCGCGTCCGCCGACGGCCCGCCGGCGGAGCGCGGGCGCCTGGACCGGGCCAAACTGCTGGCCGCCCGGTACAAGGCGGCCGAGGCCCGGCCGTACCTCGCCTCCGCCCTGTACGCGCTCACCGTGGTCCCCACGGCCGCGGTCCCCACGATGGGCGTGGACCGGCACTGGCGGTGCTACGTCTCGCCCGCCTTCGTCGATGCGACGCCGGTCGCGGAGCTGGCCGGGGTGTGGATCCACGAGGTGGCCCACCTGCTGCGCGACCACCACGCCCGCGCCGACCGGCTCCCGGCCGCCGACCAGCGTGACCGGGTCCGCGTCAACATCGCCCAGGACTGCGAGATCAACGACGACCTGATCGCCGACGGGCTGGCGCTGCCCGAGGGCCGGATGGAACCCCGGCTGTTCGGTCTCGCCACCGGCGGGATGTTCGAGACCTACCTGTCCGCGATCCCGGCCACCCCGCCGCACGCACCGGACTGCGGCTCCGGGGCCCACGGCACGCCCGTGCCCTGGGAGCTGGGCGAGGGCGCCGGACCCGCCCGCATCGGCCCGGTCGAGGCGGAGGCGCTGCGCCGGCAGACCGCCCAGGCCATGCGCGCCCACCAGCGCACCCGCGGCCGGCTCCCGGCCGGGTGGCAGCGCTGGGCGCAGGAGCTGCTGGAGCCCACCGTCGACTGGCGCCGCGCGCTGTCCGGGGCGGTCCGGGAGGCCGCCGCGTGGGCGGGCGGCGCCGTGGACTACACCTACCGGCGTCCCTCGCGCCGCACTCCGGCACTCGGCGGCCGGGTGGTGCTGCCCAGCCTGCGCCGGCCGCTGCCGCGGGTCGCGATCGTCGTCGACACCTCGGGGTCGATGGGCGAGGACGAGCTGGCCGCCGCGCTCGGCGAGGTCACCGGGGTGCTGCGGGAGGTGGGGGTCCGGGGCAACCGGGTCGCCGTACTGGCCTGCGACGCGGACGTGCACGCCGTGTCCCGGGTGACGAGTGCCGAGCAGGTGACCCTGGCCGGGGGAGGAGGCACGGACATGCGCGTCGGCATCCGGGCCGCGCTGGCGGCGGCGGAGCGGCCGAACATCGTCGTCGTCCTGACCGACGGGTACACGCCGTGGCCGGACGAGATCCCGTCCTGCCGGCTGATCGCCGCGCTGATCGGGGCCGATGCCCCGCAGCCGCCGGGCTGGGTGGAGACCGTACGCGTGCTGCCGCGATCCTGAAGAGGTCGTATCCGGCTCAACTGGCCGAAAACGTCGGGTGGTCCGGCCCGCGCAGGCCGCCGCATGACAGCATGGCCGGGCAACACCCGGGAAGCGGAGGGGGAGTTCGGTGAGCACGTCCACGAGCGGAGTACGCAAGGGCCTGGCCAAGGTGGAGATCGCACTGCGGTGGGATCCGAGCCCCGCGGGCACGCCCGCGCACGACCTGGACATCATCGCGGCGGTGTTCGGCGCCGCGGCCCCCCACGGGGAGCCGGTCCACCTCGTGCACTTCGGCAGCCGTTCCCCCGACGGCACCATCACGTTGAACCGCGACAGCCACACCGGCCAGGGCTTCGGCTTCGACGAGGTGATGACCCTCGAACTGGACCGGATGGCGCCCGCGCTGGTGCGGGTGGTGGTCGGCGTGGTCATACAGGACACCGGGCAGAGGGGTGCCCGTACGAAGTCCTTCGCGGCCATAGGCGGTACGGGGGTCCGGATCCGGGAGGGCTACACCGACCTGGCGGTGAGCGATTTCGCGGCGATCCCGGCCGCCACGGCGGCCACGATCGCGGAGTTCGCCCGGGACGGTTCGGGCGCCTGGTCGCTGGATGCCGCGGTACGCGGTTTCGACGCGGATCCGGAGGAGTTCGCCCGGGTCATGGGCGTGGCGAGGCCCTGAGCCGAGGTCCTGATCCGCGGTCCTGAGCGGAGATCCTGACGCGAAGCCGTCATGCGGGGCCCGGCGCGGGGCGGCCGCACAGACCGGGCGGTGGCCACTCCCTCGACGAGTGAGTGGCCACCGCCCTGTCCGGGTGGCGCGCTGCCGCCGTCCCCACGAGGCAGCGCGGGCGGGTCGCCAGTCGGTCATCGGTGACGGCGGCCCACCGGTTCAGGGGGTCTCGGCCCGGTCCGGGTCCGGGACGGGCGCGGGTTCGGGTCCGGGGGTCAGGCCCAGGGCGGGCAGCAGGGCCGCGTCGACGAACCGGACCAGGTAGTCGGCGTCCGCGTAGCGCCCCTCCAGCACCGGCCGGATGCGCATGACGCCCATCAGCTGCGCCGGCAGGAACTCCGTGGCCGGATGGCCCGCCGCGATCTCGCCGCGCGCCACGGCCCGCGCCACCATCGCGTCGAACGCGGCCAGCTCCGGCTCGACCAGCGCCTCGCGCAGTGCGGCCTGCAGCTCCTCGTCGCTGAGCACGGCGTGCCCGAGGGCCTGGGTGAGGAGGGTGTCGCGTCCCGAGCTGCCGGCCGCGATCCGGGCCGCCTCGCGCAGGTCGCCGGCGAGCGTGCCGGTGTCCACCGCGGCCAGCGTGCCCTGCCGGTTCGCCCGCAGGGCGGCCGCGACCAGCTGGGGCTTGGTCTTCCACTGCCGGTAGAGGGTCGACTTCCCGCAGCAAGCCCGGGCGGCGACGCCTTCCATGGTCAGCGCCTCGTACCCGTGCTCGCGCAGCTGGTCCAGGACGGCGTCGTAGAACTCCTGCACCCGTTCCGGGGTGATCTTGGAGCGGCGCGCGGCGGGCGCTGTCGACGTCATGGTGAGCGGCTCTCCTCGGGGGCTCCGCAGCTGATGTATCCGTGGGGAAAGTGTACGGGAACGCGAGCGTATCGGTACACCCGCGTATCGATACGCGAATGTATCGATACACTGGCGTGTCGATGTCCGCGCACAGGGCGGCGCCGAGCACAGAGAAGGAAGCGGGGGAAATGAGCTCCCACACCACACAGGCCGGCCCGGCCGACGGCCCGGCGACAGCCGGCCCGCGGCGCCGACTCATACGCGAGCTGCTGCTCGTCGCGGGCCTGTTCGCCGTCTACAAGACCGGCCGGATGCTGTCCACGGACCGCACCGACGAGGCGTTCCGCAACGCGGGCCGGGTCTGGGACGCCGAGCGCGCCCTGCACCTCCCGGGCGAGGGCGTGATCCAGCGGCTCCTGCTGCACGGTGACGGGGACGCCCTCGTGCACACGGCGAACACCTACTACGCGGCCGTGCACTTCCCGGCCACCGCGCTCTTCCTGATCTGGCTCTACGTGCGCAGGCCCGGCCACTACCTGTGGGCCCGGCGCGTGCTCGCCGTCCTGACCGGCGCCGCCCTCGTGCTGCACCTCACCTTCCCGCTCGCGCCGCCGCGGATGCTCGGCGCCGCGCACCTCGTGGACACCGCCCAGGTCTACGGGCCCTCCGTGTACCGGGCCGCCCCCACCACCGACACCATGGCCAACCAGTTCGCCGCGATGCCCTCGCTGCATTTCGGGTGGGCGCTGATGCTGGCGCTCGGCATGATCGCCGCCACCCGGTCCCGGTGGCGCGTGCTGTGGCTGCTGCACCCGCTGGTGACCCTGCTCGTGGTCGTCGGCACCGCCAACCACTACTGGCTCGACGCGATCGTGGCCACCGTCCTGCTCGGCGGGGCCCTGCTGGTGGTGCCGCGCCCGCGGGTCCGGACAGGATCGCCGGTCGTCGTACGCCACCTGCCGCGTCCGCGGCGACGCGCGGAGCCCCCGGCCCCGGTGGTCGCGGACACCCCGGCTGCCGCGGAGGCCCCCGCGGTTCGGGGGGCCCCGGCGGTTCCGAAGGGCGCGGCGGTTCCGAAGGCCCCGGCCGAGACCGTGGGGGCGGCCCGGTGAACGCCACCCTCCTCGCCGTCCTGCTCTGCCTCGCCTCGGCCGTCGCGTACGCGGCCGCCGCCGTGGCCCAGGAGCGGCTCGCCCGCGCCGCCGTGGCCCGCAGCGCCGGAGCCCTGCTCGGCAACGGGGCCTGGTGGTGGTCGGCCGGTCTCAACGCCGGCGCCGCGCTCCTGCACGCGGCCGCCCTGCGCTACGGGCCGCTCACCCTGGTCCAGCCGCTCGGCGCCCTCACGCTCGTCGCGGCCGTCCCGCTCGGGGCGCACGGGGCCGGCCGCCGGGTCGCGGCCACGGAATGGCGGGGCACCCTGGCCACCGTCGTCGGGCTCGGACTCCTGCTGCTGCCCGCCTCGGGGCCGGCCCCCGACGACACGCTCACCCTGGCCGAAGCGCTGGCCGTGTCCGGGGCCACGCTCGCCGTGATCACGCTGCTGACCGTACGCCGGGACGTGCGCTCGGGGCTGCGGCACGCGACGGCCTCCGGGCTGGCCTCCGCCGTGGCCTCCGCGCTGACCCAGACGGTGGCCGTCGCGGGCGGCCGCGGCGGGGCCCTGCTCAGCGTGCGGGTCGTCGCCGTCGCCCTGCTCGTGGTGGTGTTCGCGGTCGGCGGGATGCTGCTGTCCCAGCGGGCCTACCGGGGCGGTCTCGGGGCGCCGCTCGCCGTGGTGAACCTGGCCAACCCGCTGGCCGCGGCCGCGATCGGCATGATCCTGCTCGGGGAACGCCTCCAGGGCGGGGCGGTGGGGCTCCTGCTCGCCGTGGCCGGCGCCCTGGCGGCGGCGCGCGGGGTGCTGCTGCTGACGCGAACGGCCCCGGACGCGGCGCCCGCCCCGGGCGCCGCCGCAGCCGCCGCGGCCTCCGCGCCCGTACGCGCGACCGCCCCCGCATCCGTGGCCCCGCCCGCACGCGCAGCCGTGCCCGCGACCGTACCGGCGGCGCCCGCGCCGGCCCCCGTGCCGGCCGGCCGGGTGCCGGTCTGAGACGGCCGAGAACCGTTTCGCCGGTGTTCGCGTCCTCCCCGGTGAGAACGCGAACACCGACGTACGAACGAAGCGGAGTGAACGACCATGGGGATCGTCAGCTGGATCGTCCTGGGGCTGCTGGCCGGGATCATAGCCAAGGTCCTGCTGCCCGGCCGTGACCCCGGCGGGCTCATCGGCACCACGTTCATCGGCATCGCCGGAGCCTTCATCGGCGGCTGGCTCTCCGCGAAGTTCCTGGACAAGCCGATCGGCCACGACTTCTACGACCCCGCCACCTGGGGCTCCGCCATCGCGGGCTCGCTGGTCCTGCTCATCGGCTACCGCATCCTCTTCGGCAACTCCCGGGACTGATCGGCTCCGGGGCCACCGGTTAGGCTCGGGCCGCACGGCGCGACGTACGAGCTGCGAGGAGCCCCGAATCCCATGAGCGTCACCCCTGCCACTCCCGTCACCCCCGTACCCACCAGCGACCTGTACGACGAGCACGGCGAGGGGCTGGCCGTCTGCACCACGCCCTTCCGCCAGTTCGGCGGGCGCCGGCTGTTCGCCGGCCCGGTGCGCACCGTCACCTGCCACGAGGACAACGCGCTGCTGCGCGAGCTGGTCAACACACCGGGCGGGGGCGCCGTCCTCGTCGTGGACGGCGGAGGCTCCCTGCGCACCGCCCTCACCGGCGACCTCATCGCCGGAGCGGCGCAGCGCAACGGCTGGGCCGGCCTGATCATCAACGGCGCGGTCCGCGACAGCGTGGCCCTCGGCGGGCTCGACCTCGGGATCAAGGCACTGGGCACGGTCCCGCGCAAGAGCGGGAAGACGGGCGCGGGCACGGTGGACGAGCCGGTCACCCTCGGTGAAGTGACGTTCCGCCCGGGGGACACGGTCCACGCGGACGACGACGGCACGGTCGTCCTCCCCACCGTCTGACCCGGTCGGGGGCGAGATCCGGCCAGGGGCGTGCCAGGGCCCTGGTGCCGCCCGCGCCGGGCCGGATTCACTGCGGGGCCATGACACGACACAGGATCACGGGCCTGCTCGGCGCGCTCGCGCTGGCGGCCGGAGCCCTGGCCGGCGCCGCGGGACCCGCGGCCGCCGCCGACCCGGCCGCGCGCGACGGCGGGGTCCACGCCTCCGCCGCCGGACCCTCGGCCGAACCGCCCGCCGAGTTCGGAACGGACTGGCACGACCCCCTCACCGCCGCCCCGCCCGTCGCCCGCCCCGCGACCCGCTCCTGCGAGGTGACCGTCGCCGAGGCCCGGTTCCGCGACTACACCCCGTACGTCGGGACGTACGCGCCCCCGGCCGCGTGCGGCGGGACCTGGGCCAAGGTCGTCCTGCGCCTCGACGGCAAGGTCAAGGGCCGCCAGTACGACCGCCTGGGCCACCTCTCCCTCGGCGGCGTCGAAATCCTGCGCACCTCCACCCCCGAGCCCTCGCCCGACGGCATCACCTGGTCCGTAGAGAAGGACGTCACCCGCTACCGCGACGTCCTGGACAAGCCGCAGCCCGTCGAGATGCTGATCGGCAACTTCGTCGACGACACCTACACCGGCGTCATCGAGGTCAAGGCCACGCTCACCTTCTACGCCGCCGACCGGGACCGGCACGTCCCCGCCCCCGACGCCCCCGACCGCGTCCTCCCGCTCACCACCCCCTCGGTCACCACCCCGCGCAACACCGAGCGGCTCCTCGCCGAGGTGTACGCCACCGGCTCCGGCGGCGGTTGCGAGGAGTACTGGTACATGACCACCCCCGACGCCGCGCCTTACTCCTGCAAGGCCGCGGACGGCCCCTACCGCGAGGTCCGGATCTCCGTCGACGGACAGCTCGCCGGCATCGCCGCCCCCTTCCCGACCGTGTGGACGGGCGGCTGGTCGAACCCCTTCCTCTGGTACGTCACCCCCGCGCCCCGCGCCTTCGACGTCCAGCCGATCGTGTACGACCTCACCCCGTACGCCGCCCTCCTCAACGACGGCCGCCCGCACCGGATCGAGGTCGGCGTCGCCGGCGTCCCGGCCGGGCAGAGCGGCTGGAGCACCCCGGCGAACCTGCTCCTGTGGCAGGACGAGGGCCGCGCCGTCGTCACCGGCTCCCTCACCCGCCACGAGGAGGGACAACCGGCCAACTCCACCCGCTGGACGCCCGCCGCGCCCGGCAACCCCGCCGCGCAGCACCGCCTCGACACCGAGGGCGGCCACCGGCTCACCGTCGCCGGCCGGCTCGACACCTCCCACGGCCGGGTCACCACCACCGTCACCCGCGCCGTGCACAACACCTCCGCGCACCGCTGGACGGAGGGCGAGAACCAGGACGCCCTGACGGCGACCTGGACCGACGAGGAGAGCGTCACCCGCGGCCCCGCCACCGTCCGCACCGCGCGCACGTACACGATGGACGGCGAGACCACCCTCGGCGCCGGGGACCGGCTGCGCACCGTCATCTCGCTCGGTGACAGCGCCGAGACGAGCACCCTGCGCGGCGGCCGCACCGTGGACCGCACCCGGCTCGACGACCGGTACACGGGCGACGCGAGCTACACGGCGAACGTCCCGCGAGAGCAGCGGCACGCGGTCGGCACCAGCACCGAGCACTACCAGCTGTACGGGGCGGAGCCCGGGCACGGGTGCTACGACCGCACCCTGTCCACCGCCCAGGGCACCGTGACGGTGGACCGCCGACGCTGCTGACACTGCCTGCGCCTACGATGTCCGGCCATGGACATGAGTGAGGCCGACAGACAGCTGGTCGACGGCCGCTTCGAACTGATCGCACCGCTGGGCGCCGGCGGCATGGGCACGGTGTGGCGCGCCCGCGACATCGCACTGCACCGCGACGTCGCCCTGAAAGAGGTGCGCCCGCCGGACCCGGCGACCGCCGCCGCCCAGCCCGGACTGACCGAACAGCTGCGCGAGCGCGCCATCCGCGAGGCCCGCGCGCTCGCCCGGCTGGCGCACCCGCACGTGGTGACGATCCACCACATCGTCGAGCCCGCCCCCGGCACGGACGGTCATCCGTGGATCGTGATGGAGCTGGTCAAGGGCGGCTCCCTGCACGACCGGCTGGAGTCGGGGCCGATGCCCGTCGCCGACGTGCTGCGGCTCGGCCTCGACGTGCTGTCCGCGCTGCGGGCCGCCCACGCCGAAGGGGTCCTCCACCGCGACGTGAAGCCGGCCAACGTGCTGCTGCGCCCCGACGGCTCCGCCGTGCTCACCGACTTCGGCATCGCGGCCCTGCACGACTCGACCGCGCTCACCTCCACCGGCGTGCTGATCGGCTCGCCGGAGTACATCGCCCCGGAGCGGGCCCGCGGCGAGGAGGGCCTCGCCGCCTCCGACCTGTGGTCGCTCGGCATGCTGCTCTACGTGGCCGCGGAGGGGACCCACCCGCTGCGCCGGGCCACCACCCTGGCCACCGTCGTCGCCGTCCTCGACGAGCCGATCCCGGCCCCGGTGCGTTCCGGTCCGCTGGGGCCCGTACTGGAACGGCTGCTCGTACGGGACCTGTCCGTACGGCCCGACGCGGCGCAGCTGGAACAACTGCTCCGGGACGCGAGCGCCGCTCCGGCCGGGAGCGCCCCGGCGGCCCCGTCGCCCGCGGCCCTGGGCCAGTACGGGCCGCCGACCCCGCCGCCGGGCGCCGTCGGCGGCACGGGCAGCGGCTTCGGCAGCGGCTTCGGCGCCGGCCCGACCCGGCCCGCGCAGCAGCCGCAGGTCCCCCAGCCCTACGCGCCGTCGGCGCCGTTCACCCCCGGGGGCGGCTCCCCGTACTCGGTCACCGCCCCCGTCCCCGCGACGCGGACCCCGCGCCGCCGCCCGGCGCTGCTCGCCGCCCTCGTCGTGCTGGTCCTGGCCGTCGGCGCGATCGGCTTCGTCAAGTGGTTCCCCGGCGGCGACTCCGGCGGCAAGGGCGGCAGCGGCGAGGCGAAGGGCGGCGCCGCCGGCGCGAGCACCGGCCCCACCACCCCGCGTCCGCAGCAGAGCCCGCCCAAGTCGGCCGGCGGCAAGGCCGCCGCCCCCAAGGGCAGCCTGCTCACCCCCGCCAACGTGCGCACCGCGATCGAGGCCTTCAAGCAGAAGACGGGCACCA
The DNA here is from genome assembly GCF_042890485.1 of Streptomyces sp. NPDC002181. NCBI lineage: Bacteria > Bacillati > Actinomycetota > Actinomycetes > Kitasatosporales > Streptomycetaceae > Streptomyces > Streptomyces sp. NPDC002181. The sequence continues at coordinate 237,067 of NZ_JBIASC010000010.1, read as the reverse complement.
CCCAGTTCGTGGAGATGAACATCTACGAGGAGTACGTGCTCGCGTCCATCCCCACCGCCCCGGGAGCCAAGACCTACGACCGCTACCAGTACCGCGACGGCGAGGCGAAGCGCACCGGTCCGGGCAGCACCATCAAGGAGGACGAGCCGCTGATCGACATGGCGACCGTCAACTGGGACGCCCTGCCCGGCCTCCTCGACACGGCCAAGCAGGAGCTCGGGGTGGCCAACCCGACCTCCCGCTACGTCATCGTCGAGCCCTGGCTCCTCGACAACACCCCGTCCATGCGGCCCTACCTCACCGACGAGTACGGCCAGGGCGGGTACGTCTACGCCGACACCCAGGGCAAGGTGAAGAAGGTCTACCGCTCCTGACATCGTGTACCCGTACGGTCGTTCACGGTTCGGTTCGAGGAGCAACACCACCATGCCCAGCTGGCGCACCACCCTCACGGCGGCCGGAATCACCGGCCCCCGGCTGCGCGAGGACTACACGCACGTCGCCCGCCGGGTCCTGCGCCGCGAACCGGCCCCGTACGTGACGCTGCGCCTGCTTGCCGCGCCGCCGCTGGTGCCCTGGCTGACGGCGGGGGTGGCCTTCATGAACCTCGTCGACGACGTGGCCGAGACCGGCACCCCGCAGGAGCGCTCCGCCGGTCTGGCCGCGCTCACGGAGCAGGTGGAGACGGCCCTGAAGACCGGCGACGGCCCCGACCCGCTGATCCGCGCGTACGCCCACGCCGTCGCCACCCGCGGGCTGCCCGCGCACTGGGTCTCCCGGTTCCTGGAGGGCGCCGCCACCGCCGAGGCCGGATTCGAAGGCTTCGACACCGAGGAGGACTTCCAGGCCTACCTCGACGCCTACGCCTGGCCCGGGGTACTGGTCTTCACCGGGCTCCAGTACCGGGGCGGCCCCGACGAGGAACAGGCCGCTGGGTGGCGGCGGTTCGTGGACGCCGCCCAGCGGGTCGACTTCCTCGCCGACCTCGCCGGAGACCTGGCGGACGGCCGGCTGTGCCTGCCGCGCGCCCGCCTCGCCGAGCACTCCGTCACCCGGGCCGACCTCGAACAGGCCCGCGACACCCCGGCCGTACGCGCGCTCCTGGCCGAAGAGACACGGCGCGCCCGCGGCGCCCTCGACGCCACCGAGGGCATCCTCGGCCTCGTCGAGCCGGGCCTGCGCCCCGTGATCGCCGCCATGACGGAGCTGATGGGACACCAACTCGCCGCCGTGGAACGGGCCGGCATCCGGGCGCTGCGCAAGGACGTCGGCTACGGCCTGGCCGCCCCCGTACGCACCCTGCTGCGCGCTCGCGCGGGCCGGTCCCGGCTCCGGCCCGCCGGGTAGCGCCCCCGCGCGGCGCGGGCCGGGACATTTGTACCGGTGGGGTCCGTACATGCGGATCTGCCGGGGGGCCCGCCCCGATTCGTAACGTGGTGGGCATGACGCAGACGACACCGGCGGCCCCGAAGACACGGACCGCGCAGCCACCGCACGAGGAGCCCGCGATCCGCTTCCGGCACGCGGCCAAGTCCTTCGGAGCCGTCCGCGCCGTCGCCGGCATCGACCTCGACGTCCGGCGCGGCGAGACGGTCGCCCTGCTCGGCCGCAACGGCGCCGGCAAGTCCACCGCCATCAGCCTGCTGCTCGGCCTCGAAGAGCCCGACGCGGGCAGCGTACGGCTCTTCGGCGAGACCCCCGACCGGGCGGTCCGGGCCGGCCGGGTCGGCGCCATGCTCCAGGAGGGGCGCGCCGTACCGCGCATCACCGTGCGCGAGCTCATCGGCTTCGTGGCCCGCACCTACCCGGCTCCGCTGCCCGTCGCCGAGGCGCTGGAGCTCGCCGGTCTCACCGATCTCGCCGGCCGCCGCATCGACCGGCTCTCCGGCGGACAGGCCCAGCGCGTCCGCTTCGCCGTCGCCCTCGCCGGGAACCCGGAGCTCATCGTGCTCGACGAGCCGACGGCCGCCCTCGACGTCGAGGCCCGCCGCGCCTTCTGGGAGTCCATGCGCGGCTACGCCCGGCGCGGCAACACCGTCCTGTTCTCCACCCACTACCTGGAGGAGGCCGACGCCCACGCCGACCGCATCGTGGTCCTCGACGCCGGCCGGATCGTCGCCGACGGCACCGGGGAGCAGCTGCGCCGGGCCGCGGGCGGCTCGCTGGTCTCCGTCGACCTGGCCGGGCGCCCCACCGAGGGCCTCGGCGAGCTGCCCGGGGTGGTCTCCGTGGAGGTGCGGGGGGACCGCGCGCGGTTGCGCACGGAGGACCCGGACGCGACGGTCGTCGCCCTCGCGGGCCTCGGCGCGGTCCGGGGGATCGAGGTCACCGCCCCCTCGCTGGACGACGCGTTCCTCGCGCTCACCGACAGCCGCACCGACAGCCGAACCGGCGGCCTCGCCGGCGGCCGCACCGTCACCCTCTCCGCCGGGAGCACCCGATGATCACCGCCTACGTCCGCCTGGAAGTCCGCCGGACCCTGCGCGACACCTCGTTCGTCGTCTTCGGCATCGGCATGCCGGTGCTGATGTACCTCCTCTTCACCAACATCGGGTCCGGCGCCGACACCGGCGACTGGAAGACGGCGTCCATGGTGGCCATGGCCGCGTACGGGGCGCTGGGCGCGGCCCTGGGGACCGGGACCGGCGTCGCCGAGGACAAGGGCATCGGCTGGCTGCGGCAGCTGCGGGTGACCCCGATGACCCCGCGCCAGGTCGTGGTCGGCCGGGCCCTGACCGGCTCGGTCACCGTGCTGCCCGCCGTGGCCGCCGTGCTGGCGGCCGGTGCGTTCGTCAACGGGATCCGTCTGGAGGCCTGGGAGTGGGCCGCGGTCGCCCTCGTCCTGTGGCTCGGCGCGCTCCCCTTCACCCTGCTCGGCATCGGCAACGGCTACCGGCTCACCGCCCAGACCACCGGCGTGGTCAACGTCGGGTGCAGCCTCGCGCTCTCCATCGCCGGCGGACTCTGGTTCCCGACCGAGCTCTTCCCGCACTGGCTGCGCTCCCTGTCCGATCTCACCCCGACCCGCCGCTTCGCCGAGCTGGGCCAGTCCCTCGCCGCGGGCTCCGCCCCCGGCCCGGCCGCGATCGCGGTGCTCGCCGTATGGGCCCTGCTGTTCGGCGCGTACGCGGTGCTCTCGTACCGTCGGTCCGCGAGGGCGGTGTAACGCATGGAGCGGGGAACGGGCGTGAAGATCCAGGACTGGCGCAGGGACAGGGCGGCGCGGAAGGCCGAATGGGAGGTCCGCAAAGCCGAATGGCGGGCGCGGGAGAAGCTGCGCAAGGCACGTGGCGAGGCCCCCGACCACGGCTGCGGCCCGATGGCCCCGTCCAACCCCTTCGCGCTGCTGCCGTGGCTGCTGCTGGGCATGGGCGCCATCTCCAACATCGTCAAGGGGGAGACCCCCAACCCCTGGATCGGTGTTCTGGGCCTGCTGCTGTTCAACTCCCTCTACGTCACCCTGGTGTTCCGCGCGTTCGACCGCCGGGCCCGGGAGGCCGCCGGCACCCGCTGGTGCCTGGCCGCCCTCGGCGCCGTCACCTGCGCCCTCGCCCTGGCGTACGGGGGCAACTGGCTGCTGTTCTTCCCGCTGTGGGGTCTGGCCACCGGAGCGGTGGTCCGGGGCCGGATGCTGGGCCCGGTGATGCTCGTCGTCACCGCCCTCGCCGGGGCGGTCGCGGGACTCGACGAGGGCTGGGACACCCTCGGCATCGCTTACGGGACGCTCGTCTCCGGCATGGTGACGGCGGCCATCCTCGCCCTGTCCGAGACGGTCAAGGAACTGCGCGAGACCCGGCAGGAGCTGGCCCGGGCCGCCGTGGACCAGGAGCGGCTGCGCTTCTCGCGCGATCTGCACGACCTGCTCGGCCACACCCTGTCGGTGATCGTCGTGAAGTCGGAGGCGGCCCGGCGGGTCGCCCCCCGGGACATGGACGCCGCCCTGGGCCAGATCGCCGACATCGAGGCGGTCGGCCGGCAGGCGCTCACGGAGATCCGGGAAGCCGTCACCGGCTATCGGGAGACCAGCCTCGCCGCCGAGCTCGACCGGGCCCGCGGCGCGCTGACGGCCGCCGGGATCGAGCCCGTCGTACGGCAGTCCGGGCCCCCGCTGCCCCCGCAGGCCGCGGCGCTGCTGGGCTGGGTGGTGCGAGAGGGCGCCACCAACGCCATCCGCCACAGCGGCGCGACCACCTGCGAGATCGAGGTGCGGAGCGCGGCGGAACGGGTCCGCCTGGTGATCACCGACAACGGGCACGGCGTAGGCTCGACCCTGCCGGGCAGCGGTCTGACCGGACTGACGGAACGGCTCGCCGCAGCGGGCGGCACCCTCGTCGGCGGCCCGGTCCCCGGCCCGGGGCGGGGGTTCCGGGTCACGGCCGAGCTGCCGGTGGAGAACGCCGAGAACGCCGAGAACGCCGAGAACGCCGAGAACGTCGGGAACACCGACAACGGGGAGAGTCGATGATCAAGGTCCTGCTCGCGGAGGACCAGGGCATGATGCGCGGCGCGCTGGCCCTGCTGCTCGGGCTGGAGGAGGACATCGAGGTCGTGGCGCAGGTAGGCGCCGGGGACGAGATCGTGCCCGCCGCGGTCGAGGCGCGGCCGGACGTGGCCCTGCTCGACATCGAACTCCCGGGCCGCAGCGGCCTCGACGCGGCCGCCGAGCTGCGCACGCGCCTCCCGGACTGCCGGGTGCTGATCCTGACCACCTTCGGCCGCCCCGGCTACCTGCGCCGGGCGATGGAGGCGGGGGCCGCCGGGTTCCTGGTCAAGGACGGGCCGGTGGAGGAACTGGCCGCCGCGATACGCCGGGTGCTCGCGGGGGAGACCGTGATCGACCCCGCCCTCGCCGCGGCCGCGCTCAGCGCCGGACCGAGTCCGCTGACCGCGCGCGAGGTCGACGTGCTGGGCGCGGCGGTCGACGGGGCGACCGTGGCCGACATCGCGGCCAGGGTCCATCTGTCGGAGTCGACGGTGCGGAACTACCTGTCCTCGGCCATCGGGAAGACGGGCACCCGCAACCGGATGGAGGCCGTCCGCGCGGCCCGCCGCCAGGGCTGGCTCTGAGCCCGCTCCGAGGCGGCCGTCCGGGGTTTCTAGTAGGCGCCGTTGACGTTGTCGATCGAGCCGTAGCGGGCCGCCGCGTAGTTGCAGGCGGCCGTGATGTTGGCGACCGGGTCGTACGAGTCCAGTGAGGTGCCGGGCACGTGGTAGGCGCGGAACGTCGGGTCGATGACCTGGAGCAGGCCCTTGGAGGGAATGCCCGCCGCGGCGTTGGAGTCCCAGTTGTTGATGGCCATCGGGTTGCCCGAGGACTCCCGCATCACGTTGCGGTGAATTCCGTTGTAGCTGCCGGGGATTCCGTGCCGGGACATGATGTCCAGCGACTGGCGGATCCAGCCGTCGAGGTTGTTCGCGTAGGTGGTCGCGGGCTTGACCGCCGCGGCCGCCTTCACTCCGGTCGCCTTCGCGGCCGCCGCCTTCGCCGCCGCGCCGATGCTCAGCTTGAGCCCGGGCCGGATGATCGCCGGGTCGGACCCGATGGCGCTCCGGTTGGCCTCGTACAGGGCCTGCCAGCCACCGCTCACCGCGTGCTCCACGGCGATCTTCGAAAGGGTGTCGCCCACGGTCACGGAATAGGTCAGCGGGAGCGCCGCCTTTTCCACCGCCGGCTTGACGGCGGGCAGCGCCACGGTCTTCACGGCGGGTGCCGCGGCCGGCTGGGTGACGGCCGCGCCGGCCGTGGTCGCGCTGATCAGCGGCAGGGCGAGGGCGGCGCCGCCGGTGCCGGCGAAGGCCAGCTTGCGGGCGATCGGGCGCTGCTTGGGCCGACGGTGCTTACCGAGTCCGGGCATGGCGGAATTCCTCACGTGCGGGTGCGGGGGATCCCTGGCGGCCGCCGGTTTCGGCAGCTGCCCGCTGGGAATGACGTGAAGGTAAGCGAGTCCGCCGGGCGGGAACAAGGTATGAATTCCCCCGGGTGATCGACTTGCCGGTTTCGGGGTCGGAAACGACCTTGGGGGCGCCTTCCGGGAATGCCGAAATTCCTTTCCGGGAAAAGGGAATCGCCTGTCCCGTATTAATGATGTTGCTCGTATTCGAGTGACTCACATCACGGGCTCCGGAGCCCCTGCCTTGAAACGGACAACTCGCCCATTCCCCTGCCCGATTCGGGCATCTCGCCCGATGTTTGCGAACCGCCCACAGGGGGTGCTTCCCGGCACGCCCGACTCGGCGGCGGGGCGGGGCTACCCGACCTCCGCGAGCCGCTCCAGCGCCGCCGACACCGCCCCCGCGCCCGCCGGCAGCAGCGGGAGCCGCACGTCCGGCGTCGGGATCCGGCCCCGGGCGTGCAGCACGCCCTTGACCACCGCCGGATTCGGCTCGGCGAAGAGCGCCGCCGAGAGCCGGGCCAGCCGGTGCCCCAGGGCCCGCGCCCGCGGTACGTCCCCGTCCCGCCAGGCCGCCGCCAGCTCCGCGTACCGGGCCGCCGCCAGGTGCGCCGAGGCCAGGACCCCGCCCGTCGCACCCAGCGCCAGCAGCGCGGACACGTACAGGTCGTCGCCCGCCAGCACGGCGAACCCCTCCGGCAGGTCGCCGAGCAGCGCCACCGCCTCCTCGCCGACCCCGCCGCCCGCGTACTTCATCCCGGCCACCCCCGGCAGCTCCCCGAGCGCCCGCAGAGCGGCCGCGTCCAGCGGCTGACCCGTCCGGTACGGGATGTGGTAGACGACCAGCGGTACGGGGCTCACCTCGGCCAGTCGCGCGAAGTGCGCCAGCACCCCCGCGGCCCCGGGCCGGACGAACGGGGGCGGGGTCACCAGCGCCGCCCGCACCTCCGGCCACCGCGCCAGCCGGCCCAGCGCCTCCCCGGCGGCCCGGGTGCCGCTCCCCCCGGCGCCCACGGTCAGCACCGCCCCCCGCTCCCGGCAGACCCGGGCGCAGACGCCGGTGACGAGGTCGCGCTCCGCCTCGTCGAGGGCGGCGGCCTCACCGGTGGTGCCGAGGGCGACGATCCCGGTGGCGCCCTCGTCCAGCACGTGGTGGGCGAGCGCCTCCAGGGCGTCGGCGGCGACGTCCCCGGCGCGGTCGAAGGGGGTGACGAGCGGTACGTGAATCCCGTGGAGGGAGAGGTCCTGTGCCATGCCTCCGAGCTTCATCCGCCCCGAGCCTCAAATCCAGTTCGCGTTTCCGACCAGACCCGTAAGCTGAACCGATGCTCGACGTACGACGCCTGCGCCTGCTGCGCGAACTCGCCCGCCGCGGGACCATCGCCGCCGTGGCCGAGGCCCTCGCCTTCAGCCCTTCGGCGGTGTCCCAGCAACTCTCCGTCCTCGAACGCGAGGCGGGCCTGCCGCTCCTCGAACGCACCGGCCGCCGCGTCCGGCTCACCCCCGCCGGGCAGAACCTGGTCCGGCACGCCGAAGCCGTGCTGGAGCGGCTGGAGGAGGCCGCCGCCGATCTCGCCGAGGCGCGCAGCGGCCTGGCCGGAGCCCTGCGCATCGGGGCCTTCCCCACCGCCACCCGGGCCATCGTCCCCGCCGCCCTGGTGGCTCTGGCCCGGCGCCATCCGGGGCTGGAGCCGATGGTCTCGGAGACCGACCCGGCGGCCGTCGCGCACGCGCTGCGCGCCGGGGACCTGGACGTGGCCCTGGTCCACGAGTACGACTTCGTCCCGGCGGCGCAGGAGCCGGGGCTCGCCACGCGGCCCCTGTACCGCGAGTCGATGTACCTGGCCGCCCCCGCGCGGGCCGCGTCCCCCGACCTCGGCCCCGAGCTCGGCCCCGCGCCCGGCCCCGTACCCGGCCCCGCGCCCGGCCCCGTACCCGGTCCCGCGCCCGGCCCCGACCAGGGCGAGGTCCTGCGGGCGCACGCCGAGGCCCCCTGGATCACCGCCACCCACGGCACCCTGTGCCACGCGATGGCCGTCCGGGCCTGCCAGGCCGCCGGGTTCACCCCGCGGATCCGCCACCGCGTCGACGAGTTCCCCGCCGTGCTCGCCCTGGTCGCGGCCGGCCAGGGCGTCGCCGTCGTCCCGCAGCTCGGGGTGATGGCCCCCGCCGACCCGGCCGTCTCCCTCACCCGGCTCCTCATGGAGCGCCGCACCAAGGTCGCCTTCCGCAGCGGCGCCGCCGCCCACCCGGCCGTGGCCGCGTTCACGGCGGCTCTTCGCGCCGCCGTACCGCCGGAACTCGCCACTCCGACTTCCCGTGAGTGACACGGCTCCCCTCCACCGCCTCGCCCGTGTACGTTCGTTGATCCAGACAGAACCGACCAGAGCGGGGTACGACGTGACGCATCGAGTACGAGGGGTCATCGCCCGGAGCAAGGGCGCACCGGTGGAGACGACGACGATCCTCGTGCCCGACCCGGGACCCGGCGAGGCCCTGGTCAAGGTGCAGGCCTGCGGGGTCTGCCACACCGACCTGCACTACCGCGAGGGCGGCATCAACGACGAGTTCCCCTTCCTGCTGGGGCACGAGGCCGCCGGAATCGTCGAATCCGTCGGCCCGGACGTCACCTCCGTCGCACCCGGCGATTTCGTCGTCCTCAACTGGCGCGCCGTGTGCGGCACCTGCCGGGCCTGCAAGCGCGGCCGCCCCTGGTACTGCTTCAACACGCACAACGCCACGCAGCCCATGACCCTGGAGGACGGCACCCCGCTCTCCCCGGCGCTCGGCATCGGCGCGTTCGCCGAGAAGACCCTGGTCGCCGCGGGCCAGTGCACCAAGGTCGACCCGGCGGCCTCGCCGGCCGCCGCCGGACTCCTCGGCTGCGGGGTGATGGCCGGCCTCGGCGCCGCCCTGAACACCGGCAACGTCGGACGCGGCGACTCCGTCGCCGTCATCGGCTGCGGGGGAGTGGGCAACGCCGCCATCGCCGGCGCCCGCCTGGCCGGCGCGGGGCGGATCATCGCCGTCGACCTCGACGACCGGAAGCTGGAGTGGGCCCGTGGCCTCGGGGCCACCCACACCGTCAACGGCCGTACGGAGGACGTGGTCAAGGCCGTCCAAGCCCTGACCGGCGGAAACGGCGCCGACGTGGTCATCGACGCCGTGGGCCGCCCCGAGACCTATCAGCAGGCCTTCTACGCCCGCGACCTCGCCGGCACCGTGGTCCTGGTCGGCGTGCCGACGCCGGAGATGAAGCTGGAACTCCCGCTGCTCGACGTCTTCGGCCGGGGCGGCGCCCTCAAGTCCTCCTGGTACGGGGACTGCCTGCCCGAGCGGGACTTCCCCCTCCTCGTCGACCTCTACCTCCAGGGCCGCCTCGACCTGGACGCCTTCGTGTCCGAGACCATCTCCCTGGACGCGGTCGAGGAAGCCTTCGCCCGCATGCACCGCGGGGAGGTCCTGCGCTCGGTGGTCGAGTTCTAGGGCCTGTCCGCGGCGGACCTCCGCCCTCCGGCCCCCGCCCGCCGTAGGCGCAGGTGGGGGCCGGTGTGCGCGACCGGGCCCGTACTAGACTCGGCCGGGCCGCCACACCCGTGCCCCGGCCGCGATCCGGCCCGGGCCGCCGCACACCCAGGGGCCGTTCGTGACCATCGACCACAGCTACCGCCAGCCCGGTGTCGTCCTCACCGACCACCGCTTCAGCGTCCCGCTCGACCACGCGCGCCCCGACGGGGAGCACATCGAGCTGTACGCCCGCGAGGCCGTCGCCACCGGCAAGGACCCCGAGGCGCTGCCCTGGCTCCTCTACCTGGAGGGCGGCCCCGGATTCGGCGCCCGACGCTTCACCGGCCGGCAGGCCTGGCTGGAGCGGGCCCTCACGGAGTACCGCGTCCTCCTGCTCGACCAGCGCGGCACGGGCCGCTCCACCCCGGCCAACCGCCAGACCCTGCCCCTGCGCGGCACGCCCGCGCAGCAGGCCGAGTACCTGGCCCACTTCCGGGCCGACTCGATCGTGCGCGACGCCGAGGCCATCCGCCCCGCCCTGACCGGCGGCGCGCCCTGGACCGTGCTCGGGCAGAGCTTCGGCGGCTTCTGCACCGTCCGCTACCTCTCCACCGCCCCCGAGGGCCTGGCCGCCGCTCTGATCACCGGCGGTCTGCCTTCCCTGACCGCCACCGCCGACGAGGTGTACGAGGCCGCGTACCCCCGCATGGAACGCAAGAACCGGGCCCACTACGCCCGCTACCCGATGGACGTGGAGCGGGCCCGCCGCATCGCCGCCCACCTGGTGGAGCGCCCGGCCGTCCTCCCCGGCGGCCACCGCCTCACCGCCGAGGCCTTCCAGTCCCTCGGCATCCTGCTCGGCACCGGCGACGGCAGCCACCAGCTGCACCACCTGCTGGAGGACGCCTTCGTGCCCACCCCGGCGGGCCCGGCCCTCTCCGACGCGTTCCTGGAACACGTGCGGGGGCTGCTCTCCTTCGCCGCGCACCCCCTGTACGCCCTGCTCCACGAGCCCATCTACGCCCAGGACCCGGCCGCGCCCACCGCGTGGGCCGCCGAGCGGGTCCGCGCGGGCCACCCGGGCTTCGACGCAGGAAAGGCCCTCGCGGGCGAGGCGCCCCTGCTGTTCACCGGCGAGACCGTCCACCCGTGGCAGTTCACTTCCGACCCGGCGCTGGCCCCGCTGCGCGAGACCGCCGGGCTGCTGGCCGCCCGTACCGGCTGGACACCCCTGTACGATCCGGCCCGGCTCGCCGCCAACACGGTCCCGGTGGCCGCCGCGATCTACCACGACGACCTGTACGTGGACACCGCCCACTCGCTGGAGACGGCCGCCCGGATCCGGGGCCTGCGCACCTGGGTGACGGACGAGTTCGAACACGACGGGGTCCGCGCCGGCGGCCCCCGCGTCCTGGACCGCCTGCTGGCCCTCGTACGCGACGACGTCTAGGACTCGGCCCGCGGAACGCGGGGGTCCGGGGAAGGGCGTCTAGGGTGCGGGCATGACCGAACAACTGGATCAGCCCGCGCCCTTGGAACCGATGCCCGCCGACTGGCAGCGCGCCCTCGCGGTGGTCGCCCACCCCGACGATCTGGAGTACGGCGGGGCGGGGGCGATCGCCCACTGGACGGACGGCGGCCGCGAGGTCGTCTACCTCCTGGCCACCCGCGGCGAGGCCGGGATCGACACCATCCCGCCCGAGGAGTGCGCACCGCTGCGCGAGGCGGAGCAGCGCGCGAGCGCCGCGGTCGTCGGGGTGTCCGCGGTGGAGTTCCTCGACTACCGCGACGGCGTCGTCGAATACGGCCTGGACCTGCGCCGGGACATCGCGGCGGCCATCCGCCGGCACCGCCCCGAACTGCTCATCACCCTCAACCACCGCGACACCTGGGGCGGCCAGGGCGGCGGGGGCAACTGGAACACCCCCGACCACAAGGCCGTCGGCCGGGCGGCCCTGGACGCCGCCGCCGACGCCGGCAACCGGTGGATCTTCCCCGAGCTCATCTCCGAGCAGGGCCTGGAGCCCTGGAACGGGGTGCGCTGGGTCGCGGTGGCCGGGTCCTCGACGCCCACGCACGCGGTGGACGCCGGTCCCGGACTGGAGCGTTCGATCAAATCGCTGATGGAACACAAGGCGTACATCGAGGTCCTCACCGACCAGGACCCCGAGGAGTACGTCCGCGGCTTCCTCACCGGTTACGCCCAGCAGGCGGCCCCGCGCTTCGGCGGCCGCCCGGCGGTGACGTTCGAGCTCTTCACCCGCTGAGCCCGACCCCCTATTCTGACTGATCGTCAGAAGGAGGGGTTTCGTGATCGACACCATCGGCACGGAGGTCGCGGAGGGTGAGGAGCGCATCCGGCTCGACACCGGGGACGGCATCGCGGTCCTCACCCTCTGCCGCCCCGACCGGCTCAACGGCTGGAGCTGGGAATCCACCCGCCAGCTGGGGCTGCTCGCCGACCGGATCCGCTTCGATCCGCAGGTACGGGTGGTGCTGCTGAGGGCCGAGGGCCGCGCCTTCTGCGCGGGCATCGACGTGAAGGCCCCCGGCGGCGCCATCACGGGCGCCACCACCGCGGAGCGGACCCGCAACTACTACGAGGGCATCCGCTGGGTGCACGAGCGCTTCGCCGTGCTCTCGCGTCTGCCGCAGCCGGTGGTGGCCGCCGTACAGGGCTACTGTCTCGGCTTCGGCTTCGAACTGGCCCTGATGGCCGACCTCCGCATCGCCGCCGAGGACGCCGTCTTCGCCCTGCCCGAGGCGCAGCTGGGCGTGGCGGTGGACGCGGGCGGCGATCTGCGGATCGCCCGCGAGGCGGGCGCGGGGTGGGCCAAGTTCCTGGCGCTGACCGGCCGCCGCATCGACGCGCAGACGGCGCACCGGCTGAACCTGGTCCAGCTGCTCGTCGCCCCCGCCGAGCTGGAGGACACGGCCCGTGCGGTGGCGGCGGAGATCGCGGCCAACGCCCCCCTCGCCGTGCAGGGCGTCAAGCGCGCGATCGACGCCTACGCGGACGCCGCCCTCGCCCCGGCCCTCGACCGCGTGGCGATGACGGCGGCTCTGACCCTCACTTCCGAGGACTGCCGCGAGGGCTACGCCGCCAAGGCGGCCCGCCGCCCGCCGCACTTCAGCGGAGGCTGAACACCGGCCGGGTCGAGAACTCCTCGCCCATCCCCGCGCCGTCCGGCCCGTACACGAACTCCGCCATGGACGGGTTGCGGTTGGCGGTGGCCAGCGGCAGCCACGCGAGCAGATCGCCGTATCCGCCGCAGACGGCCTCACCGCCGTCGCCGCCGTGTACCGCGGTCCGGTCGCCGCTCAGCTCCGTGGCGTAGCTGTCGTACGCGATGTGCAGCCCGAAGGCGTTCGGTTCGTGCCGCACGCCACCGCCGCCCCCGTACGAGGGCTCGTCCAGCGGGCACTCGTTCCCCCACCGGAAGAGGGTGCCCGCCCCGGCCCCGCAGGCGTGCTCCCACTCGTCGGCGCTCGGCATCCGCAGCCCGCGCTCCGCGAGCACCTCCGCCATCTCCTCAGGGCACTCGGTCAGCGTCTCGTCCCGCACCGCCATGAGCACGGTGGCCGCCGTCGCGGTCCGCACCGGGCTGAGCACCTCGGCGAGATACTCCTTCAGGGGGAGCTCGTAGCCGTACCCCTCCGCCCGGCTCTCCTCGTAGTCGGCGATCTGCGCGGGCGTCGGCTCCCAGGCGTCCAGGTCGAACCCGAGCCGTACCCGTCCGCCGGGTATCAGGGCGAACTCCTGCCCCTCGCGCTCGATGCGGACGCGGTGCAGCGGCGCGCCGAGGTGCTCGACGGTGTCGAGCAGCACCACGCGGCCGCCCGCCTGGGCGGCGGCCTCGTGGGCCGTGCGCCCGGCGGCGGCCCGGTCGAGCGAACGCCAGTGGGCCAGGGTCAGTTCGGCGAGAGACATGCGGCGATCTTCGCACCGGGCACTGACAACCGGCTCTCAGGGGGTGAACGGGCCGCGGCCCAGCTGGGTGCGCAGGGGGACCACCTCGGGGTTGACCAGCGCGCGGCGCTGCCAGTTCGCCCCGTCGACCACCAGTGTGTGCCCGGTGATGAACCGGGCGTACGGAGAGGCCAGGAAGGTGGCGGCCCAGCCGAGTTCGCGGGGGGCGCCGACGCGCAGGGCCGGCTGGCGCGCGTCCTTCGCACCGGCCGCGGCGCGCTCCAGGCCGCCGCGGACGTCCCCGGTCATGTCGTCGTGCGGGAACAGGCCGGGGACGAGTCCGTTGACCTGGATGCCGTACGGGCCCCACTCGACGGCGAGGGTCTCCACCAGGTTCTTCACGCCGGCCTTGGCCGCCGCGCTGTGGGCGAAGCCCGGCCCGCCGGTCCAGGCGTACGAGGCGCCGATGTTCACGATGGACCCGGGCGTGCCGGCTCCGAGGTGGCGGCGGCCGAACTCGCGGGTCATGAACCACGTGCCGGTCAGGGTGATGTCGACGACCGCCCGCCAGGCGTTCGGGGACAGGTCCTCCGCGGGGGAGGGGAAGTTGGCGGCCGCGTTGTTGACCAGGACGTCCGGCAGGCCGAGCGCCGCCTGCGCCGCGTCGAAGACCTCCGCGATCCGCTCCGGGTCCCGGATGTCGCAGACAGCGGCCGTCACCCGGCCCGCGCCGGGGACGGCCGCCAACTCCTCCTGTGCCGCCTTCAGCTGCTCGGCGCGCCGGCCCGCGATCACCAGGTCCGCGCCCAGCCGCGCGAACTCGGCGGCGATGGCCCTGCCCAGCCCGGTACCGCCGCCGGTCACGAGGACCACCCGCCCCCCGTACGTACCGGGGGGCAGGGCGGCCGCGCCGAGCGGCGGGGGCGCGGGCAGCCCGCGCGGGGTCTCTTCCGTCATGGGGGCATCGATAGCGCGCGGGCGCCGAGATCACCATGCCCGCGGCGGGGTCAACTCTGCGACGTGTACGCCTGCTTGCTCGCGCAGGTCCAGACCACGGCGCTGCCCTTTCTGGTCTCCCAGTCGTAGAACGTTCCGCCCACCCGGTCGTCGTCCGAGGCCGCGTACGCCGAACTGCGCGAGTCCGGGCCGGTGCCGGCGGGGTGGGGGAGGGCCAGAGGGGCTCCCGTGCCCGGCCAGTACGCGGCGTGGACGAAGTTGGCGTACCCCTCGACGAAGGTGACGGCCGAGCCGACGGCCACGTTCGTGGCCGGGCTGAGCCCGTCGAGGGTCAGGTGGTCGTAGCCCTTGACCCGGCCGGGGTCGTTGGGCAGGGCGTCGTACGGCTTCTTCCAGACGGCCGGCTTGCGCTCCTGCCAGTCGCGGTAGCTGCGGTCCTCGTGGCCGATGACCCGGCCGCGGTCGTCGATGCCGGCCGCGGCCGTCCAGACCGTCCGGTCGTCCTCGGTCCACACCTGGAGGCTGTACGGCGGGTACCCGCCCCCGGCGGGCCAGACGACCGGGAAGCTCTTCCCCCGGAGCTGGTCGTCCTCCTCGTAGGAAGTATTCGCCGTGCCGACGATGTCCCCGCGCGCGTTGATCCCGTTCACCGAGACGATCCTGGTGCCCGGGTGGGCGTCGGCCGGCACCGGCAGCTCGCGCACCACCGCGCCGTTCAGCCATTCCTTGGCGACGCCGCCCTCCACGCCGACGGAGCGGCCCGCGTCGTTGACGTCCGTCACCGCGCTCGAAGCGGTTCCGCCGCCGACCAGCCGGACCGCGGCCGCACCCTTCTGGTACGTGAACCCGTACGGCGTGCCGGGCGAACCGGCCCGCCGGAGGGTGCCCACCATCAGGCCCTTGGCGTTCACGCCGACGACCTCGCCGGACACGAAGCCCTCGGGCAGCGGGACGGCGTGCACCGCGTGGTCGGCGGTCCAGTACGCGGGCAGTCCGACGCTTTCGCCGGCCAGCAGGCCGCCGGCCCCGAAGGCCCGTACGGACCCGTAGGCCGGCGAGGGGCCCTCCGCGAGGGCCGGCAGCCGGAGGATGTCCGGCGCGCAGGCGGTCCCGACCGCCGCGGCCGGGGCGGCCGCCGTGATCAGACCGGCCAGAACGACGGCGGCCGCGGCCGCGGACGTGCTTCTTCTCATGTGGTGGTCCCCCCTGGACTCAAGCCATGACGAGTGCACGCCACATGTTGCCGTCTCCGGGGCTGAAGTGGCCGGATTGACGCGTGGTGTTTCGGTCCGGCCCGGAATCCCTCCCGCCGACGGTTCCCAGAGGGGCAAGCGACCGCTTAGTATGCCCGCGGAGCGTGGTTCCTCGACGGCGGCTGGAGGCCCCGGATGCAGGCATGGCGAGTACATACCCCCGGCGAACCCCGAGAGGCCCTGCGCCTTGAGGAGATTCCCGAACCGGTCCCCGGCGAGGGCGAGGTGCGGCTGCAGGTGCTCGCGGCGAACCTCAACTTCCCCGACGCGCTGCTCGTCCGCGGCCAGTACCAGATCCGCCCGCCGCTGCCCTTCACCCCCGGAGTCGAGATCTGCGGCCTCACCGACGACGGCCGCCGCGTCATCGCCACCCCGAGCCTGCCCCACGGCGGCTTCGCCGAGTACGTGATCGCGTCCGAGCGCGCCCTGCTGCCGGCCCCCGCGAGCCTCGACGACGCCCGGGCCGCCGCCCTGCACATCGGCTACCAGACCGGCTGGTTCGGCCTGCACCGCCGGGCCCGCCTCCAGGCCGGCGAGACCCTGCTCGTGCACGCCGCCGCCGGCGGGGTCGGCAGCGCCGCGGTCCAGCTCGGCAAGGCCGCCGGGGCCACCGTCATCGGGGTCGTCGGGGGCAAGGCCAAGGTGCGCACCGCCGAGGAACTCGGCTGCGACCTGGTGATCGACCGTACGAGCGAGGACGTCGTCGCCCGGGTGAAGGAGTTCACCGGCGGGCGCGGGGCCGACGTGGTCTACGACCCCGTCGGCGGCGACTCGTACACCGCCTCCGCCAAGTGCGTGGCCTTCGAGGGCCGGATCGTCGTCGTGGGCTTCGCGAGCGGCACCATCCCGACCCCCGCCCTGAACCACGCCCTCGTCAAGAACTACGCCATTCTCGGCCTCCACTGGGGCCTGTACGCGGCCAAAGACCCGGCCTCGATCCTCGCCTGCCACACCGAACTCACCCGCCTCGCCGACGAGGGCGCGATCAAGCCCCTGATCAGCGAACTCGTCGCACTGCCCGGCGTAGCCGACGCCGTACAGCGCCTCGCCGACGGCACCACCACCGGCCGGGTCGTCCTGGCCATGCCCCGGCAGCCGGGTGTGTCCCGATGACCGTGATCACCGCCGAACACCTGCTCACCCGCGTCCGCGACCTGCTCGCCGCGCACCCGCCCGCCGACACCGACCGCGCCGACTTCCTGCGGGCCCGCTTCGACGCCGGCCTCGCCTGGGTCCACTACCCCGAGGGCCTCGGCGGGCTCGCCGCGCCCCGCACCCTCCAGGCCGTCGTCGACGCCGAACTCGAAGCGGCCGGCGCCCCCGACAACGATCCGCGCCGGATCGGCATCGGCCTCGGCATGGCCGCGCCCACGATCCTCGCGTACGGCACCGAAGAGCAGAAGCGGCGCTTCCTTCGCCCGCTGTGGGTGGGGGAGGAGGTCTGGTGCCAGCTCTTCAGCGAGCCCGGCGCGGGCTCCGACCTCGCCGCGCTCGGCACCCGTGCGCTCCGCGAGGCCGGCACCGGCGACTGGATCGTCGACGGGCAGAAAGTGTGGACCTCCAGCGCCCACACCGCCCGCTGGGCCATCCTGATCGCCCGCACCGACCCGGCGCTGCCCAAGCACCAGGGCATCACGTACTTCCTCTGCGACATGCACGCCCCCGGCGTCGAGGTCCGGCCGCTGCGCCAGATCACCGGCGAGGCCGAGTTCAACGAGGTCTTCCTGACCGGCGTCCGCATCCCCGACAGCCAACGCCTCGGCGCCGTGGGCCAGGGCTGGGAGGTCGCCCGCACCACCCTGATGAACGAACGCGTCTCCATCGGCGGCATGCGGATCCCGCGCGAGGGCGGCATGATCGCGCCCGTCGCCGCGGCCTGGCGCGAACGGCCCGGGCTGCGTACCCACGCCCTGCACCAGCGCCTGCTCGGACTGTGGGTGGAGGCCGAGGTGGCCCGGCTCACCGGCGAGCGGCTGCGACAGCAGCTCGCCGCCGGACAGCCCGGCCCCGAGGGCTCCGGGATGAAGCTCACGTTCGCCCGCCTCAACCAGGAGATCAGCGGCCTGGAGCTGGAACTCCTCGGTGAGGAGGGCCTGCTGTACGAGGACTGGACGATGCGCCGGCCCGAGCTCGTCGACTTCACCGGCCGCGACGCCGGCTACCGCTACCTGCGCGCCAAGGGCAACAGCATCGAGGGCGGCACCAGCGAAATCCTCCTCAACATCGTCGCCGAACGCGTCCTCGGCCTGCCCGCCGAACCGCGCGACGACAAGGACCTCGCCTGGAAGGACCTGGCCCGATGAGCACTGCGTTCGACCTCCTCTACTCCGAGACGGAGGAGGAGCTCCGGTCCGCCGTACGGGCCCTGCTCGCGGACCGGTGCGCACCCGCGGACGTACTCGCCCGGGCGGAGACCGGCCGGCCGCACGACCCCGGGCTGTGGCACACGCTCGCGGCGGAGATCGGCACCGCCGGGCTGCTCGTACCGGAGAAGCTCGGCGGCCAGGGCGCGGGCCACCGGGAGGCGGCCGTGGTCCTGGAGGAGCTGGGGCGGGCGGTGGCTCCGGTGCCGTACCTGACGAGCGCGGTGCTCGCGACGGAGATCCTGCTGGGCTGCGACACCGCGGAAGTCACCGCACTGCTGCGGGAGCTGGCCGCGGGCCGGCAGGTCTGCGTCCCCGCGCTGCCGCTGACGCAGGCTCCCGGCGCGCCGCTGCCGGCCCCCGTACGGGACACGGGCGGCGGGATCCTGACGGGCACCGTCACCTCGGTGGCGGACGCGGTGGCCGCCGACGTCCTGCTGGTCCTCGCGGACACGGGGCTGTACGCGGTCCCGGCGGGCGAGGTCTCGCTGACGGAGCCCGTCCCGCTGGACCTGACCCGCCCGCCCGCCACGGTGTCCCTGGACGGCGCCGCGGGAACCCGGCTCGCGGACCCGGCGACGGCTCGGGCGGCGGTCGCCGGCGCGCTGCTCTCGGGAGCCGGACTGCTGGCCTCCGAGCAGCTCGGGCTCGCGGAGTGGTGCCTGACCGAGACGGTCCGGCACGTGCGCGGGCGCCACCAGTTCAACCGGCCGGTCGGATCCTTCCAGGCGCTGAAGCACCGGCTGGCGCGGCTGTGGCTGGACGTGGCCTCGGCGCGCGCGGCGGCCCGCGCGGCGGCGGACGCACTGGCCACCGGGGCGCCCGACGCCCCGCTCACGGTGGCGGTCGCGCAGGCGTACTGCTCCGGCGTCGCGGTGCGGGCGGCCGAGGAGTGCGTGCAGCTGCACGGCGGCATCGGCATGACCTGGGAGCACCCGGCCCACCTGTACCTGAAGCGCGCCAAGACCGCGGCCCTGACCCTCGGCACCCCGGGCCACCACCACACCCTGGTGGCCGACTTCGCGGAGATCCCGGCCCCGTAGGGACCGGCCCCGCCGGCGTTCGGTGCGCCGGCGGGGCCGCGGCGGTGCGCCGGCGAACGGGAGGACCGCGGCCCGCACCCGCACCCGCCCTGCCCTGCCTCCGGGGGGCCGCCGGCCGATCCCTATCCTCGCGGCATGACCCCCGTGATCGCCCGGCTCGACGCCGCCCAGCTGTCCGCCCACCGCGAAGAACTCGCCGACCTGCTGCTCGCCGTGGTCCGCGGCGGCTCCTCGCTCGGTTTCCTCGCCGATCTCGACCACGACCGGGCGGCCGCCTGGTGGGACTCGCTCGTTCCCGCCGTCGAGGAGGGCTCCCTCGCCCTCTGGGCCTCGCGCACCGGCGACGGCCGCCTCGACGGGACCGTCAGCTGGTACCGCGAGTCCAAGCCCAACGGCCGCCACCGCGCCGAACTGCGCAAGCTCATGGTGCACCCCGAGGCGCGCGGCCGCGGCACCGCCCGCGCCCTGCTGGCCGAGGCCGAACACGCGGCCGCCCGGGCCGGTGTGCTGCTGCTGGTCCTCGACACCGAGACCGGCAGCGGGGCCGAGCGCGTCTACCGGTCCGCCGGCTGGACCGAGGCCGGCACCATCCCCGACTACGCCGCCGACCCGGCCGGCCGGCTCCACCCCACCACCCTCTTCTACAAGCACCCTGAGCCGTCGAGGTGACCTCGCCCGCCGCGCCGCGTTAGACCCGTAGCGCGGACCACCGAGCGAAGGAGACCGTATGTACGACACACCCGCCTCCGCAGCACTCACCCGCCGCACGGTCCTGCGTACGGCTTTCACGGCGGCGGTGCTCGCCGGTACGGCCGCCGCCCTGGCCCCCGTACTGCGCGCCCGCCGCCCCCGGCAGACCCTGACCCCGGCCCCCCTCGCCGAGGAGACGTACCGGGGCCGGCACATCGCCGTCGACCTCGCCGGGGTCCGCATCGACGGCCGCCCCCTGCACGTCATGCGCCGCGCGGACGGCAGCTACCTGAGCGGGATCAACCACTTCCAGTCCTTCGGGACCCCGCTGGAACTCGCCCGCGCCGCCGTCGACGAACTCGGCACCACCCAGCTGGCGTTCGCGGCCCCGCACCACGGCTGAGGAGCCCCGCATGTACACCCGGCAGAACCAGAAGAACCTGACCAGCGCCCAGAAGAAGCGGTTCACGGCGGCCGTGCTGGAGGTCAAGCGCAGCGGCGCGTACGACGGCCTGGTGCGCACGCACGACAAGTACTTCGTGCCCGACCGCGACAGCAAACTGCGGGTCGGGCACATGTCCCCGTCCTTTTTCCCCTGGCACCGCCGCTACCTGCTCCAGTTCGAGAGGCTGCTCCAGGCCGTCGATCCGGGCGTCTCGGTCCCGTACTGGGACTGGACCGCGGACAACAGCCCGGTCTCCTCCCTGTGGGCCGAGGACTTCCTCGGCGGCACCGGCCGCGAGGGCGACCGCCGGGTGACGACCGGCCCGTTCGCCTACGAGAAGGGCAACTGGGAGATCACGGTGGGCATCACGGAGGCCCGCTTCCTGACCCGCAACCTCGGCCGGCCGCAGAACCCGATCGCCCTGCCGACGGCGGCCGAGCTCCAGTGGGCGCTCGACGATCCGAAGTACGACACCTCGCCCTGGGACTCCACGGCCCAGGGCGGCGGCTTCCGCAACAAGCTGGAGGGCTGGGCGGCGCCGAAGAGCGAGCGCTGGCGCAACCACAACAAGGTGCACCAGTGGATCGGCGGCCACATGACGGGCGGCACTGCCCCCAACGACCCGGCGTTCTGGCTGCACCACGCCTTCGTGGACCTGCTCTGGGACCGCTGGCAGCTGAGGCACCCCGGCTCCGGGTACCTGCCCGCCGCCCCGCTGGCACCGGGCGACCTCCAGCGCGGCCGGGTGATCGCCCTCGACGAGCCGATGCCCCCGTGGGACCTCACCCCGCGCGACATGCTCAGCCACCAGGGCCTCTACCGCTACGAGTGACGGCCGCGGGAAACGGGAAGGGCCCCCGCCGTGCGGCGGGGGCCCTCGGTCCTCGATCCGGCCGTCAGCCGCCGTAGCCCTCGGTGTGGTGCTCGCCGCCACCCGACGCGTTGACGCAGGTGTTGCCGAACGCCGGGTTCAGCAGGGCGATCACGTTCACGGTGTTGCCGCAGACGTTGACCGGGACGTGCACCGGAACCTGGACCAGGTTGCCCGAGAGGACACCGGGGGAGCCGACCGCCGCACCGTGCGCTCCGGCATCGGCGACGGCCAGACCGGCACCGGCGGCCAGGGCGCTACCGGCAACAGCGGTGACGGCGACTGCCTTCGCGATACGCGACATCAAGATCTCCTCGTGAGATGTGTGGGTGCCACAGGGGTCTGTGGCATGTGACATGGCGTACAACGCGGCCGACGCCCGGCGGTCACGGCCGTTGGGCCTTGGTGATGAAGGAAAATCGCACGGAGGCGAAGTACGGCTTGATCTGACCCGCGGCGCCCGGCTCCAGCACCGCCGCCGGGCTGCCCGCGCAGCCGGGCTCCCGGTAGAAGGTCGCCGTCCCGCGGGTGGAGTTGGTGACGGCCCTGGAGCCGCCGCCCTTCGCCGCCACACAGCCCTGCGGGGCGGCGATGCCGTGGACCTTGTCGTCCTGGCCGACGTACTGGAAGCCGGGTCCGGCCGCGGCCCGCGCCGGGCCCGCCGCCACGAGCAGGAGCAGGGGCAGCAGCACGGGTGCGAGCGGGGGGACCGGCCCGGCCGCCCGGACGAGGCCGCGGACACCGGGGTGGATACGCATGGATCGCATGCCGGTCCAACCCGGACCGCCCCGCACCGGGTCACGCCTTGTCACCCCTCGCAGGCCTGTGCGACCGTGCCCAGGAGGCGGAACACCGCATTCGGGCCCTCGCCGCGAGGGCGGTTCGACGGAGGACGCGATGGGCACAGCGGGCGGCAGCGGACGGCCCCGGGTCAGGACCGGGTACGGCCTCGTCGAGGGCCGGACCGGCCCGGGCGGGACCGCCTCCTTCCGGGGCGTCCCGTACGCGGCCCCGCCCGTCGGCGCCCTGCGCTTCGCCGCGCCCGTGCCCCCGGCCGCCTGGGAGGGCGTACGCGACGCCGGCGCCTTCGGGCCCACCGCGCCCAAGGTGCCCTACCCGCCGAAGTTCGCCGCGCTGCTGCCCGACCCGGACGTCCCCGGGGACGACTGCCTGAACCTCAACGTGTGGACCCCGGACCCGGCCCCCGGGGCCCGGCTGCCGGTCATGGTGTGGCTGCACGGCGGGGCGCTCACCCGCGGATCCTCGGCCGTCCCCGTCTACGACGGCTCCGCCTTCGCCCGTGACGGGGTGGTGTTCGTCTCCGTCAACTACCGCCTCGGCGTCCTCGGCTACGGGCTCTTCCCCGACGCCCCCGCCAACCGAGGGCTGCTCGACCAGATCGCCGCCCTGAACTGGGTCCGGGAGAACATCGCGGCCTTCGGCGGGGACCCCGCCCGCGTCACCGTCTTCGGCGAGTCCGCCGGAGCCATCAGCGTCGGAGCACTGCTCGGCGCTCCCCGCGCCGCCGGGCTCTTCGCGCGGGCCGCGCTCCAGAGCGGCGCCCCCGAGGTGCTGGCGCGCGAGAAGGTGCGCGCCATGGTCCGGCGGATGGCCTCCCTGCTGAAGGTCCCCGCGACCGCCCGTGCCTTCGGCGCCATCCCCCTGCCCGATCTGCTCGCCGCCCAGGCCGCCGTGCTGCGCCGCTCCAGCCCGCTCACGGGAGGCCCCGCCTTCGGCCTCGTCACCGACCCGGACACGCTCCCCGGGGACCCGCTGGAGGCCGCCGTGGCGACGGACGTACCGCTGCTGCTGGGCTGGACCACCGAGGAGTACCGGCTCTGGCTCGCCCCCACCGGCGCGCTGCCCGTCATGGACCGACTCGGCCCCCTCACCGTGGCTCTGGCCCGCGCCCGCAGCGGCAAGGACCGGGCCGCCGTACGGGCGCTGCGCGCCGCACTGCCGGAGGCGGGACCGGCCGAGCTCGCGGGGCAGCTGCTCACCGACCGGCTGCTGCGCGATCCGCTGCGCAGCCTCGCCGGGGCGCGGCGCCCCGCCCCGAGCTTCCTGTACGAGTTCGGCTGGCCCTCGGGGGTACCGGGCCTCGGCGCCTGCCACGCCCTGGAGCTGGGCTTCGTGTTCGACACGCTCGACGTGCCGGAGTCCTCCTGGCTGGCCGGGCCGGGCGCCCCGCAGGAACTGGCCGACCGGATGCACGCGGCCTGGGTGCGCTTCGCCGTGACCGGGGACCCGGGCTGGACGGCCTGGGACGGCAACGGCCCGCCGATGGTGTTCGGCGGGCCGAGGCGCGGGGAATCCGTCGGAGCGGCGCTTACTCCACCGGTCCTTCCATGACCTTGCTGATGAACTGGATCGGGCCCTCGCCCATGTTCGGGACGTAGGTCTTGGCGTTGTGCTGGCCGCCGGGGATGACCCTCATGCTGGTGTGGATCGGCCCCTTGCCGTACGTCGCGATGAACTTCTGCACGTCGGGCAGCGTCTTCTTGTTGCTCTCGTTGTCGCCGACCTGGAAGGCGAGGTAGACGTCCGGCGAGCCCTTCTTGTCGATCAGGGCCTTCGCCAGGAGCTCCGGGTTGTTCTCGGCCTTCTCCTTGTCGTGGCCCTTCCACAGCGAGGAGTCGGGCACGATGTCCGGACCGGAGCAGATCGCGGCCTTGAACTTGTCCGGGTGCTTGAGCACGGCCTTCAGGCTCGCGAAGCCGCCGGTGGAGGAGCCCATGTAGGCCCAGCCGTCACGGGACTTGACGGTGCGGAAATTCGCCTTCATCAGGTCCGGGACGTCCTCGGTCAGCCAGGTGCCCATCTTCGGCTGGTCGGGGATGTCGGAGCCGTCCCAGTAGATGCCCTTGTCGTCCGGGCCCGGGTTCAGCACGGGCATGGCGAGGATGAAGGGCTTGCTCTTGCCCTCGGCGTACCACTTGCTGATGCTGGTCTGGAGCCCCAGGTCGGTGCCCATCCAGTAGTTGTTCGGGTAGCCGGCGCCGCCGGGCAGCGCGATCATGACCGGGAAGCCGCTCTTGGCGAACTTCGGGTCGTTGTACTCCTTGGGCGCCCAGACCCACACCTTGCCCTTGAAGCCGGACTTCTTGCCGTCCAGCGTGGTGACGGCCACGTGGGTGCCGTCGGCCAGGGTCATCGAGTTCTTGAAGTCGGCCTTCGGACCGGTGGGCATCAGGGCCTTGGAATTGGCCGCCTGCTTCGCGGCGCCGTCGGCGCCGCCCGCCTGACCGCCGCCCGCGGCCGGCTGGCCGAAGGAGACGTCCTTGCCCTTGTCCGTGAACGGGGGTATCTCGAAGTGGTACATCACCCCGGCCGCTATGCCCGCGAGAGCCAGGACCGAGACGCCCGCGATCAGCCAGCGCCTGCCCCGCCGCGGCCGCCGCTCCTCGTACTGCGGCTCCTGCGGCTCGCCGTACGGCGGCTGCGGCGGCCCGTACGGGGGCTCGGGCTGGTACTGGGGTTCGTACTGCTGCGTGTACGAAGCGCCGTAGGGCTGCTGCTGGTACTGCCCTTCCGATCGGTACGGCTGGTGCTGTCCGTCGGGTGAGTACGACATGTGCGGTTGCTCTCCGGCTGGTGCTGCCCCGTGGGGGGATGGATTCTTCCCCGCCTGGGGGTGGTCTCTTCTGTTCGAAGGATGAGCCTACGTGCTACCCGGTTCCGCTTTTTTCCAGCTCTTGGGCTTCCGTAGGTCGGGGCGTTGCCGAACACCGGGAGGGCCACCGGAGTTCCCGGTCCGTTAGCCGACTGTCCCTGGCCCATGCACATGCCCCTGGGTATGGTGCCTGCGCGCCGCCACCCGACCCCCCCTGCCCGGAGGTATTTCCGTGTTTGGCATGACCTCGTCACGGTCCGCCCGAAAGACCGCACTTGCCACCGCCTTCGGCCTCACCGCCGCCGGCACGGCCCTGTGGGCCGGCCTCGGCGCCGCCCAGCCCGCGCACGCCGCCGGCCTCCCGGCCCCCGACCACGTCGTCGTCGTGGTCTTCGAGAACCACGCCTACAACCAGGTCATCGGCAGCTCCAGCGCCCCGTACATCAACTCCCTCAAGAGCGGGGGTGCCAACCTCACGCAGTCCTTCGGCATCACCCACCCCAGCCAGCCCAACTACCTCCAGCTCTTCTCGGGCTCCAACCAGGGCGTCACCGGCGACAGCTGCTACACGCCGGGCTTCAGCTCCGCCCCC
Organism: Streptomyces sp. NPDC002181; assembly: GCF_042890485.1. Classification (NCBI taxonomy): domain Bacteria; kingdom Bacillati; phylum Actinomycetota; class Actinomycetes; order Kitasatosporales; family Streptomycetaceae; genus Streptomyces; species Streptomyces sp. NPDC002181. Next base: position 211,932 of record NZ_JBIASC010000010.1, on the reverse strand, counting down.
AACCTGGCCTCCGAGCTCATCGCCGCGGGCAAGAGCTGGGCCAGCTACAACGAGACCCTCCCCAGCCAGGGCTCCACCATGTGCAGCAGCGGCAACTACGCCCGCAAGCACAACCCCTGGTTCGCCTTTTCCAACGTGCCCACCAGCACCGCGAAGACCATGACCCAGTTCCCGACGGACTACACCACCCTGCCCAAGGTGTCCTTCGTCGTCCCGAACCTGTGCAGCGACATGCACGACTGCTCCGTCGGCACCGGCGACACCTGGCTCAAGAACAACCTCAAGGCCTACGCGGACTGGGCCAAGACCCACAACAGCCTGCTCGTCGTCACCTTCGACGAGGACAACCGGCTCGCGGGCAACAAGATCCCCACCGTGCTCTACGGCCAGCCCGTCACCCCCGGCAGCACCTCGTCCACCACGTACAACCACTACGACATGCTGCGCACCCTGGAGGGCCTGGCCGGTCTGACCGCCCACGCCGGGAACGCGGCCACCGCCAAGGACATCACGGGGATCTGGGCTTCCTGACCATGTACGTTGCGGACAGCCGCGGTACCCCCGCGCCCGCCGTGACCCCCGAGCCGCAGGCCGCCGTCCCGGGCATCAGCCCGGGGCGGCGCGCCGCGCTCGCCCCCACGGTCCTCGCCCTCGGCACGGTCAGCCTGATCACCGACGTCTCCTCGGAGATGGTCACGGCCGTGCTCCCGCTCTACCTCGTCGCAGGCCTCGGCCTGTCCCCGCTCGGCTTCGGCCTGCTCGACGGGATCTACAACGGCATCAGCGCCCTCGTCCGGCTCACCGGGGGCCACCTCGGCGACCGCCTCGGCCGCCACAAGGCCCTCGCCGGCCTCGGCTACGGCCTCTCGGCCCTGTGCAAACCGCTGCTGCTGCTCGCCCACACCCTCCCCGCCATCGGCGCGGTGCTCGCCCTCGACCGCACCGGCAAGGGCCTGCGCACCGCCCCGCGCGACGCGCTGATCTCCCTGGCCGCCGCCCCGGAGGACCGCGGCCGGGCCTTCGGGGTCCACCGGGCCATGGACACCGCCGGCGCCCTGATCGGACCGATCCTCGCCTTCCTGATCCTGCGCGGCGCCGCCGACGGCTACGACGCCGTCTTCACGGTCAGCGCCTGCGTCGCCGCCCTCGGCGTGCTCGTGCTGGTCCTGTTCGTGCCCGGCCGGCGCACCGAGCCGTCGCCCGGCGCCGAGCCCGTCTCGCTGCGCGCCGCCTTCGGGCTGCTGGGCCGCCGCGACCTGCGCCGGATCGCCCTGTGCGCCCTGCTGCTCGGGCTGTGCACCGTCAGCGACGCCTTCGTCTTCCTGCTGCTCCAGCGGGCCACCGGGATCGCCGACCGCTGGTTCGCCCTGCTGCCGCTGGGCACCGCCGCCGCGTTCTTCCTGCTCGCGCTGCCGCTCGGCCGGCTCGCCGACCGCATCGGCCGCTGGCGCGTCTTCCTCGGCGGCCACCTCGCACTGCTCCTCGCGTACGGGCTCCTGCTGGCCGGCGGGCACCACCCGACCCTGCCGTACGCCGTGCTCCTCCTCCACGGCGGCTTCTACGCGGCCACCGACGGCGTGCTGATGGCCGCGGCCGCCGGAGCCGTGCCCGAGGAGCACCGCGGCGGCGGCCTCGCCCTCGTCCAGACCGGCCAGGCCCTCGCCCGCTTCGCCGCCTCGCTGGGCTTCGGCGCCGCCTGGACCGTCTGGGGCCCCCGCCCGGCCCTCGCGGTCGCGGCCGTACTGCTGGCCGCCGCGGCCGCGGCCTGCGCCCGCCTGCGGCCCGCCGACGCGATGGACGCCGAGTCCGCCGGCGCGCGCGCCGGCTGAGCGGCCCGCCGCCTCCGAAGTTCCCCCACATCCCCGAAAGGCCCCCATGACCCTCCAGCGCCGGATCCTGATCCTCCTCTCCGCCGTCCTCCTGCTCGCCGCCGTGGGGGTGCTCGCCGTCGTACGGGCCTCCTCGCGGGCCGACGAGAAGGACCAGGCCCAGGCCGGCGGCCCGCAGATCACCCGGGGCGAAGTGACGCTGGCCCCCGGCGGGGACGAGCGGCGGATCGTGTTCCGGAACATGGCGTGGGGGCCGCACCGGGACGAGCTGGCCACCGTCCCCGCCGACGCGCCCCAGGGCCCCCGTACCGCCTCGGGGGTGAGCTGCCTGCGCTTCCACGCCGCCGCCGGCACCGGCATTTGTCTCCAGGCCGACAAGGGCGGGGTCCAGGAGAGCTACCGGGCCGTCGTCCTCGACGCCCGCCTCAAGGAGGTCTCCGCGCACCCGCTGGCCGGCATCCCCACCCGCGCCCGGGTCTCGCCCGGCGGGCACCTCGTCGCCTGGACGGTCTTCGTCGGAGGGGACTCGTACGCCGGTACGAACTTCTCCACCCGGACCTCGCTGCTCGACCTGCGCACGGGGAGGTTCGACGCCTCGCTGGAGGACTTCGCGATCCGCATGGACGGCAAGGCGTACCGCAACGCAGACGTCAACTTCTGGGGTGTGACCTTCGCCGCCGACGAGCGGACCTTCTACGCGACGCTCGCCACCGGAGGCCGGACCCACCTGGTCCGCGGCGACCTCGCCGAACGCACCGTGACCACGCTGCGCGAGAACCTGGAATGCCCGTCGCTGTCGCCCGACGGGACCCGGCTGGTGTTCAAGAAGCGGGTACCGGGCCTCTCGCCGGACGCCCCGTGGCGGCTGTACGTCCTGGACCTGGCCTCCATGCGGGAGACCCCGCTCGCCGAGGAGCGCAGCGTGGACGACCAGGTGGTGTGGACGGACGACAAGACCGTCGTCTACTCCCTGCCCGGCGACTTCGGCGCCGACCTGTACTCCCTGCCGGCCGACGGCAGCGGCGCGCCCGCCCCGCTGATGGCATCGGCCCTCGCCCCGGCCTTCCTCGGCTGACGCCGGGGGAGGGCGGGGCGGAGGGCCGCCGGGACCGCTGGGGCGAACGCGGGACCGCTGGGGCGCACGCGGGACCGTTACGCCGAATGCAGGACCGTTACGCCGGGACCAGGGTCTTGCGGCGCCGCTTGCGCTGGGCTCCCGCCGACAGCTTCAGCTCGATGATCGACCGTACGGCCGGCCACTCCTCGTCGAGGATCGAGTAGAAGGCCGTGCTGCGCACGGCGCCGTCCAGGCCCCGCGAATGGGCCCGGCGGACCCCCTCGCAGGTGAACCCGAGCCGCTCCATCGCGGCCCGCGAGCGCCCGTTGCGGGCGTCGGCGCGCAGCGAGATGCGGCGTACGCCCCAGGTCTCGAAGGCATGGCGGAGCATGAGCAGCTTCGCCTCCGTGTTGATGCCCGTCCCCTGGGCGCCCGGGGACAGCCAGGTATTGCCGATCTCGGCGGCATCGGGGACCGCGGTCGCCGGATCACCGAACGGGACGCCCGGCACGGCGGGCCACACCAGTGGTCCCTGCCAGTAGTCGAGTTCCAGGAAGCGGGTCGAACCGACGACCCGGCCGTCGGTGGCTCTGACCACCGCGAAGGGGAGCGATCGACCCGCCGCCTGATCTGCGAGGGCGCGGTCGATGTACTCGTGGGACGCCTGCACCCCATGGGGTACGGGGGTGAAGGCGTAAGTCGTACGATCCTCGGCCCCGGCCAGGGCCAAGGCCTCGGTGTGGTGGGGGGCGAGGGGCTCGAGCCGCACGGAGCGGCCGGCGAGAAGTACGGGTACGGGCACGGAGCCTTCGGTCCTTCTGGGCGGTGGGGTGGTTGCACAGTGTGCGTCCCTGACGTCACCCCCCGCGCAAAACACGGGTGAAAGGCAACGGGCTGTCAGGTGAACGCGAGTGGCTCAATGTAGCCCCTAAATGTGCTCTCATGAACCCCCAAATTGGCAACGCCGCGGCCATGTTTTTCGATGACTTTGGTCCCCGCTCCGGAGCGTCCGTAATCCTGATCTCCGGACATGCGTTCCGGCGCGCCGCACAGGTCCCCCGGACGGCCGCCCCGACCGCCTCCGATCGAGGTAAAAACACCCCCTGACCTGCATGGACGTAAGAGAGCCCAGATGCGCCCCGGGGTGGCGCGGGCCGTCGCGGGGCCTGATGATCCCGGGCCCGCTCCGGGGTCGCGCGGGCATCGAACGGGCGGCCGTCGGTGATGTGTCCAACACCGCCCGCGGGGCGCCGCGAGGGCGTGCCAGGCCCTCCGGAGGACGGTCCGCAGCCGGTGGCGCCCGCCCTCGCTCGAACGAATGCCCGAGCGTGCCGATCGTGCATCCGCGACGGCTTCGGCTCCTCCTCCGGTGCGATCGACCCGCGCCGTCAACCGCGGCATCGCCGGCAGACCCCGGCCGCTCATCCCGGTCGGCCCCGCCTTCGGCGGGTCCTCCCATGTGCTCTCCTACGTGCGCTTCCGCCGGGCCATCGTGAGATCCGACCCGGGCGGCCCGGGGCCGCGAACGCGAGGGGGACGGGGCGTCCGGCACCCGCCCCCGCCGTCCGCCCCCTACGGTCCCTCCAACGCGCTCTTCCCGCGCGGAGCTTCACACCGTTCAAGGAAAGACGAGAGACCCCCCACCATGTCCGCACCCCGCATCACCTTCCTCCAGGGACAGGCCGTCCAGGGCGCCGCCCTCGCCCGGATCGCCGCCCGCGTCCGCACCCGGCTCGCCTCCCCGGAGTGCGCCCCGCTGCGCACCGCCCGGCGCCCCCTGTTCACCGGCATCGGCGCCTCGTACGCGGCCCTCGCCGTCCCCGTGCAGCAGCTGCGCACGGCGGGGATCGTCACCCAGCGGGTGCTGTCCGGCGAGATCGAGACCGGCACCGCGGGCTTCGACGCCGACTGCCTGATCGCCGTGTCCCGGGGCGGCCGCAGCTGCGAGACCATCGCCGCCTTACGGTGCGCCGCGCCCGGCATCACGAGGACCGCGCTGCTGGGCGTCGTACCCTCGCCGCTCGGCGAGCTCGCCGACCTGACCGTGGACCTCGGCGGCGAGCCCGACTCGTACGCCTCGACCGTCGGCTACACCGGGGCGGTCGTCGCCCTCGACCTGGTCGCCGGGGCCATCGCGGGCCGTGACCGGGATCCGTGGGGGGACATCGCCGAGCAGACGACCGCGGTCCACCGGCAGGCCGCCGATCTCGTCGCGGGCCTGCGCGTGCGCGGTGCCCGCTGCGTCGCCTCCGACGCGGTGGCGGCCGGGGCCTCGCGGGCCTCGGCCGAGGAGGGGGCGCTGCTGCTGCGCGAGGTGGTCCGGATGCCCGCGGCCGCCTCCGCCACCCGCAACTACCTGCACGGGGAGATGGAATCGGCGGGCAACACCCTGCACCTCGTCTTCGGTGACGGCCGGGAGATCGAGCTGGCCCGCTCGCTGGCCGCCGCCGGGCACCTCACGCTGCTGCTGACCACGGCCCCGGCCCGGGCGTCGGACAGCCTGTTCGTGATCCGCCTTCCCGAGGTCGCGGACGCCGTCCGGGCGGTGCTGGAGGCGGTGGTGCTCCAGGAACTGGCCGCCCAGCTCAGTGCCGAGCGCGGCGTACCGATCGAGTCGTTCGTCTTCGCCCAGGCGGACACCAAGCAGGGCGACCTCGACGCGGCCGGCGTCCAGGCGGCCGCCTACGCCCCGGCCGGCGACGCCGCAAGGGCCCCGAGCCCCTGATTCCGCCATGGTCGCGACTCAGGGGTGCTGCGGGGAATGCCCGGTCTGCGACGCTGGTTGCCCCGTCACGAGATCGAACCCCAGGGGAGCCCCGGCATGACCGAGACCGTCACCCGCATCGAGTACACCCTGCCCGTGAACGACCCCGTGGCCGAGGACCAGGTCCAGCTCAGCCGTGACGACCTCTGGGCCGGCCTGGTGGCCAAGGCCGCCGACCCGCGCCCGTACGCACCGGCGATCACCGAGTGCACGGTCCTGTCGGAGGACCCGCAGGGCCTGGTCCGCGAGATAGCCCGCGACGGCGACCGCTTCCGGGAGGTCGTGGTCTTCGACATCGGCCACCGCGTGAGCTTCCGCCGCGCGGACGAGAAGGCGGTCTGGACGATCGACAACGTCATCGGCGAGGACCCGGCCGGCGCCCTCACCCTGACGTTCAGCGGCGAGTTCGCGCGCGAGTTCGCCGCCTCCCGGCTCGCGGCGATGCGTGCGTCCATGGCGGAGACGGCCGCCCGTACCCTCGCCGTGATCCGCGAGTCCGCCGCGGCCTGAGACCGCCCCGGACCACCTGAGATCATCCGCACATGGACTTGGTACTGCGCCGGCTCGCCGCCGTCGGGCCCTTCTTCACCGTCCCGTACGGGAAGGAGCCGCCCGGGGAGGGCTTCCGGCCGCTGAGCGAGCTGTACGGACCCGCGCTGGAGCCCTACGTGGCCGAGGTGGGGCGCCGGATCGGCAGCGGGCCGGGGCGCGTCGCGGCCTCGACCGCGCAGTTCGGCATCGCCGCACGGCTGTGGTCGGTCGGGCTCGGCTGCGCCGTGCTGGGCGGCCGGGTGCCGGATCTGGGCGCCGACCGCGTGTGGTGGCGGCTGCCCGGGGAGGGATCGCTGGAGCTGTGGCTGCCCGAGCCCGGCAGGGGGGACCTGCCGGCCGGGGCGCTCGGGGAGACGGTGCTCGGCAACCTCGCGGGCCTGGACGCGCGGCTGCGGGAGCGGTACGGGGTCTCGCCCAAGGTGCTGCGCGGGAACGCCGCGTCGGGGCTGGTCGGCGCGGTGCGCATGCTGCTCGACCGGGTCCCGGGCGGCGCGGCGGTGTCCCTGGCCGCGGAACTGCTGGCCGAGGAGGGGCCGCTCGGCGGCACCGGTGCCTTCATCCACGAAGAGGGCCTCGGGGTGGCCTTCGTACGCCGCAGCTGCTGCCTGTACTACCGGGTTCCCGGCGGAGGCCTCTGCGGGGACTGCGTGCTGCGCACGGGATAGCCGGACGGGCCACCGGGGAGTCGGCTCCCCGGTGGCCCGTCAGTGTCAGCGCTTCAGGTCACCGCAGCTCAGAACGTGAGGTTCCAGGCGTCGATCTTGCCGGTGTCCGAGTTGGCGTTGTCGTTCACGCGCAGCTTCCAGAGGCCGTTGGCGACCTCGGAAGAGGCGTTGACCGTGAAGGTCTGGACGATTTTGTCCGTGCTGCCGCCGGACCGGTTGGTCAGGTTGTAGACGGTGCCGTCGGGGGCCACCAGGTCGACCTTCAGGTCACCGATGTAGGTGTGCTTGATGTCCACGCCCACCTTGAGGGTGGCCGGAGCGTTGCCGCTCACACCGCTGACGGTGATCGGGCTCTCCACGGTCGCGTTGTCGTTGATCGCGAAGTCGCCGAGGTTCTCGAAGTACTTCCCGGGCGGCGGGGTGGAGCCCACCGCCTTCAGCGCGTCGACCTGGCCCTCGCCGAAGAACGAGTTGTTGGCCGCGGTGCCGGTGCACCGGCTGTCCGAGGGGCAGGCGATGTCGTTGGCCTGGGTGGCCAGCTTGTCGCGCAGCTGCGCCGGGGTGATGTCGGGGTTGGTGCTGGCGAGCAGCGCCGCGACGCCGACCACGTGCGGGGTGGCCATCGACGTGCCGCTCTTGGTGCCGTACTTGCCGCCCGGAACGGTGGAGTAGACGTCGCTGCCCGGGGCGGCGACGTCGATGACGCCGGAACCGAAGTTGGAGAAGGAGGCCTTCGAGGTGCCGGTGCCGTTCGCCGCGACCGTGACCACGCCCGGGAGCTCGGTCGGGATGTCGAGGCAGGCGTTGGTGATGGTGCGGGTGACCGGCGTCGAGTCGTTCGGGCTCGCGGAGTCGGTCGTCTTGTGGGCGAGGTCGTAGTTCTCGTTGCCCGCCGCGGCGATCTGGAGGGAGCCCTTGCCCTCCGCGTACTCCTGGGCGCGCTTGACGCCCTCGATGATGGCGGCCTGGTCGATGTTGTCCGGGCAGTTGAACTGCCACGGGTCCGTGTAGTAGCTGTTGTTGGTGACCTTGAAGCCGTGGTCACCGGCCCAGACGAAGCCGCAGATGGTGTTCTCGGCGAAGAAGAACGAGTTGCCCGGCTCGGCGACGCGGACCGCGGAGATCTTCACGCCCGGGGCCACGCCGACGACGCCCTTGCCGTTCTTGGCGGCCGCGATGGTGCCGGCGACGTGCGTGCCGTGGCTGTCCACGTCACGCCAGGCGCCCGCCCGCGTGTCCGGCTTGCCGTACGCGCAGGAGACCGAGTCGGCCGCGTTGAAGTTCGGCGCCAGGTCCTGGTGCTGGTCGTCCACACCGGTGTCCAGGATGCCGACCTTCACGGAGGAGGAGCCGGTGGTGACGGCCCAGGCCTGGTCCGCCTTGATCTGGCTCATGTCGGCGCGGACGGGCTCGCCGGCCGGGGTCGTCGACTGGGCCGGGTTGGCGGGCAGCGCCGGGTTGTAGGCGTCGGCCGGGACGTCCGAGGTACGGGTGGCCCCGACCTGCTGGACCCCGCTGACCCCGCGCATCGTCGTGGCGAAGCCGGCCGAGGCGGAGTGGGCGACGATCACGCCGATGGAGTCGAAGTTGGAGAAGACGGTGCCGCCGTTGGCGGCGACGGCGGCGCGCACCGCCGAGCTGTCACCGGGGGCGGTGATCACGAGGTAGGCGCGGGTGCCGGCAGCCCAGGTCGCACTCTGGGAGGTCGGCGCCGCGGCGGCCTTGCCCGCTGCCTTGGCGGGTGCGGCCGGGACGACCTGGCCGGAAGGGGAGACGGGGGCGGTGCCGGCGAGCGCGGCGGGGGCCCCGAAGGCGAGTGCGGCGCCGAGCGTGGCGGCGAGCACGAGGGTACGTCGGGGTCGGCTGGATATGTGGGGTATCAATGCGTCCTCCGAAGACGGCCCGGAGGTGCTCATGACACCTACCGGGCCGTACGAAACGAGTGGTGGACGCAAGATGTCAGACGCGTGCCCCGCTATGGAAGTACCTTTTACCGCACGACACTTAACGGCCCCGTGGCCGAAAATCGACCACGGGGCCGTGTGGGGGCCGCGTGAAGGCGGTGTGAGGGCCGGCCGGCCGGGGCACCGTGGGGGCGAGCCCCGCCCGGCCGGCCCGTGACGGGCGCTCCGGTCAGACCGGTACGCCGTCCTTGGCGCCGGCCGGCGACGGGGCGGGTACGGTGGGGAGCTCCGCGCCGTGGCCGTCGTCGATCAGCGTGGTCTCGTCGAACTCCAGCCGTCCCGCGAGGACTTCGGTGGCCCGTTCGCGGTCGAACTCCTTGGTCCAGCTGCCGATGAGCACCGTCGCCACCGCGTTGCCCGCGAAGTTCGTCAGCGCCCGGGCCTCGCTCATGAACCGGTCGATGCCCACGATCAGCCCGACGCCGTCGACGAGTTCCGGCCGGTGCGACTGGAGCCCGCCGGCCAGCGTCGCGAGCCCGGCGCCGGTCACGCCCGCCGCGCCCTTCGAAGCGATGATCATGAACACCAGCAGCGAGATCTGTTCGCCGATGGCCAGCGGCTTGCCCATGGCCTCCGCGATGAACAGCGAGGACATCGTCAGGTAGATCGCGGTCCCGTCCAGGTTGAACGAGTAGCCCGTCGGCACCGTGATGCCGACCACCGGCTTCGAGACGCCCAGGTGCTCCATCTTCGCGATCAGCCGGGGCAGCGCCGATTCCGAGGAGGAGGTCGACAGGATCAGCAGGAACTCGCGCCCCAGGTAGCGCAGCAGCGAGAACACGCTCAGCCCGGTGCACACCCGCAGCAGGGTGCCGAGCACCACGAACACGAACAGCAGGCAGGTCGTGTAGAAGCCGATCATGATGACGGCCAGTGACTTCAGTGCGTCCATCCCGGTCGCGCCGACCACCGCCGCGATCGCGCCGAACGCGCCCACGGGCGCCGCCCACATGATCATCGCCAGGACGCGGAAGACCAGCTTCTGCACGTGCCCGATCCCGCGCAGCAGCGGCTCGCCCGCCGTGCCCATCGCCTGGAGCGCGAACCCGCACAGCAGCGCCACGAGCAGGGTCTGGAGCACCTGCCCGCCGGTGAAGGCGGAGACCAGGGTGGTCGGGATGATCCCGAGCAGGAACTCGGGCGTGCTCTGCGCCCCGCCCGCCTTGGCCTGCGCCTCGCCGGCGTGCTTGACGGCCTCGGTCAGGTGCAGTCCGCTGCCCGGCTCCAGCAGGTTCCCGACCAGGAGCCCGATGGCCAGCGCCACCGTGGACATGATCATGAAGTAGCCGAGGGCGAGGCCGCCCACGGCGCCGACCTTCGCGGCCTTGCGCACCGACCCGATGCCCAGCACGATCGTGCAGAAGATCACGGGCGAGATCATCATCTTGATGAGGTTCACGAAGCCGGTGCCCAGCGGCTTGAGCTCCACGGCCGTGCCGGGTGCGGCGAAGCCGACGGCGATGCCGAGGAGCACCGCGGCGATCACCGCGATGTACAGGTAGTGGGTCTTGTCGCGTCTGCCGGCCACGGCTCGCCTCCTGGTGGTGAATACGTCCCGGGAGGACCATCGCCCGAGGCTGTGACCCCGGTCACCCTTGCGTTCATTGAGTTCACGGCCCGGTGCACACTGAGCGCCATGTTCCGTTTCCCCCGACCGCCGCGCAGCCTCGCCGGCCAGCTCTTCGCCATGCAGGTGCTGCTGGTCGCCGTGGTCGTGGCCGGCTGCGCCGTCTTCGCGTACGCCACCGCCCGCGGACAGGCCGAGGAGGCCGCCCGGCGCCAGGCGGGGGCCGTGGCCCGCGCCGTCGCCGACTCCCCGTCCGTGCGCGAGGCCGTACGGGGGGCCGCGGCCGGCGCCGACCCCTCGGCCGCGCTCCAGCCGTACGCCGAGCGGGTCCGCGTGGACTCCGGGGTGGACTTCGTGACGATCATGGCCCCGGACGGGCGGCGCTGGACGCACCCCGACCCCCGCCGCATCGGCGAGCACTTCATGGGGAACACCGGCCCCGCCCTGCGCGGCGAGACCTTCAGCGAGACCTACACCGGCACCCTCGGGCCCTCCATCCGCGTGGTCACCCCGCTCGTGGACGACGGCCGGGTCACCGGCATGGTCAGCGCCGGCATCACCGTCCGCGCGATCAGCGCCCGGCTCGCCGAGCAGCTCACGGTCCTCGTCTGGGTCGCGGCCGGTGCGCTCGCCCTCGGCGGAGCCGGTACGTACGTCGTCAACGCCCGGCTGCGCCGGCACACCCACGGCATGAACGCGGCCGAGCTCAGCCGGATGTACGACTACCACCAGGCGGCCCTGCACGGGGTCCGCGAGGGCCTGCTCATGCTCGACGGCCAGCGCCGCATCACGCTCATCAACGACGCCGGACGCGAGCTGCTCGGCCTGCGCGGGGACGTCCGGGGCACCGGCGCCGCCGACCTCGGGCTGCCCGCCCCGCTCACCGGGGCGCTGCTCGCCGACCGCCCCCGCGTGGACGAGGTGCACCTGACCACCGACCGGGTGCTCGTCCTCAACAGCTCGCCCGTCGCGGGAGGAGGCCGCCGCGGCACCGTGGTCACCCTCCGCGACCACACCGAACTCCAGTCGCTCACCGGCGAACTGGACCAGGAGCGCGGGTTCACCGAGGCGCTGCGCTCCCAGGCCCACGAGGCCGCCAACCGGCTGCACACCGTGGTCTCCCTCATAGAACTCGGCCGGGCGGACGAGGCGGTGGAGTTCGCCACCGCCGAACTCCAGCTGGCCCAGGCCCTGACCGACGAGGTGGTCACCGGAGTGGGAGAGCCCGTCCTGGTGGCGCTGCTGCTGGGCAAGGCCGCCCAGGCACACGAACGCGGGGTCGAACTGGTCGTCACCCCCGACAGCCGCGCCGTCAGGGCCGGCACCGGAAACCTCCCCGCCCGGGACCTCGTCACCGTGCTCGGCAACCTCCTCGACAACGCCGTCGACGCCCTGACCGGGGTCCCCGGGGCCCGGATCGCGGTCACCGTCCGGCCCGACAAGGACGCACTGCTGCTCCGCGTCGCCGACAACGGCCCCGGGCTGCCCGCGGGCGCCGCCGCCGACGTGTTCCTGCGCGGCTGGTCGGGCAAGGGAGAAGGGCGCGGCCTCGGCCTCGCCCTGGTCCGGCAGGTGGCCCACCGCCACGGCGGGAGCGCGCTGGCCGGCGAAGGGCCGGGCGGGGGAGCCGAGTTCACCGTACGACTGCCGATGCGAAGGGAGCCGACGCCATGAGCGACGCGCTCGGGGCGCCCGCGGGATCCGCAGTGCGCGTGCTGGTGGTCGAGGACGACCCCGTCGCCGCCGACGCGCACGCCCTCTACGTGGGCCGGGTGCCCGGCTTCACCGCGGTCGGCGCCGTCCATTCGCTCGCCGAGGCCACCCGCCTCCTGGAACGGACCCGGGTCGACCTGCTGCTGCTCGACCTCACCCTGCCCGACGGGCACGGGCTGCGCTTCGCCCGCCGGCTGCGGGCCTCCGGACACCCCGTGGACGTGATCGTCGTGACGTCGGCGCGTGACCTGGCCGTGGTGCGCGAGAGCGTCTCGCTCGGGGTGGTCCAGTACGTGCTGAAGCCGTTCGCCTTCCCGACGCTGCGCGAACGGCTGCTGCGCTACGCCGAGTTCCGCGCGACGGCGGGTGAGGCGGCCGGCCAGGACGACGTGGACCGGGCGCTCGCCGCCCTGCGCGCCCCGAGCCCCGCCGAGCTTCCGAAAGGACTGAGCGCGCCGACCCTGGAGCGGGTCGGCGCGCTGCTGCGGGCGGCGCCCGAGGGGCTGACCGCCGCGGGGGCGGCCGAGGCGGCCGGCATCTCCCGGATCACGGCCCGCCGCTACCTGGAGCACCTGGTGGACACCGGCCGGGCGGACCGCACCCCCCGCTACGGGCAGGTCGGCCGCCCGGAACTGCACTACCGCTGGCTGCCCGCGGCGGCCGGGACCGGTTCGGTGTCGAAGGTGTAGAACTTCCGGTGGTCCAGCAGGTCGGCCGGGGCCACGTCGTTCCACGGCCGCATCGTGTCGTTCAGGTCGACGACGTTCGCGGTGCCGGCGGCCGGCAGGTACGCGGACTTCGGGTGGCGGGCCTGCCACTCGGCCCACAGCTTGTCGACGTAGGCGTGGTGCATCCAGAACACCGGGTCGTTGGGGGAGACCCCGGTGGCCATCTGGCCGCCGACCCAGACGTGCACCCGGTTGTGCAGGTTGGCGCCGCGCCAGCCCTCCAGGTTGTTGCGGAAGCCGTTCGAGGAGCTGTTCCAGGGGGCCATGTCGTACACCGGCATGGCGAGGACGGCTTCCACCTCGGCCTTGCTCGGCAGTTCGGCCACGCCCTCGCCCAGCGCGCGGCGCAGGTAGGCCCGCCCGTCCACCCGTACGTTCACGTTGAACTTCCCGGCGGCGTACGCGAACGGCCCGTCCATGACCTGTCCGTCGCGGGCCCGGCCGGTGCCGCCGAGGAAGTCGGCGGCCCAGAGGGAGGAGCGGGAGGTGCGGTCCGCGGTCCAGTCCCAGTAGGGGAGCGCCACCTTCGCGTCCACTTTCTGCAGCGCCGCCTCGAACTCCAGCAGGAAGCGGCGGTGCCAGGGAAGGAAGGAGGGGGAGCGGTGGCCCACCCGGTCGCCCGAGTCCGTGTCGCTCATGATGAACCCGTTGTGGGTGGTCACGAAGCGGTCGTAGACACCCGTCCGCTTCAGTTCCAGCAGCGCGTTCGTGAAGGCGCGCTTCTCCTCGGCGGTGAGGGCGGCCTGGTTCTTGCGGACGGTCATGCCGTGCCTCCCATGGGCGCGAAGGGGGCGAGGACGGCGCCCTGGAGCTCGCGCACCGCGGCGCGGGCGAGCGAGGCCGGATCGGCGAAGGTCTCGTAGTGGTTGACCACGCTGATCCAGGTGCCGTCGGCGTTGCGCATGACGTGCAGTTCGCGGCCGTCTATCCGGACGGTGGGCAGACCGTCGTGGCCGCCCCCGTGGTGGCCGCCGTGGTGTCCGCCCCCGTCCGCGGCCGGGGTGATCTGTATGCGGCGGCCCTGGTACACCTCGTCGACCGTGCCGGAGGGTATGGAGGCGCGGGAGTCGGCGGCGGCCGCGTGCGCGGTGGCGCCCGCTATGCCGAGGGCTGAGAGTGCGCCGGCTGTGGTGCCCAAGGCCTGCCGGCGGGTGATCTTGTTCATGGGCCGAAGAACTATCAGGGCCGCGCGAGCCGTTGACCGGTATCCGGACATCGGCGGATAAGTTTCCCGTAGAACCAGTTGGCCGATCTTGCGGTTCGAACCGGCTCCGGCGGCCCGAACGGGAAGATCTTCGATCAAAAGTCTACTCGACGGTAATTTATCCGGTCGCGCGCGGTCCACTTCTTGTAACGATCAGTCACTTATAGTCCGAATATGGCTCTTCACGAGACGAAAGACGTAGGCGCCGGCGACGCCGACGAGGACGTGTTCACGACCGCCCTCAGCGGCGAGGTCCTCCCCAAGTACCGGATCCCCGACGACCACGCGCCCACCGAGGTGGTCTACGAGCTGCTCAGCAACGAGCTCCTCCTCGACGGCAACGCGGCCCAGAACCTGGCCACCTTCTGCACCACCTGGTCCGACGACGGCGTGCACCGCCTGATGAACCAGTGCCTCGACAAGAACATGATCGACAAGGACGAGTACCCGCAGACCGCGGAGATCGAGGCCCGCTGCGTCAACATCCTGGCCGACCTCTGGAACGCCCCGGCCGGCGGCGCCGCCACCGGCTGCTCCACCACCGGATCCAGCGAGGCCGCCATGCTCGGCGGCCTCGCGCTCAAATTCCGCTGGCGCGCCCGCCGCCAGGCCCAGGGGCTCCCCGCCGACCGGCCCAACCTGGTGTGCGGGCCGGTCCAGATCTGCTGGGAGAAGTTCGCCCGCTACTTCGACGTGGAACTGCGCCCGGTCCCGCTCGAACCCGACGCCACCGGCCTGCGCCCCCACCAGCTCGCCGAGTACGTCGACGAGAACACCATCGGCGTCGTCGCCATCGTCGGGGTCACCTACACCTGCGACTACGAGCCCGTCGCCGAGATCGCCGCCGAGCTCGACCGCATCCAGGCCGAGCACGGCTGGGACATCCCGATCCACGTGGACGGGGCCAGCGGCGGCTTCGTCGCGCCCTTCCTCCACCCCGACGTGGTGTGGGACTTCCGGCTGCCCCGCGTGGCCTCCGTCAACAGCTCCGGGCACAAGTACGGGCTCGCTCCCCTCGGCGTCGGCTGGATCGTGTGGCGCACCGCCGACCTGCTGCCCAAGGAGCTCGTCTTCGACGTGGACTACCTCGGCGGGGACATGCCGACCTTCGCCCTCAACTTCTCCCGCCCCGGCGGCGAGGTCATCGCCCAGTACTACCTGTTCCTGCGGCTCGGCCGGGCCGGCTACCGGCGCGTCCACGAGGCCTGCGTCGCCACCGCCCAGTACCTGGCCGGGGAGATCGCCGCCATGGGCCCGTTCACCCTGCTCTACGACGGCCTCGGCGGCCTCCCCGCCGTCTCCTACCGGCTCACCGACCCCGCCGCTGCCGGGTTCAGCCTCTACGACCTCTCCGACCGGCTGCGGATGCGCGGCTGGCAGGTGCCCTCGTACCCGCTGCCGGCCAACCGCCAGGACACCGTCATCCAGCGGGTGCTGATCCGGCACGGGGTGACCCGCGACCAGATCGCCCTCCTCGCCACGGACCTGCGCAACGCGGTCGAACACCTCACCGCGACACCCCCGCCGACCCCGGCGACCGAACCCCGCTCGGGGTTCCACCACTAGAGGAACACGCTCCAGGGGAACCCCGGCGTCAGGCGGGCGCCGACCAGCGCATGCCGAGGGCGTCCAGGGCGGCGACGCGGTCCGGGGCGAGGGCCGAGGAGCGGGAGCGCTGGTTGGCGATCCAGGCACCCAGGCGCACCTCCCGGTCGCCGACCCGCTCCACATGCGTGCGCGGGACGCGCAGGTGCTGCTCGCGCGTGTGGAACTGGCGGGCCGCAGCCAGGTGCTGCGCCCACTTCTCGGCCTGCGTGCGCCGGGGGCGCGGCCGCTCGGCCGCGCTCGCCCCCGTCACCCCCAGCGTGTGCTCCAGCAGCCAGCGCTGCGCCCAGGCCAGCTGCTCCCACGCCACCCGCTGGCTCCGCAGCCACCGGCCCAGGTCCTCGCCCTGGACGACCACCTCGCCGGGGGCCAGCGGCAGCCGGCCGCCCGCGTCGAGGTGGACGCGGGTCAGGTGGAAGGCGCGCTGCCAGGAGATCTCCCAGGCCGGGCACCAGGACGCGTCGATGGCCTCCAGGGCCTCCCGGCGCTCCTCCGGCAGGCCACCGGGGCCCTCGCGGCGGGCGGCGGCCCGCTGGTTCTTGACCCACACCCCGACCGGCGCGCCGCGCCAGGTGGCCTCCGCCGGGGGCAGCAGGTGGCCGTGTTCCGCCGCCCAGCCGCGCGCCGCCGCGAGCCCCTCCTCGTACGCCACGTCGAAGTGGCTCCACACCATCCCGAGCCCGTCGAGCTGCGCGACCCGCTCGCGGCCGAGGGCGCCCCGGCGGTGGGTGCGCCGTACGTCCGCGATCCACTGGCCGAGCGGGAACCGCTCAAGCCCGGGCGGCCAGGCCCCGGCGGCGGGTTCCGCGCCGGCCCGGGCCTGCCCGGCCGGCACCCTGAACGCGAACGGAACCCGCAGGTCCCCCGCCCGGGCCGCGTAGATCCGGGCCGCCTCCACCCCGCGCCGCCAGTTCTCGTGCTCCGGATGCAGCACCCGCAGCCGGATGAACGCCGCCAGCAGCGCCGGATCGCGCGGGGTGGAGAAGCTCAGCAGGGCCCGCGCCCCGGTCCGCACCCCCGTCCCGGCCACGGCCTCGCCGCCGGACTCCGCCCCCGCCCGGCTCGGCGCCTGGGGCTGGGCCAGCGATTCGACCAGCCGGGTGTCGTGCGCCCGCAGCGCCTCCAGCAGCCGGGCGAGATCCCCGTACGCGCGCGAGGTCAGCATCGACTCGGCCGTCTCACCCGGCCCCAGCAGCACGGGGACCACCAGCGAGGCGACCTTTCCCTCGCCGGGGCGGATGCGCAGCGCCCGGCCGACGGCCTGGACCAGGTCCGGCATGGACCCCCGTACGTCGGCCCAGAAGACGGAATCGCACTCCTTGGTGTCCACGCCCTCGCCCAGGACCCGGACACTGCCGAGGAAGGCCTTGTCGGCGCCCCCGTCCGCGGCGAACTCCGCCAGCACCCGCCGCCGGTGCTCCGCCGTGTGCTGCCCGCACAGCCAGTCCGCCCGGACCGTACGGGGGTACAACGGCTCCGCCGCCCCGCTCGCGGCCCGCAGCCGCCGCGCGACCGCCGGCAGTCCGGCCGCGAAGGCCTCGGCCTCCCGCGTCAGATGGTGGAAGACGAGGGTGCGCCGGAACCCCTGGTCCGCGGCCGCCTTCACCAGCGCCGCCTGGAGCGCGGCCAGCCGTGATCCGCGCACGGCGTCGGATCGCGCGTCCGCGCCCAGGAGCACCGCCGCCTGGAACCCAGGATCGCTGACGTCCACGCACACCACCCGGTACGGGGCGCAGATGCCGCGGTCGATGGCCTCCGCGAGGGTCAGGGTGTGGCAGCGCCCGCCGAAGGGGCCGGCGGGGTCGTCCTCCATCGACGCGACGAGCCCGCCCCGCCCGGGGCCGCCCTCCCCGCCTTCCTCTTCCTGCGCGCCGTCCTGCCAGACCCGGGGCGTGGCCGTCATGTACAGCCGCCGGACGGAGGGGATCCGGGTGTTGTCGTGCACCACGGCCCACGGTTTCCCGGTCCGCCCGGACGTCCGGTGCGCCTCGTCGACCACGATCAGGTCCCAGCCCGGCAGCCCGGCGAGGTGGGCCTGCTCGATCGTGCCGAGGCCCAGCGAGGCGTACGTGGCGTACACCGTCACCCGCTGCGCCGCCGGGCCCGCCCGGCGGGCGAGTTCGGCCGGGTCGGTCGTGGCCGGCATGCCGGCGTCGGCGGGGCTCAGGGAGCACACCGCCAGGGCGGCTCCGGTCCGGCCGCCCTCGCGCCAGGCGGCCGCCGTCTGTACGAGCAGGTCCAGCGAGGGTACGAGGACCAGGACCCGGCCGGCCCGCAGTTCCTCGGCCGAGCGGACCGCGACCAGGGATTTGCCGGAGCCGGTGGCCATGATCACCTGGGTGCGCAGTCCGGGCCCGGGCACCCGGCCGCGGGCGGGCAGTTCGAGGGCCCGCAGCACGGCGTCGACGGCCTCGCGCTGGTGCGGACGGAGTTCTTTCCTCGCCATGCCCCGCTCCGTCCGCCGCTCCGCCCTGATCAGCCTTTTCGGCTCCAGACCCCATCCTGCACGAGGTTTGAAGCATGCAGGGCCCGCGGCGCGTGCGGATCACATCTTGGCGCCGAAGTTCTGCGTCCACCAGGGACCGCCCGGACCCGAGTGGATGCCGACGCCGATGTCCTTGAAGGAGCAGTTGAGGATGTTGGCGCGGTGGCCCGGGCTCTTCATCCACGAGTCCATGACCGAGGCCGCGGTCTGCTGGCCCCGCGCGATGTTCTCCCCGTACGTCGACCAGCGGTACCCGGCGGCCGTCGTCCGCTTCCCGGGGTCGGCCCCGTCGGGGTTGGTGTGGTCGAAGAAGTTCCGGGCCGCCATGTCGTCGGAGTGGCCCTGGGCGGCGTTCCGCAGCTGCGGGTCCTCCTTGAGGGGGCCGCAGCCGGCCGCCGCGCGCTCGGAGTTGACCAGCGCGATGACCTGGCCGGCGACACCCGTGGGCGCGGGTCCCGGCGCGGGCGCCGACGGGCGCGGGGCCGGGGCCTTGGACTTGGTCGGCTCGGGGCTCGGCGTCGGGCTCGCGGCGGACGGGCTGGGCGAGGCGGAGGGCGACGGGGAGGGCGAGGCCGAAGCGGAGGGCGAGGCCGATTCCGAGGGGGAGGCGAGAGGGGAGTCGGACGCCTTCAGCGCCGACACCGGGGCGGCGGGCGCCGCGCCGGTGTCCTTGCCGTCCGAGCCGGGGAACCCGCCGAGGTAGGCGAGGCCGCCGCCCGCCACGCAGGCGGCGAGCACCGCGCCGCCGATCGCCCGGCGGCGGCCCTGGCGGCGCTTGCGCAGGGCGCTGCGGCCACCGACGTGGCCGGCGTCCGGTATGCCTCCCTGGCCGGAGACCGTGGGGGTGAGCTGCGTCGCGGCGTCGGAGAAGTCGGCGCCGGAGAAGTCGGTGCCGTCGAATGCGGTGCCGTCGAATCCGGCTCCGTCGAAATCGGCGCCCGTGCCCGCGCCGCCGTCGTACCCGTACGCCGGGGAGGCCGAGCCCGCGCCGCCGTCGTACGCGTACGCCGCGTCGGCCGGGGCGAAGCCCGCACCCGCGGAGGCGGAGCCGGCCGCCGCGGCCGACCGTATGCCCGCCAGCAGCGCCATCGAGACCGGGACCAGGGCCAGGCCCGCCAGCAGCCCCTCCGCCGGGAGCAGTCCGCTCCACAGTCCCGCGCACCGTACGCACTCACGCGCGTGCCGGGCTATTCGCTTGCGCCACAGCGTCGACGGCACCCCGTCCCAGGTGCCCGTCAGCGCCCGCAGACCCTCGCACGGGGGCTGCGCCTCCAGCGCCCGCTCCACCACCCGGGCCGACTCCAGCTGCGCCTTCATCCGCTGCACCCGCACCGCCGTGTGCTGCGGGGACAGTTCGAGGGCCGTGGCCACCTCGGCACGGGTCAGCTCCCCGGCGCACTCCAGCCACCACAGCGACAGCAGCGCCCGGTCGTCGGTCTCCAGCCAGCGGGTGGCGCGGGCGGTCTCCCGCTGCTGGCCTTCGAGCTGGAGCCGCAGGACGGTCAGGTCGACGAAGTCGGCGCCCGGGTCGGCCAGTTCCCAGGCGGCTTCGAGCCCGCTCTCGCCGGGGGCGCTGTGCCGGGCCTGCCAGTGCGCCCGCACGCGGTTCATCGCGATCGCGACCAGCCAGGACCGGAAGCTGTCGTCCGACCGCAGGGTGCCCAGCCCGTCGAGCGCCCGCAGCATCGTGTCCTGCACCACGTCATCCACGTCGACGGAGCCGTTCAGAGCGCGCCCGACGATGTTGTAGACGAGCGGCAGATAGGTGCCGACCAGCTCGTCCTGCGCGCGGGGATCGCCCGCGCGGGCCGCTGCCACCAGCGCTGCCGTGTGCTGTTCAGTCATGTGAGGTTCCCTGTCCGTACCGGCGGTCGATGATGCCCGATACCTGGGAGACCGTCGAGCGCGGGCCGGATAACGGTTATCCGGAAGAAGAACCGAAGATATTTTCCGGCAGCCGGTGGGGGCGGCGTCGCGCCACTGTTTCACAGCAGCGGAGCGAGCGCCTCCGTGGCCGCGAGCAAGGCCGGGGCGTACGCCTCGATCTCCTCGCGGGAGACGAGGAACGTCACCGTGGTGACGCTGACTCCGCCGATGGGGTGGCCGTCCGGGCCCAGGACGGCGGCGCCGACGCACCGGATCGTCGGCTCGTTCTCCTCGTCGTCCACGGCGAAGCCCCGGGCCCGGACCGCCTCCAGCTCCGCCAGCAGCGCCCCGGGGCCGGTCAGCGTCTTCGGCGTGCGGCGCGGCAGGCCCGCGCTCGCGATCAGCTCCCGTACCTCCTCCTCGGGCAGGTGCGCCAGGATGCTCTTGCCGATCGCCGTGCTGTGCAGCGGCATCCGCATCCCGACCCGGGAGGCGGTCTGGAACGGCTGGTCGCTCTCCAGCTTCCGGATGTAGGTGAGCGTCTCCCCGCTGTGCAGGGCCAGGTGGACCGTCTGGCCGACGGCCTCGCGCAGTTCGCCGAGGATCCGGCCGATGCTGGCCGGCTCGCCACCGCTGACCAGGGCGGACAGTCCGCGCAGCCGGGGGCCCACCCCGTATCGCGATCCGCTCTGCGGGCGTACGAAGCCCTGCTCGGTCAGCGAGGCGAGGATCCGGAACGCGCTCGACTTGGGCACGGCGGCGGCGGCCACGACGTCGGTGAGCCGGTGCGGTCCGCCGGGCGCGGCCACGGCCTCCAGGATCCGCATCGACTTCTCCAGCGCCGTGCCGGCGGCCGAGGTCCGGCCGCCGCGCGCGGGGCTCTCGGCCGCGTCCTCCGTGGGCCGGTCATCGGGCATGCGCTCTCCCAGGGCAGGGCGGGTGGGGGTAGGGTCTGCCAAAGTGGTTCCGCTACACGGTACTGCGTTCCGCTACGTGGAACAAGTGGTGGATGTGACGCAGTGGAACAGATGGAGAGGGAGGGGTCCTTTGTCCTGCCACCCGTACGACGCGATGTCAGCCCAGCGCCTGCTGCCGGTCCTGCGCGACGCCGACGCGGACGGAGCCGTCCGCCGGACCGCCGGCCTGCTGGCCGCCGGCTGCCGCGTGGTCGAGCTGACCACCTCCACCCCCGGCTGGGCCGAGGCCGTCGCCCGGACCGCACCGCTCGCCGACGCGCACGGCCGGCAGTCCCTGATCGGCGTCGGCACCGTCACCACGGCCGCCCAGGCCGAGACCGCCCTCGACGCGGGCGCGGCCTTCCTGATCTCCCCGTACCCGGCCCCCGGGGTACGCGCGCTCGCCGACCGGCGCGGGGCGGTCTTCGTCGAGGGCGGCTTCACCCCGGGCGAGATCGCCTCCGCCGTCCGGTCGGCGGGCGCCGCCAAGGTGTTCCCGGCCCACGTCGGCGGCCCGGAGTTCATCCGCTCCCTCAAGGCGGTGCTGCCCGGAGCGCTGTTGATCCCGACCGGTGGCATCCGGCCCTCGGGGATACGGGACTGGCTCGCCGCCGGGGCCGCCGCCGTCGGCATCGGCAGCGGACTCCCCGGCGATCCGGCCGAACTGGCCGCCGTGTTCGCCGGTCTGGCCCGGCCGTGCTGCACCGGCTGCGCCGCCGCGGGACGCTGAGGATGGCGCCTCCGGAGCCGGCGCCCCGTACCGGCCGCGCCGCGGGCCGCGACAGCGGCTACGACGTCCTCGTCCTCGGTGAAGTCCTCGTCGAGATCCACGCCGGCACCGCCCTGCGGGAAGCCGCCGACGGCGCCCCGGCCCGCATCTCCTACTCCGGTGACGCCCTCAACGCGGCGGCCGCCGCCGCGGCCGCCGGGGCCCGGACCGCCCTGCTCACCGTCGTCGGCGACGACGAGCTCAGCGTCCCGCTGCTGCGCCGCGCGGCCGCGCTCGGCGTGGACGTCGCCCACGTGCACCGCGCCCCGCGTCCCAACGGCGCCTATCTGCTGGCCTCCGACACCGAGGGCGACCGGGAGTTCGTCTACTGGCGCACCCACAGCGCCGGTTCCACCCTCTCCCCCCGGCACGTCGAGTCCTGGCGGGAGCTGCTGACCGGCACGAAGGCCCTCGTCACCAGTGGGATCACCGGCGCCCTGTCGGCGAGCAGCCGCGAGGCGGTGGTGGCCGCCGCCGAGACCGTGCGGGGCGCCGGCGGGCACGTCTCGTACGACCCCAACTTCCGCCCCCGCCTGACCGGACGGGCCGCGGCCCGAGAGCTGCTGGCGCGGATCGCCCCGCTGACCGGGCTGCTCAAGACCTCCTGCCCGGCCGACGCCGAGGCGCTGGTCGGCACCGCGGACCCGCGGGCGGCCGCCGCCCGCTGCCGCGCCCTGGGCGCCCGTACGGTCGTGGTCACCGCGGGCGCCGGGAGGCTGCTGCTCGACGACGGCACGCGGGCGGAGTACCACCCCGTACCGGTCAACCCCGCCCCGGTGGACGCGACCGGGGCCGGGGACTGCTTCACCGGCACCGCCACCGCCCGACTCGCCCTCGGTGACCCGCTCGCCGTCGCCGTCGCGTACGGCATGGCGGCGGCCTCGCTCTCGGTGTCCGGGCGCGGCGGCACGGGCCGCGTCCCCGCGTTCGCCGAAACGGCGGCCCTGGCCGCCGCGCACCCCCTGGGCGGTTTCGAGTAGCGCGATCACCTCCGGGGGCAGCCGCAGCGCCCCGGGCGGCCGTGGGCGTACGTGGTGGGACGCCGCCGGGCCGGGCCGTTTTCCGCGGCCCGGCGGCGCCGGTCGGGTGGGCCTCGCGGCGGGTGCCGCGGCTGGTCGGCGGCTGGTCGGCGGCCGGTCAGCGGCCGTGCAGGCCCCGGTCGACGGCCGTCATCAGCTCGCCGTCGGCGGTGTCCGCGTCCAGGGACCAGAACATCGCGCCGCCCAGGCCGTTCTCGCGGATGTACTCCGTCTTGGTCCGCAGCACCTGCGGGTCGTCGTACGTCCACAGGGTGCTGCCGTCGAAGAGCCAGGCGTGGCCGCCCCTGCGGTCGCGGTAGACCTTGTACGTGCCCGAATCGGCCAGCTTCTTCAGTGCCTTGTAGTCCTCGTAGCCGGCCGCCCAGGTCGCCGGCGCCGGGCCCGTCGCCGGCCGGCCCATGCCGTCCCCGCCGCCGCTGACTCCGGTCCAGCCCTGACCGTAGAACGGCATGCCCATCACCAGCTTGCCGGCCGGTGCCCCGCGGTGGCGCCAGGCCTCCACGGTGCCGGCGACGCTGAAGTCGCCGCGGGCGCGCAGTGCGGACTGCTGGGCGGTGACCGGCTCGCCGGACACGTGGAAGTCGTAGCCCTGGAGGTTCACGAAGTCGAGGTCGCGCATGATGCGGGGGACGTCGAAGCCCGCGTCGATCTTGGCGGGGGCGGTCGGGACGAACGCCGTCAGCTCGTACTTCTGCTTGCGCTTCTGGCTGCGCGCGTACGCGTCGAGCTGCGTGCGGAACTCCTTGACCAGCGCCGCGAAGTTCTGCTTGTCCTCCGGGCGGTGGGTGGTGTCGGTGTCACCGGCCGAGCCGGGCCACTCCCAGTCGAGGTCGATCCCGTCGAAGAGGCCGGCCGCCGCGCCGGCCCCGCCGCGGGCGCCGTCCTGGGGGAGGTTGCCCTTGATGTAGAGGTCGATGCAGGACTGCACGAGGGCCTTGCGGGAGGCCGGGGTGAGCGCGGCGTCCGAGAAGTGCGTGGACCAGCTCCAACCGCCCAGCGAGAGCAGGACCTTGAGGCCGGGGTGCCTGGCCTTGAGCTCGCGCAGCTGGTTGAAGTTCCCGGCGAGCGGCTGCTCGGCGCTGTCGGAGACGCCGTCGACGGAGTTCGCGGCGTCGAGCGGGCGCACGTAGTCGGCCCAGGCGTCGGCCTCGCCCGGAACGTTCCCCGTGAAGCACTTGCCCTCCGCGCTGATGTTGCCGAAGGCGTAGTTGATGTGCGTGAGCCTGCCGGCGGTGCCGCTCGTTTCGAGGTCCTGGACCTGGAAGTCCCTTCCGTAGACGCCCCATTGGGTGAAGTACCCGACCCGCTTGTACGAGCGGTCGTGCCCGCCGTCGGCCTGCGCGGCTGCGGCGGGTGCGAGGGCGGTGAGCAGGGCGAGGGAACAGGCGGCGACGGCCAGCCTGCCGGGCATGCTGCGGCGCATGGGCTTCCTTTGCGGAGGCGGGAGCGGTGCGGGACGCGTGCGCGGTGCATGCCGGAAACTATTGGTCTGGACCAGCTGGGTCAAGGGGGTGTGCGCAACTCGGCGGTCCCGGGGTCCGTCACGAGAGGCTCCAGTGGCCGACGTCGTCGGCCAGGCCGGCGTTCAGCGCGAACTGGACCGCGGCGAGGGCGGCCCCCTCGGGCAGGCGGAACGTGACGAACCCGAGGGCCGAACCGCCGGGGGAGAGGGTGACGGTTTCGGGGAAGGAGGGACCGGCGCCCGTGGCGGTGTTGGTGCCGGTGAACCGCTGCCCGTCGGAGTCCAGCAGGTGCGCGGCCTTGGCGGGGGAGTCCCGGTACACGGCGGTCCCGGTGTTCTCCAGCCGGAACCGTACGGCGACCAGCCGGTCGGGGGCCGCGCGGGCGGCCGAGGCCGGCGCGGCTGCCGGATCCGCCGGGTCGACGAGCCGGGTGAGGGTGACGTCGAGGTGCTGGCCGGGCTCGTTGCCGGAGAGCGGGATCGTCTCGCCGGAGCCACCGGGGGACGTGCCTCCGAGGCCTCCGAGGCCTCCGAACAGGGCCGGGGCGAGGAGGGCCAGCGGGGCACACGCGGCCAGCGGGCTCAGCAGGCGGTGCGGCGACCACGGCCCGGGAGCCGGGCCTGTCCGTCGGCGCATGACGGGACCTCCTCCCCGCACACGGTCCCCCCACCCACGATCCTCCGCGCCGCCGGGCCCCGCCACCCGCGCCGCCCGGCCGCGCCGCCCCCGGCGGCCGCGCCCGCCTCGTAGCCTGGGCTCCGCACCCATGGAAGGAGGGTCCAGGCCATGCAGACCCCGTCCGACGCGCCCCCTCTGCTCCTCGACTCCGGCGATCCGCTCGCCGTCTCCGTCACGGCCGCGATCGAGGGCGGTGACGTACCCGGGCTGCGGCGGCTGCTGGACGCCCACCCCGGGCTCGCGGCCGGCCGTATCGTCAAGCGGGGTGCGGGCGCCGGCCAACGCAGCCTGCTGCACCTCGCCACGGACTGGCCCGGCCACCGGCCCGAGACCGCGCGGGTGATCCGCGCCCTGGTCGCGGCCGGCGCCGACCCGATGGCCCGGTTCGTCGGGGCGCACGCCGAGACCCCGCTGCACTGGGCCGCCAGCAACGACGACGTGGAGGCCGTCGACGCCCTCGTCGCGGCGGGCGCCGACCTCGCCGCCCCGGGCGCGGTCATCGGCGGCGGCACCCCGCTCGCCGACGCCTGCGCGTTCGGCCAGTGGCGGGCGGCCCGCAGACTCCTCGCACTCGGCGCCCGCCCCGACCTGCACGAGGCCGCCGCCCTCGGACTCCTGGACCGCGTCACGGAGTTCCTCGCGGCCGACCGCCCGCCGGCGGACGAACTCACCGCCGCCTTCTGGGCCGCCTGCCACGGGGGTCAACTGTCCACCGCCCGGTACCTCCTGTCCGATCGTGTGGACGTCGACTGGATCGGATACGGCGAGAGCACCCCGCTGGACGCCGCCTTGACCAGCGGAAACGAGGCGATGATCGACTGGCTCCGGGCCGTCGGCGCCCACACGCGGGCCGAACTTCCACCCGCTTGACCCGCTAATGCATTTGGATCCCCGGGGCGCTTCGTGTCAGAGTTCCCCTCAGCGAAGGGGCGTAGCTCAGCTGGTCAGAGCGTCGGTCTCCAAAACCGCAGGCCGCAGGTTCGAATCCTGCCGCCCCTGCAAGCAGTACACGGCATCGGGCCCGTCCCCTCGAAGGGGGCGGGCCCGATGGCGTTTCGTGATCGTCTGGCAGACTGGGGCGAAACCACCCCAGGCGGTGCAGGACAGGAAACCGGTGCGAATCCGGTGCGGTCCCGCCACTGTGACCGGACCCCGCGCGGGGGTCCGGGAGTCAGACACTGACGCATCGCCTCTTCACGTCGACCAGGGGACGAGGATCCCCCGGAGAGGCTTCGCCATGCCGCGTTCCCGCGCCGTTCTGCGCGCCCTTGCCCCCCTCGCGCTGCTGATACCCCTGGCCGCCTGCGGCGGTTCGCCCCCGGCGGGGGGCGGGGCCGCGGACGCGGCCGCCGCGCCGGGATTCCCGTACACCGTCACCAACTGCGGTGTCAGCAGCACCTACCAGGCCCCGCCCCGGCGGGCCGTCACCATGAACCAGCACGCCACCGAGATGCTGCTGGCCCTCGGCCTCCACGACAGGATGGCCGCGACGGCGTACCTCGACGACTCCGTACTGCCGGCCTACCGGCCCGCCTACGACAAGATCAAGGTGCTGGCCGAGGAGTACCCCTCCAAGGAGGTCCTGCTCGGCGCCGACCCCGACTTCGTCTACGGCGGGTACGCGAGCGCCTTCGACAAGGCGCAGGGGCGCGACCGCGAGGGACTCGCCAAGGCCGGCATCAACTCCCGGCTCAGCGTGGAGTACTGCGGCACCGGCCCGGTCGGTCTCGAACAGCTGAAGACCGAGATCACCGAGGTCGCGCGGACCTTCGGCGTGCCCGAGCGCGGGGCGCGCCTCATCGAGGACGAGCAGCGGCGCATCGACGCCGTGACCGCCCGGGTCAAGGACAGGGCCAGGCCGAACGTCTTCGTCTACGACTCCGGCGAGGGCACCGCCTTCACCTCCGGAGGAAGCGGCATCGGCAACGAGATCATCTCGCTGGCGGGCGGGACGAACACCTTCGCCGACCTCAAGGACACCTTCGGTGACGTGTCGTGGGAGAAGGTCATCGAGCGGCGGCCCGAGGTCGTCCTCGTCTACGACTACGGCGGCACCACCGTCGAAGCCAAGAAGCAGCGCCTGTTGAACGATCCGGCGCTGGCGGAGGTTCCCGCGATCAGGAACAAGCGGTTCGTGGTGCTGCCCCTGTCGTCGGCCGTCCTCGGCGTGCGCGTCGCCGACGCCGTGGAGTCCCTGGGCCGCCAGCTCCACCCCGACGCCGCGTGAGCCGCCCCCGTACGCCTGCCGTGGTGGTCCTCCTGGTCGCGGCGCTCCTCGCGTCCGCCGTCGCGGGCCTGGCCCTGGGACCGGTGCGGATCGCCCCCGGCCGGGTCCTGGACATCGTGCTCGGCGGACCCGGGCAGCGCACGGGGGCGTTCGCCTCCATCGTGTGGGACGTGCGGATGCCGCGGGTGCTGCTCGGGGCGGTCGTCGGAGCCGGGCTGGCCGTGGCAGGGACCGTCCTGCAGGCCCTCGTACGCAACCAGCTCGCCGATCCGTTCCTGCTGGGGGCCTCCTCCGGGGCTTCGCTGGGGGCCGTCCTCGTCATCGTCCTCGGCGCGGGAGCGGCGGGAGCGGCGGGCGGGATCGGGGCCGCGGGCGTGCCGGCCGCCGCGTTCGCCGGATCGATGGGCGCGCTCGTCGCCGTCTACGCCATGGCCCGGCGCGGCGGCACCATGACCACGGGGCGGCTGATCCTCGCCGGGGTCGCGGTCCAGTACATCCTGTCCGCGCTGACCAGCCTGGTGCTGGTGCTCGCCGCGCACCCCGACCAGATCCGGTCCGTCCTGTTCTGGACCCTGGGGGGCCTGGGCGGCGCCCGCTGGGACGAACTGGCCCTGCCCGCCGCGGCGCTGTTCGTCGGCACCGTCCTGCTGACCGCGCTCGCCCGGCCGCTCGACCTGCTCCTCGCGGGGGAGGAGGGCGCGCGGACCCTCGGTCTGGACACCGGGCGCTTCCGCGCCGCCGTCTTCGTCCTCACCTCCCTCGTCATCGGTGTGCTCGTCGCCTACAGCGGCGCCATCGGCTTCGTGGGGCTGATGGTCCCGCACGCCGCCCGGATGGTCGTCGGCGCCGGGCACCGGGCCCTGCTGCCCGTGGCCGCGCTGGGCGGGGCCGTGTTCCTGACCCTGGCCGACCTTCTCGCCCGTACGGCCGCGGCGCCCGAGGAGATACCGGTCGGCGTGGTCACCGCGCTCGTCGGCGGACCGTTCTTCCTGTGGATGCTGCGCCGCTCCACGCGGGTCGAGGGGGTGGCCGGATGAGCGGCCGCCGGCCCGTGGAACTCGCCGTGGAGGCCCTGCGTTACGCGACCGAAGGGCACACGCTGCTCCACGGGGTGGACCTCGCCGCCCGGCCCGGCGAGACGGTCGGTGTGGTCGGTCCCAACGGCAGCGGCAAGACCACGCTGCTGCGCTGTGTCTACGGAGCCCTGCGGCCCACCGCCGGCCGGGTGCTGCTGGACGGCGCCGACGCGGCCGGGCTGGGCGCCAGGGACCGGGCGCGGAGGGTGGCGGTGGTCCCGCAGGACGCGGCGGGCACCTTCGGGCTGACCGTCCGCGAGGTGGTCGCGATGGGGCGCAGCCCGCACAAGCGGTTCTGGGAGCAGGACGGACCGGACGACGTGCGCCGCGTGGCCGAGGCCCTGCGGACCGTGGGCGCGGGCGGCTTCGCGGACCGCCGGTACGACGCGCTCTCGGGCGGGGAGCGGCAACGGGCCCTGGTGGCGCGCGCCCTCGTCCAGGACCCGGGCCTGCTCGCCCTCGACGAGCCGACGAACCACCTGGACATCCGCTACCAGCTGGAGATCCTCGGCCTCGTCCGCGCACTGCCCGCCACCGCGCTGCTCGTGCTGCACGACCTCAACCTGGCGGCCTCGTACTGCGACCGCCTCTACGTCCTGTCGGACGGCCGGGTGGCGGCCTCGGGGACACCGGCGCAGGTGCTGACCGAGGACCTGCTGGCCGAGGTGTACGGGGTCCGCACCCGCATCACCACCCACCCGGCCACCGCCGCCCCGAACATCGTCTACCTCCCGCCCGACGGCCACCGGGCGGAGGACAGAGGCACCGGCCCGGCCGGCTAGGACGTGTCCGGCCGACCGCCTGCGGAGCCGGATGGTGATGGCTGCGCCGGTGGCGCGGCCGACCACTCGGATCTCCCCGCCCCCGGCACACGACAACGACATCGGCATGCCGTGGAAACGCCAGACCTACGCTATCGGTCATGCCCACTCACAACCCGTCGTTCACTGTCGGCGACGACGTCGTGGTGCCCGATCCCGTCTCAGGCGAGGTCTGGACCGTCGGCGCCGTCATCCTCAACCAAGACGGCCGAGCCTTCGCCCAGAAGCGGAGCCCGGACCGCCGCCTGTTCCCCGATACCTGGGACATCGTGGGAGGCCACGTCGAGCCCGGGGAAACGGTTCTGGAGGCTCTCGCACGCGAGGTCGAGGAGGAGACGGGCCGGCGCCTGACCCACGTCCGGCGGTTCCTCGGCACCACATCCTGGACGGGGGACGACGGCGGTGGACTCCGTCACGAGGCCGACTATCTCGTCGAGGTCGAGGGCGACTTGGACCACCCCACGCTGGAGTGGTCCAAGCACTGCGCCTACGACTGGTTCAGTCCCGGCAACCTCGCCCGCCTCAAGGAGAACCGCAGACCCGGAGAGTTCCTGATCCACGAGCTCATCGCACGGGCCCTGGAAGACCGCCCGGCCTAGCCGGCCGCCGGGTCCTGGTGGCCGTACGGGCGGGTGATGATTTCCATTCCGTGGCCCGACGGGTCGAGGAAGTAGACGCCGCGGCCGCCGTCGTTGTGGTTGATCTCGCCCGGACGCTTCATGTGGGGGTCGGCGAAGTACGGGATCCCGCCCGCCCGGATCCTTCCGAACGACGCGTCGAACTCCTCCTCGGAGACGAGGAACGCGTAGTGCTGGACGCTGAGGGAGCCGGCCGGGACGGTCGCGAAGTCGAGGGTGACGCCGTTGGCGGTCTCGACGGGGACGAACGGGCCCCACTCCGTCCCGACCTCAAGGCCGAGGACGTCCGCCAGGAATGCGGCGGCCTCCCGGTTGTTCCGGGAGTGGATGATCGTGTGGTTCAGCTGGACTGACATGAGTGAATGCCTCCGCAAGGCACATCACGGGCACCTCCATGCCTCACCCGGTCGGTGACCGGCACGCGATGCCGTGATCACGATCCTAGGACGTCGCCCGGCTTCCGTACACCGCCTCCACGTTGTCCTGTGCGGGGTGGGTGCGCCCCGCCGGGCCCGCCGCGAACGCCCGCAGCAGGTTCTCCGTGACCCGGGTGGTCAGCGCGCCCGCCTTCGCGTCGAGGCCGTGGTTGGCGCCGCTGCGGCCGTCGCCCGTCGCGTCCAGGGCCTCCACCCACCGCATGGTCCCGGTCGCGAACACGCCCGCGCCGCTCGGCGTCGTGTGGTACGCCGTGTCCTGGTGGCTGGGCCGGCCCTCGCACACCACGGGGGAGTGGGCCAGGATCTCGATCGGCCGGGGCGTCGGGAAACCGGTGTTGACCTTGTCGTACTCCACCCCCACCAGGTGGGCGAAGCGGTCGCCGGCCTTCACTCCGGTGCCCTCGAACAGCCAGTGGCCCGGTTGGGTCACCACGTACGGGGCGTCCACCGGGTAGCCGTCGTAGATCACGCCGAGCAGCGAGCTCTCCGGATCGGCTCCCGGCGCCGAGCGGAAGTCGACGGTGGCCGGCTGCCCGCGCTTGAACCCGGGGTCCTGGTCGTAGGCGGACTTGTAGCAGACCACCGTGCGGTCCGGCCCGAGATCGGAGGGCTCCAGCCGGATCCGGCGGAAGCAGCAGTTCGCACCGAGGATCGCGAGGTTGGTCCCGGCGTCCCGGGCGGCGGTGAAGTGGGCACGCTGCTCGGGCGACCAGTACTCGTCGTGGCCGAGGGAGAGGACCGCCGCGGCCCCTTCCAGCAGGCGCTTCTCCCGCGCCACGTCGGTGGTCGTCGCGTAGGCGAGGGGTATGCCGAGCCGCTCGGCGAGGGCGAGCAGCGGGGCCTCGTACACGAGGAACAGGCCCGCGCCGTCGTCGTACTCGTACGGCCGGTCGAACGTGACGGCGAGGGAGCGTGAGGCGTAGCCGCCGCTGGGGCCGTCGTAACTGCCGTAGCCGCCCCACCGGTTGTACGCCTGCCAGGTCGCCACCGCGTTCACCACGACCGTACGGCCGGCGCTCGCCGCCGAGCGGACGGTGACCGGGACGAAGCGCTGGCCCTCGGCGCCCTGTGCGTCGAGCCGCAGCAGGTAGCAGCCCTCGGGCCAGTCCTTGGTGTCGACGGTGGTGGTACGGGGCCACCGGGTGCCGACCATCCGCGTCGCGGGATCCAGCGTGTGCTCCGGCTGGCGCACGCCGGGCAGGGCCTCGGACCGCCACACCAGACGGGCGCGGGCGCCGCCGTACCAGCCCATCCGATAGGCGGAGACGGTGAACCGGGGTGCGGTGGTGGATACGTGCAGGCCGAAGGATTCGCCGGGCAGCACGCTGACCTTGTCGGCGAAGCCCTCGACGGCCCGCGCGGGCCCCGCCTTGGTCACGTGCCAGTCGGCATGCCCCGCCTTGGCGTTCTCGGCTTTGACGTCGAAGCCGGCCGGTCCGCCCTTCCCCGCCGCCCCGCCGGGTGCCGCTCCCTTGCCCTCGTCCGTTCCCGCCGCACCGTGGCCGGCTCCGCCCGCGCAGCCGGCCGCGGCCCCGAGCCCGGCGGCGGTGGCCGCTCCCGTCGCGAGCGCGAGGAACCGCCGCCTGTCCGCGCCGCCGCCGTCCCCGGGCCCGGCTATGTGCTCCTGATCCATGGAGGGCACGTTATGTCACGCTTGACGCCCTTCTTCGACCGGCCCGGCCGCCCGCGCCGGGCTCCTCTCACCCCAGCCGGACCACCACCTGCTGGCCGGCCCCCGCCGCCGTGGTGAGGTCCCCGAATTCGAGGCGCAGCCGGGCGCCCGTGGCCTGCGAGACCAGGCTCGGCGGCCGGGTCAGCACCGCGGTCACCGGCCGGTTCCACACCAGCGTCAGCGAGGTCAGCGCCCGGGCCGGGTCCGCGACGCAGACCGTGGCCGTTCCGTCCGGTCTCTCCCGGACGGTCACCGAGCAGGGTGCTCCCGCCTCCAGCGGACCGGCCGATCCCGGCTGCCAGAAATTGACCCCGGTGAAGCCCAGCGAGGGTACGCGGACGCCTTGTGCCGCCTCTGAGTTGGCCAGTACGGCGAGCCAGTCCGTGCGGGCGGCTCTCGCGGCGGTCCCGGCCGCGGTCGCCCCCGGCATCATCTGGTGGACGTATCCGGCGCCGGCCGGGTCCTTGCCGTGGTCGTACCAGAGGGTGAGGTAGCGCCGGGTCAGGGCCGTGGTGGACCCGACCCGGTTGATCTCGCTCCACCGGCCGGTGCGCGCCTCCCGCAGCGCTGTGAACGCACCCGGACCCGACATCACGTACCCGCCGAAGCCCGCCAGATGGGCCCAGCCGGGGGAGGGGAAGGCCGCCGACCAGCCGAGGGCGGCCGGCTGGACGGCGCCGCCCACGGTCAGGGCATGGGTGCCGGCGGCGCCCAGGTTGCGGTTGTCGACCACCGTCTCGACCCCGGTCCCGTCCGAGCAGCGGATCCCGGCCCCCAGGCAGACGACCGTGTCGTCGAGGAAGAACCAGGACTTTCGGGCCGTGAGCGTGCTGCCCAGGCCCCGCAGGTGCTGACCCAGCGAGGCGAACTCGCCGTCGGTCGTCCCGCCCACCCAGGCCGCGTCGGGCCGGGACGCCCCCCAGTCACCGCCCGCCCCGTCGGCCAGGACCTTCCGCGACACCGTGGTCCCCGGCAGCCGGTACGGGTCCACCGTGGGCCAGAAGGCGTCCGAGTACTGGCCGTTGCCGTACGCGGCTCCCCACCAGGAGAGCATTCCGCTCCCCGTGTGCCAGCCGCGCAGGTTCTCCCCGTTGCCCGTCTCGTAGTGGGCGATCCGCTTCGAGGCCATGGACAGCGAGGCCGCCCAGCCGGGCCGCCGGTGCGTGGCCCGGTCCATGGACGCGAACAGCCGGTGTCCGACGGGCTCGGGCAGCGCGGTGACCGAGGCGTCGGATTCGACCTCCGCCAGCCGGGCGAGCGAGGACAGGGCGAGCGCCGTGTCCGCGAGCGGAGGGCTGTAGTGGTCCCGGGCCATCCAGCCCTTCACCAATCCCCGCCAGCGCGCCCGCTCGGAGGTGCTCGCGCCCTCCGCGAGGAGCAGGATCGCGGCGAGCACCGCGTGTCCGCGCCCGTGGTCGTCCTGCTGGACCTGCCGCGGATCGGCGGCCATCAGCCCCCGGCTCACCGCCCGCCCCGACACGCCGTCCATGACCAGACCGTTGAACAGGAACGGCGCCCAGGCCCGCTCCACCGCGTCGAAGGCGATCTGCGCCCCGGGATCCGTGACCTGCCAGGCGGTGTCCTTCAGCAGGGCGAACAGCATCCCCAGTCCGCCGAGCAGCACCGCCCCGTACGTCCCCGTGTACGGCACCCACGTGTGCTGGACGAACGACCCGTCCCGGTAGAGCCCGTCGCCCGCGGTGACGTACGGGAACACCGGCGTGAGCCCGTCCCGTGCCAGGGCGATCTTCGCCGAGTCCGCGCCGACCACCCCGCGCAGTGCCAGCACCCGGCACAGGTCCACCCGGTTGGCCCCCGTACTGGTCCCGGTGTACGAGCCGACGACCGAGTCCGGGACGAAATGGTCGACGGCCGCGCAGAACCCGGCGAGCCGGGACGCCGACAGCTCCCCGTACAGCAGCACGCACAGGTCCAGCAGGGCCTGCGGGGCGCCGATCTGCCAGCAGTACCAGTTGCCGTACCGCACCTGGCCGGCGTGGTAGACGTCCGTGTGCAGATGGTCCAGCCCGGTCAGGAGGGCCGAGCGCAGCCCCGCGTCCCCGGTGAGCCCGGTCCCGGGCCGCAGGTATGCCTCGGCCATCGTCCGCAGCCGGTAGTAGCTCTGCATCATCATCTCGGGGTCGCCGCCGTACCCCAGGTCGGGCCAGAGCGAGCCCGGCGCCGGAGCCATGGCCGAGCGCCATCCTCCGGACAGGGCGCCGAGATCGGCGAGTCTCGACCGGAACGGCTCGGCCGAGGCCGGGATGCCCCCGCCCAGGAAGAGGTCGCGCCACACGGCCCGCATGGCGTCGTGGACCTCGTCCGCCGGCGCGGCCCCCGCACGCACGGCGGGCGCCCCCAGCAGCAGCGCACCCCCGCCGGCGGCGGAGAGGAAGGCGCGCCGACTCCACACCTCTGTCATCGCATGCTCCTTGTCCGATCCCGTACCGGCCCCCGCCGGCCCCTCAGTTGCCCCGCTCGGAACGCCTCAGGCCACGTGCTCCCGGTAGCGGTCGATCACCTCCCGCAGCACCTCGGCCCCGTCCCGCGCCCACAGCCCCGGATGGAAGATCTCCACCTCCACCGTGCCCCGGTAGCCGGCCGAGTCGGCCAGCTCCCGGAAGGCCCGCAGATCGATGCAGCCGTCGCCCAGCTGCCCGCGCCCCAGCAGCACCCCGGCGGGCAGCGGGGTCACCCAGTCGGCCACCTGGACCGACACGATGCGCCCGCCGGCGCCCGCCCGGCGCAGGTCGGCGGGCAGTCGCTCGTCCCACCACAAGTGGTAGGAGTCGGCGACCACCCCCACCTGCCGCGCCGGGAACTGCTCGGCGATGTCCAGGGCCTGGCCGAGCGTGGAGACCACGCAGCGGTCCGAGGCGAACATCGGATGGAGCGGCTCGATCCCCAGCCGTACGCCGTGCGCGGCCGCCCACGGGGCGAGCTCGGCCAGGATGTCGACGATCCGCCGCCGAGCCCCGGCCAGGTCCCGGTCGCCGTCGGGCAGGCCCCCCGAGACCAGGACCAGTGCTTCGGCACCCAGCTCGGCGGCCTCCGCGACCGCCCGGCGGTTGTCTTCGAGGGCCGTCGCCCGACCGGCCGGATCGGCGGCGGTGAAGAACCCGCCCCGACACAGCGAGCTGACGCGCAGCCCTGCCCCGGCGACCAGCTTCGCCGTCTCGCGCAGCCCGAACTCCCGCACCGGATCACGCCACAGCCCGACCGCGCCCACCCCGGCCGCCACGCACCCGTCGACCAGCGCGGGCATCGACCACTGCCGGATGGTCTCCTGGTTGAGGCCGAACCGGGCCGGGGCCTCCCCGCGGCTCACGACGCCACCCCGTACACCGCGAACAGCTGCCGCATCCGCGCCTCGGCGAGCTCGGGATCGGGGAACAGACCCAGCAGATCGGCCTGTTCGTACGCGGTGGCCAGATGGGGCAGCGCCCGGGCCGACTGGTGCCCGCCCAGCATCGCGAAGTGCTCCTGGTACCCCGCCAGCCAGGCCAGCAGCACCACCCCCGTCTTGTAGTGGCGGGTAGGCGGGGCGAACAGGTGCCGCGACAGCGTCACCGTCGGATCCAGCGCCTCGCGGAATCCGGCCAGGTCGTCCCGGTCCAGGGCGAGCCCCGCCCGGGCTGCCAGCGGGGCGATCGGATCGAAGACGCCCAGCAGCGCGTCGCTTCCCGGCTCCCCCGCCCCCTCCCCGGCGATCAGCCCGGGATAGTGGTAGTCGTCGCCCGTGTAGCAGCGCACGCCCGGTGGGAGCCTGCGCCGGATGTCCTTCTCCCGCTCCGCGTCCAGCAGCGAGACCTTGATCCCGTCCACCTTCTCCGGGCAGTCGGCGATCACCTTCAGGAACACCTCGGTCGCCGCGTCGAGATCGGAGTGCCCCCAGTACCCGGCCAGCTCCGGGTCGAACACCGGTCCCAGCCAGTGCAGTACGACGGGCCGGGCGCTCTGCCGCAGCAGCCTCCCGTACACCCGCGGATAGTCCTCCGGGCCGCGCGCCGCGGCCGCCAGGGCGCGGGAGGCCATCAGGACGGCCTCCGCCCCGCAGTCCTCGACGTGCGCGAGCTGTTCCTCGTAGGCGGCGGTGATCGCGGACAGCGTGTGCCCGCCGCCCGGGGCGAGCTGGTCGGTGCCCGCGCCGCAGACGATCCGGCCGCCCACCGCCCGGGCCTCGGCGGCCGACCGGCGGATCAGCTCGGCCGCGGCCGGCCAGTCCAGCCCCATCCCTCGCTGCGCCGTGTCCATCGCCTCCGCCACCCCGAGGCCCTGGGCCCACAGCCGGTGCCGGAAGGCCAGCGTGGCCTCCCAGTCCACCGCCGGACCCGTCTGCGAGGCCGGGCCGTCGGCACAGGCGGCGAGCGGATCGGCGACCACGTGCGCCGCCGCGTAGAACCGGCGGCTGCGCGCCGGACCGCAGACCAGCGGCGCGAGGGGGTCGGCGCAGGGCCGGTGCAGTCGGTATCCGCCGTCCCCGGCCGGAAGCCGGATGCTCACAGGACCACCTCCGGCACCGGCAGCCGCCGGCCCTCCGCAGAGGACCGCAGCCCCAGCTCGGCGAGCTGCACCCCGCGCGCACCGGCCAGCAGGTCCCACTGCCAGGGCTCGTCGAGCACGACATGGCGCAGGAACAGCTCCCACTGGGCTTTGAAACCGTTGTCGAACGGGCCGTTGTCCGGGACGTCCTGCCATTGGGCACGGAACGCCTCCGTCTGCGGCAGATCCGGATTCCACACCGGCTTCGGAGTCGCCCCGCGGTGCTGGATGCGGCAGCCGCGCAGCCCGGCCACCGCCGACCCCTGTGTCCCGTCCACCTGGAACTCCACCAGTTCGTCACGGTGGACGCGCACCGCCCAGGAGGAGTTGATCTGCGCGATGGCACCGCCCTCCAGCTCGAAGACGCCGTACGCGGCGTCGTCCGCCGTCGCCTCGTACGGCTTGCCCTCCTCGTCCCAGCGGCGGCCGATGTGCGTACGGGCCAGGGCCTGCACCGTGCGGACCCGGCCGAAGAGCTCGTGGAGCAGGTACTCCCAGTGCGGGAACATGTCGGCGACGATGCCTCCGCCGTCCTGCGTCCGGTAGTTCCACGACGGCCGCTGGGCCGGCTGCCAGTCCCCCTCGAACACCCAGTACCCGAACTCTCCGCGCACGGAGAGGATCTCGCCGAAGAAGCCGCCTTCGATCAGCCGCTTGAGCTTCAGCAGGCCTGGCAGGAACAGCTTGTCCTGGACCACCCCGTGCTTGACCCCGGCCTCCGCCGCCAGGCGGGCCAGCTCCAGCGAGGAGGCGAAGCTCAGAGCCGTCGGCTTCTCGCAGTAGACGTGCTTGCCCGCTTCCACGGCCCGCCGCACCGCAGCCTCGCGGGCTCCGGTGACCTGCGCGTCGAAGTAGATCTCGACCTCGGGGTCGGCCAGCACGGCCGACAGGTCCGTGCTGACGTGCTCCAGTCCGTGCTCTTCGGCGATGGCCCGCAGCGCCGGCTCCCGGCGTCCGACCAGCACCGGCTCGGGCCACAGCACCCGGCCGTCGCCCAGGTCCAGCCCGCCCTGCTCGCGCAGGGCGAGCAGTGAGCGGACCAGGTGCTGGCGGTATCCCATCCGCCCGGTCACGCCGTTCATCGCGATCTTGATCGTCCTGCGCTCCATGGTGGCCCCTCCTCGTGCTCTTCGTCCGATGGAAGCGATAGAAAGCGCTTTCTCTCTCATCACGCTAAGGCCGGCAGCGATTGCTGCGCAACACTCGTTCGAGTGATAGAAAGCGCTTTCCCGATCGGAGAGCATGGAGGTCACACCCGGATGAGACGATGGCCCGGGACAAGCAGGAGGGGCGAAAAGATGGCGGTGACTCTGGCCGAGGTCGCGGCGCACGCGGGGGTGTCGCCCGCGACGGTCTCGCGCGTGCTCAACGGCGGATACCCGGTGGCCGGCGGCACCCGGACCCGGGTGGAACAGGCCGTCGAAGAGCTCGGCTACGTGGCCAACGGCCCCGCCCGCGCCCTCGCGGCCGCCACCTCCGACCTGGTCGGCGTCCTCGTCCACGACGTGGCGGACAGCTTCTTCGGCATCCTCGCCGGATCCCTGCAGAGCGCCCTCGCCCCGACCGGCCACGGCGACCCCCGCCGGCTCGCCGTGGTCTGCAACACCGAGGGCGCTCCCGCGGCCGAACTCGCCTACCTCACCCTGCTGGAGGGCCAGCGTGCCGGCGGGGTCGTCCTGACCGGCGGCGCGGTCGAGGAGCCCGGGCACACCGACGCCCTCACCGCCCGAGTCACCCGAATGGCGGATGCCGGCGCCCCCGTCGTCCTGTGCGGGCGGCCCCCGCTTCCCGTTCCCGCCGCACTGCCCGTGGCCACCGTCATGTTCGACGACCGCGGCGGTGCCTTCCGCCTCGCCGAACACCTGCTGTCGCTGGGCCACCGGCGCATCGCGTACGTCGCCGGCCCGCCGGGGCTGAGCACCACCCGAGAGCGGCTCGCGGGTCACCGCGAGGCGCTGGCACGGCACGATCCCGCCCTGCCCGAAGCCTGCGACCCGCTCACCGTGCACGCCGGCTTCGAGCGCTCCGCCGGCTACGACGCCACCCGCGAGCTGTTGCGCCGCGGCGCCCCCTTCACCGCCGTCGCCGCGGCCAACGACACCGTCGCCACCGGAGTGGCCGCGGCCCTGCGCGAGGCCGGACTGCGCATCCCCGGGGACGTCTCCGTCGCCGGCTTCGACGACCTCCCCGTCTGCGTGGACACCGCGCCCGCGCTCACCACCGTCCGCGTGCCGCTGCGGGAAGCCGGCGTGCTCGCCGCCCAGCTGGTCACCGGTCGCAAACCGCTGCCCCCGGGCGGCATCACCACCCTGCCCACCGAACTCATGGTGCGCGGCTCCACCGCGCCGCCCCCGCCCGAGGGGAGCCGTCCGTGAGGTACGCCTTCTCGACGCTCGGCCTGCCCGGGGCGCCGCTCGACCGCAGCGCGGCCCTCGCCGCCGCCCACGGCTACGAGGGCCTCGAACTGCGCGCCCACCCCGAGGAGCCCCTGCACCCCGGCAGCCCGAAGACGGACCGGGCGGCGGGCCTGCGCACTCTCACCGCCGCCGGAGTCGCGGCCCTCGGGATCGCGGGATATGCCCGGGTGGCCGCCCCCGGCGCGGACGAGCCGGTCCTCGCCGAGCTGCACGCCCTGGTCCGGCTCGCCGCCGACCTCGAAGCCCCGTACGTCCGGGTGTTCCCGGGCGGCGCCGAGCAGCCCGAGGCCGCCGCCGACGCCCACGCCGTGCGCCGACTGGCCGCCGCCGCGCCGTTCGCCGAGCGGCACGGGGTGCGGATCCTGCTGGAGACGCACGACTCGCACCGGACCGCGGCCGCCGCCGCGCGCGTACTGGACCGGGTCGGTCAGGCAGGCGCGGGCGCGCTGTGGGACGTACTGCACACCTGGCTCGGAGGCGAGTCACCGGCCGAGTCCCGCCGGGTGCTGGACCGGCACCTGGGCTACGTACAGGTGAAGGACGTGGCGTCGGCGCACCGGCTCACCCCCCTCGGGCTCGGCGCCGGAGTGCTGCCGCTCGCCGAGGCGGTGGCCGCCGCACCGAGGGACGGCTGGCTCTGCTGGGAGTACGAGAAGCGCTGGTACCCCGGCGCCGCCGAGCTGCCGGGGCAGCTCGCGGGGGGCCGGGAGTACCTGGGGCAACTCGTGGCGAGGGGAGGGGAGGCGGGGGCTCAGGCCGAGTAGGCGAGCCGGCCCCGGTCCACGGCGTAGCGGAAGTCCAGCCCCAGCGCGTACCGCTCCAACTCCTCTACCGCCGTCGCCGCGAGCCGGTCCAGCTCGCCGCCCAGCGAACCGGCCACGTGGGGAGTGAGCAGCACGTTCGGCAGGTTGTAGAGCGGGGATCCGGCGGGCAGCACCTCGGGCTCGGTGTGGTCGAGCACGGCGTGCAGCCGGCCCGCGACCAGTTCCTCGGTCAGCGCCACGGTGTCGACGAGCGAACCCCGTGCGGTGTTGACGAGCGTGGCGCCGTCCGGCATCAGCGCCAGCCCGGAGGCGTCCAGCAGGTGGCGGGTCCGCGGCAGCGCGGGGGCGTGCAGGCTCACCACGTCACTGCGGCGCAGCAGTTCGTCGAGCGCGCAGGACTCGCCGCCCAGCGCGGCGAGCTCGCCCGGGTCGGCGAACGGATCGTGGACGAGTACGCGCAGGTCGAAGGGGCGCAGCAGTTCCATCACGCGCCGGCCGATGAGCGAGGCGCCGACGATGCCGACCGTGCGGTGGTAGTTGCCGACGGCCGGGTAGCGGCGC
This sequence comes from Streptomyces sp. NPDC002181, assembly GCF_042890485.1. NCBI lineage: Bacteria > Bacillati > Actinomycetota > Actinomycetes > Kitasatosporales > Streptomycetaceae > Streptomyces > Streptomyces sp. NPDC002181. The sequence goes on along the minus strand of NZ_JBIASC010000010.1, from coordinate 171,872 downwards.
AGCAGGTCGATGGGGCCGCGCGCCGCCCGGTAGGCGTGGGCGGATTCCAGGACCCGCTTGTTGGCGAACAGGATCGCGGCGAGCGTGTACTCGGCGACCGGTACGGCATTGGCCGCGGCCGCGCTGGAGACCAGCAGCCCGCGCTCCCAGCAGGCCTCCGTGACATGGTGTTTGACGCTGCCGGCGGCGTGCACCACGGCGCGCAGCCGCGGCATCCGCTCCAGCGCCTCGGCGTCGAGCGGCGGGCAGCCCCAGCCGGTCAGCAGCACCTCGGCGTCCGCGAGGCGGCGGCCGAGCTCGGGCTCTTCGTGCTCGAAGCCGGTCAGCAGCAGATCGGTGTCCACGTCGGCGACCCGGACCAGCTCGGGCAGCATGCGGCCGCTGAGGACGGCGGCCCGGGTGCCGGGGCTCATGGCGAGCACGGTGGCGGGGCGGCGCCGGGGGCGGTTTTCGGCGGAGAGGAGGCGGTGGGTCACTTGACGGCTCCTGCGGTGAGACCCGAGCGCCAGAACCGCTGCAGACCGAGGAAGGCCAGTACGAGCGGGACGACGGCGACGAGTGAACCGGTGATCACCAGGGGATAGAGCTCCGGCTGCTGGTAGACGCTGCGGTTCCACATGAACAGGCCCAGACTGACGGGGTAGAGCCGCTCGTCGTTGAGCATGGTCAGAGCGCCGTAGAAGTTGTTCCAGATCGCCGTGAAGGTGAACAGGAAGATGGTCACAAACCCCGGCCACAGCATCGGGAACGACACGTGCGCGAAGAGCCGCAGTTCACCCGCGCCGTCGACGCGGCCGGCGGCGAGCACCTCCTCGGGGACGTGGCCCTCGGCGAACACCCGGGCCAGGTACACGCCGAAGGGATTGACCAGGGCGGGCACCAGATAGGCCCAGTACGTGTTCACGGCGCCGGCGGCCGAGGCCATCAGGTACAGCGGCAGCTGGAGGACGGTGGCGGGCACGAGGATCCCGGCGAGGACGAGGCCGAAGAGCTTCTCCTTGTGCCGGAACTCGTAGGCGTGGAAGGCGTAGCCGCAGGCCACGCTGATGAGGGCGGACAGGGTGGAGCCGACGACGGTGTAGAGGAGGCTGTTGGCGAGCCAGCGGCCGAAGATGCCGTCGTCGTACGCGAAGACCTCGCCGAGGTTGGTGAGGAGGCTGAAGTCGCCCAGGGCGTAGGGGCCGGTGGCGAAGAGGTCCCGGCGGTTCTTGGAGGCGGCCAGCACCAGCCAGGCGAGGGGCATCAGGGTGTAGGCCGCCACGAGGAGCAGGGCGGCGTTGACGGCGGTGCGGGAGAGCAGTGCGCTGCCGCGTGGTGTGCGGGCGGGGGTCGCGGGCGCTGCCCGGTGCGGGGCCGATGCAGCGGGGGGCGGGGTCGCGGGAGCCGCGGTCGCGGGGGCCGGGGCGGAGCCCGGGCGCGCGGCCGCGGCCTCGGCGGTGGGTGAGGGGGTCATGCGGACCTCCAGCGGTTGCCGAGCTTGGTGACGACGTACGAGGCGGCGCCGGCGACCAGGGCGAGGAGCAGCGCGCTCGCGGCCGCCAGCCCGTAGTCGTGGCCCTTGAAGGCGGCGCTGAAGACGTACATGGTCGGGGACCAGGACTCGCCCATCTCGGTGGCCCGGAGCTGGAGCAACTGCGGGGCGTCGAAGAGCTGGACGGCGCCGACGCAGGTGAACAGGACGGTCAGGACCAGGGTCGGCCGGATGCTCGGCACCTTGACCTGGAAGGCGGTGCGCACGGCTCCGGCGCCGTCCATCGTGGCGGCCTCCAGGGTCTCGCGGGGGATGGCCTGGAGCCCGGCGAAGAAGATGATCGTGTTGTAGCCCGTCCACTGCCAGGCCGAGACGTTCACCACGGAGAGCAGGGCCTCGTCGCGGCCGAAGAAGTTCCACGTGATCCCGGCGGAGTCGAGGACGTCGAGGACGGGGCTGAGGCCGGGCGTGTAGAGGTAGAGCCAGACCATCGCGGCGATCAGTCCGGGGACGGCGTGCGGCAGGTAGAAGGCGATCTGGAAGAACCGCCGGGCACGGGCGAGGGCGGAGTCCAGCAACAGGGCGAGGACCAGGGCGCCGCCGACCATGACGGGGATGTAGAGCAGGCAGTAGACGGCGACGTGGCGGAACGAGGCGAGGAAGAGGGGATCGGACAGGGCCTTGGTGTAGTTCCCGATTCCGCTGAAGACCCGCCGGGCTCCGCCGAATCCGAGCCCTGACCGCTCCTCGCCGAAGAGGCTGAGCCAGGCGGCGTACCCGATGGGGGCGACGGTCACGAGCGCGAAGAGGACGAAGAAGGGGGCCATGAAGAGGGCGGCCGCACCTCCGGTGCCGGCGGATCGGCCGCGGGTCGCGTTCCGGCCGCGGTTCGTGTCCCGACTGCGGGTCGTGTGCCGGCCGGGGGCCGTGTCCCGGCCGGGGGCCGTGTGCCGGCCGGGGGCCGTGTCCCGTCCGGGGGATGGGATTGGGGCGGCTGATGTCGGGGGCTCGGGGGCGCGCATCAGCCGGCCAGGGCCAGGCCGCGGTCCTTGATGGCCTTCTCCGCGGCCGACTGGCCCTCGCCCAAGGCCTTGGCCAGGTCCGCGCCGGTCGCGTTCTGCGCCGAGTTGACCTGGAGGTGGACCGGCCCCCAGGTCCAGCCCGGCACGATGGTCGCCGCTGCCTCGCCGGCCAGGCCGTACGGGTCCTGCCCCTCGAAGTACGCCGTGTCGAACAGCTTCGCGGCCTCGGCCCGCATCTCGGCGTTGGCCGGCAGGGCGCTGCTCGGCGACTTCAGCGAGCTGAGCCGTGCCTTGACCGCCTCCGGGTCGGTGGTGACCCACGTGATGAACTCCGCCGCGGCCTTCGTCTGCTTGCTGCCCTTCGGCACGATGTACGAGGTGCCTCCGTACATGCCGGTCGCGGGCTTCCCGTCCCAGGTCGGAAGGGGTGCGATGCCCCACTTCCCCTTCAGGTCCGGGTAGTTCGCAAGGAACGTGCCCGCCGTCCAGGCGGCTCCGATGACGGTCGCGACCTGCCCGGATGAACGTTCCTTCGCCTCGCCCTCGCCCCACAGCGGGGTCTTCGACGCCAGCCCGGAGGCCATCAGGCCGTTCCAGTACTCCGCCACCTTCCTCGACGCGGGGTCGTTGATCGCCACCTTCCACTTCTCGCCCTCGGTCCCGTACCACCGCGCGCCCGCCTGCCAGGACAGGCCCGCCAGCACCGCCGGGTCGCCGCCGCCGAAGTTCGTGATCTTCACCGAGGGGTCGGCCTGGTGGATCTTCTCCGCGGCCGCCTTGTACTCGTCCCACGTCTTCGGCACGGCCACCCCGTGCTTCTCGAAGATGTCCTTCCGGTAGAAGAGTTCGAGCGGGGTGACGTCGAACGGCACGGCCCACGTCCTGCCGCCCAGCTTCACCAGTGACTGGACCGCCTCCGGGAACTTCTCCGAGACCAGCTTCCCCGAGGTCCCGCTCAGGTCCTCCAGATTGCCGCCGCTCGCGAACTCCGGGAGCGCCGAGTAGTCCATCGTCGCCACGTCCGGCGCGTTGCCGCCCTTGACCGCGTTGGCCAGCTTCGCCGCCCCGTCCGGGCCTCCCGGCACCGCCGAGAACTTCACCTGGATGTTCGGGTGCGTCCGGTTGAACGCGTCCGCCGTCTGCTGGGCCCCCGCGGACGAGGACCAGTAGGTGACGGTGACCGGCTGGTCCGGGGAACCGCCGGCCGCCCCGGCCCCGCCCGGCTCCCCGCCACACGCGGTGGCGAGCAGGGCCAGGGAGGCGACCGAAGCGGTCAGGACGAATCGGGGCATGCGGGAGGAAGGTGATCTGCGTGACATGGAGTGGCTCCTACGGACGACCGCGGACGGCGGCGGATGGGAGAACGCGGCCCATCTTTTGCGCGAACAGGCACACCGTCAAGAGCGAACGCGCAACTCGATCGAAATGATCGCCCCGGAGGATCCGTTCCTGTTCCTTATGAGCGGATCGTCAAGCGCGGGAGCAGCTCCAGGTGCTGCCGCGGTCCGTCGCCCGCCCCCTGCCCCCCGCCCGGCGCGGTCAGCCGCTCCAGCAGCAGCCCCGCCGCCCGCGCTCCCACCTCGCGCTTGGCGGGCGCCACCGCCGAGAGGGGTACGTCGGCCAGCCCGGCCACCTCATCGTCGTACGTGATCACCGCGAGGTCCTCCGGCACCCGCACCCCGCGCGCCTGGAGCCGCGGGATCAGCATGATCGCGTCGGTGTCGCTGTGGATCAGGGCGGCGCTCACCCCGCCCGCGGTCACCGCCTCGCACAGGTAGTCCAGCGTCCGCGCGAACAGGTCCGCGTCCGAGAAGGGACCCGGCCCGGCCGCCGGCCACGGCGGCGCCGGCTCCAGGCCCAGCGCGGCCACCGCCGCCTCGTACCCCGCCCTCAGCCGCGGTGTCGTCGGGGTGGCGCGCCCGGCCAGCGCGATCCGCCGGTGCCCCCGCTCCATCAGGTGCTGCACCGCCGCCGCCGCGCCGTGCGCGTGGTCGGAGGCCACCCGGTCCAGGGCCGCCGCCGGATGTCCGGGCGGGGCCCACCGCTCCACGAGCACCGTCGGAACCGGCAGCTCCGCCGTCCACGCCCCCTCGCCGGGGCCCGGCGAGCCGGCCTCCCAGTTCGGGGTGAGCAGCAATCCGTCCGCCCCGGTGGACAGCAGCCGGTCGGCCTGCGTCCGGTCCTCGCCCGGCAGGTACCGGGTCAGGCCCACGGTCAGCCGTGCGCCCCAGGCCTCGACCACCTCGCGGGCTCCGCGCACGACATCGGCGTAGTAGTACTCCGTGGTCGGCACGACCATCCCGACCACGAGCCCCTCGGCCCCCGCCCGGCTCTCCGCCGGGGCCGCAGCCGCAGCCGCGCCCGTCCCCGCGCCCGCCGCCGCACCCGTCGCCCCGGCCGTCGGAGCGCCCGGCCGCCCGGCCTCGACCCGGCTGATCACCCCGTGCATCCGGTGGATCTCGCCCCGCGCCGCCATCGCCTCGATGTCGCGCCGCAGGGTGACCGGCGAGACGCCCAGCTCCCGCGCCAGGTCCGCCACGCGCACGCTGCCCCGCGTCCCGACGAGCGCGAGCACCTGCGCCTGGCGCTGGTCCACATGTGGTCTCACGGATCTCCTACCCCCTGCGGTCTTCCGACGGCATCCCTGTCCGAGCCGTGTCCTCGCCATCATAGAGAACCAGATCGATCGATTCGATCGATTCCGATCAACCGGTCATTGACGGGGTGCGCGCGGCGTTCATATATTCGGCGGCGTCCCGCACCTCACGGCATCACGACCCTCTCCCGGGAGTCAGCGCATGCTCACGTACGACCAGGACGGATTCCGGCGCGCAGGGCGCCCCCACCGCATCGTCTCGGGGGCCCTGCACTACTTCCGGGTCCATCCGGACCTGTGGGAGGACCGGCTGCGGCGGCTGCGCGCCCTCGGTGCCAACACCGTCGACACGTACGTCCCGTGGAACTTCCACGAGAGCGCCCCGGGCAAGGCCGACTTCACGGGCCCGCGCGACCTCGGCCGCTTCCTGCGCACCGCCCAGGACCTCGGCCTCGACGCCATCGTCCGCCCCGGCCCGTACATCTGCGCCGAATGGGACTTCGGCGGCCTGCCCGCCCGGCTCCTCGCCGTCGACGGCCTCCACCTGCGCTGCTCCGACCCGCGCTTCGAGGCCGAAGTCGACGGCTGGTTCGACCTCGTCGTCCCCGAGCTGCTGCCCCTGCTCGCGAGCCGCGGCGGTCCGGTCGCCGCCGTCCAGATCGAGAACGAGTACGGCTCGTACGGAAACGACACCCGCTACCGCGCCCACGTGGAACAGGCGCTGGTCGAACGCGGTGTGGACTGCCTCCTGTTCACCGCCGACGGTCCCGAGGACGCCATGCTCCAGGGCGGCACGGTCCCCGGCCGGCTCGCCACCGCCACCTTCGGCGCGCGGCCCGCCGAACGCCTCGCCCACCTGCGCCGCTACCAGCGGAGCGGCCCGCTCGCCGCCATGGAGTTCTGGATCGGCTGGTTCGACCACTGGGGCGGGGACCACCACGTCAGGGCCGTCGACGACGCGGCGCGGTCCCTCGACGAACTCCTCGCCACCGGCGCCTCCGTCAACCTCTACATGGCCCACGGCGGTACCAACTTCGGCTTCTGGGCCGGCGCCAACCACACCGGGTCCCGCCCCGGAGACCCCGGCTACCAGCCCACCGTCACCAGCTACGACTACGACGCCCCCATCGGCGAGGCCGGCGAACTCACCCCCAAGTTCCACGCGTTCCGCGAGGTCATCGGCAAGTACGTGCCCCTGCCCGACGGCCCGCTGCCCGAGCCGCCGCCCCGCATCACCCCGGCCCTCGCCGTCCCGGACGGCACGGCCGCGCTCCTGGACCACCTCGACGTGCTCGGGGGCGAGCCCGCGGCGCGCCCCGCCCCCGAGTCCATGGAGAAGCTGGGCCAGGCCCACGGCATGATCCACTACCGCACGACCGTCACCGGACCGCGCCCCGCGATGCCCGTCCGGATCGACGGCCTCGGCGACCGCGCGTACGTCTTCGCCGACGGCGAACCCCTCGGCGTCCTCGACCGCAACCGGCCCGACGAGGGGCTCGACCTGGCCGTCGGCGAGGCCGGGGTGGTGCTCGACCTCCTCGTGCGGGCCCAGGGGCGGGTCAACTACGGACCGCTGCTCGACGACCGCAAGGGCATCTGGCGCGGCGTCCGGCACGGCCATCAGCAGCTGTTCGAGTGGGAGATCCGGCCGCTCCCGCTGAGCGACCTCACCGGTCTCGGCTGGTCGCCGGAAGCCGCGGGAACCCCGGACGGCGCGCACCGCCCGGCCTTCCACCGCTTCACCCACACCCTCCCGGGCGCCTCCGCCGACGGATTCGTCGACGTCTCCGGCTGGAGCACCGGCCTCGTCTGGCTGAACGGCTTCCTCCTCGGCCACTACGACACCCCGCGCGGCCCGCAGCGCACCCTCTACGCCCCCGCCCCCCTCTGGCGGGCCGGCCGGAACGAGATCGTCCTCCTCGAACTGGAGCGTCCCGGGGCCGACCTGCCGTTGCGCGACCGCCCCGACCTCGGGCGCCCCACCGTCGTCACCCTCGACTGAACCGGCGGCCCGGCGGCGTGCCGAGCGCATCCCGACGGCATGCCCAGCGCGTCCCGACCGCATCCAGGCGGACCCCGGAGAGCCCCCGCGAGCCCCCGCGCACGTCCCGACCCTCCCCTGAGAGAAGCTCTTCCCGTGAAGCGAACGAGCACCCGCCTGGCCGACGGCCGCGAGATCCTGTACTACGACGCCGACGACGGCGCGGCCCGCGCCGTCCCCGACACCCGCCCCCTCGACGCGTCCTCCACCGCCTCCGAGGTGCGCCGCGATCCGCTGCTCGGCGACGCCGTCGTCATCGCCTCCCACCGCCAGACCCGCACCTACCACCCGCCCGCGGACGCCTGCCCGCTGTGCCCCTCCACCGAGGGGCGCGCGAGCGAGATCCCGGCCCCCGACTACGACGTCGTCGTCTTCGAGAACCGCTTCCCCTCCCTCGCCGGCGACACCGGCCGCTGTGAGGTCATCTGCTTCACCCCCGACCACCGGACCTCCTTCGCCGAACTCGACGAGGAGCGTGCCGCGCTCGTCCTGGCCGCGTGGACCGACCGCACCGCGGAGCTCTCCGCCCACCCCGGGATCCGGCAGGTCTACTGCTTCGAGAACCGCGGCGCAGAGATCGGCGTGACCCTCGCGCACCCGCACGGCCAGATCTACGCCTTCCCCTTCATCACCCCGCGCACCACCCGCATGCTCGCCACCGTCGCCGCCCACCGCGCCCGCACCGGCGGCAACCTCTTCGAGGAGGTGCTCGCCGCCGAACGGGCCGAGGGCACCCGGGTCGTCCTCGAAGGGGAGCACTGGACCGCCTTCGTGCCGTACGCCGCGCGCTGGCCGTACGAGGTCCACCTCCATCCGCACCGCCGCACCGCCGACCTCACCACCCTCGACGACGCGGCCCGCGCCGAGTTCCCCGGGCTCTACCTGGACCTGCTGCGCCGCTTCGACCGGCTCTTCGGGTCGCCAGCACCCACCCCGTACATCTCCGCCTGGCACCAGGCCCCGGTGTCCGGCGAGGGCCGCGCCGACTTCGCGCTCCACCTGGAACTCTTCACGGTCCGGCGCACCGCCGACAAGCTCAAGTACCTGGCGGGCACCGAATCCGGGATGGAGGCCTACATGAACGACGTCCGCCCCGAGGACGCGGCCGCGCGGCTGCGGGAGGTGGCGGGCCGATGAGCACGGCCGCGGACGGATTCCACCGGCTGTACGGATCCCCGCCCGAGGGGGTCTGGGCGGCCCCGGGCCGGGTCAACCTGATAGGCGAACACACCGACTACAACGACGGCTTCGCCCTCCCCTTCGCCCTCCCGCACCGCACCGAGGTGGCGGCGGCCCGCCGCCCCGACCGGATCCTGCGGATCCACTCCGCCGACGTCCCGTCGGGCGCGGTCACCGTCCACCTCGACCGCCTCGACCCGGCCCGCCCGCCCGCGGGCCCGCAGAGCTGGGCCGCCTACCCCGCCGGAGCCGCCTGGGCGCTGCTCGACGCCGGACTGCCCCTCGGCGGAGCCGACCTGCACATCCGCTCCGACGTGCCCACCGGAGCCGGACTCTCCTCCTCCGCCGCCCTGGAGGTGGCCACCGCCCTCGCGCTCACCGACCTGTACGGGATCCCGCTCGCCCGGCCCGAACTGGCCGCGCTCGCCCGCCGCGCCGAGAACGCCTACGTCGGCGTGCCCTGCGGGGTGATGGACCAGATGGCCTCGGCCTGCGCCACCGCGGGCCACGCCCTCCACCTCGACACCCGCACCCTCGAACAGCAGCACATCCCGTTCGACTGCGCCGCGGCCGGACTGCGCCTGCTGATCATCGACACCCGCGTCAAGCACACGCTCGGCGACGGGGCGTACGCCGACCGCCTAGCCTCCTGCCACGGCGCGGCCGCCGCGCTCGGGCTGCCGGCGCTGCGCGACCTCCCGTACGAGGACCTGGAGCCCGCGCTGGCCCGCCTCGGCGATCCGGTCGGGCGCCGACGGGCCCGCCACGTGGTCACCGAGAACGAACGGGTCGTACGGGTGGAGGAACTGCTGCGCGCCGGACGGCTGCGCGAGACGGGCCCGCTGCTGACCGAGGGCCACGCCTCGCTGCGCGACGACTACGAGGTGTCCTGCCCGGAGCTGGACCTGGCCGTCGCCACCGCCGGGGCGGCGGGCGCGTACGGCGCCCGGATGACCGGCGGCGGCTTCGGCGGCTCGGCGCTGGCCCTGATCGACGCGGACGCCGAGGCGGCCGTGGCCCGGGAGGTCACGCGGGCCTTCGCCGCGGCCGGGTACGCACCGCCGCACGTGACGGCCGCGGCCCCGGCCGCCGGGGCGGAGCGCATCCTCTGAGGAGCGTGCGGCGGTCCGCCGGGGCCGCCCTCGCCGGCGGGCTCCCGGAGCAGGGCCCGCCCTACAATCGTCACTTCGCCGATCACGTGCCGACGACTGCGGAGGAACCACACGCATGCGCTACATCCCGCTGGGCAGTTCAGGTCTTCAGGTCTCCGCCGTCGGCCTCGGCTGCAACAACTTCGGGGGCCGCCTCGACGCACAGGCCACCCGCGCCGTCGTCGACGCCGCCCTCGACGCGGGGATCACCCTCCTCGACACCGCCGACATCTACGGCGGACGCGGCGGCTCCGAGCGCCACCTCGGCCAGGCCCTCAAGGGCCGCCGCGACCAGGTCGTCCTCGCCACCAAGTTCGGCTACGCGGGCATGTCCATGGAGTACGGGCCCGCCGCCGGATCCCTCGGCGGCCGCGCGTACGTCCGGCGGGCCGTCGAGGAGTCCCTGCGCCGCCTGGACACCGACCACATCGACCTCTACCAGCTGCACAGCCCCGACCCGGCGACCCCCGTGGCCGAGACGCTCGCCGCGCTCACCGAGCTCGTCGCCGAGGGCAAGATCCGCTACATCGGCCACTCCAACTTCAGCGGGTGGCAGCTCGCCGCAGCCGCCCACGTCGCCCGCGAGACCGGGGCGGCGCCCTTCGTGTCGGCGCAGAACGAATGGTCGCTGCTCCAGCGGTCCGCGGAGCGGGAGCTGGTTCCGGCCGCCGTGCACTACGGCCTCGGGGTGCTCCCGTACTTCCCGCTCGCCAACGGCCTGCTGACCGGGAAGATCCGCCGGGGCGCGGCCGTCCCGGCCGGCTCCCGGCTGGAGGGCCGCGACGGCTACGTCACCGAGGAGCGGCTCGACACCGTCGAGGCCCTGGCCGCCGTCGCCGACAAGCACGGCCGCAGCATCCTCGAACTCGCCATCGGCTGGCTCTCCGCGCAGCCCGGTTGCTCGTCCGTCATCGCCGGCGCCACCTCGCCGGAGCAGGTACGGGCCAACGCGGCCGTCGGCGACCGCCCGCTGGAGCCCGAACTGCTGGCGGAGATCGACGCGATCGCGGGCGCCGCGGCCTGATCGGGACTCAGGCGGGGGCGCCCGTCAGGACCTCGACCCTGCCCGTGTCCAGCGAGTAGTACGCGCCGACGACGCCCAGGGAGCCCTTCTCCACGAGGGGCCCCAGGTCGGCGTTGGTCCGCAGACCGGCCGCCGTCACCTTGATCTGGTGGTGGGTCATGGTGGAGACGGGGTCCGTGCCGGGGTTCTTCGCCGTCAGCTCGTACGCCGGCACCATCGCCTTCGCGAGCGCCTCCAGGTTGCCGGGCAGCGGCTTTCCGGCCTCCAGCGACTTGTACGCGGCCTCGACCGCCCCGCAGCGCTGGTGGCCGAGCACGATCACCAGCGGGGTCCCGCCCGTCATGGGCCCGTACTCGACGGAGCCCGTCACCACCGGGCCGATCGCCTGCCCGCCCGTGCGCAGGACGTACAGGTCCCCGAGCCCCGTGTCGAAGATCAGCTCGGGCGCCACCCGGGAGTCGATGCAGGACAGGACCACCCCGAAGGGGTCCTGCGCCTCGGCGACCAGCTCGCGCCGCTCCGGATCCCGGTCGGGGTGGTCGAGGTTGCCGCTCACCCAGCGCCTGTTGCCCTCCATCAGGCGGGCGTACGCGGCCTGCGGGGTGGCCGGCCGCGGCTGCGGGGCCGCGGTCGTCACCTTGCGCACGGGTGCGGCCGAGCACCCCGAGAGGGCGCCGGCGGCGGCCGCGAGGCCCGCGGTGAGCACGGCCCTGCGAGCCGGAAGTCCTGCTGTGCGCATCGGTCGTACCCCTCGGTGCCGCGCAGACGCGTCCGTACGTCGTGACGACCGCGATTGTTCAGCGCACGGGGGCGACGGGGTGGCAGGCGCACGCGCCCGCCGCCCCGAATGCCGCAGACGGCCCACCCTCACGGCCCACCCTCACCGCCCCCGCCCGCGGCCCGCGCTCAGGACACGATGTCCTTGCGCGAGAACCCGCGGAACGCGAGCGCGAACAGCACCAGGGCGTACGACACCGACACCGCCGTCCCCTTGATCATCCCGCCCCACTCCAGGTGTGGCTGGAGCGCGTCCGCCCACGCGAACTGCCAGTGCGCGGGCAGGAACTCCCGCCACGAGCCGAGCGCCGTGACCGCGTCCAGCACGTTCCCCACGATCGTGAGGCCGACCGCCCCGCCCACCGCGCCCAGCGGCGCGTCCGTCCGCGTCGACAGCCAGAACGCCAGCCCGGCGGTGACCAGCTGCGAAACGAAGACGAACGCCACGACCAGAGCGAGCCGCGGCACGCTCTCCGCGGCCGTCAGCGAGCCGCCCGTGGGCAGCTTCAGGGGACCCCAGCCGTACGCGGCCGTGCCCGCCGCCAGCGCCACCACCGGCAGCAGCACCATCGCCGCCAGGCTGAAGCCCAGCGCCACCACCAGCTTGCTCCACAGCAGCCGGGCCCGCGGCACCGGTGAGGCCAGCAGGTAGCGCAGCGAGGACCAGCTCGCCTCCGAGGCCACCGTGTCCCCGCAGAACAGCGCCACCGGCACCACCAGCAGGAACCCGGCCGACACGAACAGGCACGTGGCAGCGAAGTTCGCCCCCGAGGCCGTCGCCGTGTCGATGAGCGTGATCCGCCCGTCCCTGCCGCCCCCGCCGTCCTGACCGCCGCCCACCGCGAACGCGATGATCATGATGAAGGGCAGTGCGGCCAGCACCCCGCCCATCACCAGCGTCCGCCGCCGGCGCCACTGCCGCAGCGCCTCCACGCGCAGCGGCAGCGTACGGTTCGCCCGGTAGCCGGGGGCCACCTCCGTCACGGTGCTCACCGTGCTCATGCCGCACCTCCGATCAGGGTGAGGAACGCGTCCTCCAGCCGGCGGTGCGGACCCACGGCGCTCACCGGCACCTCCAGCCGTACCAGCTCGGCGATCAGAGCGGTGGCCGTCGCGCCCTCCAGCCGTACGAGCAGCCCGTCATCGGCGGCCGTCACCGCACCCACTCCCTCCAGCGCGGCGACCTTCGCCACGGTCCCTTCGTCCACCGGCCCGGCCAGCGCCACCAGCAGCGTGTCCCCGCCGCCCGTGATCTCCTCGACCTCGCCCGCCCGTACCAGCCGCCCGCGGTCCATGACCACCAGGTGCGTGCACGTCTGCTCGACCTCCGACAGCAGGTGGCTGGAGACGATGACCGTCCGCCCGCCCGCCGCGTACCGGATCATCACGTCCCGCATCTCCCGGATCTGCGGCGGGTCCAGCCCGTTCGTGGGCTCGTCGAGGATCAGCAGATCGGGCATGCCGAGCATGGCCTGCGCGATGGCGAGACGCTGCCGCATGCCCTGGGAGTACGTGCGCACCGCGCGCTCCAGCGCGTCGCCGAGCCCGGCGATCTCCAGGGCCTCCGCCATGTGCGCGTCCCCGGCCGGGCGCCCGGTGGCCTGCCAGTACAGCTCCAGGTTGGCCCGTCCCGACAGGTGCGGCAGGAAGCCGGCCCCCTCGACGAACGCCCCCACCCGCGACAGCACCGGCGCTCCCGCCCGCACCGCGTGCCCGAACACCCGGATCTCGCCCTCGTCCGGCGAGATCAGCCCCATCAGCATCCGCAGGGTGGTGGTCTTGCCGGCGCCGTTGGGCCCGAGCAGGCCCAGGACCTGCCCCTTCTCGACCCGGAACGACAGGTCCCGCACGGCGTACCGGTCCTGTGCCCTCGCGTATTTCTTCGTCAGCCCGGAGATCTGAAGTGGTACGTCGGCCAGCGCCGGGTCGGGCTGCGGTGCGCCGGCCCGCGCCCCCGCACCCTCCCGGCCGGTCCTCCGGATCCCCAGCAGCGCCGCGGCCAGCAGCGCGGCGCCCAGCGGCAGCCCCCAGGTCCACGCCGGCAGCCCCGCCGAGGCCGTGCGGACCCCGCCGGCCACCGGCACGGCCAGGGCGCCCCGCACCGAGACCGTGTACGTGGCGGGCGCGGCCGGCGAGGCGTAGCCGAGGTCGGTGGCGGCGACGACCAGCCGCAGCCGGTGCCCCGCCTCGACGGCGTGGTCGACGGCGGGGAGCCGCAGCTCCACCGCGGCCCCCTGCTGCGCGTTCTCGACCCGCACCGGGGCGACCAGCTGGCTCGGCAGCACCTGCTGCCGCCCGTCGGGCCCGACGTCGTACACCTTGCCGAACAGGACGGCCGAACCGTCCGCGGCCGTCGACCTCACGTTCAGGGTCACGGTCGGGGTCCCGGTGATCCGCACCTCCTCGGCCAGCGGCTCCGAGTCGAACCGGGCGTACTGCCCGGGGAAGTCCAGCGACAGCCCGGCCCCGACGGCCGCCAGCTGCCCGCCGATCCCGGGCAGGGAGGACAGCGCGGGCGGGGCGCCGCCCGCCGGATTGGCGAAGCTCTGCTCCCGGCCGCCCAGGGCGAACTCCCGGGGACCGGCCGTCAGACCCGGGTAGCGCTCGCCGCTCGCGCCGCGCAGCTGCACCGCGCCGTCGGTGGAGTCGATGCCGCCGGAGCGCGAGACGCGGAAGACCGGACCGGTGTCCGCGCCCTTCTCGTCCTTGAGGTAGCGGTCGAACCAGGCGGCCACCCGGTCCTCGACCCGGCCCGACTCGCGCATGCCGCCGTCGTGCCCGCCGGCGGCCCAGTCCACCGAGACGGGGGCGCCGTTCGCCGCGATCGCCTTCGCCATCGCGTCGGCCTGGTCCAGCGGGAAGAGCGAGTCCTCCTGGCCCTGCACGATCAGCGTGGGCACCTTGATCCTGTCCCCGACGGCCGACGGACTGCGCGTCTCCAGCAGCGCGCGGGCCTCGGCGTCGGGCTTCCCGGCCACCGCGACCCGCTCGTACATGGCGCACAGCTCGGGCTGGAACCGCCCGCAGGCCGCGCCGCCCGCGGCGGCGGCTGCGGAGGAGGAGCCGGGGCTTGCGGCGGGAGCCGGGGCCGGGTCGGGGGCGGTCGCCGTGCCCGGCACGCCCCCGGGCTGCATCCCGTCGGCCGAACCGGTGGTGAAGAACAGCCCCGCCCACAGCTTCTTGAAGACGCCCTGCGGGAAGAGGGCGTCGGCGAGGTTCCAGTACGTGATCTGCGGGGCGATCGCGTCGACCCGCTTGTCGTATCCGGCCGCGAGCAGCGAGATCGCCCCGCCGTACGAGGCCCCGGCGACGCCGACGCGCGGATCGCCGTCCTCGTCGAGCCGCACCTCGGGCTGGAGCGCGAGCCAGTCGACGAGCCGCGACACGTCCTTGACCTCGTGCTCGGGGTCGTTCAGCCCGATCCGGCCGCCGGAGCGGCCGAAGCCGCGCGCCGACCAGGTCAGGACGGCGTACCCGTCCCGGGCCAGCCGCTCGGCCTGCGCGCGGACGTCGTCCTTGCTGCCGCCGAAACCGTGCCCCAGGAGCACCGCGGGCCGCTTCTGCCCGCCCCCGGCCGTGAAGTACGAGGTGTCGATGGCCGCGCCGGGCATCTCCACCATGCGGTCCTGGCGGTGCACGGCGGGCGCCTCGCCGGACGCGGCGGCGGTCCAGGTACCGGCCCCGGCGACGACGGCGAGCGCGGCGGCCCCCGCGAGCAGGCGGGTGCGGCGGCGCCGTGGCAGCCGGGGCTGCGGCAGTCGGAGCTTCATACCGAAACCCTAGACGCCGGGCCGCCGCGCCCCGAGCGCCCCCGGGCGGAACCCCCCACCTCCTCCAGGAGTACCCGGGCGGCCCCGGCATACCGCACCTGCGGTACCCGTACCCGACCTGCGGCACGCGCCGGGCGGCGGGAGGATGTCGGCATGCTGCTCGCCGAGGTCGCGTGCGTGTCCCGGGAGGTCGCCGAGACCTCCGCCCGCTCCCGCAAGACGGCGCTGCTCGCGGAGCTGTTCTCCGCCGCGCCGCCCGAAGAGGCCGGCCTGGTCATCTCGTACCTCTCCGGGCGCCTGCCGCAGGGCCGGCCCGGCATCGGCTGGCGTGCGCTCGCCGGGGAGGTCGAACCCGCCGACGCTCCCACCCTCACCGTCACCGCCGTCGACGCGGCGGTGACCGAGTACGCCGCCGTCGCCGGAGCGGGCGCCCAGGCCGGGCGGCGCCGGATCCTCGACGCCCTGCTCGGCGCCGCCACCGCCCCCGAGCAGCGGTTCCTGCGCAGCCTGCTGTCCGGCGAGGTCCGCCAGGGCGCCCTGGACGCGGTCGCCCTGGAGGGGGTCGCCGCGGCCGCCGGGGTACCCGCCGCCGAGCTGCGCCGCGCCGCGATGCTCGACGGCTCGCTGGCCCGGGTGGCCGCCGCCGTACTGGCCGACGGCGCGGCGGCCCTGCGCGAGGTCACCCTGCGCGTCGGGCAGCCCGTACAGCCGATGCTGGCCAACACCGCCAAGTCGGTGGCCGAGGCCCTGGCCGCGCTCGGGCCCTGCGCGGTGGAGGAGAAGCTCGACGGGATCCGGGTACAGGTGCACCGCGACGGGGACGAGGTACGGGTCTACACCCGCTCCCTCGACGACATCACCGGCCGGCTGCCGGAGGTGGCGGAGCTGGCACGGGCGCTGCCGGGGGAGCGTTTCATCCTCGACGGAGAGGTGATCGGGCAGGGGCCGGACGGCCGGCCCGTGCCCTTCCAGGAGGTCGCGAGCCGGGTCGGATCGCGGATCGACGTCGAGGCCGCCCGCCGGACCCTGCCCGTGGCCCCGTACTTCTTCGACGTGCTGGCGTCCGGGGACGAGGTGCTCCTCGACCTCCCCGTGCGCGAACGGTACGCCGCGCTCGCCGCCCTCGTGCCGCAGGAGCGCCGGGTGCGCCGGCTCGTCGTCGAGGATCCGGGGGAGCAGGCGGCGGCCGCCGAGGAGTTCTGGGCCGAGACCCTGCGCCGCGGGCACGAGGGGGTCATGCTCAAGGGCCTCGACTCCGTCTACGCGGCCGGGCGGCGCGGCAAGCACTGGCTCAAGGTGAAACCGGTCCACACCCTCGACCTGGTGGTGCTCGCGGTCGAGCGGGGCCACGGCCGGCGCACCGGACTGCTGTCGAACCTGCACCTCGGGGCCCGGGCCGCCGACGGGACGTACGCCATGCTCGGCAAGACCTTCAAGGGGCTCACCGACGAGATGCTGCGCTGGCAGACCGAGCGGCTGGGCGAGCTGGCGGTGGAGGACGACGGCTTCACCGTGCGGGTGCGCCCGGAACTGGTCGTGGAGATCGCCTACGACGGCCTCCAGCGCTCCCCCCGCTACCCGGCGGGGGTCGCGCTGCGCTTCGCGCGGGTGCTGCGGCACCGCCCGGACAAGCGGGCGGACGAGGCGGACACGGTGGAGACGGTGCTCGGGGGAGGATGACGGGGCGGGTCACGGCCCGACCGGGCGGGGCACGGCCACCCCCAACCGGTTTTGCCTCAGAGGCAACGGAAATTGCCAGGGAGGCAGGTTTCTGGCTCAATCGGGGCATGACAACCGGTCCTGCCCCCGGCCCCGAGGGCTTCGACGCCGGCCCCGAAGCCGACGAGCTGCCCTCCGTGGCCCCGCAACTGCGCGACCTGCGCCGCCGCGCCGGCCTCACCCTGGAGGCCGCCGCCGCGCGGGCCCGGCTCTCGCCCGCGCACCTGTCCCGGCTGGAGACCGGGCGGCGCCAGCCCTCGCTGCCGCTGCTGCTCGGGCTCGCCCGCACCTACGGTACGACGGTCTCGGAACTGCTCGGCGAGACCCCCGCCGTCGCCGATCCCATCGTACGGGCGGGCGGTCCGGGCGCCCGCGAGGCCGACGGGTGGACGTACTGGCAGGCCGGCGGCTCCGGCCGCGGGATGCAGGCGCTGCGCGTGCACGTCCCGCACGGCCGCAGCCAGGGCGAGCTGGTCCGCGTCCATCCCGGCGAGGAGTGGCTCTACGTCCTCAAGGGGCGGCTGCGGCTGCACCTGGGCGAGGCCGAGCACCTGCTGGAACCGGGGGACAGCGCGCACTTCGACTCGCTCACCCCGCACCGGATCGGCGCGGCCACGCCGAGCGGCGCCGACCTGCTGTTCGTCCACACCCTGCTGCAGAGCAGCCTCGCCGGGCTGTGCCTCGGCGGCGGCGCCCCCGGCACTCCCGCGCACCACTGACAACGTCCAGCCCAGGAGCCCCACCATGAACATCCAGTCCAAGTTCCCGCGCGGTCTGGTGATTCGGCTGATCGCCTACTTGTTCGTCGGTCACCTCTTCGCGTTCTTCGTCTACCTCCTCTTCGTCCTGGGCGGCCAGAACCAGTAACGAAGGCCGGGGCCCGCGACTCTGGAAACGTGCAGGTCCTGTCGCTACCCTCCGCGCATGATTTCCACGGTTGTCTGGGGTACCGGCAACGTCGGCCGTTTGGCCATCCGTGCCGTAGAGGCCCATCCGGCGCTGAAACTGGCCGCCGTCATCGTCCACCATCCCGACAAAATCGGCCGCGACGCCGGCCGGCTCGGCGAACTCGACCACGACACCGGGGTCCTGGCCACCGACGACATCGAGGCGGTCCTCGCCGCCCGGCCGCAGGCCGTCGTCTACGCGGCCTCCGGCGACACCCGCCCCGACGACGCGCTCGCCGACATCACCCGGGCCATCCGCTGCGGCGCGGTCGTCGTCAGCCCCGCCCTCTACCCGCTCTACGACCACCGCAACGCCCCGCCCGAGTTCCGCGATCCCGTGGCCGCCGCCGTCGCGGAGGGCGGCGGCTCGCTGTTCGCCTCCGGGGTCGACCCCGGCTGGGGCAACGACGTACTCCCGCTCCTGCTCAGCGGGCTCGGCAGCACCATCGACGCCATCCGCTGCCAGGAGATATTCGACTACTCCACCTACGACCAGCCGGACTCGGTCCGCTACTTGGTCGGCATGGGCCAGCCCATGGACTTCGAGCCGATGATGCTCATGCCGTCCGTCCCCACCATGGTGTGGGGCGGGCAGATCCGCATGATGGCCCGCGCCCTCGGGGTCGAACTCGACGAGATCCGCGAGACCGTGGACCGCCGCGCCCTCGACACCACCGTGACCACGCGCACCATGGGCGAGTTCGCGGCCGGCACCCAGGGCGCCATCCGCTTCGAGGTGCAGGGCATCGTCGAGGGCGAACCCCGCCTCGTCATCGAACACGTCACCCGCATCCACGCCTCCTGCGCCCCCGACTGGCCGTGCCCGCCCGACGGCGGCGACGGCGCCCACCGCGTGATCATCGAGGGCCGCCCGCACATCGAGGTCACCGTCGAGGCCACCGACGAGGGCGAGAACCGCTCGGCGGGCGGCAACGCCACCGCCGTCGGCCGCCTGGTCGGCGCCATCGACTGGCTGGTGGAGGCCGAACCGGGCCTCTACGACGCCCTCGACGTCCCCCTGCGCCCCGCCATCGGCAAGCTCGGAAGGAAACAGCCATGAGGATCGACATACCCGAAGGCCAGCACCCGATCGAGTACGTGTGGGGCGACATGGTCCCCGGGATCGGGATGGCCGCCGCCAACTTCTCCCTGTCGGTGTACGCCCACACCACCCTGGGGCTGCGCGAGTTCGAGGCCGCGCGGCTGCGCGTCGCGCAGATCAACGGCTGCGTGTTCTGCCTCGACTGGCGGACCGAGCGGGACGGGGAGAAGGTCGAGGAGGAGTTCTCCGACGCCGTCACCGAGTGGCGCACCACGGACCGGTTCGACGAACGGACCCGGCTGGCCGCGGAGTACGCGGAGCGCTACACGCTCGACCACCACAACCTCGACGAGGAGTTCTGGGAGCGGATGACCGCGCACTACAGCCAGTTGGAGATCGTGGAGCTGACGATGAGCATCGGGTCCTGGCTGGCCTTCGGCCGGCTCAACCACGTGCTGGGCCTCGACAGCGTGTGCGTACTGCCGGGGCACTGAGGCCCGTCACGCGGGCCATGGGTCCGGGGCCGGCCGGTGTGTCCGACGGCCCCGGGTCTGCGTACGGATCGCCTACAGGTCGGTGGCGATGATCTTCTCGATGTTGCGCTCGGCGAGCGCCGTGATGGTGACGAACGGGTTGACGCTGGTGTTGCCGGGGATCAGCGCGCCGTCGATCACGTAGAGGCCGGTGTATCCGTGCAGGCGGCCGTAGTTGTCGGTGGCCTTGTTCAGGACCGCGCCGCCCAGGGGGTGGTAGGTGAGGTGGTCGCCCCAGATCTTGTTGAGGCCGAACAGGTCCGTCCGGTAGATCGTCCCCTCCTTCGAGTTGATCTTGTCGAAGATGGTCTTGGCCATGTCGATGGACGGCTGCTTCCACGCCGTCTGCCAGTTCAGCTCGACGTTGCCCGAGGCCGCGTTGTACGTGAACTGGGCGCGGTTGGGGTTCTTGGTGATCGACAGGTAGAAGGAGGCGTAGGTCTCTATCCCCGTCGGCAGCGGCGCCACCTCGGCGAACGCCCCGCCCGCGTCCCAGTTGTCGATGCCGCCGCAGGGGATCGACGCCTGGACCTTGCCGGTCGGGTCCCACAGGTGGTTGGCCCGCCCGCACATGACGTTGCCGTTGTCCCCCCAGCCCTTGCCGATCTCGCCGTTGAGGGCGGGCAGTGCGCCGGTGGCCTTGAGCCTGACGAGCAGCTTGCTGGTGCCGACGCTGCCGGCCGCGAAGAACACCTTGTCGGCGACCACGGTCTTGGTGGCGGTCGTGGCGCCGGTGGTGTCGATCTGCTCGATGACGACGGTGTAGCCGCCGCCCGGCGCGGGGGAGACGGAAGTGACCTTGTGCAGCGCGGAGATGGTGACCTTGCCCGTGGCCCTGGCCTGTGCGAGATAGGTCTTCTGAAGCGACTTCTTGCCGTAGTTGTTGCCGTAGAGGATCTCCCCGGCCACCGCGGACTTGGGGACGGTGCCCGCCGCCTCCTGCTTCATGTAGTCCCAGTCGTAGACGTCCGGTACGAAGACGAACGGGAAGCCGGAGCGCTGGGCGTGCTTGCGGCCGACGCGGGCGAACTGGTAGCAGTCGACGGTGTCGAACCAGGCCGGGTCGACCAGGCCGACGCCCAGTCCGGCGTTGGCCCGGGGGTAGTAGGTGTTGTACATCTCCTCCGCGTCCACCGACGGGAGGATGGCGCCGAAGTTCGCTCGCCTCGGGGTGACCGCCATGCCGCCGTTGACCAGCGAGCCGCCGCCGACTCCGCGGCCCTGGTAGACGATGATGCCGCCCATCTCCTCGGCGTCCAGGATCCCGGTGTAGCGGGGGATGTCCTTGTCGATCGGGAAGCCGAGGAAGTTGCTCAGGGGCTGCTTGGTCCTGGTCCGCAGCCAGAACGAGCGCTGGTCGGGCGTGGTCGTGTTGCAGAAGATCTTGCCGTCGGAGCCCGGGGTGTCCCAGGCCATCCCCATCTCGATCATGTGGACGTCGACGCCGGCCTGGGCGAGCCGCAGGGCGGCGACGGAGCCCCCGTAGCCGGTGCCGATCACCAGGGCCGGTACGTGAGCGCCGTTGCCGATGGGGCCGGCGTCCGCTGTTGCCGGGGCGGCCGTTCGCGCCTGGGCCGGGGTGATCTGACCGGCGAGGGCCGCGGCGCCAAGAATAGAACTTGTTCCAGCCATGAATCCACGGCGTGAGATTCCATTGGAGCCGGATTTGTGCAGGGCTTTGTCACTCATGTGACGTTCCTCACTCTCGGCGGAATGGGAACGAGTTCTACTGCCGGTCGCATGGGAAGTCACTACATACGTCTAGGTAACTTTCGGCCTGTCACGTCACAGAGCCGGCCGGCGGCGGGCGCCGGACCCACCCCAGGACCAGCAGTGAAGCGACCGCCGCGAAGGCGCACCAGGTGGAGGCGAATTCCAGCCGCCACAGCGCTGAGCAGGCCAATGCCCCGACGGCGAGCACCGCGCCGAGGAGCCGCAGCCGCCGGTCGCCGGACAGCAGCAGGGCCCCCAGCGTGGCGAACAGGTAGCCCGCGAGGAAGAGCGGCATCCACGGAACCTTCACGCCGTATCCCATGGTGTGGCCCCGGATCTCGGCGACGGCGGGCCGCGTCGCGAGGCAGTACGCGAGCACGGCGGCGGTGGCGAGCCCGGCGGCCGCCGGCCCCCACAGGCGCCGCCGGTCCCCCGGAGCGATCGCGAGCAGGACCCCGAGCGGCACCCAGACCGGCAGCATTGGTAGGGCGATCACCACCCAGGCCGTGGTGGCCGGGCCGCAGCCGCCGCCCGCGCGCCATACGGCGGCCTCCACCAGCTGGTGGACACCCAGCAGCAACGGCAGTGCGGCGACCGGCAGATCGCGGGCCCGGCGTACGCGCGCCACGCACACGATCCCGACGGCGGTGATGACCGCACCCGCCGTCAGATCGGCCGTGGCGTTCCAGCACATGGCACCCCGCCGGTCAGGGTTTCGCCGCCCTCGGGGGTTCGAGCGGGGGAGAGGTCGTCGCGCAGTAGGTGCGGCACTCCGGGTGGCACCCGGCTCCGGGCACGGGCTTGCGTACGGTGGCCCAGGCGAAGGCGGCGCCCGCCACCAGCAGCCCCGCGCACCACAGCATGGCCCGCCCGAACGCGGCGTCGAACTCGGACGCCGAGCGGTACGCGTCCGGCCCCATCCCGGCCAGCAGCGGCAGCGCCGCCACCGCCAGCAGCCCGGCCGCCCGCGCGGCCGCGTTGTTGATGCCGCTGGCCAGGCCCGCCCGGCCGGGGTCCACTGAGGACAGCACGGTCGCCGTCAGCGGAGCCACCAGGGCCACCATGCCCAGGCCCATCACGATCAGCGCCGGCAGCACGTCCCGCACGTACGAGGCGTCCGGCCCCACCCGCAGCATCAGCAGCAGTGCCACCGCGCACAGCAGCGGCCCCACCGTGAGCGGGATCCGCGGCCCGATCTTCTCCCCGAGCGCCCCCGAACGGGCCGACAGCAGCAGCATCAGCGCGGTCGTCGGCAGCAGGGCCGCCCCCGCGCCCAGCGCCGAGTAGCCGGCCACCACCTGGAGCTGGAGCACGAAGAGGAAGAAGAACCCGCTGAAGGCCGCGTACACGAACAGGGTGACCACGTTGACGGCGGTGAACTGGCGGGAGGCGAAGATGTCGGGCGGCAGCATCGGATCGGCCCGGTGCCGCTCGACGTACACGAACGCGGCGGCCAGCAGCACGCCCCCGACGGCCGAGGCGATCACGAGCGGGGACCCGGACCGGGCCTCGATCAGCGCGTACGTCAGCAGGGCCAGGGCGGCCGCGCCCAGGAAGGCGCCGAGCACGTCGAACCGCCCGTGCGCCTGCGGGTCACGCGACTCCGGTACGTGCCGCAGGGCGATCGGCGCGCACACCGCGGCCACCGGCACGTTCAGCAGGAACACCCAGCGCCAGCCGGGCCCGTCCACCAGCCAGCCGCCGAGGAACGGCCCCACGGCCGCGCCCACCCCGCCGAACCCCGACCACAGCCCGACGGCCCGGGCCCGGTCCTCCGCGGCGATCGAGCCCTGGATCAGCGCGAGCGAACCGGGGGTCAGCAGCGCCCCGCCGATGCCCTGGAGGGCCCGCGCGGCGATCAGGACTCCCGTGTTCGGTGCGATCCCGCACAGCAGCGAGGCGCCCGCGAACCACACCACCCCGAGGACGAAGATCCGGCGCCGCCCGAAGCGGTCCCCGAGCGCTCCGCCGACGAGGATCAGTCCGGCCAGGGTGAGCATGTAGGCGTTGGCGGTCCACTGGAGCACGGCCATGTCGGCGTCGAGGTCCACTCCGATGGTGGGGAGGGCGACGTTGACGACGGTCGAGTCGAGCATGGCCATGGTCGAGCCGAGCACGGTGGTCAGTACGATCCACCGGCCCCGGGCCGACGCCAGCGGCACGCCGGGCCCGGCCGGATCGCGCTCTTGCGTGCCCGGCGCTGGATCCGTCATGTCTTCAGGCTGACCCGCCGGGGCCGCGATGGCCACCCCAGGCGCGAGGCGTACGGCTCATGAGGCCCTCTTGTAATGTCCATGACCCTTCCTTCACCATGACCGCGCACGTCGCGCACGCCCTTCCCGCACAACCTGCACACGGCGTCCGAGGAGGACCACACGTGGCCCAACGCAACAGGCGACGATCATTACGCGCGGCGCTCGCCGCTCTCACCACGGCCCTGCTCCTGCCCGTGGGAGCGGGCGTGGCGGCGGCAGCGCCGGAACCCGGCCCCACCCCCGGAGCGGCCGAGCGCAAGATCGAGCCGAAACTCCGCACCCAGCTCGACGACTCCGGCAAAGCCGTCTTCTGGGTCTACCTGGACAGCGCCGCCGACCTGACGGCGGCGGGGCGGCAGAAGACCCGCGCCGCCAAGGCTGAAACGGTTCTGCGCACCAAGCGGGAACACGCCGCGCGCAGCCAGGCCGAGGTGATCAAAGCCCTCGACGGGGCCAAGGCCGAGTACACCTCGTACTGGATCGTGAACGCCGTCCGCGTCGTCGGCAGCCAGAAACTCGCCGGCACCCTCGCCGAGCGCCCCGAGGTCGCCCGGATCGACGCCGACGACAAGGTCACCCTCCCCAAGCCCGCCGAGGGCAAACGGGAGAAGGCCGGCGCCGACGCGGTCGAATGGAACATCGACAGCATCAAGGCCCCGCAGGTCTGGGACCAGCTCGGCGTACGCGGCGAGGGCATCGTCGTCGCCAACATCGACAGCGGCGTCGACTACACGCACCCGGCCGTCAACGGCCAGTACCGCGGCAGGAACGCCGACGGGTCGTACGACCACAACTACAACTGGTTCGACCCGGCGGGTGTCTGCCCGACCGCCGCCCCCTGCGACAACAACGACCACGGCACCCACACCATGGGCACCATGGTCGGCGACGACGGCGGAGCCAACAAGATCGGCGTGGCCCCCGGCGCCAAATGGATCGCCGCCAAGGGCTGCGAGACCAACTCCTGCTCCGAGGCCTCCCTCCTCGCCGCCGGCCAGTGGATCGTCGCCCCGACCGACCTCAGCGGCCAGAACCCGCGCCCCGACCTGGCCCCGCACGTGGTCAACAACTCGTGGGGCAGCGCGACGCACGACGACTGGTACCAGCAGATCGTCGACACCTGGCGCGCCGCCGGCATCTTCCCCGCCTTCTCCAACGGGAACTCCGGCCCCGGCTGCGCCACCAGCGGCTCGCCCGGCGACTACGCGAACTCCTACAGCTCCGGTGCCTTCGACATCAACGGCGCCATCGCGTCCTTCTCCTCGCGCGGAGCCGGCCCCGGCGGCATCGTCAAGCCGAACATCGCGGCCCCCGGCGTGAACGTCCGCTCCTCCGTCCCCGGCGGTGCGTACGAGGCCTTCTCCGGCACCTCCATGGCCTCGCCGCACACCGCTGCCACCGTGGCCCTGCTCTGGTCCGCCGCCCCCGCCCTCGAAGGCGACGTCGCGCAGACCGAGCAGCTGCTCAACGGCACCGCCCAGGACACCGACAACGGCCAGTGCGGCGGCAACGCCGCCGACAACAACGTGTTCGGCGAGGGCAAGCTCGACGCGCTCGCCGCCGTCTCGGGCGCCCCGCGCGGGGCCATCGGCGCCGTCTCCGGCACCGTCCGCTCCGCCGGCGCGCCGGTCGCGGGCGCCAAGGTCACCGCCGCCGGCCCGATCGGCCGTACGACGACCACCGCGGCCGACGGCACCTACACCTTCCGCTCCCTGTCGGTGGGCGAGTACAACCTGACCGTCTCCAAGTTCGGCTACGGCCAGCAGACCTCGACGGCCACCGTGACCGAGAACGCCACCGCCACCGGGGACTTCACCCTCACCCAGGCCCCCTCCGGCAAGCTCACCGGCACCGTCACCTCGCCCGCCGGCCCCGCCGCGGGCGCCACCGTCACCGTCACGGACACCCCGGTGACCGCGACCGCCGACGAGCAGGGCCGCTTCGAGGTCACCCTGCCGCACGGCACCTACGAGGTACGGGCCGCGCACTCCTCCCGCTGCGTCACCGGCGGCAGCGCCCGGACCACCGTCGCGGGCGACACCTCGGTCGCGGTCACGCTGCCCGAGCGCACCGACGGATACGGCTACGCCTGCGCCACGCCCGGCGGCCGCCCCTACGCGGCCGGGGACCGGCAGCTCGCGCTGACCGGCGACAACACCACCGAGCGCGTCGACCTCCCGTTCCCCGTCCCGATGTACGGAAAGACGTACGGCCAGGCCTGGATCGGGACGAACGGCACCGTCAGCTTCGGCGGCAACAACACCGGTGACATCAACGGGGACCTCCCGAGCACGGCCACGCCCAACGCGGCGCTGTACCCGTTCTGGGACGACCTGGTCGTCGGCGCGGCCGGCAGCGGCTCCGGCGTCTTCACCGGCGTCACCGGCACCGCCCCGCACCGGACGTACGTGATCGAGTGGCGCGAGGTGTCCCACTGGTCGGCGCAGACCGACAAGTTCTCGTTCTCGGCGGCGATCGGCGAGGACGGCACCGTCGTCTACACCTACAAGGGGACGGGCGGCACCGGCATCAAGGGCGGCTCCTCGGCCACCGTCGGCGTGGAGAACGCGACGGGCACCGACGCCTTCAAGTACTCCTTCAACCAGGCGGGCATCACCGACGGGCTCGCCATCGCCTTCAAGACCACCAAGAGCGGCGTGGTGGCGGGCAAGGTGCTCGACGCGAACGACGGCAAGGGCGTCGCGGGCGCCACGGTGACCGTCGGAACCGGCGACACGGCGGTGTCGGCGACCACGGCGGCGGACGGCGGGTACGTCGTCCAGAGCCCCTCCGGTGCGCGCGCGGTGTCCCTCACCGCCCCGGCGTACGAATCCGCTGCCGCGACGGTGGACGTCAAGGCGGCCGACGTCACGAGCGTGACGCAGTCCCTGCGCACGGGCCGGGTGACCGCCGCCAAGACGGCGGTCGAGGTCGTCCTGCCGGCGGACCAGAAGCGGACCCGCACCCTCGACCTCACCAACCCGGGCCTGGGCACGGACTTCACGGTGACCGAGGACGCGGCCTGGCTGACGGCCACCCCCGGGACGGGGAACCTCCCGACGGGCGGCAAGACCACGCTCGACCTGGCCGTGGACACCAAGGGCCTGGCGGCCGGGACGGTCCTGACGGCCGACCTGAAGATCGCATCGGCGAGCGGGCGGGCCCCGGTCCTCACCGTCCCGGTCAAGATCGTGGTCCCGCGCTACCAGGTGGCCCTGGACGCGGGCTCGGACTCCGCGGCCACGGACACGCTCGGGGACGGCTGGTCCCCGGACCGCAAGTACACCGCCGGCTCGTACGGCTACCAGGGCAGCTCCTCGACGCACTCCACCGGGCGCACCATCGCGGGTACGGCGGACCAGAAGCTGTTCCGCAATGCCCGTGAGGGCATGTACGAGTACCGCTTCGACAACGTCCCGAACGGCACGTACACCGTGGAGCTCGGCTTCGCGGAGCTGTCGTCGACGAAGCCGAACAAGCGGGTCTTCGACGTGATGGCGGAGGGCACGCAGGTGCTTCCCTCGCTGGACATCGCGCTGGAGTCGGGCGGCTCGTACACGGCCCTGACCCGGACGTACACGGTCACGGTCACCGACGGCGTGCTCAACGTCCGCTTCGTCGCGCACGGGGGGTACGGCAAGCCGCTGCTGAACTCCCTGCGGGTGACGGACCGCCCCGACAAGAGCTGACGGGCACGGGCACCGGCAGATGACGGGGGCGGGTCGCCGGAGGGCGGCCCGCCCCTTCCGCGCACGGCCACCACGGGAACGCTCCGGCCGCGTGTCGGCGTCGGCGTCGGCGTCGGCGTCGGTGTCGGTGTCGGGACGGCCGCCGGCCGCCGGCGGCCGGTGATCGAGGCCGACGTCTTCCGGAGCCGGGGCCGGGGCGGGCGCCGGTGGGCGCCGCTGGCATTCGGGTGGCCCGGGGCGAATCCGCGCCACCCCGGGGCGCCGGACCGGCGGGCCCCGCCGGGCGGTGGCTAGCGTGGAGCCCATGACGCTCCAGAGCGACCGCGCGGACGCGGCCGATGCAGCCGGCGTGGAAGTCCGGATCCGGGCGGTGGTCCAGGCCGCCGACCCCGACGCGGTGTGGGCCGTCGGCGGGCCGGACGGGCCGCACGCCGGGTCTGCGGACGAGGCCCCGGCCCTCGACGTGGGCGGGCTGAAGCCCGTACTCGCGCTGTGGCCGGTGATCGGGAGCCTGGTGGCCGAGGAGGCGCTGCGGCTGCACACGCCACTTGCGGCGTACGGGGTCGAGGCCGATGCCGGAACCACGGCCCACCACCTGCTGAGCCACTCCACCGGCCCCGAGGCCCACACCACCCTCACCCGCCTCGCCGAGCACCTCACCGGCCTCCCCCTCGCCGAGCTCGCCGCCACCCGCGTCTGGCACCCCCTCGGGATGACCGGCACCGCCTTCGCCGACGACACCCTGCACGCACCGCCGGCCGACCTCGCCCGCTTCCTGGGCCACCTCCTCTCCCCGGCGGAGCACCCCCTCACCCGTGCCTGGGTCACCGAATCCCTCCGCATCCGCACGGGGGAGCTGACCCCGGCCCGCGGCCTCCTGTGGCACCCGGCCCCGCACGGCACCTGGTCGTACGGCGAAACCCCGGCGGTCTGGCTCTCCCCCCGCCTCCCGCGCTGGGCCTTCCTCCTCCCCACCCACCCCCCGGGCCCCCTCCGCACCACCTTCCGCGAAGCGGCCTTCGCGCCAACTCCCTATCCTTGAGCCGATATCGGCATGACGGGGGGAGTGGGACCGGGATGCGGAGAACCCGACAGAGAGACCGCGAGTGGCCCGGCCCGCAGTCCCCCTGGGACGAGATCGTGCCCCGCCTCTGGATGGGCGGTCACCACTGGACCGACCCCGCGGGGGAGCTGCGTCCCGTCGTGGCCGGCTCCGAGTTCGACCTCGTGATCAGCCTCTACAGCCGATCCGGGCACGGCCCCGACGCCCACGTGGATCACCTGGTCAGGGAGATGCCCGACGGGCCGCTGACCGCCGCCGAGCTGCACGGGGTGGAG
Source organism: Streptomyces sp. NPDC002181 (assembly GCF_042890485.1). Lineage (NCBI taxonomy): Bacteria > Bacillati > Actinomycetota > Actinomycetes > Kitasatosporales > Streptomycetaceae > Streptomyces > Streptomyces sp. NPDC002181. Next base: position 143,605 of record NZ_JBIASC010000010.1, on the reverse strand, counting down.
GACCTTGCCCGGACGGGCGTCTCGGCACTCGACAAAGGACTCACCGTCCTCGTGCGCTGCCATTCCGGCTACAACCGCTCGGGACTCGTGATCGCCCAGATGCTGATCGAACGGGGGCTGCCGGCCGGTGAGGCCGTGGCGCTCGTACGGGAGCGGCGGTCGCCCGCAGCGCTGAGCAACGAGGCCTTCACCTCCTACCTTTCCGCCGGGCTCGGCGTGGCCGCGCTGCTCGTCGGGTTGGAGCCACCCGGCTAGGCCGTGTCCTTCGCCCCGGGCCCGCCATGATCCGAAAGACACGGCCCAGTGCTCGGGGCGCGGGTGGGAGCGGGGGGACGTACGGTGAGGTCGATGTCACCGACCGTTGGTTTCCGGCCGCGCGCGGAGGTACCCGGATGCGCACGCTTCACGAGGCCGCCCCGGGCGTCCCGCCGGAGGACCTCGCCCCGGCGGCCCGATCCCAGGGAGGTGGTGCGGCCATGACCGGTCCCGGTACGACGCAGGCCGCCGTCTCACGCGGGCAGCAGGCGCGGGCCGGCCGCGCCGGGTCCGTCCGGTTCGCCGCCGGCCGCGCCCTTCCGCTCTTCGTGCGCGGCCGGGGCTCCGGCGGCGCCCGGCCGGCCTTCTCCGCCGACGCGCTGCGCGCCCTGCGCGCCCGCCACGGCGGGGCCCCCGTTCTCGTACGCGGGCTCTCCGGAGCCGTCCTCGTCCTGCTCGACCGCCAGGAACTCCGGCAGTTCTACGAAGCCGAACCCGGCACCGCCCCCCGGCCCGGCCCCGGCGCGGTCCACTCCCGCGCCGCCGTCCGCGCCGTCATCGCCGAGGAGGCCCGGCACCTCACCGCCGCCGCCACCCTCGACCTCGTCCGCGCCCGGCACGCCGTGGCCCGCGCCGCCCGCCGGATCGGGCTCGGAGACGGCGCGGACGCCGGGGACGATCACCCCACCGGGCTGCTCGGCCGGTTCCGCCGCCGCGGCGCACCCGACGGGCACGCGCTGCCCGGCCGCTCCGCCGCGTACGCCGGCCGGGCGGAACAGGCCCTGCGGGCCGTGGACGGCATCCCGGCCACGGTGCTCCGCACCCTGCTCCTCCTCGGCACCCACCCGGCCGAGCAGGACGCGGCGGCCGCCGAAGCAGCCGGATCCGGCGCCCCCGAGGACCTGCCCCGGCTGCGGGCCTGCGTACGGGAGTGCCTGCGCCTCTACCCGGCGGTGCCCGACCTGGTCCGCGTCACCCGTACCGAGACCGAGTGGCGGGGCGTACGCCACCCCGCCGGCACCACGGTCCTGCTGCCCGCCCACTTCCACCAGCGCGACCCGGAGCACGTGCCCGCCGCGCACGTCTTCGTACCGGGCCGCTGGAAGACCCCCGGTGCGGAGGAGGACATCCGGATGGCCCCCTTCGGCCACGGCCCGGGCCGCTGCCCGGGCGACCGGCTCGGCCTGCTGATCACCACCGCCCTGTGCGCCGAGGTCCTGCGCCACCGCCGGATCACGGCCACCCGGCCGTTGCTCGACCCGCCGGGACCCCTGCCCGTGGCACTGGACCCGCGCGGCATCCGGCTCACCCTCACCCGCCGCTGACCGACGCCACTCGCCACTCGTCACTCGTCGCCGACCGAACCCGCCGACGCCACCCTCCCCACCGACCTCCCGCGAGGATCCCATGTCCGACGCAGCGACCTCCGCGCCCACCGACCCGGACGCCGAGTTGCTCGACGCCCTGTGCCGCGAGCTCGCCGAGGCCGCCGACGCGGTCGGCGAGGCCGCCCGGCACGCCTCCGAACTGGCCCTCGGCACCCGGCTTCCGGCCGTCGCCCTGGGCCGGCGCCGCGCCCGCTCCCGCAGCGGCTGGCGCACCCTGCTGCGCACCCTCACCGATCCGGCGGGCCTGGGCTGGGCCCCGCGGGGGCGGGGTGTGGCGCGGGCCGGCTGGTTCGCCGGGATCCTCACCGGCCGCGAGAGCCTCGCCGTCAGCCTCGCCGTCTGCGGTCTCAAGGCCCGGATCCGGGCGGCGAGCGCGGAGCGGCCCGATCTGCTGGACGATCCCGAGTGCGCGGCGATCCTCCGGGCCGTGGACGAGGACCGGCAGGCGGCGGCCGCACGGGTGTTCCGCCGGCTCGTGCGGGACCGGGGCGCCGAGCGGGCGTTCGCGCTGCTGTCCCCGTCCTTCGCCGACCTGTTCGCCTGGAACGCGCTGACCGACGCGAACCCCTTCAACGACCACGCGGGCTGGCAGGTGGCCACCGGCCGGGCCGTGCCCGCGGAGCCCCTGCTCGGACTCGGCGCCGCCGTCCGGGCGTTCTTCGACCCGGACCGTGACCGGGACCGGGACCGGGACGGTGACCGCGACCGGGACCGTGACCGGGATCGGTACCGAGACGGGGGACAGGGCCGATGTCCCGCCACGACCGCCCCGCACAAGGGCTGCGGCCACGCCATCGGTCTCATCGGCACCGGCGGCATCCTCCTCGTCCAGCCCTGGCGCAGCCGGTGAGCCCCGGACCCCGGCGGCAGCGGCCCGGCCCGCCGCACCCCGCCGACGGCCTGCGCGAGCACTCCGCCACCCTGCGCTCCCACGCGCTCCGGCTGCACGCGGCAGCCGAAGCGCTGGACTGGCGGGGCCCGCGGGCCGACGCGTTCCGCGCCGAGGTCGCCGCCCTGGCCGACCGCTGCGCCACCGCCGCGAACGGCCTCGCCGTGGCGGCCGCCCAACTGGAGGACACGCCGTAGCGGAGCGGGGCTACAGGACGAGTGACAGCAGCAGGACGAAGCCCAGCCCGGCCACCGAGATGATGGTCTCCATCACCGACCAGGTCTTGACGGTCTGGCCGACGGTCATCCCGAAGTACTCCTTGACCAGCCAGAACCCGGCGTCGTTGACGTGGCTGAAGAACAGCGAGCCCGATCCGATCGCCAGCACCAGCAGGGACGTCTCCGTGGTCGACATGCCCGCGGCCAGCGGAGCCACGAGCCCGGCCGCCGAGATCGTGGCGACCGTGGCCGAGCCCGTCGCGAGCCGGATGGCCACGGCGATCAGCCAGGCCAGCAGCAGTGCGGGGACGGACCAGCTCTCCGACAGTTCCAGGACCATCCGGCCGACGCCCGCGTCGATCAGCGTCTGCTTGAAGCCCCCGCCCGCGCCCACGATGAGCAGGATGCCCGCGATCGGCGCCAGCGACTTCTCCACCGTCGTCGAGAGCCGTGCCTTCGTGAACCCGGCCGCCCGCCCCAGGGTGAACATGCCCGTGAACACCGCCGCGAGCAGCGCGATCAGCGGGGATCCCACGACGTCGGTGACCCGCTGCAGCCCGTTCGCCGGATCGTCGACAACGATGTCAACCAGCGCCTTGACCAGCATCAGACCCACCGGCAGCAGCACCGTGAACACGGTTGCCCCGAACCGCGGGCGGTGCTCCGACTCCGCCGGCGGCCGCTGCGGGATCATGTTCTCGGGAGCCGGGATGTCGACCCAGCGGGCCGCGTACCGGGAGAACAGCGGCCCGGCGATGACCACGGTCGGGATCGCCACCACCACGCCGAGCGCGAGCGTCACGCCGAGGTCGGCGTGGAGCGCGTCGATGGCGACGAGCGGGCCGGGGTGCGGCGGGATCAGCCCGTGCATGACGGACAGGCCGGCCAGCGCCGGGATGCCGATGCGCATCAGCGAGTAGTTGCCGCGCTTGGCCACGAGCAGCACCACCGGGATCAGCAGCACGATGCCGACCTCGAAGAAGAGCGGCAGCCCGATCACCGAGGCGATCAGCACCATGGCCCAGGGCATGGCCCGGCCCTTGGCCTTGGCGAGGATGGTGTCGACGATCTCGTCCGCGCCGCCCGAGTCGGCGAGCAGCCGGCCGAGGATCGCACCGAGCGCGATCAGTACGCCGACCCCCGCGACCGTGGCGCCCAGTCCGGCCGTGAAACTCGCGATGGTCTTGTCCAGCGGGGCGCCCGCGAACACCCCGAGGGCGAGCGAGCCGACCGTCAGCGCGAGGAAGGCGTGCAGCCTGAGGCGGGTGATGAGCAGGACGATGACGGCGATGGCCGCGAGGACGGCCACGCCCAGCCGGGCGTTCCCGGCCGAGGTGATCGGTGCGGGCGCGGCCGCCGCCAGTATCTCGACGCTGAGACCTGTCACGGTGGGGGTTCCTTAGCTTTCTCGGGAGGGAGCGGCGTACGGGCCCGCACCGGGCAGCGCGGACAGCGCGGCCAGGGCCCGTTCGGTGATCTCCTCGGGTGATCCGGACACGTCGACGACGACGCCGAGTTCGTCCTCCTGGAGCGGCTCCAGCGCGGCGAACTGCGAGTCCAGCAGCGTGGCCGGCATGAAGTGGCCCGTACGCTCCGCCATGCGCCGCTCGATCAGCGCACGATCGCCGGCCAGGTGTACGAACACGGCGTCCGGCGCGGCGCTGCGCAGCCGGTCGCGGTATGCGCGTTTGAGTGCCGACGAGGCCAGCACCGCGCCCTGTCCGGCCGGGCGGGCGCCGAGCCAGGCGCCGATGGCGTCCAGCCAGGGCCACCGGTCCGCGTCGTCCAGCGGGATGCCGGCGGACATCTTGGCGACGTTGGCCGCCGGGTGGAACGCGTCGCCCTCCACGTAGGGGAGGCCGAGCGCGTCCGCGAGCAGCCTGCCCACGGTCGTCTTGCCCGTGCCGGCCACGCCCATCACCACCAGCACGCGCTGGGTGCCGCTCACCTCGTACCTCGCTGCCTTCGTCGACATCGGTTCGTGCGCCCTCACTGAAGCCCATTAAGTAGTACTTATTCAAGAGTCTGCGGCAAAACATCACATCTTTTGTCCGCCGGGAGGTCACCGTACGCTTACGCCATGACCACAGAAGGCCAGGGACTCCACTCCCACGTGCTGGACACCCTCGGCCTCGCGATCACCGCCGGCGAGCACCCGCCCGGCAGCGTCCTGCGCACCGACGAGATCGCGGAGCGCTTCGACGCCTCGCGCACCGTGGTCCGCGAGGTCGTGCGCGTCCTGGAGTCCATGCAGCTGGTCGAATCCCGCCGCCGGGTCGGCGTCACCGTGCGCCCCGCGCAGGAGTGGAACGTCTACGACCCGCGCGTCATCCGCTGGCGCCTCGCCGGCGCCGACCGCCCCCGCCAGCTGCGTTCGCTGACCGTGCTGCGCTCCGCGATCGAGCCGGTCGCGGCCGGCCTCGCCGCCGTCCGGGCCACCCCCGGCCAGTGCGCCGCGCTCACGGAGGCGGCCCTCGGCATGGTCAGCACCTCGCGCGGCCACCAGCTCGACGCGTACCTGCGCCACGACGTCGAATTCCACCGGATCGTGCTGAACGCCTCCGGCAACGAGATGTTCGCCCGGCTCGGCGACGTCGTCGCCGAGGTCCTGACCGGCCGTACGCAGCACGCGGTGATGTTCCCCGACCCCGACCCGGCCGCCGTCACCCTCCACGTCCAGGTCGCCGAGGCCGTGCGGGAGGGCGACGCGGCCCGCGCCGAATCCCTGACCCGGCAGATCGCGGTGGGCGCCCTGGAGGAACTCGACGTCCTCGCCCCGGCGCCCACCGGTCCCTGACCGGCCCCTGAAGCGCGTTCACCGACGCGGGTTCACCCAGGGGCCGTTGACCTGCGGTTCGTTCAGACCGCGGTCCCCACCGGCGCGGTCTCGAAGCCCGCGTAGTAGGCGGCGGCCATGTCCTCGTCGGCGTGGCCTCCCGCCGCCGCGCGCTGCATGCGCGCTCCCGTGGCCCGGGCCAGGTCGACCGCGACCCCCGCCCGGTCCGCCGCCTCCGCGATCAGACCGGTGTCCTTCTCCGCCCCGTACACCGTGAAGCTGGGCGCGAAGTCCCGTTCCAGGACGGCCTTCATCTTCGCCTGGAGGTACGGGTTGTCCATCGGGCCGCCGGTCAGCGCCTGCGCGAACAGGCCCGGGTCCACCCCGAGCCCCTCCGCCAGCGCGAGGGCCTCGCCCACGGCCGCCGTCAGGGTGATCGCGTACCCGACCGTGGTCAGCTTCAGCCGGGTCGCGGCGCCCGCCTCCGCCCCCGCCCACAGCGTCTTGGCGCCCACCGCGCCGAACACCGGCTCCAGCCGCGGATCCGCCGGCCCGGAGGCCAGTACGACCAGCGTCCCCGCCTCGGCGGGCTGCCGGGTGCCCTGCACCGGGGCGTCCACGAACACCAGGCCGTGCTCCCGCGCGAAGCCGGCCAGTCCGTCGAGCGCGACCACGCCGACCGTGCTCATCTGCGCCCACACCTGTCCCGCGCGCAGCCCCGGCGCGGCGGCCGCCATGGCCTGGGCCACGGCCTCGCCGTCCGTCAGCATGGTCAGCACCACGTCGGCCCCGGCGACCGCCTCGGCCGGGGTGTCCACGACCACCGCGCCCTCCGCGGCGAGCGGTTCCGCCTTGTCCCGGGTCCGGTTCCACACCCGCAGTCCCAGCCCGGCCCGCAGCAGGTTGCGGCCCATCCCCGAGCCCATGATCCCGGTGCCCAGCAGTGCGACAGTGTTCACGGCGTCACTTCCCTTCCGGATACGTCCAGTCCGTCCCCTCCAGTCTCGACGCCGCACCCCCCTCAAGGGGTCATTGCGCGCCCGGCGCCGTCGTGCGCGGCGTCGTCTGCTGGACCGCCCAGCCGTTGCCGTCCGGGTCGGAGAAGTAGACGAACGAGCCCCACGGCATGTCCTGGACCTCCGTCACCTCGATGCCCCGGCCGCGCAGGTCCTCGTACGCCTCCTCGATGTCGGTGACGACGACCTGCATGTTGTCCAGCGAGCCCGGGGCCATCCGGGTGAGCCCCTTGCCCAGGGCGATCGAGCAGGCCGACCCGGGCGGGGTCAGCTGCACGAAGCGGATGTCCTCGCTCACGGTGACGTCGTGGTCGGCGTGGAAGCCGACCCGCTCGTAGAAGGCCTTGGCCCGGTCGACGTCGGTGACGGGGACGGCGACCAGCTCCAGCTTGATGTCCATGGGTGCTCCACGTGCTCCACGGTCGGTGCTCGGCGGGGGGCCCGCGGCTCGCGGGCCCCCCGGCATCATGCTCCCGCGGCCGGTACGGCGCCGCCCGGAGCGGCTTCCCGTGCCGTGTCCGCCGCCGCGAACTGGGTCCGGTACAGCTCCTCGTAGCGGCCGCCCGCCGCCAGCAGCCCGGTGTGCGTGCCGCGCTCCACGATCCGGCCCTCCTCGACCACCAGGATCAGGTCGGCCGCCTGCACGGTCGACAGCCGGTGCGCGATCACCACGGCGGTCCGGCCGGCCAGGGCCTCGGCCAGCGCCTCCTGCACCGCCGCCTCCGAAGTGGAGTCCAGGTGCGCCGTCGCCTCGTCCAGGATGACCACCCGCTGCCGGGCCAGCAGCAGCCGTGCGATCGTCAGCCGCTGCCGCTCGCCGCCGGAGAGGCGGTAGCCGCGTTCACCGACCACCGTGTCCAGGCCGTCGGGCAGCGAGGCGACGAGCCCGTCCAGCCGGGAGCGCCGCAGGGCCTCCCAGATCTCCTCCTCGTCCGCCTCCGGCCGGGCCAGCAGCAGATTGGAGCGCACCGACTCGTGGAAGAGGTGCCCGTCCTGGGTGACCATGCCGAGCGTCTCCCGGACGGAGTCGGCCGTGAGGTCCCGTACGTCGACCCCGCCGAGGCGGACGGCGCCCGCGTCGGCGTCGTACAGCCGCGGCAGCAGCTGGGCGATGGTCGACTTCCCCGCGCCGGAGGAGCCGACGAGGGCGACCATCTGTCCGGGCTCGGCGCGGAAGGACACCTCGTGCAGGACCTGCGTACCGCCCCGGGCGTCGAGGACCGCGACCTCCTCCAGCGAGGCGAGCGAGACCTTGTCGGGGGAGGGGTACCCGAAGGAGACCCGGTCGAACTCCACGGCGACCGGCCCCTCCGGCACCCGGACGGCGTCCGGCTTCTGGGCGATCAGCGGCTTCAGGTCGAGGATTTCGAAGACCCGCTCGAAGCTCACCAGGGCGCTCATCACCTCGACGCGGGCGCCGGCGAGCGAGGTCAGCGGCGCGTACAGCCGTGTCAGCAGCAGGGCGAGGGCGACGACGTTCCCGGCGTCCAGGGCGCCGCTCAGGGCGTAGTGGCCGCCGAGCCCGTAGACGAGCGCGAGCGCGAGGGCCGAGACCAGCGTGAGGGCGGTGATGAACGCCGACTGGGCCATCGCCGTGCGGATCCCGATGTCCCGTACGCGCGCCGCCCGCGCGGCGAACTCCGCGGACTCGTCGGCGGGCCGCCCGAACAGTTTGACGAGGGTGGCTCCGGGTGCGGAGAAGCGCTCCGTCATCTGCGTGCCCATCGCCGCGTTCAGGGTCGAGGCCTCCCGCTGCATGGCGGCCATCCGGGACCCCATGCGGCGGGCGGGCAGCACGAACACCGGCAGCAGGACCAGGGCCAGCAGGGTGATCTGCCAGGAGATGCCCAGCATCACGGCCAGCGTCAGCACCAGGGTCACCGTGTTGGCGACCACCCCGGACAGCGTGTTGCTGAACGCGCGCTGGGCGCCGATGACGTCGTTGTTGAGCCGGCTGACCAGCGCGCCGGTGCGGGTACGGGTGAAGAAGGCGACCGGCATCCGCTGCACGTGGTCGAAGACGGCCGTCCGCAGGTCGAGGATCAGCCCCTCCCCGAGGGTGGCCGACAGCTTGCGGGTGAGCAGCCCGAGCCCGGCCTCCGCCACCGCGATGACCGCGATGAGCAGGGCGAGCCGAGTGACCGTACCGCCCTCCTCGCCGTCCACGATGGCGGTGACCACCCGGCTGGCGAGGACCGGGGTGGCCACCGCGAGCAGCGCGGTCACGACGCTGAGCAGCAGGAAGAGGGTGAGCCCGCGGCGGTGCGGGCGGGCGAATGCGGCGACCCGGCGCAGGCTCTCCCGGGAGAGCGGGCGCCGGTCCTGCCGGGCGTTCATCGCGCTGTGCAGCGACGTCCAGGCGGTGACTTCCATGTCCATACGGGGAACGCTAGGACCTCAACCAAACTTGAGGTCAAGGAATCGCCCGGATCGATGCCGAACCACCGCTCGAACGAGGGGTGTTCGGCATCCTGCGGACTGTCGGTGGGGGGTGCCATCATCGGAGGATGACCCAGGGACCGCCGCAGGGATCGACGCAGGAACCGGGGCCCGGCCGCTCCGGGCGGACGACCGCCGACACCGTCCTGGACCTGTTCGAGCAGCAGGCACGGGACACCCCGCGAGGCCATGCCGTCATCGCCGGCGCGGACAGCCTCACCTACGGGCAACTTGACGTCCAGGCGAACCAGTTGGCGCACCACCTCATGGCCGCTGGACTGCCGCCCGGCGCCGTCGTGGCGATCGGTACCGCCCGCCGGCCCCAGATCGTCGTCGCCCTCCTGGCAGCCCTCAAGGCCGGCGGGTCCTACGCCGTCATCGACGTCGAGGTCCCGTTCACCGGGCAGCGGCAGCTCGCCGCCCTCACCCCGTACGTCCTGGTCACCGACGCCGCCCACCACGCGCGACTGGACGACGGCAGCGCACGGCGGGTGATCCGCCTCGGCGCGGAAGCGCCCGGGATATCGGCCCGGCCCACCGAGGCGCCGGCGCGGCCGGAGCCCGGTGCGACGGCCGCCGTCCTCTTCACCGGAGCGTCCTTTCCGCGCGCCGTCCCCGTCGGGCACGCCCGGCTGCTCGCGGCGCACGAGGCCTGGACGAAGGTCATCCGGCCGGTCCCCGAGGACCGCCACCTGATCACCCAGGGCCCGGACCTCACACCGTTCGCCGCCGGCTGGACCAGAGCCCTGTGCTCGGGCGGCGCCCTCGTCGTGCCCGCGCGCACGCCCTGGACGCCCGAGGGGATCCGCCGGGCGGTCGAGACCGAGCAGGTCAGCATCGTGCACACCGATCCGGCGGGTGCGACCCGGCTGCCCGTCCGGGACACCGGGGCCGCCGGACCCGGCGCGGGCCCCGCGGGCGGCGGCGCGCGCGGCCGCCGCGAAGTCGACCCGGCCCTGCGGTGGCTGCGACTGGTCACGGTCACCGGCGACCGGTTCTTCCTCGACGAGCAGGACGCCCTGCAGTCGAACCTGCGGGCCGGAGCCCGGGTGCTCAACGCGTACGGGCCCACCGAGGCGGCGGGCGTCGGAACCTGGTTCGAACTGTCCCAGCTCTCCCGCCCGTTGGACCACCCCGAGCGGCTCTCCCTGATCGGCACCCCCTTCCCCGGCTGCGGCGCCGAAGCCCGCGACGGGCAGCTCCACCTCACCCCGCCCGACGGCGGCGACCCCGTCCCCACCGGCGACCTCGCGCAGTTCCGTCCGGACGGGCTGTGGGAGTTCCGGGGCCGCAGACGGGACCGGATCGCCCTGAACGACGGCGCGTTCGACCCCCACGAGCTCGAAGCCGTCATCCGCAGCCACCCGGACGTCGGCGCCGCACTCGTGGCCGAGATCCCGCAGGACGAGAGCGGCGCGCGCCGGCTGGTCGCCCACGTGGCACCGCCCGCCGACACGCGGTCCTGGCCCCCGGCCGCCGACCTGCCGGACGCCGGGGAGCTCCGCGAACACCTCGCGGGGAAGGCCGGCCCCGCACAGCTGCCGCAGGTAGTGATCCGGCTGCGCGCCCTGCCCCGCAACCGCGGCGGGCAGGAGAACCGGGAAGCCCTGCCCCAGCCCGTGCTCACCGGCAAGCAGGGCCCGGGCGGCGCGGGCGGCTCCGGAAAGTACACCCCCACCGGGAGCGGCACCCCCACACCGTTCGGGATCGTCGGCTGCGGCATCCCGTTCCTGATCGGCACCGGCCTGATCTTCTTCATCCTCTCGAAGATCTTCTGGCCCGGCTCGACCGACCTGAACGGTGTGCCCAGCCCCTGGGCGTTCCTCTTCTTCGTGCTCTACCTGTTCGAAGGAGCCTCGTTCGCCGCCGGGCTGGTCTTCCTCTTCGGCGGCCGCGCGATGATGCTGCGCCACGGCCCCGGCGCGGGCCCCGACCAGAGCCCCGGCCTGACCAGGGCCGCGCACCTGGCGGTGGTCTACCTGCTGATCGCCTGGTGGCCGCAGGACAACTTCTACCGGCTCGCGGCCAAGCACGACTGGCCGGTCCAGGCCGCCCTCGTCTACGTCTTCAACATCCCGCTGATGCTCGCCGCCGTCCTCCTCGCCTTCTACGTCACCCGGAAACCGCCCTCGCCCTTCGACTTCGAGGCGGCCGGCGACCGCGACGGCACCTCCGTCCGCTGACCTCCGGAGAACGCCGCCCCCACGGCGAGCGCCTCCGCCCGCACCAGTGCCTCGGCCGCGTCCAGCGCCTCCCCGCTGTGCGCGGCCACCAGCACGCCCAGCCAGGGTGCCGGGTCGAAGGCGGCCGTGGGGATCGCGGGCAGGAACACCGCCCCGAGCTCCGCGCAGCCCCGCTCCAGCGCCTCGCACAGTTCGTCGAGCGCCGCGTCGGGCAGTCGGGCCCCCAGCTCCACCCGGTCCGCGATCCGTACGAAATGCCCCGCACCCCGGAGCGCGTCGAGCCGGGCCGCCACCATGAAGGCGATCGACGGTCCGGTGAGCCGCAGGTTCGTCTCGGTCGGCGCCAGCCGCCCCGACCCGTCGGCGACGAAGTCCACGTCGAACCAGCCCCGGTAGCCGGCGGCCGAGAGCTCCCGGCCCACCGCCTCCCCGAACGCGAGCAGAGGCATCCGCGCCCATGCGGGCACCACCCCGGGGCCCACCGTCGCCCCGCGGTACCCGCCGCCCGCCACGTCCATCACCGCGCCGCCCACCTCGTGCACCCGGCCCGCCCCGTCCACGAACCCGTCGTACGTGAGGTCGCGCGGCTCCCGCGGATCGGCCGGGCCGGCCACGTACTCCTCCACCAGCAGGGGCCCGCGCGGCAGGGTGCGCAGCACCGCGCGGGCGCCGCCCGCGGCCCGGACCCGCTCGGGGTTCACCACGGTGGTGCCCGAACCGCCCACTCCGTACTCCGACTTGAGCACCGTGCTCGCGCCCGCCCCGGCCCGGGCGGCCAGCAGCCTGGCCGCCGCCCGCCGGGTGGGGGCCGGCCACTGCCCGGGGAGCAGGATCCGGGGGTGCCCGCCGCCCGCCAGGATCCGCGCGAACAGGCCGTGCGCCGCCGACTTCGACTCGTACCGCAGCTCGCGGGGCCGCCACGGCCGGCCGGACAGCCGGGCGAAGCCCGCCGTCAGCCCCCACGGTACGAAGGGCAGCCCGGCCCCGACCAGCCGCCCGGCCAGCGCCGGCCTGGCCCGTACGGCATCCGACAGCCCGCCGCCCGCGGGCAGGCCGGAACCCCCCTGCGCCAGGCCGTCGTACACCTCCACCCCCTCCCACTCCAGGAGGCGCCCGACCCGCCGGATCCAGTCCGGCGGCACCGCCCCGGGCAGCACCAGCGCTCCCGGCGACGGGCTGTAGAACGCGGCCAGGCAGGCGTAGTGCCGCGCGGCCCGCTGCCCGGGGTCGAGGGAGGCGTCGCCGAACTGGGCGTTGTACTCGCCGACATTGCCCACGTGCACGGCCCGAACGCCGCCCGTCCAGGCCCGCGCCCAGGCGGCGAGCGGCGCGGGCACCGCCTCGAACCGCACCAGACCGGCGGGCGGCTCCTCCTCGCCGCCCGCCGCGCCGGGTCGCGGTGGACCGAGGGCGCCCATCGCCCGGTAGAACCCGGCGGCGTACGGATCGGAGTCGATCAGCAGCCTGCGGCAGCCCAGCCCTGCCGCCCGGCGCAGCGCGTCCCGGTACAGCCGCCGCCCCACGCCCCGTCCGATGGCCTCCGGCTCCACGAACAGCAGTCCCAGCCGGGCCACCGGCGGCCCGCCCTCCAGAGAGGCGAGCCCCAGCACCCGCCCCTCGCAGGCTTCTTCGGCCACGACGATCCGGCGCTCGGCCACCTCCCCGTCCCGGATGCGCAGTTCCGGCGCGCACGAGGCCAGGAACTCGGCGTCGTACCCCCAGTACGCCTTGGAACGCAGCACGAGAGCGCCGAGTTCCTCGGCCTCACCGGGCCGTGCCGCTCTGAGCTTTACCATTCCCTGACCTCCCCATGGCCTGCCGGGAGGCCGTGCGATAGATTCGGCCACCCTGAGCCCCCCTGACGGGAGGTGTCCCGTCACGTACGGCAGGTCCTTCCTACCCCCGCGGAGAACGGCTTCTCAATGAGCGACATCATCAACGGACTTGGCCGCACCAGCGCCTACGGCGCCCTCGGCCTGGTCCTGCTGATCCTCGGCATCGTCCTGGTGGACGTGCTGACGCCCGGGAAGCTGCCGAAGCAGATCTGGGAGGAGCGCAACCGGAACGCGTCCGTCATGCTGAGCTCCGCGCTCCTCGGCGTCGGCGGGATCGTCTTCACCTCGATCTGGACCACGTACGACGACTTCGGCAAGGGGCTGCTGTCCACGGCCGCGTTCGGGCTGCTCGGCCTGGTCCTGATGGGCGTCGCGTTCCTGGTGCTGGACTGGGTGACCCCCGGCAAGCTCGGCGCGATCGTCGTCGACCCGCAGCCGCACCCGGCGGTCTGGGTCACGGCCTCCTGCAACCTGGCGGTGGCCGCGATCGTCGCCGCCTCGATCGCCTGACCGGGCTGATCCGCCCGCCGCGCGGACACGGCGAGAGCGCCGCCCCCTGCGGGGAGCGGCGCTCTCGCCGTACCGGCGTGCGCACGGCCTATGCCAGGCCCAGCGCGAACACCGCGAACCCGGCCGCCAGCACCCCCGCCAGCGTGCGCCGCACCGCCGTCGCCCGGGTCCACGGCTCCTCGAACCGGCGGGCGTACCGGGCGATGCCCGCCAGCAACACCGCGAACACCGGCATCCAGGCCAGCCGGGCCGCGATCCAGCCCAGCGTCTGCGGAGCCGTCGTCAGCCCCGTCAGCCCGCCCGCGAACGAAGCGGGTACGGCCGCCGCCAGCATGGCCGTCTGGTGCCAGCACAGGATCGTCATCGCGCACAGGTTGATCACGACGACCGGGGCCCACAGCACCGGCCGGGCCAGCAGCCTCGCCAGCCGGTCGCGCAGCAGCATCGCCGCCCCCGACTGCGCCGAGGCCAGGGCCACCACCAGCAGCGACGGCGGGTGCGAGTTGGTGCGCGCCTCGCCCGGCACGCCGACCATCGACGCCGGGTAGTGGAACACCGCGAGCAGCGCCGCGAACAGCACGGTCCCGCCCGCCAGCAGCAGCCAGGCCCCGCGTCGGCCGATCCGGCCCTCGCCCCAGCTCACGCCGAGCTGATAGGCGAACAGCCAGCCCGGCAGGATGTTCACCACCGCCAGCCACGAGGGCACGGACCCGGCGAACGGCCCGTACCGCAGGAAGTCCACCACCGCGACCGAGGCGAGCAGCGGGACCGCCGCCCGGCCGCCGAGCCGGCGCGCCGCCGCCACGCAGTACGGGGTCAGCGCGGTCACCACCACGTACACGCCCACGAACCACAGCGGCTGGATCACCAGCGTCGCCCCGGTGCGCAGCGTGGCCTCCGGCACGCCCGCCGCGTACAGCACCGGCGCGGCCAGCGCCCACACCGCCGTGACCCCGAGCACCGGCCGCCCCAGCCGGACGATCCGGCCCTTCAGCCACTGCCCGGCGGACCCCTTGCGGCGGTGGTAGGAGAGCACCGAGGCGTACCCGCCCACCAGGAAGAAGATGCCGAGCATCTGGAGGACCCAGCTCGCCGGGGCCAGTTCGCCGAACGCGGCGAGCGGGCTCGCGTTGTGCAGGCCGCCCTCCGCGTCGCGGGTGAACCCGCCGAGCAGCCAGTGGCCGGTCGGCACGGCCAGCAGGGCGAGGGCGCGCAGTCCGTCGACGGCCCGGTCGCGGTGGGCGGGGGTCTGCCGCTCGATCCGGTCGGCGGCCCTCTTGAGCGCGGTGAGCGTGGTCGGTGCGGCCGGCGTGCTCATCGGACCTCTCCCCTCGCGATCGCGGCGAAGGCCGCCAGGGACTGGGTGCCGGGTACGAGGTAGCCGGTGTGGCCGTGCACGTCGGAGGCGGGCACCTTGCGGGCCCCGAAGGCGGCGGAGGCCGGATCGGCGCCGTGGCCGATCCCGGCGAACCGCACGTTCGGCACGTCGCCGATCCAGTCGGAGGGCCCCCGGGCAGCCCAGACGCGGGCTCGGGTGTGGAGCCCGGCGGCGGTGTCGGCGCGCATGCCGGGCGAGCCGAACACGACGATGTCGCCGGCGTCCGTACGACCGGCCGCGAGGCCCCCGACCACCGAGCCGTAGCTGTGGCAGAACAGCACCGGGTCGGGTGCGCCGATCGCGTCGAGCCCCGCCGTGAACCGGGCCAGCCGCTCCGCGCCCGCCTCGGCCAGCCGCCCCGAAGCCGCGTCCAGACCGACCCCGACGGGGGTGGTGTAGCCGGTCCAGGCCACCACCGCCACGTCCTCGCCGGCCGCGGCGCGCAGCGAGCGGGCCATCCCGGCCGGGCCGGTGTACGGCGCGCGCTTCGCGTCGTACGTGGTGGCGTCGCTGTCCGAACCCGGTACGACCACCGAGACGTGCGCGGCCCGCCCCAGGTCCCCGAACACCTCGACGACCTGGCCGCGCCCGCGCGGATCGAAGGCGAGGATCTGCCGGCCCGGCGAGGCGAGCGAGGCGTAGCGCGCCTCGCCCGTCGCGAGGACGGCCAGCCGGTTGGCCTCGTACCGGAGGGGGACGGGGGCGCCGTCGAGGTTGCCGACCACCAGCGGGTGGTCGCGTACGAGCTCCCGGCGCTCCGCGTCGTCCAGCCCGGCGAAGAACCGGGCGACGTCCCGCGGCGAGGTGCCCGCCGGGTCGGGCAGCGGCCTGCCGGACACGGTGTCGGCCCGCCAGGCGGCGGTGCCGGGCGGCGGTCCGGTGACCGCCTGCTGGCTGTCGCCGGAGGCCCATCCCGCGGTCCCCCCGACCACGGCCACGGCCAGTGCGGCCGTGGCCAGGGTCCTTCCGAAGCGGCGCATGCCCCTTCTCCTCTCCTCGTGACGGGGAGAAGGTAAGGAGAAGGTGTCGGAGTGGACGTCGGACCGTGGAGCCAAGTCGGAGTTCATACCCCGGTAGGGGGTGGAGGAGACGCCCCGCGTCAGGCCGGGCCCGGCATCAGTCCGAGTCGCCGGGCCGCACCAGCCCCGCCTCGTACGCGAAGATCACCGCCTGGGCCCGGTCCCGCAGGTCCAGCTTGGCCAGCACCCGCCCGATGTGCGTCTTCACGGTCTGCTCGGCCAGCACGAGGTGCCCGGCGATCTCCTGGTTCGACAGCCCGCGCGCGATGAGCTCCAGCACCTCGGTCTCCCGCGGGGTCAGCCCCTTCAGCCGCAGCGCCGGATCCTTGCGCGGCGCCGGCCGCTGCTGGACGAAGTCCGCGATCAGCCGCCGGGTCACCGAGGGCGCCAGCAGCGCCTCGCCCGACGCGACCACCCGGACCGCCGCGATCAGATCGGCGGGCGGCGCGTCCTTCAGCAGGAACCCCGAGGCGCCCGCGCGCAGCGCCTCGTACACGTAGTCGTCGATGTCGAAGGTGGTCAGCATCAGCACCTTCGGCCGGTGGACCACCCCCGGCGGCGGGCCGAGCAGCTCCCGGGCCGCCGACAGCCCGTCCATCTCCGGCATGCGCACGTCCATCAGCACCACGTCGGGATGCACGGTCCGCGCGACCTGGACCCCCTGCCGCCCGTCGGGGGCCTCGCCCACCACGTCGATGTCGGCCTGCGCCGACAGCAGGGCGGCGAACCCCGCCCGCACCATGGCCTGGTCGTCGACGATGATCACACGGATGGTCAACTGGGTTCCTCGCTGGCGTCGTTCAGGGGCAGACGGGCCGCGACCCGGAAGCCGCCGTCGGGCAGCGGGCCGGTGTCCAGGGTCCCGCCCGTCAACCGTACGCGCTCGTGCATGCCGACCAGACCGTGCCCGGTGCCAGAACCGCCCGGCTCCACCGCCGCGTCCCGCGCCGCCGGGCCGTTGACGACGAGCACGAGCACCTCCCCGGCGTCGTACGTCACGGAAACGCGGGTCTCGGCTCCCGGCGCGTGCCGCACCACGTTCGCCAGTGCCTCCTGCACGATCCGGTACGCCGACAGGTCCACGGCCGGCGGCGCCGCCCGCTCGGCCCCGGCCGCGAGCGACGCCTCCACCGGCTGCCCCGCCCGTACGGTCGCCTCCACCAGCTGCTGGATCCGGCCGATGCCCGGCTGCGGGGCCAGCTCGCCCGCTCCGCCCGGAGCCGGGCCGCCCCCGTTCCCGTCGCTGCGCAGCACCGTCAGCAGCCGCCGCATCTCGCTCAGCGACTCGCGCGCACTGGCCGCGATCGCCGCGAACTCCTCCTGTACCGGCCCGGCCATGCCGGGCAGCCGGTACGGCGCGGAGTCCGCCTGCACGGTGATCACCGACATGTGGTGCGCGACCACGTCGTGCAGCTCCCGGGCGATCCGCGCCCGTTCCTCCAGCAGCGTCCGCCGGGCCCGCTCCGCCTCGCTGATGCTCTCCTGCTCGGCGATCCGCTGCTGCGCGTCGCCGATCCCGCGCAGCGCCCCGGTCACGGCGAGGACGCTGCCGCTCAGCACGAACAGCAGCGCGCTCGTGGTGGTCACCCCATCGGGCTCGAAGAAGCCGAGCACCACCCCGACGGCGCCCGTGACCAGCCACACCCCGATCAGGGTCCGGATCGACTCGCGCAGCCCCAGACAGACCATCAGCACCAGGTAGCCGACGATGGACATCGGGGTCCACGGCCAGGTGTGCCCGGCGACCCGGTCGGCGTGGGTCAGCACCACCGCCCCGAGCGTGTCCGCGGCCAGGACCAGCGCCCACGCGGACAGCGGCCGCGTCACCGCCAGCAGCAGCGGTACGGTCTGGGCCACGCCCAGCGCGCCCGCCCAGCCGCCGCCCGCCTTGTAGTCGTTGGTCAGCACGGCGATGGTCGTCGGCAGCAGCGACAGCACGAAGACGCCGACGACGGCGTACGGCAGCATCCGCTGCCAGGCTTTCGGCGCCTGCGCGAACAGCGGTTCGGCCGCCCGGGCGGGCGTACGCAGCACCGCCGTGAACCGCACCGGCGCCCGCGCCGGGGCCGGCGTACGAGGTCGGCCGGGGCTGCGGGGGCGGGCTTCATCGCGATCGCTCATGATCGGTCCAGCCTATGCTCCGGAGTTCCTCCAGGAAGGCAGGAGTACGCTGCTCGCTGTCGATCACAGGGGGAGCCGGTACACATGGGCACGGCAGCGGCACTAGAAAAGCTCGTACCGGTGCTGCTGGCCTTCGGCGGAGGTGTGCTGCTCGCCCGCCGCAAGACCGTCCCGGCCGAGGCCTCCAAGGTCTTCGCCGACTACGCCTTCCTCTTCGCCGTCCCCTGCTACCTCTTCGGCAACATCTACGCCAGCGACCTCGGCGCCCTCTTCAACTGGCACGCGATCGGCTCCTACGCCGCGGCCGCCGCACTCGCCGTACTCCTCATAGCCTTCGCCTCGGGCGCCCGGGGCCTGCGGGATCCCCGCGACGTGGCGCTGCGCGTCATGGCCGGAGTCCAGGTGAACACCGCCTACTTCGCCGTCCCCGTGTTCATCACCTTCTTCGGGACGGCCGCGCCGATCTTCCCCGTCCTGCTCTTCCAGGTCTGCGTGCTCTCCCTCGTCGTCATCTCCATCATGGAGCTGGGCCGCGCCGGCGAGACCTCCGGCACTCCCGCGCAGCGCCTGTCGAGGGCCGTCGGCGCCTCGCTCGCCACCCCGGTGGTCCTGGCCTGCAATGCCGGGATCGTGCTCAACCTCCTCTCCGTGCACCTCCCGAAGGTGGTGCTGGACGGGGCCTCCTTCGTCGGCGACAGCGCCTCGCCGATCGCCCTGTTCGCCCTCGGACTGCACCTCGGCGGCGTCGGACTGGACGTCCGGGGCACCTCCCGCGAGGAGATGGCCCTCATCGCCTTCAAGTGCCTGGCCTTCCCGCTGCTCGCCTGGGCGGTGTGCGGACTGCTGTTCGGCGTGCGGGGCGAGTGGCTGACGTACCTCGTCCTGATCGCCGCGATGCCGACCCCGCAGAACCTGTTCGTCTTCGCCCAGCGCTACGACGTGGGCGTGGACCTCTCCGCCTCGCTGGTGATCAAGAGTTCGGTGGTCTCGCTGCTGCTGCTCCCGGTCTGGCTGCAGACGGTGGCCGGCTGAGGGGGCCGAACAAGCGGCGCGACGTACGTTCCCCGCGGCGGCTTCGGTCGTTGACCCGGCATGGAGCTGCTGCCGACCATCGCGGCGCCGGGCGTCGGTGAACGGGCCGACGCCGCGGCCGATGCCGCCTGCCACCTCTACGACGCCGTCGCGCCGTGGAGTTCCGCCGAGCCGGGCGGCTGGAGCCGTACGTCGGCCGAGGACGCCGCCGAGACCATCGAGACCACCGCGCACGCCCTCGCGTACGCCCATCCGCGGGCCGAGGTGCTCCTGGCTCCCGTCCACGCCGCCCTCGCCGACCTGCGCCGCCAGCTCGGGCTCCCGCCGGCCGACCAGCTGACCGCCGACGGGATTCCCGCGACGCCGCGCACGGTGGGCAACCCGAGGCGGACCCGCTGGGTACGGGTGCTCACCCCGCCTTTGCCCCGGCAACCGCCTGCTCGTACAACTTCTTGACGTCCGCGCCGAAGTACGAGCTGTACGAGGTGTCGGCGGTGTCCCCGCCGGTCTTCCAGCCGCCGATGACCCCGACCACGTCCCCGGTCTCGGTCACCTTGTCGTAGTTCTTCAGGAAGGGCCCGCCGCTGGTCCCGCCCGGGTACCCGGTGCAGTCGATCCGCAGGAACGATCCGGGGATCCCCGGATCCTTGCTGGTGAACTTGGTCGTGCGGTTCACGCACAGCCGCGGGCGCGCGGCCGAGGCCGGATGGCCGATCAGCGACACCTTCGCGTGCTCGTAACCGGCGCCGGTGACCAGGCGGTTCCCGCCGACCACGTCCTCGACGGGGAACCCGTCGGCGTCCGGCCCGACCTGCGCGAAGGCCACGTCCAGGGTGGCCCCCTTGTCGGCCCCCAGGCTCTTGTAGCGCGGGTCGATCCACACCTTGGACTTCCCGTCGGAGGTCCGCAGCACCGGGAACATCCCGTACGGCTGCGGGTTGGCCGCCGTGTACAGCGGTACGAAGGCCACCTGGCGGGCGTCGGTCCCGAGCAGGCAGTGCGCCGCGCTGAGCACCAGGTCGCGGCCGGGGGAGGAGACCACGCTCGCGGTGCAGAAGTACGCGCCGCCGCCCTTCATCACGAACATCCGTCCGACGACCGGGATCCCGTCGAAGTCCTGCCCGGTGCCGGGATCCGTGGCCGCGACCGCCGACGCGGGCGTCATGGGGGCCGCGTGGGCCATCCGTTCGGCCGTCCAGAAGGTCTGCGCCTCACGGGCGGACCACCGGCCGGGCGGAGCCATGGCGCTCCCGGCCTCGGCCACCGGCAGCGGCCCGGCGGGCAGCAGCAGGGCGGCCGTCGCCGCGGCAACGGTCAACGTACGTCGCATGTCGAGCTCCTCTGGACGGCTGGACGGTCAGATGGCCTGCGGGAAGCGGAACAGCCGGTCCGGGTCGTAGGCGCGCCGGACCTCTTCCAGCCGGGCGAGGTTCGGCCCGTAGTACGCCTCGCGCCAGGCGGGCAGCTTCGGATCGATGTAGTTCTGGTACGCCCGGCCGCTCGCCCAGGGGCGCAGGTCCTGCCACAGCCCGTCGAGCCAGCCCTGGTGCGCGGAGACCTGCGCCGGCGTGGCCGAGGCGGGCCAGTAGGCGAGGTACTGGGTGAGGAAGGCGCAGTCGCGGTGCACGAACGCGGTGTCGGCGGGCGCCGTCCGGTTCACGGCGCCGCCGAGCTCCCCGGCGAACTGGACGACCCCGAGGCCGCCGGCGGGTACGGCCCGCCCGTAGCGCCGTACGGCGGCCAGCACGGCGGCGACGCCCGCGTCGGGCAGTCCGGCGGCGCCCCAGAAGTCGCTGCGCCCGGCGTACGAGTCCCGGCCGATCCGGCCTTCGGGGGTCCGGCCGGGCAGGGTGCCCGGCAGATGGCACTGCGCGGCGCTGCGCTCCAGGCAGCCCGACATGGCCCGCAGGGTCTGCTCGTGGTCGCGTACGACGATCCAGCTGTCCCGCGGCGGCCGGCCCACCAGATCGGCCAGCCCGGTCAGCCGGCGCTCCAGCTCGGCGCGGCCGTCGGAGCACAGGACGCGTACGGCGGGGGCCGCGGCCGGGGCCGGGCCGGATTCGACCAGGAACTCGACCTGGCTCCAGAACGGGTCGGGGAGGGTGATCAGCCAGCGCTGCCAGCCGCGCAGCAGGGCGGCGGAGTCGGCTTCCGGCCAGTGGAGTTCGGCGTAGGCGCAGTCGGTGGCGGGGTGGGTGCGGAAGCGGAACTCGGTGACCACGCCGAAGTTGCCGCCCCCACCGCCGCGCAGGGCCCAGAACAGGTCCGGGTCACGGGTGGAGTCGACCTCGCGCACGACGCCGTCGGGCGTGACGACGGTGGCGCCGGTGAGGGCGTCGGACGTGGTCCCGTGGGCGCGGGAGGCGAGGCCCAGCCCGCCGCCCAGGGTGAGCCCGGCGATCCCCACCGTGGGGCAGAGCCCGGTCGGCAGGGCGAGGCTCCGCGCGGCGAGACTCCGGTTGACGTCGCCGAGCCGGGCTCCGGCGCCGATGCGCACGCCCGTTCCGTCGACCGTCAGCCCGGCCATCGCGCCGACGTCGACGACGAGCCCGCCGGCGCGGGTGGACCAGCCGGCGTAGCTGTGGCCGCCGCCGCGCGGGACGACGGGGACGGCGGAGCGGCGGGCGAAGTCCAGGCAGACGGCCACGTCGGCGGCGTGCGCGGGGTAGGCCACCGCGCCCGGCGCGATGGCGTCGTAGCGGGGCTGGAACAGCTGCCGGGCCTGCGGGTAGTCGCCGTCGCCGGGCAGCACCACCCGCCCGTTGGTCCCACGTGCGAGCGCCGCCCAGTCGGGGGCGCGGGCGTGCGCCCCGGTGGCCCCGAGGGCGGCCAGCACGGCTGCGGGTGCGGCGCCCAGCAACCGACGGCGATGGAGGCTCATGCCTCTTTCCTGCCATCGCCCGGCCCGATCACGGCGAAGGCGGGGCCACGCCCGGGCCGTTGCCCCCCGAACGGCCCACGGCCGGCGGGCGGAGCCGCCACCGCGGAAACCGCCTCGCGTGCGGGGGCGCGGCCGGGAATCATCTCCGCCATGGGGACGGACATACACGGGATCATCGAGTGCCGCTGGGACAACTGGCTGGATGAGGACGACCGCAGCTGGTTCGAGGCGATCGACCTCGATCATCTGTACAACGGGCGCTCCTACATGGCGTTCGGCGCCCTGTTCGGGGTCCGTGACACCACGCTGTTCCGGCCGCTCGCCCCCGATCGCGGGCTGCCGCCGGACGTGACGCGGGACGCCCGCGCCGCCTACGAGGGGTGGAGCGTCGCCCACAGCGGGTCCTGGATCACCTGGGCCGAGCTGAAGGCGGCGGACTGGGACACGATCGCCCTGGAGGAGACCACCTGGTACGACGGGAACCTCGACCGGATCGGCAGGCCGACGCGGAGGCAGGCCGTGCGGGACGAGGAATGGGGACCCGTCTGGGACGTCATGCGCACCCTCGCGCGCCTCCACGGCGACGAAGGGGTGCGGCTCGTCGTGTGGTTCGACTGCTGACCGCGGTGCCGGTTCGGGCAGGCCGGCGGGGGTGCGCGAGGGTGTCGTTCGTACCCCTTGGCTGCAAGGGGGGCGTGAGATGAGTACGGTCTGCCCATGCAGATCGACGGAGCCGGCAGGCAGCAGCGGGGGCATGTACTTCTCATAGCGGGCGACGCCGCCCTGCGGCGGCGGGCCGTTCAGGTCGCGCCCAGTGCCAATCTGGCCGCGCTCGGAGTGCTGCCCGTGTCGGCGCTGTTGAACAGCCACGCCCCCAGTGACACCACGTACCTCGACGGCGCCCGGGACCCCAACACCGTGCTGATGCGGCTGCGCGCCGCCGCGGCGACCCCGGGGCCGCTGTTCGTCTACCTCTCCGGCCGGCTCACGCTCGACCGCCGCGGCCAGGGCCTGCACCTCGCGCTCGCCGGGACCACGGCCTCCACCGTCCGCTACACGGCCCTGCCGTGGGACTGGCTGGGGACCGAGCTCGCGGCCCGTCCCACCGGCCCGACCACCGTGGTGCTCGACCTTGTCGCCGACAAGTCCGCCTGGCCGGTGCTCCAGGAGTACGGGAGCCTGCCCGCCTCACCCTCCGCCGAGGTGTACGGGGTCGTCGTCCCGCCCGCCTTCGCCGGCGGGCCGCACCAGGTCAGCGCGTACACCCGGCACTGGATCGACCAGCTGCGCCGCAGCCCCACCCGCCCCGCCAACCTCCAGCTGCACGCCTTCGCCGTCGGAGCGGCCGCCCTGCCGCCCGGCACCCTCGTCCTGCCCGCCACGCGCGAACTCAGCGCCACCGCCGCCCAACAGGCGCCACGCGCACCGCACATGCCGCACACACCTCAGGAGCCGGCCGCCGACCCGCGCCCGCACATCCACGCCCTCGCCACCGGCGGCCGGCACCAGGAGGCCGCCACCCTCGCCCAGGCCTGGGAGCAGCACGTCCTGCAGACCCACGGGCACACCTCGCCCGAGGCGACCCACTGGGCCGAGATCCGGGCCGACCTGGCCCGGATGGCCGGGAACTACGGTTCGGCGACCCGGCTCTGGACCAACGCCGGGCACACCCGCCTGGAGCACCAGCCGCCGGACGCCCCCGAGGTCCTCGCGGCCGCGGCGGGCGCCCTGTACTGCTGGACCCAGCTCAAGGACCAGGCGGCGGCCAGGGATTCCGGCCCCGAACTCGTCCGCCTGCTGCGCGCCCTGCCCAGCCTGGAACCGCGCCTGCTGAGGCTGACCCAGCAGCGGCTGGAGGTGCTGGAGGGCGCGGTCGGCACTCGCTAGGGGTTACGGCGTCCGGGGGCCGGCGGCCCGGGCCGGATCCCGGGCCGGATCCCGGCTCGAACGCCGGCCCGGGGCACGCTCGGGACCCCGGGCCGGACTCCTGCGGACTCGGTCAGGAGCGGTTGGCGTTCGACGGGCCGAAGAACTCGATCTCCGCGATCGCGACCTGCTTGTCCGCGGAGGACGCGTGCGAGGACTCGACGGTGAAGCGGACCTTCGTGACCTCGCCGACGCGGAACGGGAGCCGCTGGCCGCCCGCCCCCTGATCCAGGGTCAGCCGGCGCGTGGTGACCTTGCCGTCCTTGCCCGTGATCGTCGCCGTGACGCGGTGCGGCAGGGCCGACTCGCCGATCTTGTCGGCCCGCCCCGAGACGCCGGGGGTGATGATCAGGTCCAGCAGCCGTGCCGGCTCGCTGAAGGAGGCCTCGATCCACTCGCCCTGGCCGGACTGCGAGACGCCGGGCCCCCACCAGGTGTTGCTGCGTTTGTCGAAGGCGATCTCCGGCTGGTGGCCGGCGTACGAACGCGAGGCCGCGATCCGGTCGGGGGCGACCGGGGCACGCTTGGCGAAATGGTCCTGGGTGGCCCGTACGCCGTCGGGCAGGTACACGACGCCGAGGGCCGCCAGGGCGACGACCGCGGCGAGGGCGATCCAGGTCCCCGCCCGGTCGAAGACGCGGCGCAGCCGCGGGCGGTCGCCCGCCCACGGGGTCTCGCCGTGCCGCCCGCCGAAGAGGCGGCGCCACCAGGGTGCCCGCCGCCCCGGGGCCGCGGCCCCGCCGGTCTCGGCCAGCGGCATCGCGCAGCGCACGCAGTAGTGGCGGTCGGGCCGGTTCGGCGTCGCGCACCACCGGCACGGCGGGCCGCCCTCGATCCCGGGTTGCCCGCCCGGGGCGCGTACGGCGGGCCGCTCGGCCTCCGGCCGGCCGGGGAGGACGGGCACGACGGCCGCCGGTGCGGGGTCCGGCGCCTGCGGGTCCGCCACGGGCACCAGGAGGGAACGTGCCCGGTCGGACATGGTGTCGCTCAGTGTGTGCGGGGCCCGGGCGGCGGGGACGGCCGCGGTGGGCGCGGTGTCCTGCGGCGACGGCGCGTCCGGACGCGCCGGAACGGGCCCGGACGGCTCCGCACCACCGGCGGCTTCGGGCCTTCCCCCGGCGTCCGCACTCCCGGCGGTTCCCGCGCCCTGCGGGCTCTGCGGCCCCCCGGACTCCGGTGCCGGTCCCCGCACACCGGAGGAGGCGGGCGCCGCGACGGGTCCGCTGCCCGGGGCGGCGTCCGGGCCGCCCGGCATGCCTGCGCCCCGGTCCCAGCCGAGCACGGCGCCGCAGGCGTCGCAGAACGACTGGCCCGGTTCTGCGCGCGTTCCGCACTCGGGGCAGTTCTGCGTGGTCATGTCTGCGGGGTCCTTTCGACGGCGGTCACTTCGACCGTGTAGGGCATGTGGGCGGGGCGGGCGGCGGCGACGAGCGAGTCCAGGCGGTGGGTGTCGGCCGGAGTCGGGTCGGGCAGCCGGAGCGTGACGTGCAGACGGGGGCGCGGGGCGCCGGGGAAGGGGCCGAGCGGGCGGGCGCTCCAGTCGGCGCCGCCGCTCTCGGTGATCTCGGGTGCGACGCCGAAGGCCAGCCGCACCGCCTCCGCGAGGCCGAGGCGGGTGCCGCGGACCCGGTGCAGCGCGACCGCGGCCGCGACGGCGGCCCGCAGCCGGGGCTCGGGCTCGCTGCCGTCGGTCTCGGCGCCCACCCAGCCGGCGAGCCACCGCGCGAAGTCGGCCGGGGTCAGCGCCGGGTCGAAATAGGCGTCCAGGCAGTCCAGGACGTTCAGGATGGGCGCGAGGACCTCGTCGAGTCCGCCGACGAACCGCTGGGCCAGGTCGTCGTCGGCGAACACGGCGGGGAGCATCGTGCCCAGCGGGAGCGAGGACCCGAGGCCGTCGACCGAGCCCCGGTACGGCGTGGCCGTCATGCGCCGTCCCCGATCACCCGGACACGGTGGTCGAAGGAGAAGACCAGCGACGGCCGCCCCAGGTCGATGCGGTCGGTCGCGTCGCCGCGTTTGCCGGTGAGGGGGTCCGCGGGGTGCAGCACGACCTGGTCGACGAGTTCCACCCCGGGGACCCGTTGCAGCACCGCGAACACCTCGCCGGTCTGGACGGGGCGGCCGAAGGGCCAGCCCCGGCCGTCCGCCCCGCCGGTCAGCGGGTCGAGGTGGCGGTAGAGCGCGTCGTGCGCCTGGCGGCGCACCCGGTCGGTGTCGACGCCGCGGAACGCGTGCACCGTGGCGACGACGGTGACGCCCTGGTAGTACGGAGGCCCGACGGCCAGCCGGGTGCCGATGAGACGGCGCTCGTCGAGGTGGCGGGTGATCCTGCCCAGCAGGGCGTCGCCCGGCACGAGCTGCTCGAAGCGCAGCCGCCCGCCCGGATCGGGGACGGCCTGGGGGACGACGAGGACCCGGACCGCGTAGGCGCCGTGCTCGCCCTCCTCGCCCTCCAGGCAGGCGATGCGCGCGGTTTCCGGTGCGGCGCGGCGCGCGAGCTCCTCGTAGTCGCGCAGGGTGACGGCACGGTCCTGGGCGCGGAGGGTGATCGGCGCCCGCAGCTTGGCCTCCTCCACCGTCTCGCCGTCGACGCCGCCGCGCGCCGCCTCGCGGTTGACGACCTCGGCGACGTACGGGACGGAGGTGCGCAGCACCTGGACGGCGCCGCGCGCCACGTTGCCGCCGCGGCCGCCCCCGGTGCGGTAGCGGTGGGCCCGGATCACGGCGCCCTTGGGGGCGACCGCCCCGTACTGGCGCAGCGTCCCGTCCGGTTCGCGGACGGCCGGGCCGAAGGCCGTCTCGCCCGTGGCGGCGTCCAGGGTGACGTGGTGGTCGCCGGGCCCGGAGCCGGCGAAGTGCGGGACCACCTGCCAGTCCCGCCAGCCGTCGTCGGCGGAGCTCTGCAGGAGCAGCGGCGGGTCGTCGGCGACGACGGGGGCGTTGGCGAGCCGCAGCCGCTGTCCGGGCAGTCCCGTGGCTTCGCCGAGCGTCTCGTCGTGGACGGTCTCGGCGTGCACGGCGCCGGTGGTGCCGCCGATGGTGTAGGCCTCGACGGAGCGGATGCTCGGCGAGGTGGTGTAGAAGGGCTGGCCGGGCGCCGGTTCGGTGACCCGGCAGCGGACCCAGCCGGCCTCGTGTCCGCCGCTGCGCGAGAGCACGTGTCCGCCGGGCAGGTGCAGGACGACGTCGCCGGGCCGGTTGAGACCGCCGGTGCCGTCCCGGTCCACCTCACAGGCCTGCCAGCCGTCCTCGGTCCACGCCTCCCACAGCAGCGGCGGCTGGCGGGGATCCACCCCGACGCCGTCGACACGGCTGTCGAGCTCCAGCGCGAGCGCGCAGTGCGGAGCGGCCGCGGTCAGACCGATGAGCATGCAGTCGCCGGGGCCGGGGGCCTCGGCGAAACACAGCACGTCCCTGCCCTCGAACAGGTCCGTCGTACGGTCCGTGACGGACTGCCCGCGGTGCTGCACCACCAGGTGGGACAGCGAGCACGGTACGACCGCCAGGTCGTGTTCGGTGGCGAAGACGACGGCGTCCTCCCGTTCGGTGCGCAGCGTGGCGACCTCGGCCCCGGCGGGGACCAGGATCACGTCCTCCTGGGGCGCGGACAGCCAGAAGGTGACGTCCGTGCGCGCCGCGGACGGCGGGAAGAGGGTGATGCCCACCAGGTCGAGGAAGGCCAGGTGGTTCTTCTCCGGGACGCGGTTGAGCCGGTAGACGATCTGGTCCGCCATGTGCGCGACCGTCTCGACGAGCGTGACGCCGGGGTCGGAGACGTTGTGGTCGGTCCACTCCGGGGCGCGCTGCTGGATGTAGCGCTTGGCGTCGTCGACGAACTGCTGGAAGCGCCGGTCGTCGAGATTGGGGGAGGGCAGGGACATCAGAGGTCGCTTTCCAAGGAGCCCGGAGCACCCGGCTCGTCGTGGGAGGGGATGACGTAGAAGGGGAAGACGAGACTGCGCGGGTTGTTCGTCCCGCGGATGGAGTAGCGGACGTCGATGAACAGGACGCTCTGGTCGGTGCCGGTGGAGACCTCCACGTCGTGGACCTCGATCCGGGGTTCCCACCGGTCCAGGCTCATGTGCACCTCGTGCTGGATGCGGCCCGCGGTCTGCTCGTTCACCGGGGCGAAGACGAGGTCGTGGATGGCACAGCCGAAATCCGGGCGCATCGGCCGCTCGCCCGGGGAGGTGGCCAGGACGAGCCGGACGGCCTCCTCGATCTCGCGCTCGCCGCTGACCAGCGCGATGCCCCCGGTGGGCCCGATGCGCATGGGGAACGCCCAGCCGGAGCCCACGAACTGTTCGGCCATCAGGAGGCCACCTGCCTTCCGGTCATCCGAAGGGGTACTTGACGGTGTTGACGAAGAGCGCCCCCATGAGGTCGACCCTGAGGGCGCGGACGCCGACGTTGGCGATGGAGTTGACCTGGACCGTGCCGCCGGAGGTGATCATCGTGGCGCCGATGGACTTGAGGCTGAGGGCGCCCATCGCGTCGACGCTGACGGCGCCGGCGAGGGACTTGAGGTTGACGATGCCGCGGCCCTGGATGTCGAGGAGGCCGCCGCTCTTGATGGTGAGCCGGCGCCGGGCGCTGAGCGTCAGGTCGGTGCCTGCCTCGATGGACACCGAGCGGCCGCCCTTGATGGTCACCGACCCCTTGCTGTCGACGGTGATCTCCGTCCCGGTGCGGTCCAGGTCGATGGTCAGCCGGTCGTCACCGCTGGCGATGCGCACGCCCTGCTTGCGCCCGCCGGTCCGCTGGCTGAGCAGGTCGACGCGGTTGCCCTGCCGGTCGGACAGGGTGTGCCGGGCGGCCTTGCGCTTCAGCCCGTCGTGCAGGGGCACGTCGTCGACCCGGGTGGGCAGGTCCCGGCCGTTGTAGAGACCGCCGATCACGAACGGGTGGTCGAGCGCACCCCGGTCGAAGGCGACCAGCACCTCGTCCCCGACGTCCATCGGGAAGACGCCGCCGCCGCCCACACCGCCGGACTGCACGCTGCGGGCCCAGTCGCTCACGTACGTGTCGTCCAGCCAAGGGAACCGGAGCTTGACCCTTCCCTGCTTCAGCGGGTCCTGCACGTCGGTGACGATCGCGTTCGCCACGCCGGGCAGCCGGGTGGCGCCGGCGGCGTCGCCGCCCCCGCCCCCGCCCGACGCCAGCCCGTACAGGGAGCGCCACTGGCGCCCGCTCACCGTGATCCACGACTCGTAGTGCTTCCCGTCGCCGAAGACGTGCCGCACGGAGGTGACGGTGTACTTGCCCTCGAAGGGCTTGCCCACGTCACCGAGGGCCACCGGCACGCCCGGCCGGAGCGCGGGATTGCCGTACACCGCGACCTCCAGCTCCGCGAACGACGAGGTGACGTCGGAGGCCAGGGCCTTGGCGGCCTGCTGGACCTCGTCCTGCCGGTCGTACGGGACGGCGGTCTCGACGAGTTGCGCCGGCGCGAACTTCCCGGCCGCCTGGCCCGGGGTCAGGCCGATGGAGATCCCCGGGTCGGTCGTGGCCGGGGCCGTCTCGACGATCTTCTTCTTGGTGGTCACGTTCCAGCCGCGCGACTCGACCGTGCCGACCTGGTCCGCGGCGGTGACCGCCGCCCGCAGCCGGAGGATGTCGTGGCCGGCCTGGAGCACGAAGGGGCTCTTGTCACCGTCCGTCCGCGGGGACGGCGCGCCGGCCGACGGCGTCGGCGCCACGAACCGGAACTTCCCCCTCGCGTCCAGGGACATCACCATGTTGTTCTCGTCGGCGAGCCGGGAGAGGAAGTCCCAGTCGGTGATGTTGGGCTGGCTGATAAACCCGTACGCGCCCTTCGTCGGCTGGATCCGGCCGATCGGTACGCCGTCCAGGGCGGCGAGCTTGCGGGCGATGTCGGAGGCCTTCTGGTTGCGGTAGGCGGCGACGCGGCGCCGGCGCATCATCCGGTGCCCGAGGTCGTAGCCGCGGATCACGGTGAAGCTTCCGGTGCCGTCGTAGTCGGCCTCCAGCGCGGTGACCTCGCCGGTCAGCAGCGGCTTTCCGGCGCCCTGGCCGTCGGATATCGGTGTGAGGACCACCCTCGTGCCGAAGGTGGCGCCGAGCTTGCCGAGGACCAGCCGGTACGGGTCGCGGAAGGTCAGCCGGAACGCGGCGGGCACGCCGACGCCCTGGTCGACCCAGCCCTCGACGAGCAGCGGGGCGATGTCGTCGGGGAGCTTCGCGCCGCCGATCCGGACCTGCATGATGCTGGAGAACGCGGGCTGCACCATCAGCGCGCCACCTCCTCGGGCGCGGGAAGCACCAGTTCCGTGCCCGTCGGCAGCCGGGACGGGTCGTCGATGCCGTTGAGCTCGGCGATCGCCCGCCAGGCGGTGGCCGTGCCGTACTCCCGCCACGCCAGCGACTGGAGAGAGTCGCCGGCCACGACCCGGTGCACGCGCTGCGCGGTGAGCGAGCCCGACGTCGGGTTCTGGCCCTTGGTCTTCCCCGGGATCTCCACCAGGTGCACCTGACAGGTGGCACGGATGGGCACGCCCGTCGTGCCGAAGAGGCTGTACGAGGCCTCGACGGAGCTCACGTACGCGACGAAGCGGGCCGTGGAGAACGCCCCCCACTCGAACACCACCCACGGCGGCGACGGCTGATCGGCGGCGATGCTCTTCGCCGTCACCTCGCAGCAGTCCAGGAGCGATTCGACCTTCTTCAGCACCGTGTTGGCGGTCGGCGCGGCCGACGAGTCCAGGAAGATCTCCAAGGTCATCTCGCGCGGCTCGGCGCCCATGAACTCCGGCTTGGAGCCGTCGCGCACGGCCATCGTCGGCGTGGCCTTCCACTGGGCGCGCTGACTCAGGGACAACTGCGCCGGGTTGAACTCGAAACCGAAGGTCCGCATCAGCGCCCCGGGCGTCGTGCTCGTCCCGACCGGGGGCTCGTGGATCGCCAGGGTCGCGCGCACCAGGCTCTTGCCGGCGCCCCTGCTGTTCGTGGCCATGGGTGTGCCTCTTTCCTCTCCGCTCCGCCGCGCCGTCAGTCCGTGAACCCGTGGTGGGCGATCTCCAGGACCTCCGTGGCCACGGACGGGTTCGCGGGGTCGAGCGAGGGGCCCTGCCAGCTCACCGGCAGCACGTCGATCAGCCCCCAGCGGGCCACCAGCGACCCGTCGGCCCGCAGCGCCGCGATCTGCGCGGTGGGCCGCTTGATCCCCGTCTGGACCGACGAGATCCACTTGGCGACCTTCGCGGTGTCGGGCGTGAGCGGACGGGTGAGCCGGATGGTGGAGAACGTGACCCGTGTGGGCAGGTGCCACACGAAGCCGTTGTTGCCGCCCTCCTGCCGGTGCTCGACCTCCACCTGGGACGACAGGCCATCGCATCCGTTGAAGTAGCCGAGGCTCTCGCCGTCGATGGTGAGGGTGAACCAGATGGTGGACCCGGGGTCCTGGCGGGGCATCCGAGGTGGGCCTTTCTGTCGTTCTGCGGTGGTGGCGCGTGCGGTGACGGGGGTCGTGGGTTCCGTCAGGCGCGCGGATCGCGGAGTCTGCCGATCCGTTCGCGGTCCATGCGCAGTTCGGTGCGGACGAGACGGGTGACCCGGCCGATGATGCGGTGCACCAGCTCGTCCAGCTGGAAGTCGGTCAGTTCGCGCGGATCGAACGCGCCGGGCGCGATCGCGCTGTACTCGGGCGGCGCTTCCTCGGCGGTGACCGCCGTCCCGGGAGCCGGGCCCGCGGCGGGCGGCGTGTACGGCGGTGGCGGTCCGGCCGGCGGGGCGGGCCGCGACGACGGGGTCGACGGGGACGACGCGGACGACCGGGGCGGTTGGTGCGACGGCCGGAGGTGCCCCAGCGTCTGGGCCACGCCGGCCGAGGCGGCGGCGGCGAGCGCGCCGATGGTCCGCCCGGAGCCGGAGCCGGAGCCGGAGCCGGAGCCGAAGGAGGGGAGGCGCTGCACCGTGGGCGCGGCCGGCGTCGAACCCCCGGACGGTGCCCCGGCCGCCGCGCCGCCCGCGGGCAGGGCCGGGGGCGCGGCCGCGGGCGGCGGAGTCAGGGCGGCCACGGGCAGCGGACCGCGCGCCGTGGCACCGGCGCCGGGTACGGCGGTCCGGCGCAGGGGAACACCCCGTGCGGGGAAGCTCCGTTGGACGGGAGGAACACCGGCCGTGCCCGAAGGCGCAGGCGCAGGTGCCGGCTGTGCGGCCGGCGGGAGTGCGGGAGCGCCGGCGGTACGGGGGCCGGGGTGCTCCGGCCGGGCGCTCTGCGCCGATCCGGCGGACGCGCCGCCGAGCGGCGCCGCCAGCGGGGAGCGTCGCTCGACGGGGGCTGCCGAGGGCGCCGTCGGACCCGGTGCCGGGCGCGGTGGGGCCTGTGTGGGGACCGTCGACGACATGGCCCTGGGGGCGGGGGCCGGGGCGGCCGTGGCGGCCAGGGGCGCGCCGAGTCCCGCACGGGGAGCCGCGACACTGCGCTGCACCGGGTCCGGGGGTGTGGATCCGGCGGAGTTACGCGGTCGGGGTGCCGGCTCGGGACCCGCGGCAACGGGTCCGCGCCGCGACTGCGCACGGCCGGGAACCGGCGGGGGGACGGCCGCGGATGCCCGGCGGACGACCGGGCCGGGCGGGAGGACCGGTCCGGGGCCGGCCGCACGCGGTCCGTGCTGTGACTGCGCAGAGCCCGGAGCCGGTGGAGGTACGGCCGGGGAGCCGCGGTGGAGGTCGGGCACGGGCGGGGCCGTGGAGCGCTGCACCGGGGGCGTCGCAGCACTGCGCCGGGTGACGGGGAGACCGGCGACCGGGGGCACGGCGGCCGCGGAGGCCCGAGCGGAAGAGCCGGGGGACGGGGGAACGGGCCGGGTGGGCGGAACGTCCCGAAGGGGCGCCGGCGCGGGGTCGTCCGACCGTGGCGTCGTGTGCGGAGCCGGTCGGGATGGAGTGGCTGCGGCCGGCCCCGGCGCGTCGCCCGGCGCGCTGTGGCCGGCCGTCGGGGCACTGCTGCGGGTGCGCGTGCGGGGCTGGTCGGAGGGGCTGGAGGCGGTGCCATCGGGCAGGGCGGAGGAGCGACGGCCTTCGACCGGAGCGGGCGATGCCGTTCCGGGCGTCGCCACCGCTCGCCGAACGGGCGTACCCGTCCCGGACGGGGCTGCCGTCACCGCTCGATCGAGGCCGGGGGCGTCGGTCGTGGGGGAGTCCGCGCGGGCCGGGTGCGTCCCCTCGGACCGTGCCTCGTCGTGCTGTGGGAGGCTGCCGGGCGTCCGCGTCGGCGGCGTCTTCGCGGCGGGTACCGCTCGCCGGACGGGCGCGCCGATCGCGGGTGCCGGAGCGCTCGCCGGCGGCGTGGGGCCGGGGGCGCCGGTCGAGGGCGGCACCGACCGGGACGGGAGCGGGTCGGTGCCCATCGACCGGGCCCGGTCGCGCTGCGGGGGGCTGCCGGGGGTGCTCGTGCGCGGGGTGTGCGCGGCGGGTACCGCTCGCTGGACGGGCGCGCCGGTTCCGGACGCGGCTGTGGCGCCCGCCCGTTGGACGGGCGCGCCGGTGCCGGAGCCGGAGGGGGAGCCGCTGCCGCTGCCGGTGCCGGTGCCGGAGGCGTCGGCCGCGGGTGCCCCTGCGCCGGACGGGACCGTGCCCGTTCCCCCGGACCTCGCTCCGTCGCGCCGCGGGCCGCTGCCGGGTGCGTCCGTGTGCGGCGCCGTCGTGCGCGGCAGAGCACGGCCCACCGCGGACGCCGGCTCGAATGCCGGTGTGCCGGACTCGCCCGGTACGTGCACGGCCGGCGCGGGCCCCCCGGGAGGCCGCAGCTCCTCCCGCTGTACCGGTGCGCCAAGTCCCGGGCGCCTGGCGGCCGGAGGCCGGGGTGGGCTGTGCCCTCCCGGTCCGTCCTGCGGCGACGGGGGAACCGCGGCCGGTCGTGCGGAGGCCGGTGCGGGGTTCGGGATGGCGGAGGCGGACGGGTCCGCGGCGTCCCGGTCGGCATCCGCAGGCAGGGACGCCGGGCTCGGTGCGGCCGGCGCGGGCGCGGCGGCCGCCGGCGCCGCGGGAGCGGTCCGGTGCACGGCCGGCAGGATCCGCCGGGCGGCCGCGGGTGCGGCCGGGGCCGTGGTCAGGGGCTGCCGCGTCCGGGGCGAAGGGGACGGCGGCGCAGGCCTCACCGGGACACCGCGAGGTGCCGTCCCTGCCGGGGTCGACGCCGACTGGCGTGCCGGCAGGGGCGGCTGGGCCCCCGTCCGCGAAGCCGGCGGCCGGTCGCCGCGCGTGCGCTGCACGGGAGGCACCGCGGGCGCCGGGTGCACGGGCACCGCCGGTACGGACCCGGAGGGCCGGGCCGCCCCCGCGCGTACCGAGGGGGTCCCGGTCGCCGCGGGGGACTCCCCTGGGGCCGGGACCGCCCGGAGCGGCGCCACCGGCAAGCCCGGCACGGCGGGCATGCCGGAGTGACGGCCCGACGGCAGGTGCGGGGCGGGCCGTTCGAGCCCCGAGACCGGGCGTGCGGACCTGGTCAGCGCACCCGAGAGCAGGCTGCTGCCCGCCGCGGGGTCCAGGACTGCGGGGGAGGACGGCCGGGTGAACGACGGGTCCTGCCAGGTCGGCAGCCGCCCGCCGAAACCGGTGTCCGCGACGCCCGTCCGGCCATGGCCCGCCGTCGGCCGCAGCGGCGGCAGGCGGGCCCAGGCGGCAACGGCCACGGGGGCCGGCGGAGCCGCGGGAACCGCAGGGGCTGCGGAAACCGGGGAAGCCGTGCTCTCGGTGGCCGCCGCGGTCCCCGGCACCGGAGCCGGGGAGCCGCCGGACGCCGTCGCCGCAGCCACCGCGCCGGCGTCTTCGCCGCGCCGCCCCCTCAGCCGGTCCAGGAATGCCACCTGCTCAGCCCTCCGTCGCGCCGCGCGTCACGAGGGACGCGATCTGCTCGGTGTACCGGCGCCGGTCCCGGTGTTCCAGGTCCAGGATCGCGTCCGGGCCCCAGTGGAAGTGGTAGGCGACGTACGCGATCTCCTCGTGCAGCCGGTCGGTCGCGTACGTCACGATTCCCCCAGGCGGCTCCCGCCGAGTTCCACCTCGAAGGGCTCCGAGCAGTGCGGGCACTGCACGGCCGCGCGGGTGTGGCCCTCCGCGTTGATCTGGCGGTAGAAGTCCT
The DNA here is from genome assembly GCF_042890485.1 of Streptomyces sp. NPDC002181. Classification (NCBI taxonomy): domain Bacteria; kingdom Bacillati; phylum Actinomycetota; class Actinomycetes; order Kitasatosporales; family Streptomycetaceae; genus Streptomyces; species Streptomyces sp. NPDC002181. Next base: position 108,635 of record NZ_JBIASC010000010.1, on the reverse strand, counting down.
GGAGGAACGCCAGGTCCGACGCGAACATGTTCTCCACGATCCCGTCGTGCACCATCGGGACCGTGCCCAGCCGGGTGATGACCCGGCCGAGCAGCACCACCGACAGGTACGCGGGGTTCTCCTGCACGCGCACGTCCCGCAGCGGGACCAGCTCGTCGCGTGCCGTGGACAACCGCATGACCCCGTCGCGGTGCACGGTGCCCGCGTCGTCGACGTAACCGCGCGGCAGCTCGAAGGGGAACTCGGTGCGCAGCGACTGCCGTGGCCCCGGGTCGGCAGGCGGGCCGGCGTACGCGCGGTCCGGTGCGGCGGCGGGGGCCGACTGGGGGATGTCCGCCCCCGCCGCCGCGGTCTGGGGTGCCGTCGGGACCGGGGCCCTGGCAGCCGAACGCCGCATTATTCGATGACCAGTTCTTCGAACACGATGGTGACGCTCTCGGTGAGCGCCGAGGCCTCACCGGCCTTCACCGTGCTCGTCTCGATCTTGCTGCACCAGGCGTTGCGCAGGTTGTAGCGCTTCACCGGGTTGTCCTGGAAGTCCATCATGATGATGGAGGCGTTCTTGCGGGCCGTGCTCATCTGGCCGCGGATCGAGTCGTTGATCCACTGGGTGAACGAGGCCGACTGCGTCATACCGCGCACGACCGTGCACTGGCCGTTCTTCTGCACGCCCGGAAGCAGTGCCACCTCGGGCCGGCCCTGCGCACTGTTCTGCATGTAGGTGATGACGTCCTGTTCGAGGGTGAGACCGCTGACCTCGGCGAGGTACTCGACCATGACCCCGTCGATCTGCAGGCCGAAGTTGTGTGACGTGAGGGCGTCACCCGGCTGGAGACTCATGTGTTCGCTGTCCTTCTGAGGAGGGGAGGGGCGGGGAGGCGAGGGGGCGGAGGAGGACTCCGCGCCCGGCTACTCCTCCAGCTCCCCGTTGCCGCTGGAGAACTGCGCCAGCCGGAAGATCACGAACTCGGCGGGCTTGACCGGCGCGATGCCGATCTCGCAGATGACCCGGCCGAGATCGACGGACTCCGCCGGGTTCGTCTCCTCGTCGCACTTGACGTAGTACGCCTGGTCGGGGCTCTGCCCGAACAGGGCGCCGCTGCGCCACTCGTTGACCAGGAACGCGGAGACGTTGCGGCGGATGCGCGCCCAGAGGTTGTGGTCGTTCGGTTCGAACACCACCCACTGGGTGCCGATCAGGATCGACTCCTCCAGGTAGTTGAAGTACCGGCGGATGTTCAGGTAGCGCCACGCCGGGTCGGAGGAGAGGGTGCGGGCGCCCCAGATGCGGATGCCGCGGCCGGGGAAGGCCCGGATGCAGTTCACGCCGATAGGGTTGAGCAGGTCCTGCTCGCCGCGGGTGATCTGGAGTTCGAGGTCGACGGCGCCGCGGACGACCTCGTTGGCGGGGGCCTTGTGCACTCCGCGCTCGCTGTCGTTGCGGGCCCAGACGCCGGCCACGTGGCCGCTCGGCGGGATCAGGCGCGACTGCCCGGTCGCCGGGTCGAAAGACTTGATCCAGGGGTAGTACAGGGCCGCGTACTTGGAGTCGTAGTTGGCCGTCTCCTGGCGCCAGACCCGGATGTCACGGGCGTTCAGGCCGGGCGGCGGGTCGATGATCGCGACACGGTCGCCCATCAGCTCGCAGTGCGCGATCAGGCCGAGCTGGACCGCCTTGACGGCCTCCAGGTCGATCGCGCCGCGCTGGTAGGCGGCCATCAGGTCGGGCACGGCGACCATGGAGATCTCGTCGACGGCTTCCAGGCCGCCGAAGCCCGTACGGTCCGCGGAGTCGCCGAGGTAGTGCGCGGGGCCGGGGTGGGAGGCCTCGGAGCCGCCTGCCGGCGGGGCGGGCTCGGCGGGCGCGGGCGCGGGCGGCGGCGCCGGAAGCGCCACGGTCTGGTTCTCCGGCCGGGCCAGCTGCGCGGACGGCGCGGCCTCGGTCACGGCGATGAACGCGGAACGCTCCTTGACCTGCGTGACCACGTAGGACCGGCTGCCCTTCTTCGCCGTCACGTCGAAGGTCTCGACCGGCTTGTCGCCGTCCTTGACGATCAGCTTGAAGCGCTCGGCGGGCCCCTCGCCCTCCGCGTCCGCGACCTCGACGGACAGCGGGCCGCCGCGACCCTCCGCGGTGGCGGCCACGGCGAAGGTGCCGAGGCGGCGGGGCTCGGCGGCGGGCAGCGCGGCCGGGGCGGCGGCGCCGGTGACCGCGGCGGGTGCGGCCGCCTGCCCGCGGCCGCCGCCGGCGGCGTCCTCGGCGGAACCGCCGACGCGTACGACGTACGCCGCCGAACCGCCGTTGTTGAAGAACCCGTAGACGGAGTGCGCGAGGTAGCAGCCGTCGGTGAAGTCGCCGAAAGCCGCGACGTACTGGGTCCAGTTGGTCACCAGCGTCGGCTCGTTCAAGGGGCCGGTCGGCGCCAGTCCGACGAAGGCGGCCACCGACGTGCCGACCCCCTCGATGGGGCGCGAACCGCTGGCCACCTCCTCGACGTATACGCCGGGCGACAGATAGGACGGCATGCTCTGCTCTCCTCCGGTACGAGACAGGACACCCCCACCCTGACGCGCGCGTGCCGCTCGCCGGAACGTCCCCCGGTACCCGGGCGGGTACACCGTCGTTGCCCGGAAGGGCAGACCCCGGGGGCACCCGGCAGGGCGGGCCGCTCCCTGCCCCCTGATCTGCCCGCGCGGACCTGTGGGCGGGGCGGGGGCCGGGTCGGGCTGGACGACCGGCCGTCCGGACGGTCAGAGGGGCGACCACGTCGACGCCGTGCCCGCGGACCCGACGCGCGCACGGCCCGGCCGGCACGCCCGGGCGGACCCGGGGGCAACGCGCCGTGCCCGCGGGGCAACGCACCCTGCCCCCGGGGCTCCTGTCCGGCGGCGGCGGCGCGGTTAGCGTGCCGGGGGTGAGCCTATGGACTTCCCTGGAACCCGCCTCCGTCACCGTCGACCCCGGCAGCAGCACGCGCGTGCGCCTGCGCGTGCGCAACACCGGTGACGTGGTGGACGAATACCGCTTCGAGCCCGTCGGAGACCTCGCGCCCTGGACGACGGTGGAGCCGGCGACCCTGCGGTTGTACCCGGGCACCACCGGGACGGTCGAGCTGACCTTCGCTCCGCCCCGGACCCCGGACGCGGTCGCGGGGCCGAACCCGTACGCGGTGCGGATCACCCCGACCGAGCATCCCGAGGCCGTGACGGTACCGGAAGGGAACCTGACGATCACCCCGTTCGCCGAGGTGCGCGCGGAGCTCGTGCCGCCGACCGTCAAGGGCCGCTTCCGCGGACGACCGAAACTGGCGGTCGACAACCTCGGCAACACCAAGGTCACGGCCTCCGTCACGGGCAGCGACAACGGAGACCACCTGGCCTACGAGATCCGGCCGGGGAACGTCCAGATCGAGCCGGGCCGGGCGGCGTTCGTCGACACGACCCTGCGGTCCCGGCAGATCATCTGGTTCGGCTCGAAGGAGGAGCGGCCCTACACCCTCACGGTGCGCCGCTCCGGCAGCGAACCGCTGGAGGTCGAGGGGACGTACGTCCAGCGCGGCTTCCTGCCCCGATGGCTCGCGACGTTCTTCGGGATGTCCGTCGCGCTCGCGGTGGCGTTCGTGATGATCTGGATCGCCTACAAGCCGCAGGTCCGCAGCGCGGCCACCGAGCAGACGGAGCAGGCGGGAGCCGTCCTGCCGAACAGTCCGCCCCCCTCCCCGCTGGCCTCGGCGCCGCCGCCGAAGCCCGAGCCCGAACCGTCGAAGTCCGAGAAGCCCAAGGACGGCGGCGGCGGAGGCGGGGGAGGGCAGACCCAGAAGCCCGCGGCGCCGCCGCCCGTCGTACCGGCCGAAAAGGTGCTGCTGCGCAATGCCGCCACCCGGATGTGCGCCGAACTGCCGGGCCGCGACAAGGGCCAGATCAACATGGCGGTCCAGCAGAGCGACTGCGACGGCACCGACGGGGACAACCAGCTCTGGAACCTGGAGGTCAAGTACCCCAAGCTCGGCCCCGGCGGCCAGCCGCTCTTCCAGATCCGCAACGTCAAGGACCAGTTCTGCATGGACCTCGGCGAGTACGGCGGCCGGCCCGTGGGCACCGGCATCGGCGAGTTCCACTGCGACGGCACCACCGCGGACAACCAGCTGTGGTGGATCTCCAAGCAGGAGAGCGGCGACTACTGGATCCGCAACTACGCCAGCAACAACAAGTGCCTGAACGTGAACGGCGGGGCGAGCGCCGGGGACAGGCTGAACATCTCCGACTGCAGCAACACCGGCAACCAGGAGTGGAAGATCGTCCACCCCAAGACCGACTGAGGTCCGCTCGGCCCGGGCCCGGGTGACCCGCTCCGGTCACCCGGGCCCGGCCGTGGGATCACCAGCGGCCCTCGCCCGGTACCAGCCGCCCCGCCTTGCGGTACTCGCGCCGGGCGCCCTCCAGCAGGTCGTCCGCCGTCACCTCGCCGCCGCGCCCGGCGGCGAGATAGGCGGCGGTGACCACCGCGCTGCGGATGGAACCGCCGGCCAGCTCGAAGTCCCGGGCCAGCGGGGCCGCGTCGATGCCGTCGGCGGACGGCACGTGCGCCAGCCCGTGCCGCCACAGCGCGAGACGCTGCCCGGCGTCGGGGAACGGGAAGTCGACCACCAGGTCCAGCCGCCGGGTGAACGCCTCGTCGATGTTCGCGCGCAGGTTGGTGGTCAGCAGCGCGATGCCGTCGAAGGACTCCAGCCGCTGGAGGAGGTAGGAGCTCTCCATGTTGGCGTAGCGGTCGTGCGCGCCCTTGACCTCGGAGCGCTTGCCGAAGACGGCGTCGGCCTCGTCGAAGAGCAGTACCGCGTCCGTGCGGTCAGCCTCCGTGAAGATGCGCTCCAGGTTCTTCTCGGTCTCGCCCACGTACTTGTCCACGACGGACGACAGCTGGACCACGTACAGATCGAGACCGAGGTCCGCCGCGACGACCTCCGCCGACAGCGTCTTGCCCGTGCCGGACTCCCCGGCGAACAGGCCGAGGACGCCCCGGCCGCGCCCGCCGCCCGCACTGAGCCGCCAGTCGCCGAGCACGCGGTCGCGGTGGCGGGCCCGCAGGGCCAGTTCGCGCAGCTGCCCGAGGGGCCCCTCGGGCAGGACCAGGTCCCCCCAGTCCACGGCCGGCCGGATGCGGCGGGTGTGGCTCTCCAGTCCCGACGCCGACTGACGGCGTGCGGCGCGCCGCACATGGGCCGCGGTGAGAGGGCCGCCCGGGCCGCCCTCGAAGGCGGCCAGCGCGCGTGCGGCCCGCGCGGCCCGCCGCACGCGGTCCCCGCCGAGGCGGTACGGGGCGACGGCCGCGGCCAGATCGAAGCCGTCGGCGTCCGCGCCCAGCGCGGCCCGCCAGGCGGCCGTCCCGCCGTCCCGGCGGCCCGGTGCCTCCAGGACCAGGGGGTCCTCGGGGAACCAGTGCGGGTCGTACGGGCGGGGATCGGCCAGCAGAACGGTGACGTCCGGCGCCGCGGCGAGCGCCCGCAGCAGCGGACCGGGTGCCTCGGGCAGCTCCGGTACGACGACGGCCCGGCCGCTGAGGCGGGCCTCGCGCAGCAGCTCGGCGACGTGCTCACCGGGTTCGGCGCAGCACAGCCCCTCCAGGTCCGCGGCGCGCAGGGCGGCGGCGTACGCGGCCAGGCCGTCGCCCTCGCGCTGCTCCCGCAGGTAGACGGTGGCGGGTCCGGACTCCAGGAGGGCCGCGAGCCGCAGGGCGAACGGCTCGGCGGCCGCGTCGGCCGGCAGTGGTGCCGGCATCGGGCGCAGCAGGCCGATGAGGGCGGCGTCCGGCGTGTCGTCTCCGAGGAGGTGCCCGGTCAGCCGGTCGGGGACGCGCAGCGACCGGGTCAGGAAGGGACGTTCGGGCTCCGCGACCTCCAGCAGACCGAGGGCCGCGAGGGGTGCGCGGGCGTGCAGCCGGGCCCGGGCCGCGGCGGACCGCGCGGGCACCCCGCACAGGTCGAGGGCGAGACCGACGGTCGCCCGGCGCCTGCTCACGTCGTCGTTGAGGTAGCCGTAGAGCGGTTCGAAGGTCCGGTCGACGTCGGGAGCGAGGGCGGCGAGCAGGACGGAGACGTCGAGCGCGGTCAGGTCCGCCCGCCCGGCGAGCCGGGCCAGCCGGTCGCCGGGCGCGTGCTCCCCACCGACGGCCCGGCCGGTGCCGGTGCCGGTGCCGTAGGCGGTCCCCTCGTCCGTCGGCGCCCCCCAGGTGCCGAGGAGATGACGTACCGCTTCCTCCGACAGGTAGAGGCCGCGCAGGGGGTCGTCGGCCGTCGGATCGCCGGCGGCCCGCTGTTCGACCAGCTCGGACACCCGCCCGCGCAGCCCGTCGAGACGGGCGAGGAGCGCGCGTGCGGGATCGTCGGCGGCCTCGTGCGGTGCCCCCGTGCCAGGCGCCTGCGGGTCAGGCGTCCGCGGGTCAGGCTCGGGGGCCGTGCGTGCGTACGGGCCGCTCACCGCGCGTCCGAGCGGCCGGGGGCCTCCTTGCGGGAGGCCCGTGCCGCCTGGGCGGCCGCCACCTGGTGGGGGCGGTGCGAACGGCTCCCGGACGCAGCCGGATCGCCGTCCAGTGCGCCCACCCGGACGGTGGCGCCCTCGGTGACCGGCGGCCCCGCGTCGTACTCCGGGAAGGCCGGGAAGGGCGCGGTCACCACCAGGTCGAGGGAAGGCTTCAGCTCCCCGCCGAGCGCGGACCAGATCTCGGCGAGCGAACGCGACTCGGTCTGGATGCCGGCCACCGTCAGCGGCACGGAGAGACCCAGCGCCCGCAGGGAACCGGGCAGTTCGTCCGGCGGCAGCACCTCGCGGGGCAGCAGCGTCGCGAGCACGGCGGACAGCAGCCGGTGCTCGTCCTGAGGGGTTTTCGTCCACGCCGTCACCAGGTACGACAGCCGGAACCAGCGCGGCGGCTGACTCCGGCGCACGACCACGTCGCGCTCGTCCCGCACCGCCGCGTGGCCGCGCTGCCGCCGGGCCGCGTCCTCCCGGATGTCGTACAGATAGGTGTTGACCGCGGGCGCGTTGCGCCGGGCCGCCCAGTCACGGGTGGGCGCCTCGAAGGACACCTCGATGCCCGAACCCGTCAGCGCCCCGCCGCCGAGGAGGCCCTTGAGTACCTCGTCCACCTCGTGGATCACACCTGTGCCCCCGCTCTGCCCGAACGGCCGTTTCCGCCGGCCCGTCGTCCACCGTCGATCGTCTCCCGGGCGGCACCCCGGGCCCCAGGGGCGCGGGGGACGGCCGGCGGGCAGTCCGCCCTGCCCCTGCGGACACCCCCTGCCGCCGTCGGCTGCCCGGAAGGTCAGATGTAGCCTTCCCGAAGGGCAAAGGCCACGGCGTGCGCACGATTGCGCAGATGGAGCCGTGTGGTGAGTCCGTGCATGACGTTCTTGACGGTCCGCTCGGAGTAGGACAGCTTGCCCGCGATCTCACCGGTGTCGAAACCCTCGGAGACCAGGCGCAGGACGTCCACCTCACGGGGCGTGAGCCCGAACGGCGCACTGGTCCGGCCCGCCGCACCCCGGTGCAGCGTGCCCACCTGCCGGATGAGCCGGCCGAGCAGATCGGCGGGCAGGTCCCCGTCGTCGCGGGACGCGGCCAGCACCGCCTGCACCAGCCGCCCGGCGGTGGCCTCGTGGCGCCAGACGATCGCTCCGACACCGCACTCCACCACGTCCAGCAGTTCGTTCTCGCGCATCGCGCCTATGACGAGCACGGCGCGAGCCCCCTCGCTGCGCACGATCCGGCGCAACCGGGTCAGCGCCGCCTCGTCGAGCGCGTCCTCCACGAGCAGGGCCACCGTGCCCGGACCGGACTCCTCGCGCAGCTCGATCTCCGGGTGTCTGAGCAACTGGCTGATCGCGCCCTCGCGGCTGATCGGATCAGGGGCGGACACCGCCACCGGGACGCGCCGGTCCGCGGAGCCGGAGCCCCGGCCCGTGCCGGGGGAGGAGATGGTCGTGGTCCGGGGTGAGTTGAGCAACCGATTCCCCTGTTCAGCAGCCCGCCGCGGAGCGCGAGCCGGTGGTGGATGAGCACCTTCCACCCTTCTCCGGGCATCGCGCCGGCCGCAATCGTGGAGCACCACGAGCCACACCACGAGACCGCGCCGGCGGCCACCACGAGACCGGCCGCCTCCGCGAGCGTCACCGCAGGTCACAGCGGGCGCCGTTGACATCGGGACGGCTCCGGCGAGCCGACAGTGAGGTACGCCACTCCACACCACCGCGACGCGCGTTCCGTCGTCTCACCCGGCGGCGAAGCACACCATCCAGCACAGGAGGCAGCGATGACCGGACCGCTCCGCGAACGCGAGGGCACCCGGGCCCTGCTCGCGGCCGAGACGGAACGGGCCCGCTCCGGTTCCGGCCGCCTCGTGCTGCTCCAGGGCGCCTCCGGCACCGGCCGCACCTCCGTACTGGAAGCCGCCGCCCGGGACGCCGCGGACCGGGGCCTGCGGGTGCTGTGGGCGCGCTGCTCGCCGGAGGACAGCGGGGTGCCCTTCGCCACGGTGCTGCAACTGCTGGGTCCCGTACCGGACTTCCCCGACCTCGTACCGGACGGCGACGACCGCGGGAGCGCCGCCCGGCTGTGGCGGCTGCTGAGCGCGTACGCGGACGAGGGCCCGCTCCTGCTTTCGGTCGATGACGTCCACCTGGCCGACGTCCCCTCGCGCCGCTGGCTGCAGGAGGCCGCGCGCCGCATCGACCGATTACCGGTGCTGCTCGTGGTGAGCGAACGGAGCCAGTACGACATCGACCCCGGGCGCTCCGGGCTCGCCCGGTCCCTGCCCCCGTCCCTCGTCCGCACCCACACGATCGAACCGCTCGGCGACACGGCCGCCGCGGAGCTCGTCCGCGCCGCCGTCGCGGACGCCGGACCCGAATGGACGGCGGAGTGCGTACGCGCGGGGGCGGGCAGTCCGCTGCTCCTCCACGCGCTGCTCGACGACCTCGGCGGCCCGCAGGCGGCCGGCCCGGCACCGGCACCGGCACCGGCGCCCGTCGCCGCCCTGCCGGACAGCTGCGCCGCGTTGTATCCCGGGAGCTATCCGGCGGCCGTCGCGTGGTGGCTGAGCAGCGCGGGAACGGCAACGGCCGAGGTGGCCCGCTGCCTGGCAGCACTGGAGGAAGCCTGGCCCCCGCAGACGCACGAGGCACACGGGACACAGGGACCGGAGGGACGGCGCGCCGGGCTCGGCGCGAGCGCCCCGGCGGGTACGGACGTGGCCGGGGTGCTGGCCGAGGCGGCCGGCGCGGATCCCGCACGGGTGGCCGGCTGGCTCACCGCGATGACCCGCATCGGACTCCTGCGCCCGGACTCCGCCGGCCGGCCGCGCTTCGCCCACCGGCTGCTGCGGGACGCGGTGTTGACCGGGTGGCCGACGGTGCGGCGCGAGGAGGCGCACCGGCTGGCGGCCGCGACGATGCTGCGGCGCGGGGAACGCGTCGAGGCGGTCGCCGCCCATCTGCTGCGCGCGCGGGGCGTCGGCCTGCCCTGGGCACTGCGCGTGCTGCGGGAGGCGGCGACGGTCGCGGTGCACGACGCCCGCCCCGGCGCCGCCGCCGGCTATCTGCGCCGCGCTCTGGACGAACCGCTCTCCGACGACCGGCGCCAGCAGCTCCTCACCGAGCTGGGCTCACTGGAGTACGCCTCGGCCGACGGCGCGGTGGCCATCGCGCGTCTGGCGGAGGCACAGCACCTGCCGGCCGCCCCCCGTGACCGGGTGCGCGCGGCCGTCGCCCTCGGCACGGCCCTGGTCGGCCGCGGCGAGGTCACCACCGCCCTGGAGGTACTGCGGCGCACGGAGGGCAGCCTGGACGGACATCCGGGACTCACCCGCACCGTGCAGACCGCCACCGCTCTGCTGGCCGACTCCGACCTCGCGACCCGCCAGGAGACCTACCGCAGGCTCTGCGAGAGCGGCGTACACGCGCCGGAACTCGTCGGCACCGCCAGCCGGGCGCTGCTGGTGCGCTACGAGGCGACGGCCGGCCTGATCTCGGCCGGCGAGGCCATGACCCGCGTACGGGCCCTGCTCGCACAGCCCTCCGACCCGCTGGCCGAACCGTTCCTGCTGGGGACGGCGGCGGCGGTCGCCGAATGGGCCGACGAACTCGACGAGGCGGAGCGGCTCGTGGACCGCGGTCTGGCCGGGCAGCACCCCGCCCTCCTCCACCCCATGGAGCACGCGCTGCTCAACACCCGCGCCGACATCGCCGCGGCCCGCGGCGACGTCGCCCGGCTGATCGCGGTACGCGGTGACGGCGCGGCCGTCGCGGCGCGCGCCCACAGCGGCCCCTCCAACCGGGACGCCCACGTGCTGATGGCGCTCGTGCACACGGGCCGTTCCGAGGAAGCCGCCCGGCTCGCCGACGCCTTCGACCTGAGCCGGGCCCCGGAATCATGGGAGCTGAACCGCTTCCTCTACGCGCGGGGAGTACAGCGCCTGGCCGCGGGGGACCCGGCGGGCGCGCTCCACGACTTCCTGGAGTGCGGCCGCCGCCAGAGCGCCCGAGAGGTGTTCAGCCCGGTCGTCACCCCCTGGCGCTCGGCGGTCGCCCAGTGCCGCCTCGCGCTCGGCGGCGGCCAGGAGGCGCTGGCGCTGGCCACCGAGGAACTGCGGCTGGCCCGGGTGTGGAACACCCCGCGCACGGTGGGACGGGCGCTGCGCGTCCTCGGCACCGCGACCGGCGGCCGCCGAGGACTTCACCTGGCCGATGAGGCGGTCGAGACCCTCAGGGACGCACCCGCCGACGCCGGAATGGAACTGGTCGAAGCCCTCCTCGCCCAGGGCCGCCAGCTCCTCGCCGCGGGTGAGCGCGGGCGCGCCCGTGACCGGCTGCGCGAGGCGGCCGACCTGGCCGAACGCAAGGGCGGCCGGCGCCTGCTCGCCCTGGCCGAGCAGGCCCTGCGCGAGGGCGGCGCCCGGGTTCCGGTCCCCGGTGCCCTGACCGGCAGCGAGCGTCGCATCGCGGAACTGGCCGCGGCGGGGCGGACGAACACCGAGATCGCGGACCTGCTCCACCTGGCCCGCCGCACCGTGGAGACCCACCTGACGAGCACCTACCGCAAGCTCGGCATACGCAGCAGGACGGAACTCCGCGCCACCCTGGCCCTCACCCGTCCCGAACCCGCGGCCCCCGGGGCCCCCGCCTGACCCCGTGCCGGAGGACGTCAGACCGCCCGCCCCCGCCCCCGCCCGCCGGCCCCGGTCAGCGGATTGTCCAGCTCCGCCCACTGGTCGCCCGGAATCCCGGGGCTCAGCCGCATCAGCGTCAGGGCCTTGGTCGGCAGCGGAGCCGTCAGCAGGGCCTCGGTGTCCGCCGTGGCGGGAAGGCCCGCGGCCTCGGCCAGCGCCTCGCCGAAGGCCGCCGTCGAGCCCGCGGTGGCCCCCAGAGTGCCGGTCAGCAGGGAGCCGAACAGTTTGCGCCGCAGCAGGGTCACGTCGTCGGTGACCAGTCGGCCCGAGAGCGGCGGCACCGGCAGACCGTGCCGCACCAGCCGCTCGGGGCTGATCCGGATGTCGGCCAGATCGCGGTAGACCAGCCGCAGCGGGGCCCCTGTCGCGTCCAGGACGACCAGCAGGTTCTGGCCGTGCGCCTCCAGCGCCACGCCGAGGTCCAGCACGCGCAGGCACACCGACAGCGCGAGACGGGCGAACTCGGCCCGCCAGGCCGCCGAACGCGCGAACGCCGCCCCGCCCAGGGCGGCCACCGGTACCACCCGCTCGCCCGCCGCCGCGTCCGCGTACACCTCGGGAGGCTCGCGCAGCACCGCCGCCAGGTCAGGGCTGTGCGCCGTCGCCGCGCCCAGGGTGCGGGTGATGTGCAGCCGCCCGTCGAGCCGCTCCGACAGGGCCTGGGCGAAGGCGGAGACCGCCGCCGCCGTCTCGATGGAGTACTCCGAGATGTCCCGTACGGAGGAGGTCAGACGGGTACTCAGCGCCGTCTTGACGTGTGGGCCCCCGGCCGCCGGTGCCAGGGTGCGCAGGGCCATCAGGGGATGCGCCGCGAAGCCGGGGCGCAGCACCCCGGCCGGCCCCCGGCCCGTCTGTTTCAGGACGTGTTCCGCCTGCCACGGGTGCACCGGCAGCAGGAGCCGGCCGCCGTCGCGCAGCTCGGCCGGCCACGCGCCCGTGACCAGGCACTCCTCGGCCCGTACGGCGACCAGCCCGAGCTCGACCAGCGGCCGGTGTTCCGGCGCGTACGCCAGCTGCTCGGCCACCGAGAAGCCCGGCCGGGAGCGGCAGTTGGGGTGGTACGGATGGCCGTCGACCACCCGCTGCTCCCACTCCCAGGCGCTCCCCGGAGCGGCTTCCCCGGCCGCCGGCTGCCCGGCCCGGGACAGCGCGAGCGAGGCCGTGCTGTCGTCGAGCTCGGCGGCGAAGGCCTCTCCGTGCGGCACGCCCAGGGCCGCCACGAGCCGCCCCGCCTGCCGGTACGGGACGCCGTCGAGCAGCACCTCCCGGACGTACGGGTCGGTCGCGTAGGGATCGGGGAGCGGGCCCTCCAGCCGGCCGCCCCCGGACAGCAGCAGGGACAGGCCGCCCGGCCCGCGCTCGCGGCGCTCCACCCACGGCAGCGGTTCGACGGCCAGCGCCCGCCACAGACGGGTCAGGACGGCGGCCCGGGCGCCGTCGAGCGCGGAGCCGTAAGCGGGACCGAGGGCGGGACGCACCTCGGCCAGTTCGGCGGACACGGCCTCTTCGGCCGGGGAGGCGGGGAGGTTCATGCTGGGGTGCAGGGCCCTGTTCCTCTCACGGGTCTCTCACGGGTGGCGTGATGATCACTGCATCATCGCGGATACTGAAGATCACGACCGGTGGTACGCCCCGCGAACCCCGGCACTTGGGATGGACCGAATGGAATCCGTGGAATCCGTGGACCTCAACGCCGCAGCCGACGCGTACGCCGCCACCCCCCTGCTGAACTGCCTGCTGCGGGAAGCGGCGGATCCCGCCGAAGCGGAGCCCGCCTCCGCGGCGGCCCCGGCGGACGGCGGCGCCGCGGTCCACCGGCTGCGCGGCAGCGGCCGGCTCCTGCGCGTACGGGCCGGGCGCCGGCCACTCCACCCCGAGCTGCGCACGGCGGACGGCTGGCACCCGCTCAGCCACACGGAGCTCGTCAAGCTGACGGCCGACGAGCTGCGCCGGTACACGGGCGTCCCCAACGACGAGCTCCCCGTCGAGATCGCCGACAGCCGCGAGGCCGTCGCCGCGCTGCTGGCCGCCCGCGCCGCCGCCGAGCCCCCGCAGGACCCGTACGTCCGCTCCGAGCAGTCCCTGGTCATGGGACACCCGTACCACCCCGCCCCCAAGGCGCGGGGCGGCGCGCCCGCCGCGAGCTGGCTGCCGTACGCGCCGGAGGCGTACGCGCGCCACCCGCTGGTCTTCCTGGGGCTGCGCGAGGACCAGGCGGTCGAGGAGGGCGGCCCGGCCGCCGCCGACGCGGTCGACGCGCTGGCCGGGCTGCTCGACGGCCCGCGCCCGCCCGCCGGATACCGGCTGCTGCCCGCGCATCCCTGGCAGCTGGAGCTGGTCGGAGGCTCGGCGGCCGTACGCACGGCTTTCGCCGACGGGCGGCTGCTGCGCCTGGGCCCCGGCCGTCGGACGGTGTGGCCGACGGCATCGATCCGCACGCTGTACGTGCCCGGTGAGGCTGACCTCTTCGTCAAATTCAGCCTCGACGTCCGGATCACCAACGACGTGCGCCGGCTGTGGCGGCACGACCTGGTGAAACTGCGCCGCACGGACGCCGCGGTCGAGGCGGCCTTCGCCGGGCTGCGCCGCCGCGGGTCGAACGCGGTCTGGCTCGCCGACCGCGGCTACCGCACCGCCTCCTTCGCCTTCGAGGAGCTCGCCGTCCTGGTCCGCGACGGGCTGCACGCGCGGCTGGAGCCGGGGGCGACGCCGCTCGCGTCCGCCGCGCTCGCGGAGGGGTTCGCCGGCAGTCCGCTCGCGGCGACGGCCGATCCGGCCGGCTGGTGGCGGGCGTACCTGCGCCAGGTGGTGCCGCCCGTGCTGGACGTGTTCGCCCGGCACGGCGTCGTACTGGAGGCGCACCTGCAGAACTGCCTCGTGGCCGTCGACGCGCAGGGCGTGCCGGTGCAGGCCCTGTTCCGGGACGCGGAGGGGGTGAAGCTGCTCGCGGAGACGGAGAGTGCCGCCGGTTGGCAGCGGCTGGTCTACTGCCTGGTCGTGAACCACCTCACGGAGGTGGCCGGGGCCCTCGCGGAGGCGCACCCGGGCACGGCCGCCGCGCTGTGGCCGGCGGTGCGCGAGGAGTTCCTGCGCTACGACGCGGAACACGGCCTGCCCGAGATCGCGGAGCTGCTCTCGGCCCCGTCCCTCCCGGCCAAAACGAACCTGCTGCTGCGCTGGACGCGCGCCGACGGAGCGGACGCCCGCTACATCCCGCTCCCGAACCCGCTGCGGAGCTAGGGGGTGTTGGGATTCGGCCAAGGTGGGGCGGGATCGGGGGCACCCCCTCACCCACAGGTATAGACCAATGCTAGGTTGCGTACCGCGCAGTCCTTGACCACCCGTCAGAGGAGAAGCCATGCCCTCCCTTATGCGGGACGGCGGCCCGGCCGCCGCCATGCCCAAGTACCAGCGGATCGCCGCGGCCCTGCGGAGCGAGCTCGAACGCGCCGCGCACACCCCCGGCGCCAGACTGCCCTCGGAGCGCACCCTCGCCGCTCGCTACCAGGTCAACCGGCAGACCGTCCGGGCCGCCCTCCAGCACCTGCGACAGGACGGCCTGATCGTCACCGAACGGCGCGGCACCCGCCCGGCCGTCGAAGGCGCCGCCCCGACGCGCGAAGCCGGGGGCCGAGCCGGGGGCCAACCCGCCCGCCCGGCCGTCGTGCCCGAGCGGAGCCGGCTGAGCCTGGTCAGCGTGCCGCCCTCGCTCGCCGAACTGCTCGGCATGCGCGGCGGGGAGCGGACCCTGGTCCACCACCGCCGTGAGCACGGCCCGTCGGGGGAGACCCTCCGGGACGCGATCACGTACCTCTGCCCGGGCGCGGTCGCCGCCGAACCCGAACTCGCCCGCTACCGCGACCGGCCGGCGGCCGACGCGCCGGTCCGGGACGAGGACCTCGGGCCCCTGCACCGGTGGCTCGACCGGGCGGCGGAACGGGGCCGGGTCGCCGAGACCCTCACCATGACCCGGAGCAGCGGGGCACCGGCCGCCCCGCCCGCCTGCGGTCTGACCGTACGCCGCACCCTGTACGACGGCTCGGGACGGCTGCTCGCCGTCACCGACCTCGCCTTCCCCACCTGGAACCGGCTGACCTTCCACCGGGACCACGACGTGGCCGGATTCCGCGTCACCTGAGACCCGGCACGGCACGGCACGCACGGCACGGCACGCACGGCACGGCACGCACGGCACGCCGCAGCCCCTCGGAGCGGCCCCTCAGAAGCGCAGGGCCCAGCTGTCGAGGTGGCCGGTGTAACCCGCGAACGCGTCGTACACCCTCAGTTTCCACACGCCGTTGGCGGTCTCCGACGAGGCGTCGATCCCGAACACCCCTCTGAGGTCGGCATTGCCCCAGCCGGTGTAGCTGTCCTTGATCGGGTACACCGTGCCGTCGGGCGCGATCACGTCGACCTGGAGGGTGCCGGAGTCCGGGTGCCTGATGTCCAGTTCCACGTCCAGCTGCGCGGGAGCGCGGCCGGGGATCCCGCTGACCGTCACCGGCGATTCGACCGTCTCCAGATCCCCGATCGGATGGTCCGAGTCGTTCGCGAAGCGCGGACCGGGCGCGCGGTTCGGCGCCGTCCCCACGTACAGGAGCCGGTCGGGCGAGCCCGGTCCGGCGTCGACCACGGAGCCGGTCGTGGCCGCGGCGGTGAGGGCGTCCGCCACCTGCGCGGGCGTGGCCGTACGGTGGTCGGCGAGGTAGAGCGCGGCCGCGCCCGCCACGTGCGGGGAGGCCATCGAGGTGCCGGACATGGTGGTGCTCCAGTCGTCGCCCCAGAACACCGCCGAGGTGATCGAGTCGCCAGGGGCGAACAGGTCCACCAGGGGCCCGTGGTTGGAGTACGAGGCGCGCGCGTCGCCGTCGTTGGTCGCGCCGACCGTCAGCGCCGCGGGCACCCGGGCGGGGGAGTGGGTGGAGGCGTCCGCGTCCTGGTTGCCGGCGGCGACCGCGTACGTGATGCCGGAGGCGATGGAGTTGCCTACGGCGGCGTCCAGCACGTCGTCGGGGTCGCCGCCCAGGCTCATGTTGGCGACGGCGGGCTTCACGGCATTGCGCGTGACCCAGTCGATCCCGGCGACCACCTGCTCCGTGGTGCCCTCGCCCGACCAGTCGAGCACCCTGACGGACACGACCTTCGCCTTCTTCGCGACCCCGTACGCCGTGCCCGCGAGGGTGCCGGCGACGTGCGTGCCGTGCCCGTGCAGGTCGTCGGCCTCGTAGTCCTCGTCGATGGCGTCGTACCCGTACGAGGCGCGCCCGCCGAAGTCCTGGTGGCTGATGTTGACGCCGGTGTCGATGACGTACGCGGTCACGCCCTGCCCGGCCGAATCGGGGTACGCGTAGCTCTGGTCGAGGGGGAGCCGGCGCCGGTCGATCCGGTCGACGCCCCAGGAGGGCGGTTCCGGCTGGACGGAGTCGAGCCGCAGCTTCCGGTTCTGTGCGACCTCGGCGACGGCGGGGTCCGCGGCGAGCCGGCGGGCCTGGCGCTCGGACAGCCGGACGGAGTAGCCGTTGAGCGCGGCGTCGTAGGTGCGGCGGATCGTGCCGCCGGAGCGGGTGACCACGGACCGCCCCTGTTCCGTACGGGCACCCGCGCGGGCCGGGTTCAGCAGGACGAGGTAGCTGCCGGCGACGGCTCCGGGCGCTCCGGCGTACCGGACGCTCCCCTCGGGCGGGCTCGCGGCCGATGCCCCGGTGTGCGCGCCGAGGGCGAGCGCCGAGGCGAGGGAGAGGGCGGCCCCGCACCGCCGCCATCCGAACTGCCGTAATCCGCGGGTCCCATGTGATCCACGCGATCCGTGTGACCTATGTAATGCGTGTGATCTGCGCAATGCGCGTGACCTGCGTAATGGATGTGATCCGTGCCATGTCTTGAACATCCGGGCCGAACCCCCCTTGAGTCGTGCGCTCAGAGTGAGGCGCGGCAAGGGCCCGCACAAGTCCGAGCGCCCAGGAGGAAAGAGGGGGGAAACAAGAGGAACCGGAGTCGCCGGTCGCGCGCGTGCGCGCGTGTAAGCGGACGGCCGCATTTCCGGCAATTCTTGACGTTCAAGCTGAAAGAGACCACCATCGACGGCAGTCAAGGTCCCGCGCCGCAAGCCGACAAGCCCAAGGAGCGAACCCCATGCCCGCCCATGCCCCGTCCTCCACTTCCGAAACCAACGCAGTCGTCCCCCGTCCGCGCCGCGGCATCCAGGCCGCCCGGATAGCGGACCTGCCGCGGATCGAGGAGCCCAGGGAGGTGGCCCCCTCCGATGCGAGGGAGCTGTCACGGGTGTTCTTCCGGCGGCTGAGCGAACTGCCCTCGGGTACGCCGGAACACCAGTACGTCCGCAACGCGCTCATAGAGATGAACGCCTCACTCGTCCAGTACGCCGTCCGCCGTTTCCGCGGCCGGGGTGACGGAGGAGACATCGAGGACATCGTCCAGGTCGGCACCATCGGCCTGATCAAGGCGATCGACCGGTTCGACCCGGCCCGCGAGAACGAATTCGCCACCCTCGCCATGCCGTACATCACAGGCGAGATCAAGCGGCACTTCCGCGACACCTCCTGGGCCGTGCGCGTCCCGCGCCGCCTCCAGGAGCTCCGCCTCGACATCGCCAAGGCGAAGGAGGAGCTGACCACCACGCTCGACCGTTCGCCCACTGTCGCCGACCTCGCCGGCCACCTCGGCCTCGCGGAGGAGGACGTCATAGAGGGTCTCGTCGCCGCCAACGGCCACACCACCGGCTCCCTGGACGCCCCGCACTCCGGGCACGCCGAGGGCTCCGACGGCTCGGCCGACGGCCACACCCTCGCCGACGTCATGGGCGAGGAGGAGCCGGCCCTGGAGCGCGTCGAGGACATCCAGACCCTCGCGCCGCTGCTGGAACAGCTCTCGGAGCGCGAGCGCCGGATGCTGCGGATGCGCTTCGGTGAGGAGCTCACCCAGGCGCAGATCGGCGCGGCGCTCGGCATCTCGCAGATGCAGGTCTCCCGGGTGCTGGGCCGCGTCCTCGCCCACCTGCGCGCCTCCATGCTGGAGGACCCCGGATCCGAGACCTCCTAGGTCCCGGCACCACCATCGCCCCGGGGTTCCGGCGTGAGGTGGATCACCTCGGCGTTTACCCCGGATGAGCCTGGGCACCCGCGGATCCGGAGCGGACCCTTCCGCCGGTTGTCACACGGCCGGCGCGGGTGCGGGCGGATCCCGTACCGCTCCACGGCCTGTGCCCGGCCCTCGTGGCCGGGCACAGGCCGTTCCCGGTACGACCCGCGAGGTGTATGTGTCCACGCTCCAGGCCGAACACGTCTACAAGGTGTTCGGAAGACGACCCGGCGACGCCGCAGCCGCGGTCCGCGCGCTCCGAGCCGGCGCGAGCCGCGACGAGCTGCGCGCCGACGGTACGACGGCCGCTGTGATCGACGCCTCATTCCGCGTCGAGCCCGGCGAGATCTTCGTCGTCATGGGTCTGTCGGGGTCCGGCAAGTCCACGCTGCTGCGCATGCTGAACGGACTGCTCGCACCCACCGAGGGGCGCATCCTCTTCGACGGCCAGGACCTCACGACCCTCTCCCGGCGTGAGCTGCGCCACGTCCGCTCCACCAAGATCAGCATGGTGTTCCAGCACTTCGCGCTCTTCCCGCACCGCAGCGTGCTGGAGAACGCCGCCTACGGGCTGGAGGTGCAGGGCGTCGCCCGCGACGAGCGGCTGCGCCGAGCCGCCGAGGCGCTGGAGCTGTGCGGGCTCGCCGGCTGGGAGACCTCCTGGCCCGACGAGCTGTCCGGCGGCATGCAGCAGCGCGTGGGCCTCGCCCGCGCCCTGGCCACCGACGCCGACCTGCTCCTGATGGACGAGTCCTTCAGCGCGCTGGACCCGCTCATCCGCCGCGACATGCAGGACCAGCTGCTGGAGCTCCAGCAGCGGCTCAAGAAGACCATCGTGTTCATCACGCACGACCTCAACGAGGCCATGCGCCTGGGCGACGGCATCGCCGTCATGCGCGACGGCCGCGTCGTCCAGCAGGGCACCGCCGAGGACATCCTCACCCGCCCCGCCGACGACTACGTCGCCTCCTTCATCCAGGACGTCGACCGCTCGCGCGTGCTCACGGCCGACGCCGTGATGACGGACCCGGTCGCCGGAAGCTGTGCGTGCGGCTGTCCCAGCGTCACCGCCGACACCCCGATCGCCGACCTGTGCGCCGTCAGCGCCCGCGTCCCGCACGCCGTCGCCGTCACCGACGGCGCCGGGGTCGTCGTGGGCTCCGTACCGCAGGACCGCCTCGTCGCCTTCATCGGCGACGAACAGCGCGCCCCGGTCCGCTGCGCGGAGGTGGCCGCCTGATGCCCCGCCTGCACCTCGGCGCCTGGGTCGACAGCGGCGTCGACTTCCTCCAGCGCCACCTGTCCTGGCTGTTCGACGCCATCAGCGCGCTCGTCACCGGCCTGTACGACGCCATCCACGCCGTGCTCGACGCGCCCGCCCCACTGCTCTTCGCCGGCATCCTCGCCGTCGCCGCCTGGTGGCTGCGCGGGCTGCTCGCCGGCCTCCTCGCCTTCGCCGGCTTCGCACTCGTCGACTCCGTCGACCTGTGGGGCGACGCGATGTCCACGCTCTCGCTGGTCCTCGTCGCGACCCTGGTCACCCTGGTGATCGCGGTCCCGCTCGGCATCTGGGCATCCCGCTCCGACCGGGTCAGCGCCGTCCTGCGGCCCGTCCTGGACTTCATGCAGACCATGCCGGCCATGGTCTACCTGATCCCCGGCATCATCTTCTTCGGCGTGGGCGTGGTGCCCGGCATCATCGCGACCATCATCTTCGCGCTGCCGCCCGGCGTACGGATGACCGAGCTCGGCATCCGCCAGGTCGACGCGGAACTGGTCGAGGCCGCAGACGCCTTCGGGACCACCCCGCGCGACACCCTCGTACGCGTCCAGCTGCCGCTGGCCCTGCCCACCATCATGGCGGGCATCAACCAGGTCATCATGCTGGGCCTGTCCATGGTCGTCATCGCGGGCATGGTCGGCGGCGGCGGGCTCGGCGGAGCCGTCTACAAGGCCATCGGCAACGTCGACATCGGCCTCGGCTTCGAGGCGGGCATCTCCATCGTCATCCTCGCCATGTACCTGGACCGGATGACCGGGGCGCTGGGCCGTCAGGTCTCCCCGCTCGGCCGGCGCACCCTCGCCAAGGCGCGGGCCGCCGCGAGCGGCGCGGCCAAGGTGTGGAACCACCGGCCCCAGCCCGCCTACGCCGTCACCGGCGCCGTGGTCCTCGCGCTCGTCGCGGGCGGCCTGAACACCTTCGGCGGCTCCGGACAGCCGGCCGCCGCCGGGCCCGACGCGATCGGCAAGGGACGCAAGATCAGCATCGGCTACATCCCGTGGGACGAGGGCATCGCCTCGACCTACCTGTGGAAGGAGCTCCTGGAGCGCCGCGGCTTCCAGGTGGAGGCCAAGCAGCTGGAGCTCGGCGCCCTGTTCACCGGGCTGGCGGGCGGCCAGGTCGACTTCCAGACCGACGCCTGGCTGCCGGTCACACAGGCCCAGTACTGGGAGAAGTACGGGAACAAGCTGGACGATCTGGGTTCCTGGTACGGCCCGACGTCCATCGAGCTGACCGTCCCCTCGTACATGAAGGACGTCACCTCCCTCGCCGACCTCAAGGGCAAGGGCGACCGGTTCAAGGGCAGGATCATCGGCATCGAGCCCAGCGCGGGCGCGATGGGGATCCTGAAGGGCAAGCTGCTCAAGGAGTACGGCCTCGACGGCGAGTACCAGGTCGTCGACGGATCGACCCCCGGCATGCTCGCCGAGCTGAAGCGGGCCTACCAGAAGCAGGAGCCGGTCGCGGTCGTGCTCTGGTCGCCGCACTGGGCGTACGCCTCGTACGACCTGAAGAAGCTGGAGGACCCCAAGGGCGCGTGGGGCAAGGGCGACGGCATCCACACCCTGGCCCGCAAGGGCTTCGCCGCGGACGAGCCGGAAGTGGCTTCCTGGCTCCGCTCGTTCAAGCTGACCGAGGCCCAGCTGACCGGCCTGGAGGCGAAGATCCAGGACGCGGGCAAGGGCAAGGAGCAACAGGCCGTCCGCACCTGGCTCCAGGAGCACCCGGAGGTCGCGAAAGCGGCCTGACCGCGGTGCGGAGGTGAAGGCGCCGGCGGGCCGGTGGAGAAGCACGCTCCACCGGCCCGCCGGCGTCTTCGTCCGTGTCCGCGCCCCGGGCACGTGCACCGCCGCAGGTCCGGGAACGCACCTCTGACCTGCCGAGATCCTGGATGATCTGCCCCGTGCCCCGGAGGGGGCGGCCGTGGCACAGTGCCTGGAACAGCACCGCCGGACCAGGGAGCCCCCATGCGCGATCCGCACACCGTGCCCCGGCTCGTGGCCGCCCCCGAGGCCCCGGCGGAGCCGGGTCCGCTGCCGCGCTGCCCGGTGTGCGGGAGCCCGCCGGAGCGGATCTCCTGGCGTCAGTGCCCGGGCCGGCCGGTGCGGCTGGTCTTCGACCCCTGCGGCCACCGGTACGCCTCCCCGGCCCCACCCGTCCTGACCGTCACCCCACCACCGTCGTAGGCCGCACCGCCGGTGCAGCGGGCCGTCGTCAGCGGCGCTTCGCCGCCGTGTGCTCCGCCTCCCCGGCCGGCGCCGCGTCCCCGGCCGCCCTCCCGGTCGGCGAGGCCGCGTCCGTGTGCTCCGGGTACCGCTCCTCGTAGGCCTGTACCAGGGAGACGAGCAGGTCGAACGAGGCGTCGTCGAGCGGGGAGTCGCCGGAGCCGTAGTACGCGGCGGCGGCCCGGATGGCCGCCCCGATCGCGTCGGCGTACTCATCGCGCGCGGTGAGGGCGGAACCGGCCGCATCGGCGTTGGTGATCGTCATGTCCCGATCGTCGCCCGGGGGTCTGACAACGCCCGCCGACCGCAAGGGACTTTGACGACAGCCCCTGGGCAGCGGTCCGGCCCGTCCCGCCGGAAGGGCGCCGGCCGTACGGTCACCCGATCGGACGGCTCCGTTCACCGCAGAATCGGCACGCCGTCGGCGGTGCGCGATCCAGCTGATGCATGTTCAAAGATGCTTGATTGGAGACGATTTCGCGCAGCATCCTTCAAGTGATCTCCGTGGGCCGCTATCTTGCCAGGCGCATGCCAAAGCGGTGTGTCCGCAATCCGGACCGCACGAGGAGCTGCCCCATGAGACTCATCCGCATCCCCAGGCGCACGCACAGGCGCACCCCCGCCCGCATGCGCAAGAAGCCCGAGCGGCGGCGAGCCCCCCTCGCCGCGCTGCTCGCCGGGGCCCTCGCCGTCGCCGGCCTGGCCGCCGCCGGGCCGATGACCTCACCGGCCGCCGCGGCTCCCGCTCCCGCGACGGCGGGCAACGCCACCGGCCTCACCCGGTCCGGAAACACCTTCACCGTCAGCACCTCCGCCGGAGCGAAGGCCCGTATCGTCATCGCCCGCGCAGACATCTTCCGGCTCTGGCTCTCGCCCGACGGGGCCTTCACCAACGACCCGGCCGGCTCCGACCTCGCCCCGACCACCGACTTCGGCTCCGTCGACGCCTCCTCCAGCGACGCGGGCGCGTACTACCGCATCACCACCGGCACCCTGAACATCCGCGTCAACAAGAGCCCCCTCCAGTTCTCCGTCTACCGTGCCGACAACGCCACCCTGGTCTGGCAGGAGACCCAGCCCACCTCCTGGACCGGAACCCAGACCACCCAGTACCTGGCGCGCGGAGCCGAAGAGCAGTTCTACGGAACCGGCCTGCGCCTCGGCGAATGGGCGCTGCGCGACAAGACCGTCCCCGTCGCCGTCGACAACAAGTGGCGCGAGAACGACAACGCCAGCCCGGCCCCCTTCTACATGTCCACCAACGGCTACGGCGTCATGCGCAACACGTGGGCCCCCGGCTCCTACGGTTTCAACGCCCCCACCACCCTCACCCACGACGAGAAGCGCTTCGACGCCTGGTACTTCACCGGCGATTCGCTGAAGTCCGTACTCGACGCCTACACCGATGTGAGCGGCAAGCCGTTCCTGGCACCGATGTGGGGCATGGAACTGGGCAACGCCGACTGTTTCAACGCCTCCAACCCCGCATACCAGGGCGACCACAACCGCCTGCGCCACCAGACCACCCCCGACGTGGTCGGATACGCCACCGACGCCCGCGCCGCCGACATGCCCTCGGGCTGGTTCCTCCCCAACGACGGTTACGGCTGCGGCTACACCGCCCCGCTCAAATCGACGGTGGACGCCCTGAAGGCCAAGGGCTTCCAGACCGGACTGTGGACCTCCACGGGCCTCGGCTCCATCGCCGACGAGGTGGGCACGGCCGGCACCCGCGGCGTGAAGACGGACGTGGCCTGGATCGGCGGCGGCTACAAGAGCGCCTTCAGCGGCGTCCAGCAGGCCGTCGACGGCATCGAGAAGAACTCCGACGCCCGCCGCTACGTCTGGACCGTCGACGGATGGGCCGGCACCCAGCGCAACGCCGTCGTCTGGACCGGCGACACCAACGGCACCTGGGACGACATGCGCTGGCACGTCCCCGCCATCGCCGGCGCGGGCCTGTCCGCCCTCAACTACGCCTCCGGCGACGTCGACGGCATCTTCGGCGGCAGCCCCAAGACCTATGCCCGCGACCTCCAGTGGAAGGCCTTCACCCCCGCCTTCATGACCATGTCGGGCTGGGGCGCGGCCAACCCGTCCGCCGGCTACCAGGACAAGCAGCCCTGGCGCTTCGCCGAGCCGTACCTCTCCATCAACCGCAAGTACCTCCAGCTCAAGATGCGGCTGATGCCGTACCTGTACACCATGAGCCGCACCGCGCACGAGAGCGGTGTGCCGAGCACCCGCGCCCTGGTCCTGGAGTACCCGGACGACCCGGTGGCCCGCGGCAACCTGACGAGCGGCGAGTTCATGGCCGGTGATTCCTTCCTCGTCGCCCCGGTCGTCTCCGACACCGCCGTCCGCGACGGCATCTACCTGCCCGCCGGGACCTGGACGGACTACTGGAGCGGGAAGACGTACGCGGGGCCCGGCTGGCTGAACGGCTACCAGGCACCGCTCGACACCCTGCCCCTGTTCGTCAAGGGCGGCGCGATCGTGCCGATGTGGCCGCAGATGAACCACACGGGCGAGAAGCCCGTCTCCACCCTCACCTACGACATCCACCCGCGCGGGAACTCCTCCTTCAGCCTCTACGAGGACGACGGGATCACCCGCGCCCACCAGTCCGGCGCGTACGCCCGCCAGCAGGTGGACGTCAGGGCCCCGGCCGCCGGCTCCGGCACGGTCACCGTCTCCGTCGGCGCCCCGACCGGCAGCTACGCCGGCAAACCGGCCGCCCGCGGCTACGAGTTCAGCCTCCACGTGGCCTCCGCCCCGGGCACGGTCGCGGCCGACGGCGCAGCCCTGGCCCGCCAGACCTCCAAGGCCGCCTACGACGCGGCCGCCACCGGGTGGTTCTTCGACCCCGCCGACCGCGCCGGCGTCCTGTGGGTCAAGTCGGGTACGAAATCGGCCGCGTTCGACGTCACGGTCACCGGCACCTCCGTCCCGGCGGCCGACCCGATCCCGGCGACCTCCGCCCCCGTCCCGCAGTCGGCGTGGACCCTCGTCTCCGCCGACAGCCAGGAGACCGCCGCCGAGAACGGCACGGCCGAGAACGCCTTCGACGGCAACCCGGCCACGCTCTGGCACACGGCCTGGTCCTCGGGCACCCCGGCGGCGCTGCCGCACGAGATCCGCATCGACCTGGGAGCCCGCTACGCGGTCGACGGCCTCGGCTACCTGCCCCGCCAGGACGGCGGTGTCAACGGCCGGATCGGCGGCTACGAGGTGTACGTCTCGGACAGCACCACCGACTGGGGGCCACCCGTGGCGACCGGCACCTTCGCCGACACCGCCGGCGCCAAGTCCGTCTCCCTGGCCGCGAAGACGGGCCGCTACCTGCGCCTGCGCGCCCTGACCGAAGCCGGCGGCCGGGGGCCCTGGACCAGCGCCGCCGAGATCGGGCTGACCGGACGCGCCGCGCCGCTCCCGGCCGACGCCACCCTCGTCCAGGCCGCCTCCGCCCGGTGCGCGGATCTGCCGCACAGCGCCACCATACCCGGCACCGAACCCACCCTGTACTCCTGCCACGGCGGCCCCAACCAGCGCTGGAGCCTGACGGCCGACAGCCGGGTCACTGGCCTCGGCGGGATCTGCCTCGACGGTACGGGTGCCACCTCGGTCACCGTCCAGACGTGCGGCGCGGCCGCCGGGCAGCGCTGGCAGCAGGGCCCGGACGGCAGCCTCCGTACGCTCGGACAGTGCCTGGCAACCGTCGGCGCGGCCACGGCCAACGGCACGAAGCTCACCCGCGCGGCCTGCGACGGCAGCCCCGCGCAGCGCTGGGGCTTCACTCCCTGAGGGAGGCCGCCGTCAGGACGGGCCGCCTCCGAGCACGGCCCGGCAGTCCCGCCAGGCCGGCTCGGAGAGCAGCCCGCGCAGCCGCGTGAACAGGGCGAGCAGGCCCGGACCGTGGGCCGCGCGGAACGCCGGGTCGACCACGGCGAGGTCGAGCTCGTTCGCCGCGGACAGCTCGGCGAAGTCGCGCAGGGTCTGCCGGTCGGGGGAGTGGACCCGACCGGTGAACCGGTCGCGGAACGCGGGCGCCACCGACGACACCGCCTCGTTGTCGGCGGCGTCCGCGCCGGCCGGGTCATCGGCGGCGAGCGTCGGACAGGAGGCCGCGCGGTCACATCGGGCGTAGAAGTGGACGATCTCCTCGGCCTCCGCACCGATCACCGCCGCCAGTTCGGCCCGCCGGCCGGCCGGCAGCAGGGCGGTGGCGAAGCCGTCCGTCCCGTAGAGGGCGTGGCACAGGCCGGCGAGCCGCAGCGCGGGCCGGGCTCCCCACGCCCCGAGCCGCGCGTGCACGCGTTCCAGATGCGCCGACAGGGTGCCGCCGGGGTGTTCCACGTTCCCGGCGCCCAGTTCCCGCAGCAGTGCGAGGGCGCGCGCCTCCCGGCGCTCGTCCCGTGTCGGTGCCGGCATGGGCATGGTCCTCTCCGCGTGCCCGGATGAGACGGGTGGGTCGACACCCGTCCGCGCCCGCGCCGGGGTCCGGACCGTGGCGCGGGCGCGGACGGGTTGCCGCCCTGGGCCCTGCATGGATCGTTGTCCACCTCCAGACCCAAGTCAATCCTCTGATTCCCTATCAAGACCCAAGCTCTGACTCGGAGTAATCTGCACCCCGTGACCCTCGACGACCTCCGCGTGTTCGTGGCCGTGTGCCGGGCCGGCAGTCTCAGCGCCGTCGCCCGCGACCTCGGCTGTACGCAGTCCGCGGTCAGCCAGCACGTGCGCCGCCTCGAAAAGCGGACGGGCACGGAACTGCTGGAACGCCACGCCCGCGGCGTCGTCCCCACCGAGGCCGGGCGCATCCTCCAGACGGCGGCCGCCGACGGCATCGCCGGCCTCGACGGCGCCCTGCGCCGCGTCGACGAACTCGTGCGCGGGGACAGCGGATCGGTGCGCATCACCACGGGCGCGACGACCGTACGGCACTTCATGTCGGAGGCCGTCGTCGACTTCCGGCGCCGCCACCCGCAGGTCAGCCTGGAGTTCCAGACCGAGAACTCCAGCCGCAGCTGCTTCGACGCCCTCGCCGCCGACGACCTGGACCTCGCATGGATCACCATCGGCCGGCCCGTGCGCGGCATCGAGCAGCGCCCGGTGATGGAGCTGCCCTGGGTGCTCGCGGTCTGCGCCGGCGACCCCCTCGCCGCCCGGCCCCGCATCGAACCGGCCGACCTCACCGGCATCCGCCACATCCGCCTCCCGGAGAACTCCGCGTCCCGCGCCCACCTCGACGCCGCCTTCGCGGAATCCGGCATCCGGATACGGTCCGACACCAGCGTGGCCGACTGGGACACCGCCCTGCTGCTGGCCGAACTGGGCCTCGGGCACGCCGTCGTGCCCGCCCTGCCCGGCTGGCGGGTCCCCGGTTCAGAGGGCCCGCTGCGCCTCGTCCCGGTCCCCGCCCTGCCACCGCTCGCGGTCGGCTGGGCGGTCCGCCGCTGGGCGGCCCTGTCCCCGCTGGCCCGGGTCTTCGCCGACGACGTCGCCCGCAGCTGCACGGCCCGCGCCGCGCGGCAGCAGTGAGGCGGGCAGCAGCCCCAGGGCCGCCAGCGCCGCCAGGGCGAACAGCGCGGTCGGAGCCGTCCCGGCCCCCGCGCCCCCGCCCGCCGCGACGGCGATGCCCAGGGTCGGACCGACGTTCATCGCCGTCTGCTTGAGCCCGCCGACGACCCCGGCACATCCGGCCGGGGCGTCCCCGACCACCGTGCCGGTGGCGGTCACCATGACCGCGGCGAACCCGGCGCCGAGCACCGCGAAGGCCGCCATGACCGCCGGGCCCTCCGCCACACCGAGCCCGGCGACCCCGAGGACCACCAGCCCCGTGCCGGTGAGCGCGGTCCGGCGCGGCCCGTACCGGCGCAGCGCCAGGCCCGCCGGCGGCGCGCCCGCGATCATGCAGCCGGTCAGCGGGAGCACCAGCAGTCCGGTGGCGAGCGGGCCCTGCCCCCGTACGTCCTGGAGCAGGAAGGTGGTCGCGAACAGGGCCCCGAACATTCCGGCGGACACCGCCAGCAGCAGGGCCATCGAGGCTGTGACCGGCCGGCACCGCGCCACGGCCGCCGGTACGAGGGGCTGCGCGGCCCGCCGTTCGTACCGTACGAGCACGGCCGCGAGGGCGGCGGCCCCGCCGAGCCCGAGCAGCGTCGGCGGCGCGGTCCAGCCGTGGGCGGGTACGCCGGCCAGCGCGTGCACGAGTACGGCGAGGGCCCCGGCCAGCAGCGCCGCGCCGGTCAGCGCGGGCCGGTCCGGTCCGGGGCCGTCCGGTCCGGGCCGGTCCGGCGCGGGCAGGCGTACGGCGAGGACGAGCGCGGCGATCACGAGGGCGATCGGCACGTTCAGCACGAACACGGAACGCCAGCCCGCGTGCGTGACCAGCACGCCCCCGAGCAGCGGACCGGCCGCGGCGGCCGCGCCGATGGCACTGGTGCGCACCGCCACCGGGGTGGAGAGCCGGTCGGCCGGGTACGCGAGGCGCAGCAGCGCGAGGGTCGCCGGTTGCAGCAGGGCCCCGAACACCCCCTGGGCGGCACGCAGGGCGATGACCCAGCCGACCCCCGGCGCGAGCGCGATCCCGGCGGAGGCCGCGGCGAAGCCGAGCACGCCGGTGAGGAGCAGCCGCGGATGCCCGTACCGGTCACCGAGGCGGCCGGCCGTGACGAGGAGGGCGGCCACGGCGAGGAGATAGGCGGTGCTGGTCCACTGGACCTGGGCCACGCTCGCCCCGAGGTCGTGGCGCAGGCTGGGCTGCGCCACGCTGAGGACGGTGCCGTCGAGGGCGACGAGCATCGCGCCGCCGACGCTGACGAGCAGCGCGATCCGCCGCCGCGTGCGGGTCACGGGCGGTCCGGCCCGAGGTGGGCGTCGAGGGCGGCGTCGACGAGCCGTTCGACGCCGGCTCCGGGACCGGACGCTTCGCCGAGGACCAGGGGCAGGCTGCCCCAGGCCCACAGCTGGGCGACGCCGTGCAGGCTGGCCCACAGGGCGGCGGCGGTGACCTCGGGGTCCTCGTCGGACCGGCAGCGGGACACGAGGCCGGCGAGGAGGCGGAAGAGGGGGATCGTGGACTCGCGCAGTCGTGGCTGCCGCTCCGCGCCCTCCTCCGGGGTGGCCCCCGGCCCGCCGCTCTCCTCCCCCGCGTCTTCGCGGCCCTCGCTGTCGAGCAGGTCGTGGCGGAACATCAGCTCGAACATCCTGCGGTTCTCCAGCGCGTAGCCGACGTACGCGCACCCGAGCGCCCGCACCTGTTCGCGCGGCGAGGAGGCGCGGGCGGTCGCCTGCGCGAAGCGGTCGCCGAGGTCGGCGAATCCGCGCCGGGCGATCGCCGAGAGCAGGGAGTGGTGGGTGGGGAAGTGGCGCCGGGGAGCGCCGTGCGACACCCCGGCGCGGCGGGCGATCTCGCGCAGGCCGAGGGCGGCGGTGCCCTCGGACAGCACGAGGTCGACGCCGACGTCGATCAATCGTTCCCTGAGCGGGTGGTGGGGGTCCATGGACAGTGTCTACCAGGCCGAGTAGACACTGTCTACTCGGCCTGGCGGGCGCCGTCCGCCCAGAAGCTACGCGTCCGCGTGCATGTCCCGGATGGCCCGCACCAGTCCGGCGACGAGGTTCGCCCGCTCGGCCATGGCCTCGACGACCACGTACTCGTGGTCGGCGTGCGCGCCGCCGCCGACCGCACCCAGGCCGTCGAGGGTCGGCACTCCCAGCGCCGCCGTGAAGTTGCCGTCGCTGCCGCCGCCGACCGACCGGCCTTCGAGGCCGGGGAGCAGCCGCTGGGCGACGGCGAAGAGGTCGGCGGACGCCGACTCCGGCATCGGGGGCCGGCCGATGGACCCGTGGACCGAGATCTCCGCGTCTTCGAGGTGCGGGGCGAGCGCGGCGAACGCGGACTCGATGCGCGCCTGTTCGCGGGCGGACTCGACCCGCACGTCGGCGGTCACGGTCGCCTCGGCGGGCACGACGTTGTCCACGCCTCCCGCGGACGCGACCGTCGGGGTCACGGTGGTGCCGATCTCGGGCCGGCCGAGCGCGGCGATGTCCAGTACGAGGTGCGCCGCCTCGATCAGGGCGTTCACCCCGGCCTCGGGCTCCAGACCCGCGTGCGAGGCCCGGCCCGCGACGGAGACGTGGAACGAGCCGCAGCCCTTGCGCCCGGTCTTCAGGGCGCCGCCGTCGGCAGCGCCTTCGAACACCAGGGCCGCGCCGCAGGCCAGGGCGCGTTCCTCGATGAGGGCCCGGGAGGAGGGGGAGCCGATCTCCTCGTCGGCCGTCACCAGGATCTCGACGCCCGACAGGTCGTCGAGCAGCGCGAGTCCGTGGACGGCCTGGACCAGGCCGCCGAGCATGTCGAAGACGCCGGGGCCGGTCACGCGGCCGTCCTCGACGGCGAACGGTCGGCGTTCGAGGGTGCCGAGAGGGAACACCGTGTCGTGGTGGCCGAGGATCAGCACCCGCGGTTCGCCGCCGCCCGACCAGTGGACGTGCGGTCCGGTCTCGCTCTCGATGAGGACGGCCTCCCCGCCGAGGCGGTTCTCGATGACGGCGGCGACGGTTTTGGCCGATACCCCCAGGGCGTCGAGGTCCCGCGAGGGGGACTCGATTTCGACGAGTGTCCTGAGGTCCTCGATCATCGCGTCCACATTCACATGGACAACCGCACGCATCGTCATGGCGCAAGGGTAGCCGCAGCGCCACGGCGCAAAGTGCGCGGGAAGGGTGGCTGAATCAAGTGTGGCCGGGACGAAAGGGGCATCCGAGGGGATGATGGAGGGAAGGAGGTGCACGGGCCATGGCGGAGCATGACGGCGGTCCCTCGGCGGCGAACCTGGAGGATGGCAAGCTGCTCAAGGAGCTGGAGGCCATCCACCGGACCCGCCACGAGACCTTGCTCTACGGGTCGGACGAGGCGCTGGTCACCCACACGCAGCGGATGAACGAGCTGGAGCACGAGTACGTGCGCCGTCACCCGCAGCGCGCCCAGACGCCGGGGCGGACCCGGTCGGGCGCCCGCGCCCGGACCGGCGAGGGCTGAGCGGCGCCACCTGCCGAGCGGCGCGTGCCGCGCCGTCGGCGTCCGGACTCGCGGTCCTCGCGGGTCTCACTTCTGGGCGTGCTCGCCCAGGTAGAACAGCAGCCAGACGAACCCGGCGAACACGTGCGTGCCGAAGATGTAGAAGAACGCGCGCAGGGCGACGCCCTTCTCCTTCCACTTCTCGTGCCGCGCCGCCGCGGAGGCGGGATCCTCGGTCTTGTCCGGCACGGGCGGATCTCCGTCTTTCGAATGCGGGCGGGGCCGGCGGGCGACGCCCCGGGCGGCCGGACACGGGTGCACGGCCGCAGAACAGCGTACGGGTGTGCCCTCGGTTTGAGACCTCATCGCCTCGAATGAGACGTTGATGTATCATTCGAGGCGAAGGAGGCTCATCGCGGTAAGGCGCGGTGGGCCTCCCCGCCCGCTCACCCGAACGGAACCCCATGCACGCCCGCCGCCCCGCCGCTCCACTCGACCCGCGCCGCTGGATCGTCCTCGCGATCCTCTCCGGCAGCCTGCTGCTGATCTCCATGGACACCACGATCCTCAACGTGGCCTTCCCCTCCCTCGTCGGTGATCTCCAGCCCGGCGCCGTGCAGCAGCTGTGGATCATCGACGTCTACGCGCTCGCCCTGTCCGGCCTGCTCGTCACCGCCGGCGCCCTCGGTGACCGCTGGGGCCGCAAGCGGCTGCTCATGGCCGGCTTCGTGATCTTCTCCGCCGCCTCCCTCATCGCCGTCTTCTCCACCGAGGCCTGGCACGTGATCGCGGCCCGCGCCCTCCTCGGCGTCGGCGGCGCGGCGATCATGCCGTCCACCCTGTCGATCCTGCGCAGCGTGTTCACCGACGCCAAGGAGCGGGCCTTCGCGCTCGCCGTCTGGGCCGCCGTATTCGGCGGCGGCATGGCCTTCGGCCCGGTCGTCGGCGGACTCCTCGTCCAGGACCACGGCTGGCACTCCGCCTTCCTCCTGAACCTCCCCGTCGCCGCCGTCATCGTCGCGGCCGGCCTGCGCTACCTCCCCGAATCCCGCTCCCCGCGCAGCGGCGGCCGCTGGGACTGGTGGGGCGTCGGCCAGTCGATCGTCGGCATGCTCGCCCTCGCGGGCGGCATC
This sequence comes from Streptomyces sp. NPDC002181, assembly GCF_042890485.1. Classification (NCBI taxonomy): domain Bacteria; kingdom Bacillati; phylum Actinomycetota; class Actinomycetes; order Kitasatosporales; family Streptomycetaceae; genus Streptomyces; species Streptomyces sp. NPDC002181. The sequence goes on along the minus strand of NZ_JBIASC010000010.1, from coordinate 76,651 downwards.
AAGCAGCTCGGCAAGAGCGGGATCGCCGACCCGCTCCCGTGGGCCCTGCTGGCCGTCGCCGCCGTCGCGCTGACCGTCTTCGTACGACGTCAGCTGCGCCTGGACAACCCGCTGCTCCAGGTCCGGCTGTTCACGAAGCCCGCCTTCAGCGTCGCCGCCACCGCGATCTTCCTGCCCATGGTGGGCATGGGTGCGATCCTCTTCCTCGTCACCCAGTGGTTCCAGTACGGCCAGGGCTACACCCCGCTCGAAGCGGGCCTGCGCCTGCTGCCCGCCCCGCTCGCCCTGATCTGCGCCTCGATGGTGGCCCCCACCCTGATGCAGCGCTTCGCGATCCGGCACGTGCTGGGCGCCGGACTGGTGCTCCTGGCCGTCGGCATGGCCCTGCCCTGGACCCTCCAGCAGTTCGCCGAGCTCGGCTACCCGGCGTTCGCCGCGGCCCTCACCGTCATGGGCCTGGGCGCCGGCACCGCCACCACCGTCGCCTCGGTCACGCTGATCTCGACCGCTCCCGCGGACGAGGTCTCCAGCGCGGCCGCCATCGAGGAGACCTGCTACGAACTGGGTTCGGCCATGGGCGTCGCCGTCCTCGGCAGCACCGCGGCCGTCCTGTACCGGGGCAACCTGCCGGTCCTCGATCTGGACGGCACCACCGCCGCGGCGGTCCGCGAGTCCGTGGGTGAAGCCGCCCACATCGCCGAACGGCTGGGCGGCGCCCTGGGCAAGGGCCTGATCGAGGCGGCCTCCCAGGCCTACACCCTCGCCATCACCCCGGCCTTCCTCATCGCGGGCCTCCTCGCGGTCGCTGCGGCGGCCACCACCTGGACGATGATCCCGCGCGACCTGAGGCCCACCGAGAACCACTGACACGAAGACCGGGGCCCGGCGCCCGCGTCACCGCATCACGGCGTCACCGCCGCAGCGGCGACGCGGGCGCCGGGCCCAGCGTCGTGGTGCCCGGCGCCGCGCGGTGCCCGAGCCCCGTGCGGTACGCGTCCAGCGCGGCCTCCGTCCGGCCCGTACGCCGCAGCAGATCGCCCAGCAGCCTGCACAGATCCGCCAGGTCCCCGCCGGCCCCGCTGCGCTCCAGCAGGGTCAGCGCCTGCACGTAGTGCTCCTCGGCGGACTCGGTCTCCCCGCGCTCCTCCGCCATCAGCCCGAGCAGCCGGTGGGCCCCGCCCGCGTGTACGGCGCCGTGGCTGTCGCCCAGCTCCAGCAGCCCCGACAGCAGCTCGGCGGCTTCCTCGCAGCGGCCCAGCCGGCGCAGTACGTCGGCGAGTTCCACCTCGACCTGCGCCGCGTAGAGGGCGGCCCGCCGGGCGGCGAGCATGTCGCGGGCCGTGCGCAACTCCGCCTCCGCCGCCACCAGATCGCCGTTCTGCGCCTGGACGTAGCCGCGCATCCAGTGGCAGTGCGCCAGATCCGTCCGCAGCCGCAGCTGCTGGTAGATCGCCTGTGCCTTGGCGAGGGAGGCGTCCGCCTCCGCGGGCCGCCCCGCGGTGAGGAAGGTGCGCGCGACCTGCCGGTGCATCCCCGCCACCAGCGCCGGATCGGCCACCTGCGGAGCCAGCGCCAGCGCCAGCTCGGCGGCGTGCGCGGCCCTGGCGTGGGCGCCCATGTCGATGTACGGGCTGATCACGGCGGCGTACAGCAGCACCAGCGCCTCCGGATCACCCAGCCCGCCCGCGTTCAGCTCGTCGATGGCCGATTCGAGCAGGTAGCAGGCGTACCGGAGCTCCCCGGCGAGCAGGTGCGCGACGGCCCGGCCCCGGATCGGGCGGGCCCGGCGGGGCAGCGGCTCATCGGCCAGCAGTCGCTCGGCCGCCTGGAAGTGCCCGATGGCGTCCGGCAGTTCACCCGCCTCCAGGGCGCAGTCACCCAGGCCCAGCAGGGCCTCGGCCCGCTCGGCGTCGAGGCCGAGCCGTTCCGCCTCCGCCAGCAGCCGCCGGTACCGTACGGCCGCCTCGGCGGCGGCCCCCGTGGCCAGCGTCTGCTGGGCGTCGGTGAGGGCCAGGCGCAGCTCGGTGGCCAGATGGGCGGGGCGCCCGGTGGCCAGTTCCTCGTACGAGGTGCCGAGCCGCCCGGCGAGGAAGCGCAGCGCCGTTTCGGAGGGGCGGACCTTGCCCGACTCCAGGGTCGAGATGTAGGCGGAGGTGTACGAGGGCTCCGCCAACGCCCGCTGCGTCAAACCGCGTTCGGCGCGCATGCGCTGAACCCTGCGGCCGATCTCGGCCGGTTCGTCCATGTAGACCCCCTGGTCGCTCCAACTCCCCATGGTGCAGGGGCGGCAGGCATTGCGCACCTCCCGTGCGCCCTCTAGTTTAAGCAACCGATTCAGCGCACTTATCGCGCCGTTTAACTTCCGGTGACTTCCGGCTTCCCGGGGAGAACTCCATGGACGCGTCCCTCCGCTTGACGCTGCGTGCCGCCCTCGCCGCGGCCTGTACGACCGCCCTGCTGCTGGCCGCGGGCCCGCTCGGCACGGCGGCCGCGGCACCGCCACCGCCACCGGCGAAGGCCGGGACCGGGAACGGGGCCGGGACCCAGGTGGAGATTCCCGGGCCCGAGGACGGCACGGCCGCCGGTTCCGGCCACGTCCGCGTCCCCGCCGCCGGCAAGGCGAAGAAGGCCCCGCAGCTCTCCGAGGCCGAGCGGGCGGCCGACGGCGACGTCACCAAGATGGTCGACAACGGTCCGACGTCCGACCGCCTCGACATCGTCGTCGTCGGCGACGGGTACACCGCCGCCGAGCAGGACCGCTTCCACGCCGACGCCCGGGCCAAATGGGCCGAGATCACCGCCGTCGAGCCGTACTCCACGTACCGGAACCTCTTCAACGTCTGGACGGTCGACGCCGTCTCCCACGACTCCGGAGTCTCCGGCGACCCCACCCCGGCCACCGTCCGCGACACCGCCCTCGGCTCGTACTTCTGGTGCGAGGACATCGAGCGGCTGCTCTGCATCGACCAGCCGAAGGTGGACGCGTACGTGGCGAAGGCGCCGGCGGCCGACCTGGTCCTGGTCCTGTCCAACAGCGCCAAGTACGGCGGGGCCGGGTACAACGAGCCCAGCGCCACCCTCGGCTACGAGGGGATATCGACCGCCTCCGCGGGGAACGCGAAGTCCGGGCAGGTCGCCATCCACGAGACCGGCCACTCCCTGGGCAAGCTGGCGGACGAGTACTTCTACCCCGACACCCCCGGCTACGAGAAGTACGAGGGCCCCGAGCCCGCCGACTCCAACACCTCCACGCTGCCCGCCGACCGGATGGCCGCCGAACGGGCCAAGTGGTACCGCTGGCTCGGCGCCGAATCCCCCGACGGCGGCACGGTCGGCGCGTACGAGGGCGGCGGCTACTACGTCACCGGCCTGTACCGGCCCACCGACGGCTCGATCATGCGGGTGCTCGGCAAGCCCTTCAACCTGCCCGGGACCGAGGCGATGATCGCCGGCTTCTACGCGCACGCGAAGCCGGCCGCGCCGCTCACCCCCACCGGCCGCACCCTGCGGCTGCGCAACACGGCGAAGGTCTCCGTACCCCGGCTGGCCGGCGCGGACGGCAGGCAGCCCGAGGTCCGCTGGTACCTCGACGGCCGGGAGCTGAAGCGGTTCGCGGGCCGCACCGAGGTCGCCGTCGCCGAGCTGTGGCTCTTCGACCTGCGCACGCACAAGCTGTCGGTCACCGCCGAGGACCGCACCCCCTCGGTCCGCGACCCGAAGATCGCCCGCACCCTGAAGTCCACGGTGGACTGGACGGTCCGCCTCTAGGCGGTGTCGTCGAAGTCCCTTCCGGCCGGCGGCACGGGCGGACGAAGCCACCACGACGACACCCCCTGGCGCACCCTTCAGGCGCCGGGCGGTTCGAGGAGGATGCCGCGGGCGGCGTAGAAGCGGGGGAGCGCCGCCCAGGGCACGGGGGCGTGCTGCTGGGAGTGGCCGGGGAAGCCGGACGGGTTGTTGATCATGACGTGGTCGTCGTCGGCGGCGACGGCCAGGACCAGGTGGCCGCCCTTGGCCGCCGGGTCGGGGTCGAGGGTGCGGATGGTCTTGTGGACCGAGAGCATCGCCAGACCGCCGACCGCCAGCACGGCCCGGATCCGGTCGGCCGGCAGCTCGGGGACGGCCTCGGCGCGGATGCCGTACCGGGCGCCCACGTACGCGGCGAAGGGGCGGTGGATCAAGCCGTGCACGGCATCCCCCTCGCGGACGTAGGCCCCGGCGTCGCGCAGCTCCCGCAGGAGCGGGAGGGAGGGCGGGACGGGCAGGCCCCAGTGATCGAGGGCCATGCGCAGGCAGGCGACGCCGCACATGCGGGGCGCCCAGAAGGCGTACTCCTCGACGGTGTCGGCCCCCGAGCTCCGCCACAGCGGATCGGTGACCGCGCTTCTGCCCGCGATGAACTCGGGGACGAGATCGGCGGACTCCCACTGGGAGTGGTACGGGACGGGGCGGACGTGCGGGGGACGGATCATGCTGCCCCAGTCTGGACCATGCCGCAGAGCAGAATGACGAGCGCCGGTGCCGGTGCCGGTGCCGGTGCCGCTCAGGCGTCGGCCGCGTACGCCCAGACGTCGCGCACCGGGGCGGGCGGCGCCGGGCTGGTCATGGTGACCTGCGTGAGCAGGACGGACACGGAGCCGGTGGCCGGGATGACGTGGCCCGCGGTCCCGGTGCCGCCGACCCACCCGTACCGCCCCGGTACGTTCCACGGATCGCGGGCCGTGACGTCCACCGAGCCGCCGAACCCCCAGCCCTGGCCCTCCAGGAACAGCTCGCCGCCGGCCCGCTGGGCCGGGGTCAGCCAGTCGGTGGTCATCTTCCGTACGGACTCGGCCGACAGGAGCCGGCCCCGGTCCCCGTCCAGGGCCCCCTGCGCGAGCAGCATCCGGCCGAACGCGAACCAGTCGTCGGCGGTCGAGACCAGCCCGCCGGCGCCGGAGGGGAAGGCCGGGAGGCTGCTCCACTGCCCGTGGGGGGCGTCGGCCAGTTCGAGGCCGCCGTCGCCCTCGCGGTAGAGGCTCGTGAACCGGCCCAGGTCGGCGGGCGGAACGAAGAAGCCGGTGTCGGCCATGCCCAGCGGCTCGAAGATCCGCTCGGCCATGAACTCGGGCAGGGACTGCCCCGAGACCCGGGAGACCAGCACCCCCAGGATGTCGGAGCAGGTGTTGTACAGGAACGCCTCGCCCGGCTGGCACAGCATCGGAACGCCCGACAGCGTCTTCAGCCACGCGTCCGGCTCCGCGACGTCCTGCGGCTGCGGCGGCCCCTGCTTCAGCTCGCTGACCAGCGGGCCGACCGCGGGCAGCGAGAAGTCCGACGGGAACCCGTACCCGGCGCGGGAGGTGAGCAGGTCGAACACGGTGACCGGGCGCTCGGCGGGCACCAGGTCGTCGAGAGCGCTCCCGGGCGTACGGGCGACCAGCGGCGAGGCCAGCTCCGGCAGCCACGGCGCGATCTCGTCCTCCAGGGCCAGCAGACCCTCCTCGACCAGCGTCATCACGGCCGCGGCCGTCACCGGTTTGGTCATCGAGGCGATCCGGAAGATCGAATCCCGGACCATCGGAGCCGTGCCCTCAAGGTCGGCCGAACCGACGGCCGCCACCTCCACCCTGTCGCCGCGGGCCACCAGGCCCACCGCCCCGGGCAGCGATCCGCTGCCCACGTGCCGTTCCAGGATGTCGCGCAGGTCGCTCATCACTCCACCTCTCCCGATCCCGCTGCGGATGCCTCCTCCCACAGACTCCCGCAGCGCCGCGCATTCATCGGCCGGACGCGCGGCGGACGACCGGACGGGTCACCACCAGTAGGCGGGGTACCGCGGCGCCTTGCGCCGGATGCGCGACGCGGCGTACCCGGTCAGGACGAGCAGCACCGTCGCGCCGAACAGCAGCGGGACGAACCGGGCGGGGGCCGGGCTCTGGAGCACGATCACCACGGAAGTGGCGCACGCGGGCGAGTGCGGGGTACGGGCGGCCATCAGCAGCGCGAGCGTGACACCGGCCGCGACGGCCGCGACCCAGGCGCTGCCGCCCGCCACGGTGAGGGCGAGGTAGCCGACGGCGGTGGCCAGCAGATGGCCGACGACCACGCTGCGCGGCTGGGCCAGGGGCAGGGCGGGGGCGCTGTGCACGAGGGCCGCGCTGGCGGCCAGGGGCGGTACGAGCACCGGCTCGTGCAGCAGCGCGCCGATCCCGACGAGCCCCAGCAGGACCGCGGTCACGGCGCTGGTGCTGTGGAAGGCGGCCGCGGTGGTGGGGCGGGCGGGCGCCCGGCCGGCGGCGATCCGGGACCGGATGGACCCGGCGACCGACCCGGCGGCGGGCTCGGGGGCGGGGGCGGAGGTGGTGGCGGAGGTGCCGGCGGACGGGGAGGGCAGGACGGTGCTCACGTACGGCTTCCGGGGCAGGACGACGGGGGAACGCGGTCGAGGCGGCCCGGAGCCGGGGTGATCAACCGCCGACCCGGCCTCGCGCCCGTCCCTGGTACGGCCGGCGCAGACCGGCTACGACCATATCCGTCAGGTGTGCGGGGCACGTATCCGGGGAGGGATACGGGTACGGGAAGGACGGAACATGAAGACGCACGCCCACGACGCAGAGGTACCCCCGCCCGCCGCCGACCGGGGCCCCGAGCCCGCCGAGGGCGGGGAGCCGGCCTGCCTGCTCCACCTGGTCTGTCCCGACTGCGGACGGCTGGCCGACGAGCGCGGCGCCCGGACCTGCTCCCGCTGCGGGGCCCCGCTCCCGGACTCCGGGCCGTGAGGCCCCGGCGGCCGCGCCCGATATCCACTGGCCCCGGCACGGGCGGCGGTCCTAGGGTGCGGGCCATGACGATCATGAACTCGCAATCCGTTGACCGATCCGTGTCCCTCACCGCCCAAGCCCTCCGGAAGGTGGCGCACCTCGACTGGTCACTCCCCGCCGCCGGCCTGGAGTGGAGCTGTCACGACACCGCCGAGCACGTGGCCGGTGACTTCATCGGCTACGCCACCCAGCTCACCGGGCGCTCCACCAGCGGATACGCCCCCTTCGACATCAGTGCCGACCCCGGCACCACCCCCGACGGCCTGATCCAGGTCATCGAGGCCACCGGCGGACTCCTGTCCGCCGCCGTGGCCGTGACCGACCCCGCGGTGCGGGCCTGGCATCCGTACGGCTTCGCGGGCCCGGACGGATTCGCCGCGATGGGCGTCGTCGAGACGCTGCTGCACACCCACGACATCCTGAACGGTCTCGGCGTCCACGACTGGGAGCCCGACGCGGACCTCTGCGAGCAGGTCCTCGACCGGCTCTTCCCGCAGGTGCCGCGCGATGTCGCGGCCCCGTGGCCGACCCTGCTCTGGGTGACCGGCCGCGGCGCCCTCCCCGGGCTGCCCCGCCGCACGGCGTGGCGCTGGTACGCCGAACCCGTCGCGGCGGAACGCGTCGTGCTCTGCGAGATCTCCCCGCTCGTCGCCGCAGACGTCCGCGATGGCGGCACCGGCGGCTTCGCCTGGGCCGAGGACGGCCCCGGCGAGGGCACCCGTGTCGCCTCGGGGATGGTGGCCAAGGCGCGCGAGGAGGGTACGTTCCGCCCCGGGTGGGGCGCGTACGCCATCGTCCGTGAGCAGGACCGGCGCGCGATCGGCGGGATCGGCTTCCACGGCGCCCCGGACGCCGAGGGGAACGCGGAGGTCGGCTACGACCTCGTACCGTCGGCCCGCGGCAACGGGTACGTCACCGACGCGCTGAAGGGCCTGGTCGTCTGGGCGTTCGCCCAGCCCGGCGTGAGCGCGCTGCACGCCGAGGTCGACGCAGACAACGCGCCGTCCCACGCCGTGCTGGTCCGGGCGGGATTCGAGCGGACGGGCTCCACCGAGGACGGTGGAGCCCGGTACACCCTGCGGGCGGCCGACGCTCAGTAGGCGGCGCTGCTCAGAAGCCGCAGCCGGTGACCCACTTGTGGGAGGAGATGCGGTCGTTCCACTCCCACGGGACGTTGCCGGACCCGCCGTTCGGAGCGCAGGTGGAGGCACCGCCGTAGCCGATGTTCTCGTAGACGCGCACGTCCCCGAACGAACCGGCGTAGCCGTTGTTCCACCAGGACGAGGCCCGGTCGTTCATGTTGAAGTTGCCGCCGGCCCCACAGGTGCGCCAGTCGGCGTCGTCGCCGCTCCAGCCGCACGAGTGGCCGCCGCGGTTGGTGTCCTCCCAGACCCAGTAGTTGCCGTCCGCGGCCGCGCCGGAGGCCTCGGCGGTGGCGGCGGTGGAGGCCGTGGCGGCGCCGGCCGCGGTCATGGTCGCGGGGACGGCCAGCAGCGGTACGGCGAGCGCGCCGGCGAGCAGCAGGGTGCGGAACTTACGCATGGGATCCTCCGGAAGGTCGTGGGTGCGGTGTCCGGTCTTCTTGTTCGGAGCCGAGTTCCTCGGAGCCGTGTCCTTCACATGCCTGGCGCGCCGTCGGCAGCGCGCCGTTCTGGAGCCGCCACCTGAGCGCGATCTCCTCCTGGTGCCGGGCACGGAGTTGTTCGCCGTAGGCGTGGTCCAGAGCCTTGGAGACCCGGGCCAGCGGGGTGCCGGACGCACAGGTCGCCTCGATGACCGCCAGTTCGGCCTCGGCCGCGTCCGCCTCGGCCGGCGGCATGCTCTCGCCGAACCGGGCCGCGGCCTGCCGGGAGGCGTCGGGGCCCGCGTACGGGCGGCCGGCCGCCCGCATGCACGCGGCCCACTGCCCGACGGCGTCCGCGTACCGCCGGTCCTCGTGAACGCGCGTCTCGCGCAGCGGCCGCAGGTTCATCGTGACGACCTTGACGCGGAACCAGGTCGCCAGATCGCCGTAGAGGGTGCGTTCGGCGTCCGCGATGCAACCCTCGGGGGAGGCGGTGATGGTCATCCCGGTGGGCGCGGTGGCGGAGAGCCCCACGGGGGCGGAACCCATGAGCGCGGTACGGGCGGCCGCCCGCCCGGACGCCGACAGCCCGCGGAAGTACCGCTGGTTGGGGTCGGCTTCCCTGGCCCGCGCCGCGGTGCGCTCGTCCCGGCCGCCGTAGCCGTGGGCCCGCGCCCACTCGACGTCGTCCACCCCGTACGGGAAGGACCGCGCGCCGGTGTCCGGGGCCTCGGTGACGGCGTACGGGAAACCGCGCCCGTCCATGCACCTGCTGATCAGGATCTGCTCGGCCCGCTCCAGCAGCCGGGATTCGGCGGCGCTCGGCTCACGGGCGGGGGCGAGCGGTTCGGCCCGGCCGGACCGGCCGGGCGCGGCCTCGGACGAAGCTCCGCCGGGGGCCCCGGCGGCCGGTCCGCAGCCTCCCAGGAGCAGGAGGACCGCCGCGGACGCGGCCGCGGCCCGGGCGGGGTGGTGTCGTCGCATCGGTGTGCTCCTTCCTCTCGCGGCGACGGTGGTGCGGCGAACCCAGGTCTAGCGGCGATCCGTTGTTCGGCGTCGGCGTGGTGGCAGCGAACAAACAATTGCTGAACAATCCACCCCAGAGGGCAGCAAACTCACCAGGCGGGAAAGGGGAGGACATGGCCCGCAAGGAGCGTCCGCTGGAGGGTGGGGACGGACCGCTGAGGAGGTTCGCCGCCGCCTTGCGCCGCCTGCGCCACGAGGCCGGATCCCCGCCGTACCGGGACCTTGCGTCCCGCGCTCACTACTCCGTGGCCACCTTGTCCGGGGCCGCGTCCGGCCGGCGGCTGCCCAGCCTCGACGTGACGCTGTCGTACGTCCGCGCCTGCGGCGGCGACGTACAGGAGTGGGAGGGCCGCTGGCACGCCGTCGCCGCACGGCTGGCGGAGGCCGAAACGCCGGAGCCCGAAGGGGAACCCGGCGGGAGGGGGCACGGGACCCCGTACGTCGGCCTCGCGGCCTTCCGCGCCGAGGACGCCGGCCTGTTCTTCGGCCGCGAGCGGCTCGTCGAGGACCTCCTCGCACGCCTCGCCCGGCAGCGCGTCGTGGCCCTCGTCGGCGCCTCCGGAGCCGGCAAGTCCTCCCTCCTGCACGCCGGGCTGCTGCCCCGGCTGGGCGCGCAGACCCCGCCCGCCGCGGTCCACGTCCTGACCCCCGGGCCGCATCCGCTGGGCCGGGTGCGCAAGGCCCTGGACGCGCACGCGGCCGACGACGGCGAACTCGTGCTGATCGTCGACCAGTTCGAGGAGGTCTTCACCGTCTGCGCCGACCCCGACGAACGCGCCGCCTGCATCGACGCCCTCGTCGCGGAAGCCCGGCGGCCCGCGTCGCGCTGCCGCGTCGTCCTCGGCGTACGCGCCGACTTCTACGCCCACTGCACCCGGTACGCCGCCCTCGTCGAGGTCCTGCGCGACGCCCAGGTCCTCGTCGGACCGATGAGCGCGGACGAACTGCGCCGCGCCGTCGTCGAACCGGCCCGACGGGCCGGCCTCGCCGTGGAAGGCGCCCTCCAGGCCACGCTCGTCGCCCATGCCCACGGACAGGTCGGCGTCCTGCCCCTGCTGTCCCACGCGCTCCTGGAGACCTGGCGCCGCCGCCGCGGCGCCGCCCTGACCCTGGACGGATTCCGCGCCGCGGGCGGCTTCGAGGGCGCCCTCGCCCAGTCCGCGGAAACCCTCCACACCTCCCTCTCCGCACGCCAGCAGCGGATCGCCCGGCAGGTCTTCGTCCGCCTCATCGCCCTCGGCGAGGGTACGGAGGACACCAAACGCCCCGTGGCCCGCGAAGAGCTGAACCAGGACGCCGACACCGCGACCGTCCTCGCCCGGGCCGCGCGGCTGCGCCTGCTCACACTCGACGACGGACGGGTCGAACTCACCCACGAGGCCCTCATCCGCGGCTGGCCCCGGCTGCGCGGCTGGCTGACCGACGACCGCGAACGCTTACGCCTGCACCGCCGCCTCACCGACGCCGCCCGGGCCTGGGAGGCCCTCGGCCGGGACCCGGGCGCCCTCTACCGCGGTACCCGGCTCGACCTCGCCCGCGACCTGGCCGCCGCCCGCAGCATCGGACTCACCACCGGAGAACGGGCCTTCCTCGAAGCGAGCACGGCGGCCGAGGCCGCCGCGGGGAACACCGCCCGCCGCCGCGCCCGCCGCCTGCGCGCCCTCGTCACCCTCCTCGCCGCCCTCGTGGTGTTGGCCGCGGTCGCCACCGGCAACGCCGTGCGCGCCGAGGACGAGGTCACCCGCCAGCGCAACGGCGCCGTCGCCCAGAACCTCGCCGACAGCGCCACCGACCTCGCCAACACCGAGCCGGGACTGGCCGTACAGCTCGGCCTGACCGCGTACCGCCTCGCGCCCACCACCAAGACGCGCGACAGCTTGGCCAGCACCCTGATGACCACCACGCCCGTGCACGCCAAAGAGGTCCTCGCGCTCGCCTACCGCCCCGACGGCGAGCAGCTGGCGACCGCGAGCGGCGACCACACCGCCCGGCTGTGGCGGATGCACGGCACCGACACCCCCCTCGCCGAGGCCACGCTCAGCGGTCACGGGGACGACGTGCGCTCCGTGTCCTACCGGCCGGACGGCCGCGCGCTCGCCACCGGGTCCGCCGACGGGAGCGTCCGGCTGTGGGACACGGCGGACCCGTCCCGGCCGGCCCTGCTGGCCTCCCTCACCGGCCAAGGGGGCGACGTGCGCTCCCTGGCCTACGGTCCGGACGGCCGTACGCTCGCCACCTCCGGGACCGACGGCAGCGTCGGGCTGTGGGACGTGGCCGATGCCACCCGCCCCGCGCTGCTCGCCCGGCTCGCCGGGCACCGGGACGCCGTCCGCTCCGTCGCCTTCAGCCCGGACGGCCGTACGCTCGCCAGCGCGGGCGAGGACCGCACCGTACGGCTCACGGACGTGGCCGACCCGCGGCGGCCGGAACCGCTGGCCGTCCTGGAGGGCCACGACAACGCCGTGTTCTCCGTGGCCTTCGCCCCCGACGGGCACACGCTCGCGGCCGCCAGCGGCGGACGTACGTCGATCCGCCTGTGGAACGTCACCGATCTGCGCCACCCCGCCCCGCTCGCCGTCCTCGCGGGCCACACCGACGTCGTCGGCTCGGTGGTGTTCAGCCCCGACGGGCGCACGCTCGCCAGCGCGAGCGACGACCGCACGGTGCGCGTGTGGAGCGTGGCGCGTCCCGCCCACCCCGGGCTGCTCACCACGCTGACCGGCCATCTCACCGCCGTCAGCTCGGTCGCCTTCAGCCCGGACGGCGCGGTACTGGCCTCCGGCGGCTTCGATGCCACGGTCAGGCTGGCGGGGACCGACGAGGCGCGCGTGATCGCCGGCGCGTGCGCGCGCACCGGGCCGGCGATCACCCGCGCCCAGTGGTCCGCGCACCTCCCGTACGTCGACTACTCACCGCCGTGCAGCGGCATGGAACAACGTTCCCCGGGGTCGTCCGGGCGCTAGCCTCGGAGGCGGACGCCCGACACCGGCTCGGAAGGCAGGCCCCGATGGCGAGTTCTCCGATTTCCACTTCTTCCGCCCGGTCACGGGTCCCCGTGATCGACCTCGGACCGTGGCGGTCCGGTGAGGCCGGGGCGCGGGAGCGGATCGCCGCCCGCGTCGACGAGGCGCTCCAGGCCGCCGGGTTCCTGCTGATCACCGGGCACGGGGTGGACCGGGGACTGTCCGCGCGGATCCGGGAGGCGGCCAGGGAGTTCTTCCGGCAGCCCGCCGAGGCGAAGGAACCGTACGCGGTCGCGGTCGGCGGGCGCGGCTGGCTCGGTCCGGGCGCCGAGGCCAACAGCTACGCGGAAGGGGCCGCCTCGCCGCCCGACCTCAAGGAGTCCTGGTCCTGCGCGGCGGACGAGCCCACCGGGAACCCGTCCGTGGACGCCGAGTGGTTTCGGCCGAACGCCTGGCCGGCCGAGGTGCCGGCGCTGCAACCGCTGGTCGTCGAGTACATCGCCCGGATGCGGGCCCTGTCGGACGAGCTGCTGGAGCTCCTCGCCACCGCACTCGGCCTCGAAGCCGACCACTTCACCCGCCACACCGGCCACCCCACCTGGGGTTTCAACCTCAACTGGTACCCGGGCACGGAGGTGCTCGGCGAGCCGCTGCCCGGCCAGTTCCGCATCGGCGCGCACACCGACTTCGGGACGGTCACCGTCCTCGACCGCGAGCCGGGCTCGGGCGGGCTCCAGATCCACACCGACGCCGACGGCTGGCAGGACGCCCCGTACGACCCGGCGGCGCTCACCGTGAACATCGGCGACCTGATGGCCCGCTGGACGGGCGACCGGTGGCGCGCGGGACGCCACCGGGTGCTGCCGCCGCCCGCCGCCGCCCCGGCCGAAGAGCTCGTCTCGCTGGTCTACTTCTACGAATGCGATGCGCACACCCGGGTCGAGTCGCTGCCGGCGCCGGTGGGCCGGGTGGTGCACGAACCCGTGGACTCCCACGCGTACCTGCGGGCGAAGCTGGACGCGATCACCGTGCCCTGACGCCTCCTCCCGCAGCCGCTGCCCGACGGCCCGGACCCCGGGGCGGGAGCGGTGGCCGGGAGCGGCGACCGGTCCGCGGCGGGCGCCCGGGCCGACCCGATTACCGCTGGTCGGCGGTGTTCGGCAGGATGGGGGCATGACCGAGATCCGCACCCCCCGCCTGTTGCTGCGCCGCTGGACCGACGACGACCTCGTCCCCCTGTCGGAGATCAACGCCGACCCCGATGTGATGCGCTGGATCGGCGACGGCTCCACGCTCGACCTGGACGAGACCGCCGAGGAGATCGAGCGCTGGGAGGAGGAGTGGGACGAGGAGGGCTTCGGCCTGTTCGCCGTCGAGCTCCTGGCCTCGGGCGAGCTGATCGGCGCGGTCGGCCTGAGCGTGGCGCAGTCCCCGGCGGAGGTGCGCGACTTCGTGGCGGTCAGCTGGCGGCTCGGCCGGCCGTACTGGGGCCAGGGCTACGCCTCCGAGGCCGCGCAGGCCACCTTGGAGTTCGCCCTCCAGGACCGGGGCCTCGACCGGGTGATCGCGGTCAGCCGGTCGGGCCACGAGGAGTCCGAGAACGTGATCCGCAAGCTGGGCATGGTGGCGGAACTCGACGCGACGGACCCGGAGCACGGCCACCTCCTCCAGGTCCACAGCATCGACCTCACGGAATACGAGGCCTGACCCGGGGGCTCGCGGGCCGGGGGGCGACAGCCCCCTGGGGAATCAGGCGCCGGAGTTGTCGACGAGCCCCACGATGTCGAGGTACTCGACTTCGGGCGGGACGCCGTACAGCCCCGTCACCTTGTCGACGATCTCCCGCGTGAAGAAGGCGCGGGCCTTCTCCTCGTCGTCCCACACGTAGAAGTTCCTCGCGTGTACGCCGTCTTCGGCGAGCATGAAGCTCTTGAGGCGAAGGCCGGGCATGCCTTCGAACGGTCCGCGGACTTCGTCGGCGATCTTTGCGATGGCTGAACGATCGAACTTGTCGGTCTGCGTGAAAGTCACGAGCACGCCGATCATCGGGAGCCTCCCATCGACTGGGTGAGCAACGGTCGATCGAGTGATGCTGGCGGCGGATCCCAGTATACGCGGCCGGACATCGCGGCCGCCGGACCGCGAGCCGCAGGTGCGGCTCGCGGCCCGGCGACGCCGGCCCGGAGCGCGCCGAGCCCGTCAGGGCCTGCGGAACCAGCGGCGCCGGGGGGCGGCCGGCGGGCCGAACGGCGGGAGGGCCTTGAAGCTCTCTTCGAGGACCACCGTCGGGGCGATCCGCCGCAGTGCGCCGCGGACCAGGGTCAGCGGGTGCCCGGGGAACGACGCGTCCCATTCCTCCAGGTCGGCGACGTGGTACGGCAGGCCGCCGGTCACGTCCGGCCCGTACGGATGCGGGCGGAAGTAGTTCTCGTGGCCGACCCGGGCGCCGACGACGGCCTCCCGCATCCCGCTCGCGCCCTGTTCGGCCGCCTGCACCTTGATCACCGTGCTGCAGCCCGCCTTCGGGAGGGTCCAGGAGGCGAGGAAAGCCAGCCCGTGCTCGGTGTTCGGCCGCCGGATCTTGACCAGTTGCCGTACGGCCGGGACGGCATCCACCTCGCCGGTCACGGCCTCGATAAGCCCCCCGCCCGCCCGGGCCGCGGACCGGGCGAGGCCGTGGCGCAGCCGGTCGGTCTCGTCCAGTGGCGCCGGAAGGTCCGGAACCAGGGGGAAGAAGTGGACCGAGAGGATCAGCCCCCGCTCGTCGGTCCAGACCCCCTGCTCACGCTCGGTGAAACCGGTGAGGTCCATGCCGGTGATCGGTGTCGGTGCGGATACAGGTGTCATGGGGATCATGATGCTGATCACCGCCCGGGCCCGCTGCGGCGGGTCGGGGCAGGAGTCCGGCCGGGGCCGCCGCAGCCGATCAGGGCGTGGCCGGCCCCGGGGCTCCGGCGCCGTGGCCGGTGCGGACCGCGGCGAGGGCGGCCGCGTGCACGGCCGCCGGGTCGCCGCGGTGGGGGACCGGGCTGCCCGTCAGGGTGTACCACTCCTCCGCGTCCTTGTACTGGACCTCGATCCGGACCAGGCCGCCCTCCGGGAGCGTCGTCGTACGCAGGGTCAGCGGGCCGGTGATGACCCCGACCTCGTCCGTCATCGCCCCGCCCGGCCCGGCGAGGACCTCGTCGCACCACTGCCGTCGTCCGGTCATGTGCTGTCGTCCCGTCATGCCGCGCAGCTGTCCAGCATCGTCCCGAGCATCTTCTTCTCCGCTTCCGTCACGGTCAGGCCGTACGTCGATTTCACGGTGGTCCAGGCCCGCCCGTACTGGCACCAGCTCGACTTGTCCGGCGGCTGCCACAGGTCGGGGCTCTGGTCGCCCTTCGAGCGGTTCGTGGCCGCCGTCACCGACAGCAGCTGAGGGTGGGTCAGATCGTTCGCGAAGGCCTTGCGCCGCGCGGCGTCCCAGCCGGCCGCGCCCGAGCGCCAGCCCTCGGCGAGCGGCACGATGTGGTCGATGTCCATCTTCGAGGCCTCGGTGACCACGACCCCGTCGTACAGGCTCTTCCAGGTGCCGGAGACCGCCTTGCACTCGGAGTCCTGCTTCACGTCCGTGCCGTCCCGCTTGAGGACCACCTCGCGGGTGTCGCACTTGTTGCCCTGCTCGGCCCAGTGCGTGAACTTGGCCCGGCTGTAGCCGGCCATGGTCCCGGGCTGCGCGACCTTCAGCGCGGCCAGCCGGGTCCGGGCCGCCTCGACGCCGACCATGCCGGGCAGCACGTCCCCCGCGGCCGGTTTGGCGTCCGAGCCGCCCGGAGCGGCAGGCGACGAACCGCCCGCCGAGGGCTTCCCGTCCTTGCCCGGTGCGGTACCGGTGCCCGAGCACCCGGCCACGGCCAGCAGCACCGCCGCCGTCAGGGCCGCACCCCGTACACGTATCTGACGTCCCATGAACCCACCCCGAGCCGGCTCCGCCCCGCACACTGTCCCGGAAAGACTACCCAGAACCGGACATTCAACCGGACGACCCACCCGTCGCGCCCCCGCGGCCGGCGGGCCGTGCGCTCCCGGGGCCGCCGGGGCGGCCGCCCCGCGGGGCCCCTCGGTGTGGCGTTGTCAGTGGCCCTCGCTAGTCTCCCGACATACCGCAGCTCAGGGGGGATTCGTCCCCCTGCTCGACGCTGCGCGCATCCGGTTTTCGGACAGGCGGAGGGGCACGTACTGATGGCATGGCTGGCGGCGGGCGAGGGGTACGAGATCGCCCTGGTGGAAGGGAAGGTGGCGGCGCGGTCCGCCACCGGGCGCGCGGCGGGACGGCAGTTGAAGACGCTGCCCAAGGCCCTGCGCGACCACCCCGAGGTGGACCGGCTGCGCCGGCTCGCCGAATGGCTGGATCGGCACGAGGCGGCCTGCGTCGCCCAGGTGGACACCTGGATGGTGTCCTCGCTGCCCGTGCCGACGGCGCTGCTCGCCCGGGTCTGGCCGGACGAGGCCTGGCAGAGCGCGCTGCGCGACATCGCCGTCGTCGGCGAGGACCCGGACGAGGCGGGCTTCCTGCGGGACGCCACCGCCGACGGTGAGCTGAAGGTCGTCAACCTCGACGGCGAGACCGTACGGCTCTCCCCGCTCACGGTGACCATGCCGCACCCGGTGCTCCTGCCCGACCTCGAAGACGTACGGGACTTCGCGGCCGAACTCGGCATCGTGCAGCGCGTCGAGCAGATCCACCGGCCGACCTGGGAGAAGCCCGACGGCCTGGCGGCCACCGCCACCGAGGTGCGGGACTACGCGGGCGGGGTCTTCGCGAGCCGGTTCGGCCTGGCCGCGCGGGCGACCGGCCTCGGATACCGGGTCTCCGGCGGCTACGCGACCTGCAAGGTCCGCGACACCGGCCGGGGTACGGAGGCGGCCGTCTGGATCGGCGAGCCGTACTACGAGGACGAGACGAGCACCGGCGCCCTGAGCTGGCACGACGAGAACGGCCGGGCGGTACGGCTGACCGAGGTCGGACCGGTCGCCTGGTCCGAGGGAATGCGAATGGCCGCGGCACTGTACGCCGGGCGCAAGATCGAAGAGGGCGGGGACGCGCGATGAGCACCACCACCGACACGACGGGCACGGCGAACACGGCGGAGACCGCCGAACTGCTGCTCAAGGCCGGCGCCGTGCTGCCGAACGGCACCGAGGGCGCGGGCCCCTCGGCGGTCGACCTGACCGCACGCACCTACCGCCACCCCGCCCTGCCCGACGGCCGCGTCGTCGTCCGGCTCGCCGCCGCGGAACTGGGTCCGGCGGAGGACCTCGCCGCCGGCTTCCTCGGGCTCGTGCCCGACGAGGCCGAGGGCGCGCCGCCCGTGGTCGGCCTCGGCCAGCGCCAGGCCCTCGGCTTCCCCGAATGGGTCCTCGTCCACCACCCGCAGGACGGGCACCACGCCCTCGCCGTGGTCCCCGAGCTCGACCGGCTCGCCCGTACGGCCAAGACCAAGCCCAAGGCCGCCCTCGACGCCTGCCACGAACTGGCCGGCCGGCTCGGCGCCGCCGTCCCGCACTTCCTGCCCGTCTTCTACGAGCAGGCCGCCCGCGTCTTCCTCGCCGTCGAGAACACCACGTACGCCGCCCAGCTGTTCGGCCGCGCCCGCACCAGCGAGGCACAGCACGGCCTGGCCGTCGACGAGGACCGCCTCGACGGGGTGTTCCTCGAATTCGCCCTGGTCGGCGCCCTCCCGGTGAAGGTGCTCACCGGCTACGCCAAGGAACTGTCCGCCCGCGTCAGCCCCGCCGAGGCCCACGAGCGCTTCCGCCGCCTGTGCGTGCGCCGCACGGCGGGCGGACTGCCGCCCTCCGCGCAGGCCGCGACCGAACTGCGCCGCCTCGCCCGCGCCGCCGGACTGACCGGCACCGAGGCCGAGCAGGAGTACCTCGCCGAGCTGCTCCCGCTGCCCGCCACCCTGCGCGCCGCGTACGGCTGGTGGAAGGCCCACCGCACCGCGCTCGTCGCGCTGGCCCGCCGGGTGCCGTCCGTACGGGGCACCCTGCTCGGCCTGATGCCGCCCGGCGGCGGGGACGGCGAGCTGCCCGAGCTGTGGCTCGGCCTGCTGGAGGAATCCGGCGCCACCGCCGGTCTGATCAGCGCCGACCTGCCCGCCGAGGAGCGCTGCTCCGACGGCGCCGCCGGCTGGCTGGAGCGCTTCCACGCCGCCCGGCACGCCGGCTGGGGCTCGCGCCCCACGCTGCCCGCACTGCTCGACCTGGTCACCCGCGCCGCCGGACGGCTGCGGGCCGAGCTCGCGGAGCGGGCCGAACCGGCCGGGCCCGGCCGCGAAACGGGCCTGAAGGTGGGCGTCGAGGACGCCGATCTGCTGGACCTGCTGCTCTCCCTGGGCGTCCCGGTCACCGACCCCGAGCCCGACTCCGACTCCCGCCGGCGCCACGACCAGCTGAACCTGGCCGACTGGGCGCGCTCCGACCAGCGGCGGGACCTCCTCGCCATCGCCGCCGACCGGCGCTTCCGGCCCTCCTTCCGGCGCGCCGCGTACGGCCAGGGCGGCGACGCCCACGCGGTGGAGGTCATGCGCCTGCTCGCCGCCTCGCCCGGCGGCCGCCCGATGCTCACCGAGTGGATGCACGAGGTGGCCGCCGCCTCCACGGCCGCGGGCCTGCCCGGCCTGCCCGACGCCATCCGCCGGCTGACCTGGCTGCCCGCGGAAGCTCTCGAACTCGCACGTGAGGAAGTGGCCGCCGCGGCCGCCGCGGACCTCGGCGAAACCCTCGCCCGCACCCTGCGCACCGGACTCTTCGAGGAACTCTCCTGGCCCGCCTGGGAGAGCGCCGTCGCCGAGATGACGCCCGCCGGCCACAACGGGAACGATCTGACCGTCGTCGAGGCCTGGCCCCACCTGATCGTCGCGAGCTCCCAGCAGGTTCGCGTCATCGACGCCGAAACCACCGTGCTCACCCACGACCTGCGGGCGGCGAGCAGCAACGCGCGCCGGTACGGGTTCCACTACGTCGACGGCGAACTGCTCGTCTTCTGGGGCCACTACGGCACCGGGGAGATCAAGGGCTACTGGCACACCGACCCCGGCAACGTCTTCACCGTGGACATGACCGGCGGCTACTGGAACCTGCGCTCCGAGGACATCAGCCTCCCCCTGCCGGGCGGCGGCCGCGCCACCGGCGGCGGGGTCCTGCACGCGGGGGACACCAAACTGCCCGGCGAACGGCGGCTGCTGTCCGACGGGACCTCGTACTGGGTGTGGCAGAACCGCGACCAGGAACACGAGGGCGGCTGGCGCGAGTACGACCCGGCGGGCGGAGCCCTCGGCCGGTTCTCGGTGCCCGGCTTCCTCGCCGACGTCCTGACCGCGCACCCCGGCACCGGCACCACGGTGCCCGCCCAGTCCTGCTGGCTGCGGCCCGCGCCCGCCGTCGAGGGATCGGCCCTCGGCGCGCCCGCGGACGGCCTGCTCGGCTGGCGGATCGTACGCGTCCCCGGGCAGGGCTGGGAGGCCTCCGACACCGGCGGCCGCAGGGTCGTCGTGCCCGAGGGCTCGGAAATGCCCGTCGCCGCGCTCACCTTCCCCGGCGACGAGCGGCCGCGCGCACTCACCCACCGCTGGCGCGAGCTGAGCATCAGCGACCCGGAAGGCGTGGTCACCGCCCAGTCGCGCAGCGACTACCGCACCGCCGCCTTCGCCACCGGCAGCGTCGAACTCCCGCCGCTCCCCTTCTGGTACGCGCTGCGCCCGCGCGACCCGCAGGCCTCGGCCGCCCTGCGCGCCGCCGACGGCTCCTCGATCGGCGTCCTGCTCAAGGCGGCCGCCGCCGCCGAGGCGGCCTCCGACCTGCCCGACCTGGTCCGTGCGGCGCTGCCGCAGGTCACCGCCCCGCAGCTGATCGGCGGCATCGTCGAGGTGCTGCGCTTCGCCCTCACCCAGCAGGAGGCGCTGGACGGGGTCGCCGCCCGGCTCGACCCCGACGCGAGCGCCGGCGACCGGGAGCCGGAAGGCCCCACCGACGAACTGATCGCCGAGGCCCTGCACGGGCTCGTCGGCACCGGGTACTACCGCTGGGGCGCCCAGAGCGACGTCGCCCACCGCTACCTGGACGGGCTGGCCCGGTCGGCCGCCGACACCGAAGCCGCCGCCGTACCCGGCCGGCTCCACTTCGACGTCCCCGGACTGCCCTACTCCGCCCTCCCGTTCACCCAGCTGCTGGACCAGCCCGCGGCGATCGCCTACCGGGCCGTCGCCGTCGGCACCACCGAGGAGCAGCGGAGCGCCCTGTGCACCCTGCTCGAGCGGGTGGACGCGCTCGGGCTGGACTCGGCCGAGGGCTCCGCGGACCGCTGGCGCCGGGTCCTGGTCCACCTCGACCAGCGCCACCTGCGCACCCCCGACGGCATCGAGCGCAGCACCTCGCACCGCGGCCTGCTCCCGCTGGGCGGCGGAGCCGTCCTCGGTCTCACCGAGCACAACGTGTCCGTACCCGACGGGCACGAGTTCGGGGCGCTGCTGTACGACCCGGCCGGCCGTTTCGCCGTGCCCGGCCCCTACACCCTGCGCGGCGGGGCCCCGCTCGGCGACCGGGAGCGCGGCCCCGGCTGGCTGGCGGCCTTCCTGACCGAGGCCGCCGGGCGCGGTCCGGTGCCGTTCTTCCCCGAAGCGGCCGAGGAGTTCGCCCGGCTCACGGGCGTGTCCGGTACCGTCGCCCGGCTGCTGCTGGCCGGCCTGCCCAACATCGACAGCTACGAGCACCATTTCCTGCCGGCCGAACTGCGCACCGCCCTGGGCGTCAAGGCGGCCGACGCGAAGCACGCCCGGTCCGAGCTCAAGAGCCTCCAGATCGAGGTGCGGCGCGAGGTCGTCGCCGCGCTGCTGCCCGCCGACCCGGCGCGGCTGTGGACCGAGGGCCCCGACGTGGCGGCCGCCGCGCAGGTGTGGAACGACCGCGTGGGCCGCCGTACGCCCGTGCCCGAGTGGCTGCTGGCCGAGGCCACCCGCGCCGCGAGGACCGGCTGGTCCACGCACCGGGCGCTGGCCGCGGTCCTCGACCCGGCGCAGTCGCGCACGCTCAGCGTCGACGTCGCCTGGGAGGTCAAGGGGGACCACGTCGAGACCAGTGAGCCGGCCACCGAGCCGTTCACCTCGACCGTCCTGGCCGGCGCCCTGACCCTGACGGCCTGGATGGCCCACCGGCTGCCCGCCGGGGACCCGCTGCGCGCCGCGCTGCCGCCCGCCCTGACCGCCGTACGGCAGCGGCTGGCCGCGCCCGAACTGATGCTCAGCATCGGGCACTACGCCAACCTGCCCGACTTCCGGAAGGCGGCGGGCACGCCGACCGAGACGGGCGAGGGGTACGAGAGGTACGGCGCGGTGGTCATGGCCACCCACGACGACCGGCCCAAGCCCGCGCTGCGGACCGCCCTGCTCGACTCGACCGGCTCCGACCCGTACCTGCCCGCGCTGCGCGGTGAGGACCAGCTGCCCTCGCCGGAGGAGACGGCGCTGCGGGCCGTCCACGACCCGCGGCTCGCCGCGCTGCTGGCGGACCCGGGCGAGCCGGCCGCGGGCGCCGTCGACAAGGACGGCACGTGGTGGCCGCAGGACCCGAGCCGCTCGGTGCCCGAGCTGGTGGCGGAGGTGTCCGAGGCGCACGGGCTCGGCGCGGACGCGGCCGCCGTGTACCTGGCGCTGCTCGCCATGCCCGACCCGACCGACCGCAACGTGGCCCGCTGGACGGGCTGGAAGCCGGCCCGGCTCAAGGCCGCCCGCGCCGAACTGGCCGCCACCGAGCTGGTGGTGACCGCCTCGCGCACCCGGGCCGGGCGCTCGCTGTTCCTGCCGGGCGGCTGGGCGGAGATGTCCTCGCCGGTGCTGCCGGTGGAGCTGTGGAAGCTGCCCATGTACGGGCTGGCCCCGGGCGGGCGGCCGGTGCTGGGGGTGCTGGTGCCGGACGAGCCGGCCGCGGACCTCTACCGGCGGGCCTGGCAGCGGGTCCGCGAGGGCGACGTACCGCGCTTCGAGGCCCTGAAGGTCAAGCGGACGCGGGCACGCCGCCGCTGACACCCGAGCCGGCCGCGGCGCCCCCCGCTTCCGGGGGGCGCCGCGCAGTCCGGTACCCCCTACCTCCGTACCCGCACACCTCGCGAAGGAATCACCACGCCATGACCGTGACCGACACACCCGTCCAGAGCTCCCCGGCCCGGCAGTCGCTGCCCGCCGAGGAGCGGTACGCCGACGAACTCGCCTTCCTCGCCGCCCAGGACACCGGCCCCCGCCCGCCCGGCTGGGCGCTCACCCCGCGCGCCGTCGTCACCTTCGTGTGCGGCAGCGAGGGCGCGGAACTGGCCATCGCGGGCCGCCGCCGCGCCGGGCTCCCGGCCAAGCTCGTGATCGCCCCCAAGTTCGTCGGCGAACGGGCGCTGGTCGAGCGCTGCGTCGTCACCCTCGCCGGCGAGCGCGGCCTGCTCCTCACCGGCGAACCCGGCACCGCGAAGTCGATGCTGTCCGAGCTGCTGGCCGCCGCCGTCTGCGGCACCAGCGCGCTCACCGTGCAGGGCACGGCCGGCACCACGGAGGACGCCTTCCGGTACGGCTGGAACTACGCCCTGCTGCTCGCCCAGGGCCCGACCTCGCAGGCGCTCGTCGACTCCCCGGTCCTCTCCGCCATGCGGACCGGGCGGGTGGTCCGGGTGGAGGAGATCACCCGCTGCCTGCCCGAGGTGCAGGACGCGCTGGTGTCGATCCTGTCCGACCGGCGGGTGAGCGTGCCCGAACTGACCGCCACCGAGGACGCGGTGGTCGCCGGGGCTCCCGGGTTCACGGTCATCGCCACCGCCAACCTGCGGGACCGCGGGGTCTCCGAGATGTCCGCCGCCCTCAAGCGGCGCTTCAACTTCGAGACGGTCGCGCCGATCGCGGACGCGGACGCGGAGGCCACGCTGATCCGCCGCCAGGCGGTGGCGGCGGTGCAGCGGGCGGGCGCGGCGTTCGGAGTGGACGACGCGGTGCTCGACGCGCTGGTCACGGTCTTCCGGGACCTGCGGTCGGGGCGCTCGGCGGAGGGCTGGGACGTGGAGCGGCCCGGTACGGTCATGTCCACGGCCGAGGCGGTCCAGGTGGCGGCCTCGCTGGGCGTGGCCGCGGCGTACCTGCCGGGCGGTGACGTACTGGACCTGCTGCCGGGGCACCTGCTGGGCGTGGTCCGCAAGGACGACCCGGCCGACCACGGCCGCCTGCTGGGGTACTGGGACGGCCCGGTCCGCCGCCGCGCCGAGGACGGCTCGGCGATGTGGCGCCGCCTGTGGGACCTCCGCGGGAACCTGCGATGACGGCTGCCCACGGCCGTACCGCTCCCGCCGATCCCACCGCTTCCGCTGCTTCCGCCGATCCCACCGCTTCCGCTGCTTCCGCCGATCCCACCGCTCCCGCCGGCCCGCCGGCGGCCGTGGCGGCGGGGACCGATCCGCGGACGGCCCTGGACGGGCTCGCCGCGTCGAGGACGCCGTACCTGCTGGGCGTACGGCACCACAGCCCCGCGCTGGCGGCGGTGGTGCCCGCACTGCTGGACGCCGCGCAGGCGCAGGTCGTGTGCATCGAGCTGCCGACCGACTTCCAGCCGTGGCTGGGGCACTTGGCGGACCCCGAGACCCTCGCGCCGGTCGCCCTGGCGGGCACGGGCCGGGAAGGCGCCCTCGCGTTCTACCCGTTCGCGGACTTCTCCCCGGAGCTGGCCGCGATCCGCTGGGCGCGGGAGCGTGGGGTGGACGTCCTTTGCTGCGACCTCCCGCTGAACGATGCCGGCTGGGCCGCCGCCCGGTCCGGGGACACGGCCCCGATGAACGGAAGCGCGTACGCGGACGCCCTGACCGCCTCCGGCACCGGACGCGACGGTGACGACCTGTGGGACCGGGCCGTGGAGGTCCTGGCCCCCGGCTGCACGCCGGAGGCCGTCCGGCGGGCGGCCCTGGGAGTGGGCTGGGCCCTGCGCCAGGACGGACCGGTCCCCGCGACCGACCTGGCCCGCGAGGCCCACATGCGGGAGGTCCTCAAGGCCGCGGGGTCGGACGGCCGCAGGGTCGCCGCCCTCATCGGCGCCTTCCACGCCCCGGCCCTCCTCGGCGAGCCCGCCGACGCTGCCCCGGCCGTGCCGGGCCCCGCCCCCGCGGCCGAAGCGAGCGGGGCGGTGACCTCCCTCGTGCCCTACTCGTTCGATCTGCTGGATTCCCGCTCCGGGTACCCCGCCGGGATCCGGGATCCGCTGTGGCAGCAGGCCGTGTTCCGGGCCGGCGGGGACGCCGGACGCGTGCGCGACGCCGCGTCCGTCGCGCTCACCGGCATCTGCCGCGAGCTGCGCCGCGCCGGCCATACCGCGGGGACCGGCGAGGCCGCCGAGACGCTGCGGCTGGCCTGCGACCTGGCCGTCCTGCGCGGGCTGCCCGCACCCGGCCGGGGCGAGCTCCTCGAAGCCGTCACCACCGTGCTCGGACAGGGCGAACCCCTCGGCCGGGGCCGGGCGCTGGCCCGGGCACTGGAGGCCGTGCTCGTCGGCGCCGGCCGCGGCCGGATCACCCCGCACGCCCCGCGCTCCGGGCTCGGTCCCTCCGTCGAGGCCGAGCTCGCGGAGCTGCGGCTGCCCGGCCCCGAGGACCCCGCCTCCCGGGAGGTCCGCCTCGACCCGCTCCGCTCCGCGCTCGACCGCCGCCGCGAGGTCCTCCTCCAGCGGCTGGCCGTCTGCGGGGCCGCGTACGGGGAGCCCCTCGACGTGGCCGCCACCGGCGACGGAACCGCCCTCGGCACCAAGTGGCGGCTGAACTGGACCCCTTCCGTCCCGGCCCGCCTCGACCTGGCCGCGGTCCGCGGGGTCACCGCCGCGCAGGCCGCCGCCGGGACCCTGCGGGAGGCCGCCCGTCGGGCCGCCGCCGAAGGCGGTCCGACCCCGGCCCAGATCCTCGCCGGCCTGGCCGCGGCCGCGCGGTGCGATCTGCCCGAGCTGGTCGGCGTACGGCTGGAGGAGGCCGCCGAGGTCCTTCCGCAGACCGCCGCCCTGCCCGAACTCCTCGCATCGCTCGACCTGCTGGAGGGCCTCGCGCGCGGGCACTTCCCGGGTACGCCGGACGGGTCCCGCGCCGCCGCGACCGCCCTCACCGGCCGGCTGATCGAGGCCGCCGTACGGTCCCTGCCCGGCCTGGCCGGCAGCGACGACCCGGCCGACGCGCGCGCCCTCGTGGCCCTCGCCGACCGGGCCGCCGCCCTGCACCTGGGCCTGAGGATGGACGCCGCCCTGACGGAACTGACCGTCGCGGCCTCCCCGTTGATGCAGGGCGCCGCATCGGCCGTACGCGTCGTCCTCGATCTCGACCCGGCCGCCGGCATGGGCGACCGGGCCGCCGGGTGGATCGACGGCGCCACGACACCGGACGCCCGGCGCTCCCTCGCCCGCCGTCTCGGCGGGGTCCTGGCCGCCGCCGGACCGCTGCTCCAGTCCTCCGCCGCCGCGCTCACCCCGGTCCTGGACCGGATCGACGGCCTCGCCGACAAGGATTTCCTGGACCGGCTCCCGGCCCTGCGCGGCGGCTTCGACGTGCTGTCCCCGGCCGCCCGCGACCGGTTGCTGGACACCGTCACCGAGCGGCTCGGCGACCGCCTCGACCTGTCCCTCGACGCGCCGCCCGCGCTGCTCGCCCTGTGGGCCGCCGCGGACGCCGCGGGCGCCGCCGCACTCAAGGCCCTTGAGGTGCTTCCGGCCGGCGGGACACCCCCTTCGGCTCCCGAACCGCACCCCGGCGCCGACCCCGGCGCCGAGCCGGCGGCACCCGTACCGCCCCTCCCCGCGCCCCAGCGGCGGGACGAGGACCGGCTGGCCCCCGCCGACCGCTGGCGCCTGCTGCTCGGCCGGCACAGCGACCGGCTCGCCGCCGGCGCGCGGCGCTACGCCCACGCGCTCGACGAGCTGTACGGCCACGGCCGCGGCGAAGGCTCCGCCGACCTTGAGGGCGGCCGCGGCGGCACCGGCGGCGGTCGGGAAGCCTCGTTCCCCACGGCCCGCGAATGGTCCCAGGAGCTCGAATCGCTCTTCGGCGCCGACGTACGCGAGGAGGTGCTCGCCGACGCGGCGGGCGCCGGCCGCACCGACGTGCTGAGCCACCTCGACCCGGCGGCGGTCCGCCCCTCCGTGGAACTCCTCGGCTCCGTGCTGTCGCTGGCCGGCGGTATGCCGGAGGCCCGACTCGCCCGGCTGAGGCCCCTGGTCAAGCGGCTGGTCGACGAGCTCGCCAAGGAGCTCGCCACCCGGCTGCGCCCGGCGCTCTCCGGCCTCGCCACCCCGCGCCCCACACGCCGTCCCGGAGGCAGGCTCGACCTGGCCCGGACCCTGCGCGCGAACCTCGCGCACACCCGCCGCCTCGGGGACGGCCGCGTGGTCGTCGTCCCGGAACGGCCCGTGTTCAGCACCCGGGTCAGCCGTGAGGCGGACTGGCGGCTGATCCTCGTCGTCGACGTCTCCGGATCGATGGAGGCCTCGGTCATCTGGTCGGCCCTGACCGCCGCCGTCCTCGGCGGCGTGCCGACGCTGTCCACCCACTTCCTGGCCTTCTCCACCCAGGTCGTGGACCTCACCGACCGGGTCGAGGACCCGCTGTCGCTGCTGCTGGAGGTCCGTGTGGGCGGCGGTACGCACATCGCGGCGGGTCTCGCGCACGCGCGCTCGCTGATGACCGTGCCGAGCCGCACGCTCGTCGTCGTGGTCAGCGACTTCGAGGAGGGTGCGCCGATCGGCGGACTCCTCGGAGAGGTCCGCGCGCTGGCCGCGTCCGGTGCCCATCTGCTGGGCTGCGCCGCGCTCGACGACACGGGCGCGCCCCGGTACTCGGTCCCGGTCGCCCGGCAGCTCGTGGCGGCCGGCATGCCGGTGGCCGCCCTCAGTCCGCTCGCCCTCGCCCGCTGGGTGGGCGACCGCCTCCGTGGAGAATCCCGATGAGCAGTGAGCCGAGTACCCAGTCGAACCTGCCGCCGGTGGCCCCCGAGGTCCTCGCCGAGGCCGTCGGGCACCTCACCGCCCGGCTGCGCAAGAAGCTGGACGCGTCCATCGAGGGCTGCGCGGCGGGCGCCCGCCCGGGGGAGGACGGGGGCGTGACCGTCCGCTTCGGCGAGGACGCGCTCGTCACGCTGCGGCCGGGGCCGGGCGGTGCCGTGACTTCATCCGAACAGGCCACCTGTACCTGCCTGTTGGCCCCGCGCTGCCTGCACCGGGCGGCGGCCCTGGGCGCGGCCCCGCTGGCCGACCCGGCCGACTCCGCCCTGCCGCACCCCGACGCCGATCCGGCCCCCGACGCCGATCCGGCCCCCGACGCCGGGCAGCGCCCGGAAGCCGGGGGCGGGGATTCCTCGGGGGCAGTGCCCGTGCCCGTGCCAGAGCCCGCCGACGCCGGGGCCGGACCCGTGCCCGAGGTGCTCACCGCTGCCCAGCTCCTCGCCGCCGCCGCGCTCTGGCGGGCCGCCGCCGAGGCGCTGGCCGCCGGGGTCACGGCCGGAGGCGCGGTGGTCCAGGCCGAGTTGCTGCGGGCCGCCCACAGCGCCCGGCTCGCCGGGCTGCCCCGCGCCGAGGCCGTCACCCTGCGCGTCGTACGCGGTCTGCGCGCCGCCCGGGAGCGCAGCGGCGGCCACCGGCTCTCCGACCTCACCGGAGCCTTCCGGGAGCTCCTCCACACCGCCGGACTGCTGGCCGCCGGTACGGCCGGACCTGCGCTGACCGGCATCGGCCGCCGCGCCTACCGGCCCGGCGGCAGCCTGCACGTGTACGGCCTGTGCCGGGAGCCGGTCCTCTCCGCCACCGGGTACGGCGGAGTGGTCACCCATCTGCTCGCCGCGGACGGCGCCGGCCACTCCGTCTCCGACGTCCGTCCCGGCGGCCTGGCCCGCGCCCGCGGCGCCGGATCCGCCTCCGTGGCGCTCGGCGGAGCCGCCCTCGACCACGCGGGCCTCGCGCGCGGGGGACTGCGCATCTCCGGGGCCACGGTCTCCGCCGACGGCCGTCTCGGCTCCGGACGCGGGGTGCAGGCGACCCCGCTGCGCGGAATCCCGTGGACCGAGGAGCCGGCCGCCGCACTCTTCGCCCGCCCGGCGGCCGAGGCCGTGGCCGCCCGGCTGGCGGACCGGGACGCCGATCCGGAGGGAGCCGAACCGGCCCTGCTCGGCTGTGAGGTCATGGTCGTCGGCGCGGCCGGGGAGGACCTCCTGGTCCGCGAGGTACGGGCGGACGCGCCGCTGCTGCGGCTGCGCGCCGCCCACCCCCACCCCGAGCTGCCGCACACGGCCAACCTGCGCCGTATCGCCGCCCACCCGGGGCTGCTGCTCCGCGTCCTGGGCCGCCCGGACCTGGACCGCGCCGCGACGCTGCGCCCGCTGGCGGTCGGCCCGGTACCCGGAGCGGAGTACACCCTGCGCCTGCCCGAGGAATGGCTGGGCCGCGCCGACCTCGGCTACGACGTGCTCCAGGGCGGTCACTTCCCACCCGGTACGGCTGCCGCGCCGTCCGCGGCCGAAGGCCCGGACGTCCTGGCCGACTCACCGCTGTGGCGGGTGCGCCGACTGCTCGAAAGCGGGGTCGCGGGCGGCCGCCGCGCCGTCGCCGAGGCGGCTCGTACCGCCGATCCCCGTACCGCGTACGGCCCGCTGCGCCGGGCGGGTTTCAGCACGGCGGCGGAACTCGCCACGGCCCTCGCCGCCGAGGCGGACCGCCGTCCCCGTGATGTCTTCGGCCGCCTGACCGACCCTTCACCCGACGCCTACGCCCGGGCCTGGCTGGCCGCCTCGACCCACCTCGCCGGAGCGGAACGCTCCCTGGTGGCGGCGTCCTGGGCCTGGTGAGGGGCCCGGGCTTCGGGACGGGCCCGGGCCCGGACCGTCTGACCGGCTCACCCGGGCGCGACCTCCGTGTTCCCGGTCGGCCTCGGTCTGGCGGCGTACTCGTCGGTGAGCATGTCGCAGGTGCACCAGTCGCCGTCGCACGGGGTGCCGGCCTCGGCTCCGTACGGACCGAGGCCGGCCATGAGACCGAGCACCCCGGCACGTTCCGAGGCGGTCAGTACGGGATGTGCGGCGCGGTCCGACAGGCGCCAGGTGTCCGGGACGTCATCGATGTCGCCGACGGCCTGGGCGTCGACGAACAGGGTGTAGAGGGGGTGTTCGGGAAAGTGGTTGAGCCGCAGGACCCACCAGCGTCCGTCGACCCGGGCCGCCCAGCAGAACACGCTCGTACCCGTGTCGTGCCAGGTGGCCTTCGCGGGCAGGGCGGGGAGGGGGAGGGGTACGGGCGTCATGAGCCGGCCTCCTGCGGGAGTGGGCGGCCGCGCAGCCAGGCGGCGAGCGCGGTGAAGTCCGCCGCGGTGAGGCCGAAGCGGGGGTCCACGCGGTGGAGCCGGGCACGGCCAGGGTGGTGTGCGCGGACCCAGGCGCGGTCGGCGGGACCGATCTCGTCGTCCACCCAGGCGAACGCGCGCCCGGCGGCGTACGCGACGAGGGCACGGGTCTTCCAGTGGATCCCCGTCAGGGCGTCCTCCTCGGCCGGGTCGGGCCAGGACACCACCGGCAGCTCCGGCAGCCCGATGCGCGGTGCGACCCAGGTGTTCGCGTCGGTCATCCAGGTCGTGGCCCAGACCGGTTCGCACGGCAGCGCCAGGAGCCGGGGTCCGAGGGCGGGATCGAGCCGCGCGAGGAGCGGGTTCGCGTCGGGGTGGCTCCCGTACGTCGGGTAGCCGTCCGGGAGCTCCGCGGAGGTGGCCCCGAAGGGGAGGAGCGGTCCGTCGATGTCGAGGAAGAGGAAGGGGAGGGGGAGGGGCAGGGGGCGCCGCGCCGGACTGGTCATGGCGGCACCGTAACCCCCGCGTGGAACCGCGGGCCCCGCGATCCCCTCTTCCACGGCAAGAGGGGGATGAACATGATCACGACGAGGACGGGCGTGGCCGCGGTGGCCGGGAGAGCGCTGGGGGCGGGGCTCCTGTGCGCCGTGCTGGCGGCCTGCGGTACGCGGCACGCCGGCGCGGAAGCCGCCGCACCGCCGCCCGTGCCGGGCGCGCCCGCGAAGGAGACCTGCGGGCTCGACCGCGCGACGGGTGGCGCCGGTACGGGGCTTCCCGATCCGCCCACGGAGGAGGAGACGGGCGGCTACGCCGGCCCGCCCACCGACGAGGAGACCGGAAGCAGCCATGCCGGCCCGCCCACCGACGAGGAGACAGGCGGGTACGCGGGGCCGCCCACCGATCAGGAGACCGGGAGCGGGTACGCCGGGCCGCCCACCGATCAGGAGACCGGCGGGGATCCCGGGCCGCCCACCGACGGGGACATCACCAACGGCGCCGGGCCCTGCGGCGGGGCCGGGTGGTTCGACATGACCCGGGACTTCAACGCCTACTACGCCCAGCGGCGCACCCGGGCCGACCAGTTCCTGCCCGAGCAGGCCGTCCAGGAGGCCCGGGTGCGCAAGGGCCGGGACGCAGGGGAGGCGGTCGTCACCTTCTCCACCCGGGCCGTGGGCAAGGGCCTGGCGGAGGACGGCCGCCGGGTCGCGGACGTGTTCGTGTCGTGGCGGCGCCAGGTGTACCAGGACCACGGCACCGTCACCGTCCGCACGGGCGCGGGGGAGGCCATCGCCGGCTCGGCCTGGTGAGGCGCGGGCTCGGCCCTCACGGCCACTGCGCGTCCCAGAACGCGCAGTGGTGCTCCGCAGGCCCGTCCACCGCGTGGATCCCGCCCGGGCCCGGATCCAGCGACAGCACCGATCCGGCCGTGCCGAACCGCGGCCACGCCGGGGGCCTTCCCGTGCGGGCGAACGCCGTCCAGTCGGCGGTCATCCGCTCCGACAGCGCCCGCTGCGGCCCCGTCAGGGCGGCGTCCATCGTGAACAGGTAGGGCAGTTCGAGGCCGTGCGAGGCGCCGTACGGGAAGCCCGGAACCTCGGGAAGGCCCGTGAAGTTCGGCGCGTCCCGGTCGCTGAACCGGTACGCGTACACCGGCGCGTACCGGGCCATCGCCCGCCCGTCCCGCAGCGCCGGGCAGATGAACGAGGCGTCGGAGAGCGCGGCGGCGAAGGCGAGTGCCGGGGTCGGGTGCGCCGCCGCCGGGTACCGCGCCTCGACGGCCGGGACGGCCCCGGCGCCGAACGCCTGCTCCACCCGGGCCCGGTAGGCGGCCGCGTCGGGGATCGGGAACGCCGTCAGGCTCTGTGCCAGGAAGATCCGCATCTCGTCCCGGTTGACCCCCTCGATCACCGGCACCCGGTGGAAGCGGCCGCCCTCCAGCGCCCGCCGGGGCTCCTCGGGCAGTACGCGGTTGCCGTCGCCGTAGGAGACGAGCGAGAACCGCATCATCAGTTCCGGCGTCGCGAGCGCCGCCGCGTCCTTCCCGCGCAGGCAGTCCAGTACCGCGTCCGGCTCCGGCCGGTCGCAGCCCAGGCCGGCCGCCGCCGTGACCCCGTCCGCGACGGTGCGCCGCTCGGGTACGAAGGGCTCGTACCGGCCCAGCGTGGGCAGCACCGAGCGGGGCGGCATCGTGGTCGAGCAGGATCCGCTCTGCAGGACCGCCCGCCGGAACAGGCCGGCCGAGGCGGGCGAGGTCAGGTGCGCGCAGATGCTGAGGCCGCCCGCCGATTCGCCGAACAGGGTCACGTCGGACGGATCGCCGCCGAAGCGGGCGGCGTTGGACCGCACCCAGCGCAGCGCCGCCTGCTGGTCGGCGATCGCGAAGTCGGGGGCCCCGCCGAGCGAAGGATGCCCGAAGAGGCCGAAGACGCCCAGCCGGTAGTTGACGGTGACGACCACGGCGCCGCCCCGTGCGGCCAGCCGGTCCGGGCGGTAGAGGTCACCGGCGCCGTTGACGAAGCCGCCCCCGTGCAGCCAGACCATGACGGGGCGTTTCCGCGTGGCGGGAGCCGGCGGGGGCGTGGTGACGTTCAGGTACAGGCAGTCCTCGGAGCCGCTCGGCCCGCCCGGCCCCACCGCGGGCAGCTGTACGCAGCGCGCGCCCGGCGCCCCGGCGTCGCGTACGCCCGTCCAGCGCGCGGCGGGCTGCGGAAGCCGCCAGCGCAGCGGGCCGGTCGGCGGCGCCGCGTACGGGATCCCCTCGAAGGTGCGGTGATCGCCGTGCGCCGTGCCCCGGACAGGTCCCCGGTCGGTGTCCACGACGGGCCGCGCATCGGGAGCCGCGCCCGCCGCCGAGGCGGGTCCGGCCCCGGCGGCGAGCAGCAGGAGAGCGCACCACAGGGCGCTCCGGCGTCGTACGAAGCGTTCAGGGGACACCGGCGACCGCCTTTCGTCGTCTGTTCCCCCGCCCTCCCCGCCCCCTGCTCCCCGTACCCGCGATGCGCTAGCGGCGCTGCACCAGGCCCCGTACGTACGCGGCCTGGCCGGCGTGCTGGAGGTCGTCGGCGAGGATGCTGACCAGCCGGACCCCCAAGGTGACCGGTGGGTCCCAGCCCGTGTCGACCACGCGGTCCAGATCGGTGGCGGAGAGCCCCCGGACGAACTCGGCGGTCCGCTCGTGGACGGCGTCGAAGTACCCGAGCAGCAGCCCGTCCGAATCGACCAGGACCGTCCCCACCTGTTTGGCCGTGTGCCCGTAGCCGGTGGCCTCGGCCGGCAGCGGCAGGGCGAACCGGGCGAACCACTCCTGCTCCGTCCAGACCTGCTCCAGGCCCGACGCGTCCGCCACGTGGTCGTCCTGGACCCGGGTGAGGTGCCACACCAGCCAGGCGATCGAGTTCGACTTGGGGTCGATCCGCGCGTTCAACTCCTCGGCCGAGAGCCCCTCGACCACCTCGTGCACCACGTCGTGGATGCGCCCGTACGCATCGGACAGCGCCTCCGTGGCCTTCATGTACCGCCTCCTGACGTGGTGTCATGTCACGTGACGTGCGACATCGGCCGGTGCCCGGGGCGACCGGCCGATGGGCGAACCCGCGCGGACTACATGGGATCCATGCCCCGGTCGTCGATCCTGTCTTCCTTCTCGCTCTGCTCCTGGAGCCGCCGGGCCTTCTCCTGGAGCCTGCGGCGCTCTTCCGGGTCGGCGGAGCGTTCGGCCGCCGTGTTCAGCTCCTGCGCCTTCTCGCGCAACTGCCGGACCCGGCCGCGGGATTCGCCTGCGCTCATGATCACTCCTCGGGTGTGGGGGGAAGGAGACCCGATTCAGCGAAACAGCAGCGTCGCGCGGGCGCATCTCGAGCCGCCCGGCGCGGTGACCGGCCGCCGGCGGCGGCTCCCCCGTTTGCCCGCCCCGAATGGCGCAGCGGAGCCGGGTGCCGGTGAATGGTGACCGAGCGTGCGATTCCCATGACGCACGTTGACCGGCGCGCGATGTGTAGACCCGAGCGTCGGCGAACGGAGCTTTCCATGAACGACCCCATCACGCTCGCGGCGACGCAGGACGACGACCCCCGCGAGCTCCACGACCCCGATCCCACCGGAACGACGACCCCGGCGACCCCGACGGGCACCGAGCCCATACGCACCCTGCTGGAGACCGCCGGCACCTGTCGGCCCCTTGAGGAAGTGGCCGAACTGGTCACCCTCCTGGAGGAGACCGGCCAGAGCCCCGGCCACGGACACCAGACGCTGCGGGCGGCCGCCGTCGGGCGCCCGATCCAGGACGTGGCCCTGCTGGTCGGCATCCTCGGGACGGACACGGACACGGACACGGGCACGGGCACGGACGAGGAGCACAAGCCGCCCTCGGACCCCGGCCCGGACCCCCGCAGGCCCGGTCCCGAGTACCCCGGCCGGGTCTTCCGGTCCCCGAGACCCGTCCCGGCCGTCGAGCCCCCGCCCCCGCTCCCGGTCCGAGCGGTCCCGGCGAACCCGGCGGCCCCCGAGACCCCGGCCGTCCCAGCCGTTCCGGCCGTCCCGTCCGTGCACCCGGCAAGGCCGCCGCGGACCGGGCGGCCCACCCGCCCGCACGCGGATCCCGACGGAGCACCGGCCTGGCACGCGCGACGGCCCTCGGCACGGCCCGGGCGGCGGCCCGAGCCGCCGGGCGAGGAGCCGTTCGACGACCCGTACGAGGACGAGCGGTACGAGTCCGCGGAGTACCGCCGCACGTACGGGCGCGGCCCGAACGGCGACCGGGGCGCGGCCCCCGCCCCCTCCGGCCCGCTGCGCCACCTGCTGCGCTGGCCCGTGGCCGCGGCCCTGCTGCTCTGCGGTGCCCTGCACCTGCCGAGCGATGTGACGGCCCTGTCGTCGCAGACCCCGACCGCGATCGCCGCTCTCCTCGCCACCGTGCTGTGCCTCGGGCTCGGCGCGCTGATCGCGGTGCGCGACACCGCCGGGGCGTGGCGGGCCGGTGCCGTGGGCGCCGTCGCCGTCGTCGCCCTGCACGTCGTCGGCGGACTCGCGGCGTTCGACCCGCT
Source organism: Streptomyces sp. NPDC002181 (assembly GCF_042890485.1). Lineage (NCBI taxonomy): Bacteria > Bacillati > Actinomycetota > Actinomycetes > Kitasatosporales > Streptomycetaceae > Streptomyces > Streptomyces sp. NPDC002181. Next base: position 41,894 of record NZ_JBIASC010000010.1, on the reverse strand, counting down.
GGAGGGTGCGGTGAGCGCATCCCAGGCCTGGGCGGGCGTCACGGCGGTGCTGTGCGCCGCGGCCGCGGCCGTCCTGGCCGGTCTGGCGCTCGTGAACCGGCCGCCGCGGGCCCGGGCGGGCGCCGGCGGCTGACCCCGCGACGGGGGCGGGACCGGTGGCACCCGCCGCCGGCCCCGCCCCCGTCGCATGCCCGGACACCCCCTGGGGGCTACGCCAGCAGGTTGACCGCGTGCGTGAACACCCGGGGCAGCCGGGCAGCGCACGGGACGATCCGCCCCGCCAGCCGGGGCTGGCGGCGCGCCCAGAGCAGGGACGTGGTCAGCGCGCGGTAGCTGCGCGAGAGCTCCCGCCAGGCCCGCTCGTACGCCTGCGGCCGGCCCTCCCGCACACACCGCACCAGTTCACCCGCCGCCGTCACCGCCAGGGTCAGCCCCTCGCCGGTCAGGGCGTCCACGTACCCCGCCGCGTCCCCGACGAACAGCACCCGCCCCGCGACCCGCACCCGTGCCCGCTGGCGCAGCGGCCCGGCGCCGCGGACCGGCGAACCCGCGGCCCCGGCCAGCCGCGCGCCCAGCAGCGGAAACCGGGCCAGCTGTACGTCGAAGGGGGCGCGCTCGGTGGTGAGGACGGCCACGCCCACCCGGCCGGGCCCCAGCGGGGTCACGTACGCCTCGCTCTGCGCCGACCAGTGCACCTCGACCAGGTCGCTCCAGGGCTCCACCGCGTAGTGGCGGCGCAGACCGTAGCGCGGCGGCCGGCCGGGCGCGGGCGGCGAAGCCAGGCCCAGACCGCGCCGGACGGGGGAGTGCAGGCCGTCCGCCGCCACGAGGTGGCGGGCCGTCAGGCCCGCGGCGCCGACCCGGTCCGCGTCCTGGCGGACCTCGCCGACGCGCCGCGCGAGCACCCGTACGCCGAGCTCCTCGGCCCGCCGCGCCAGCGCGGCCTGGAGGACGGGCCGGCGGGCGCCGAGACCCGGCCCGGTGCGGAACCTCCCTTCCGCCTGCAGGCCGCTCACCCCGTCCAGGTAGCGGATCCCGTGGAAGGACCGGCCCGGTACGGACACGCCCAGCTCCCGCAGGCCCCGTACGGCTCCCGGCATCAGGCCCTCGCCACAGGCCTTGTCGATCGGGGTGGGGCGCGGCTCCAGGACCACGACCTCCATCCCGGCCAGCGCCCCGTGGATGGCCGTGGCCAGCCCGGCCGGGCCGCCGCCCGCGACGAGCAGGTCGATCACCTGGCCCGGCCCTCCGCCGGCACGGCGCTGCGGTAGACCGGCGCGGCGTGCGCGAGGGCGTCCTCCTCGCAGCGGACGCGCACGCCGAGCAGCAGCAGGTTCAGCAGGGTGAAGGCGGCGGCCGTCACCCAGGCCGTGTGCACCAGGGGCAGCGCCGCGCCCTCGACGACGACGGCGACGTAGTTCGGGTGGCGCAGCAGCCGGTACGGTCCGGCCGCCACCAGCGGCAGCCCCGGGACGACCAGCACGCGGGTGTTCCAGCGCGGGCCGAGGGTGGCGATGCACCACCACCGCAGGCCCTGGGCGCCGATCACGAGGGCGAGGGCCGGCCAGCCCAGAGCGGGCAGGAACGGGCGGTCGGCGAGGAGCGGCTCCACCACGCAGCCCACGAGCAGCGCGGTGTGCAGGGCGACCATGGCGGGGTAGTGGCCGCGGCCGTATTCGACGGCGCCGCGGGACAGGCTCCAGCGCGTGTTGCGGCGGGCCGTGGCGAGTTCGGCGAGCCGCTCGGCCGCGACGAGGCCGATGAGGAGCAGGTAGGGGTCCATTGAGTACGGCATCCAGTACGGCATCGAGTACGGGTCCATTGGGTACGGGTCCATGGCGGCGAGCGAGGTCACGGACACGGCGTCACCAGCGCAGGAGGACGAGTTCGGAGGCGAAGCCCGGCCCGAAGGCGATCATCAGGCCGACCGAGCCGGGTGCGGGCGGCCCGGCGGCCTGGATCGAGTTCAGGATGTGCAGGACCGAGGCCGAGGAGAGGTTTCCCGCTTCCGCGAGCGAGCGCCGGCTCGCCGCGAAGGCGGAGTCGGGCAGGGACAGTGCGTCCGCCAGCGCGTCGAGCACCTTCGGCCCGCCGGGGTGGACGATCCACGCGTCGACGTCCGGCGGCTTGAGGTCGTGGCGGGCGAGGAAGGACTCGACCTCCTCGGCCACGTGCAGCCGGACCAGGGCGGGCAGTTCCCGGCCCAGCACCATCCGGAAGCCCCAGTGGCCGATGTCCCAGCCGAGCAGCCCCTCGGTGCCGGGGTAGAGGCGGCTGCGCGCGGCCACCACCGACGGTCCGGGCCGCGTGCCGTGCAGCGGATGCCCGCGGCCCACCGCGAGGAGGGCCCCGGCCCCGTCGCCGAAGAGGGCCCCGGCCACCAGGTTCGCCACCGAGGTGTCCGAGGGCTGGAGGGTGAGCGAGCAGAGCTCCGTGGACAGCAGCAGGGCCGCGTGGTCGGGGCGGCCCGTCAGATGGTCGTGGAGGTGGCCCAGTCCGGCGGCGCCCGCCGCGCAGCCCAGGCCGAAGAGCGGCAGTCGCCGCACGTCGGGGCGCAGGCCCGCCCGGGTGGCGATACGGGCCTCCAGCGAGGGCGTCGCGAGCCCGGTCACCGTGGTCGACATGATCAGGTCGACCTCCCGCGCCGTCAGGTGCGCCGCGGCGAGGGCGGCTTCGACGGCGCGGGCGCCGAGTTCCTCGGCGCTCTTCACGAAGAGGGCGTTGGTGGCGCCGAAGTCGTTCGAGGGACCGTAGCGGTCCAGCGGGAGCGCGAGGTGGCGGGAGTCGACGCCCACCGCGGCGTGCAGTCGGTGGAGGAGGGCGGTGTCGGCCCCCGGGGGAAGGAAACGGGCGAGCGCCGTCGCGATCTCGGACTGCCGATAGCGGTGGGGCGGGAACACAGTGCTCACGGCCAGGACACGCGTCATTGCCTCAACATAGGGAACAACTGACACTTCATGAGGAATGCCGCATACCGGGCGCGGCGCGGCTTAGCGTGGTCGCGTGCCCCGCGCCAGAGCCGAAGCCACGGACCCGACCCTGCCCACGCCCGTCGCGGCAGCCGCCGCCCGCCCGCTGCGGGCCTCGGTATCGGGCCTGCTCAGGGCATGCCATCCGGTGCCCGCTGCGGCTGTGACCCTCCTGGCCGCAGCCCTGGCCGCGGCCGTGGGGCGCGGCCTCTCCGGCGCGGTGCTCGTCGCGGCGGCCGTGGGTACGGGCCAGCTGTCGGTGGGCTGGTGCAACGACCGGGTGGACCTCGGCCGGGACCTGGTGACCGGCCGCCGGGACAAACCCCTCGTCTGCGGCGCGGTGCGGCCCGCCGCCGTGACGGCCTCGGCGCTCACGGCCCTGCTGCTCTGCGTTCCGCTGTCACTGGCCGGCGGCCTGCTCGGGGGCTGCGCCCACCTGTGCGGGGTGGCCGCCGCCTGGGCGTACGACCTGCGGCTGAAGAGCACCGCCGTCTCCTGGCTGCCGTACGCCCTCGCCTTCGGCCTGCTCCCCGCCTTCGTCACCCTCGGCCTGCCCGGTGCGCCGTGGCCGCCGTGGTGGCTGACCGCCGCAGCGGCGCTGCTGGGCGCGGGCGCGCACTTCGCCAACGTGCTGCCCGACATCGAGGACGACCTGGCGACGGGGGTGTCGGGCCTGCCGCACCGCATCGGCGCGCGCGTCTCGGCCGTCGTCGGCGGGCTCCTGGTGCTCGGCTCGGCGGCGGCCCTCGTGGCGGGACCGCCGGGACGGGTGCCGGCGTACGGCTGGGGGCTGCTCGCGGTGACGGTCGCGGCCGTACTCCTCGGGGCCCTGCGGCCGGCCGGCCGGAGCCGGATCCCGTTCCTGGCGACGATGGCGGTCGCCGGGGCCGATGTCGTGCTGCTGGTGGTCCGCGGGGCCGACCTCGCGGGGCGGGCCTGAAGCCGCCACCGGATCGGGAAGCCGCCACCGGCCCGGGCCGCCCCCACACGCCCGGGCCGCCCCCACCGGCACCGGCTCAGGCCGCGGCCGCCTCCGCCGGCGGGCGGCGGGTCCGGGTCCACTCCAGCAGCTGCTCCGCGGGCCAGGTGTTCACGACCCGCTCGGCCGGCACCCCGCACTCCACGGCCCGTTCGCAGCCGGTCGGCTGCCAGTCCAGCTGGCCCGGGGCGTGCGCGTCCGTGTCGATCGCGAACAGCGCCCCGGATGCCACGGCCGACCGCAGCAGCCGGCGCGGCGGGTCCAGCCGCTCGGGCCGGCTGTTGATCTCCACGGCGGTCCCGGATTCCGCGCAGGCGGCGAACACCGCCTCGGCGTCGAACTGCGACTCGGGTCGGGTGCGCCCCGTCACCAGGCGCCCCGTGCAGTGGCCCAGGACGTCCATCAGGGGGTTGCGCACGGCGGCCAGCAGCCGGCGCGTCATCGCGGGCGACTCCATCCGCAGCTTCGAGTGGACGGATCCGACCACGAGGTCCAGCCGGTCCAGCAGTTCCGGCTCCTGGTCCAGGGAGCCGTCGAGCAGGATGTCGCACTCGATGCCGGCCAGCAGCCGGAAGGGGGCCCACCCCTCGTTCAGCTCCGCCACCACGTCCAGCTGCTCGCGCAGCCGCTCCGGGGAGAGCCCCCGGGCGACGGTGAGGCTCGGGGAGTGGTCGGTGAGCACGGCCCACTCGTGGCCCAGCCCGGCCGCCGCCCGGGCCATGGCCTCGATCGGGCTGCCGCCGTCGGACCATTCGGAGTGCAGGTGGCAGTCCCCGCGCAGGGCCGCGCGCAGCGCGAGGGCGGCGGGGCTCGCCGGCGGGCCCTCGGGGTGCGCCGCGACCTCGTCCTCCAGTTTCTGCAGGTACGCGGGGATCGCCCCGCCGACCGCCTCCCGTACGACCTGGGCGGTTTTCGGGCCGATGCCCTTGACCGCTTCGAGGGTTCCGGCCCCGACGCGCTCGCGCACCTCAGGTTCGCCCATGCGCACGAGGGCGGCTGCCGCCTTCCGGAAGGCCTGCACCCGGTAGGTCGGGGCCTGCCCGCGTTCCAGCAGGAAGGCGATGCGCTCCAGCGCGGCGACCGGATCCATGGAACACCTCCAGAGTGCCCCCCGGCCTCCAGTGTGACCGGCGCCCCCAAGGATGTCTTGGGATGGCCATAAGTTCTGTTTATAGGGCCATAAGCGGGGGGCGGGTGCTGGGTTAGGGTTCCCTTAGCTTAGGGTTCCTTCTGATCCAGTGTTTTTCGGTCGAAGGGAACCAGTCATGCCTCGCCCCCTCCGGGTAGCAATCGTCGGTGCCGGCCCCGCCGGAATCTACGCCGCCGACGCGCTGCTGAAGTCCGAGGCGGCCGCCGAGCCGGGTGTCTCCATCGACCTCTTCGAGCGGATGCCCGCCCCCTTCGGCCTGATCCGGTACGGGGTCGCCCCCGACCACCCGCGGATCAAGGGCATCATCACCGCTCTCCACCAGGTGCTCGACAAGCCGCAGGTCCGCCTGTTCGGCAACGTGGACTACCCCAACGACATCAGCCTCGACGAACTCCACTCGTTCTACGACGCGGTGATCTTCTCCACCGGCGCCACCGCAGACCGCGCACTCGCCATACCGGGCGTCGAGCTCGACGGCTCCTACGGCGCCGCCGACTTCGTCTCCTGGTACGACGGCCACCCCGACGTCCCGCGCACCTGGCCGCTGGAGGCCGAGAAGGTCGCCGTCCTCGGCGTCGGCAACGTCGCCCTCGACGTCGCGCGCATCCTCGCGAAGACCGCCGACGAGCTGCTGCCGACCGAGATCCCCGCGAACGTCCACGAGGGCCTCAAGGCCAACAAGGCGCTCGAAGTCCACGTCTTCGGCCGCCGGGGCCCGGCGCAGGCCAAGTTCAGCCCGATGGAGCTGCGCGAGCTCGACCACTCGCCCAACATCGAGGTCATCGTCAACCCCGAGGACATCGACTACGACGAGGGCTCGATCGCCGAGCGCCGCAAGAACAAGCAGACCGACATGGTCGCCAAGACGCTGGAGAACTGGGCGATCCGCGACATCGGCGAGCGCCCGCACAAGCTGTTCCTGCACTTCTTCGAGTCGCCCGCCGAGATCCTCGGCGAGGACGGCAAGGTCGTCGGCCTGCGCACCGAGCGCACCGAGCTCGACGGCACGGGCAACGTCAAGGGCACCGGCCGGTTCACCGACTGGGACGTCCGGTCCGTCTACCGCGCTGTGGGCTACCTGTCCGACGAACTGCCCAAGCTGCCCTGGGACGTCGACAGCGGCACGGTCCCGGACGAGGGCGGCCGCGTGATCGAGGCCGGCGAACACCTGCGGTCCACGTACGTGACCGGCTGGATCCGGCGCGGTCCGATCGGCCTCATCGGCCACACCAAGGGCGACGCGAACGAGACCGTCGCGAACCTCCTGGCGGACCACGCGGGCGGCCGCCTGCGGACGCCCGCCGAGCCCGCGCCGGAGGCCGTCGAGGCCTTCCTCGCCGAGCGCAGCGTCCGCTTCACGACGTGGGAGGGCTGGTACAAGCTCGACGCCGCCGAGAAGGCGCTGGGCGAGCCCGAGGGCCGCGAGCGCGTGAAGATCGTCGAGCGCGAGGACATGCTGAAGGCGAGCGGGGCCTGATCGCCACGCGTCGCTGATCGGGTGGGGGCCGCCGGAGGTGGCCCCCACCCGCATGTCCGGCGGGCCGTCAGCCCGTGATGGAGAGGATCTTCCGGGTCTTCAGATCGGCCTGGACGTGGAGCCGGGTGGTGTCGCTGCCGCTCCAGGTCAACGTCACGTCCGCATTGGTCTTGCCCATGCCGCTGTCGACGTGGACGACCTTCCACTCCAGCGGCACGTTCTGGGCGCGCAGGACACCGTCCGCGTGGTTGGTCTCCTCCCACTTCGCCAGCTCGCGCTGGAGCGGTGCGGAGAGATAGGCGGCCCGCAGCTGCTTCGCGCGCGTGCCGTCCCCGTCGTACACCGCGTCGATGTACGCGCCGTAGAAAACGGTGATCCGGGAGAACGCGGCCTCGGGGCTGCCGGACACGGACGGCGCCGCGGCGGCCGGCCGGCCGCCGCGCGGCGCGCCCGCGTCGGTGCCCGCGTCGGTGGTCGCGGAGGCGCTGGTGACGAGGGCGAGTGTGAGTGCGGCCGTCGCGGCGGTGGCCGCGAGGGCGAGGGAAGCGGTGCGCCTGGCCTTGGCCGGAGACTTGGACATCGTTCGGACCTTTCGCCGTGCTCGGATGCCGAGGAGATGAACCCACCGACGCCGCCCGCCCGCCGGACGGTTCTCGGATCGTGCGAAATGGCCTGAAAGCGACGCCGATGGCGTACAGCCGCCTATCGGGGCGAACCCAGACAGCTCAGCGCCGCCGTCCGCAGGGCCCGTACGCCCGCCGGAAGCGCCGTGCGCACGTCCGGAGCGAAGTCCGGCGCGTGGTTGGCGGGCAGGACGGCCAGCTTCTGCGCCGCGTTCGCGCCGGGCGCCGCCGACCAGGCCGCCGGGCCGATCACGCCCAGCATCCAGTACGCGAGGCGCACGCCCGCCACTCCGTGCAGCGACCGGCCCGCGTCGCCGAACAGTCCGAAGTCCTCCGTGGCCAGGGAAGGCGGCCACATGGCCACCCGCTCCGCGCCGAACTCCGCCGCGTGCGCCTCCCGTACGGCCGCGGTCGTCGCCGGATCGGGGTGGGTGACCGGCGAGGAGCCGGTCCGGACGATCTCCGGCTCCCCGGGGCAGTCCGAGGCGGCGCACTCGGCCCGGACGATCCGCTCCACGGCCGCCGCCGCCCGGGCCAGCGCCGCCTCGCCGGCCGCCCGTACGGTGACGCCCAGCTCGGCCCGGTCGGGCACGACGTTCGCGCGCTCGCCCGCCCGGAACGAGCCGACGGTGACGGCCACCTGCTCCGAAGGGGCCGCCTCGCGCGCCACCACCGTCTGGAGCCGGGTCACCACGTGCGCGGCCGTCACCACCGGGTCCACGGTCAGCTGGGGGGCTCCGGCATGGCCCCCGCGGCCGTGGACGACGATCCGGAAGGTGACGCTCCCGGCGGTCATCGGCCCGTACCCGTGCGCGACCATCCCGGCCGGCAGCGGGGCGGCGTGCTGCGCCAGCACGGCGTCGGGCGGCCCGACCCGCTCGTACAGCCCGTCCGACAGCATCGCCCGCGCGCCCTCCAGGGTTTCCTCGGCGGGCTGGCCCACCACCACGAGCGTGCCCCGCCAGCCGTTCGGCTCCCGGGCCAGCAGGGCGGCGGCCCCGGCCGCCGCGGCCAGGTGCAGATCGTGCCCGCAGGCGTGCGCGGCCTCGCCCTCGCTGGCGTACGCGAGCCCCGTCGTCTCCCGTACGGGCAGGGCGTCGAGCTCGGCGCGCAGCAGCACGGTCGGCCCGGCGCCGTTGCGCAGCACCCCGGCGACCCCGTGCCCGCCGATCCCGCGCGTCACCGCGTACCCCTCGGCTTCGAGCGCGCCCGCGAGACGGGCCGCCGTGCGCCGCTCCCGGCCCGACAGTTCCGGATCCCGGTGCAGTTCCAGGTAGAGGGTGGTCAGGGGCCTGATGAGGTCGGAGAGCATGGGTCCCATGGTCGGGCAGGGCCCGCGGGGCGGATGCGTCAGGGCGCTGACACTTCCTGTCAGAGAGGTGGCAGCGGTCCGGGGGGTGAGCTGACGGCGTGACCGGCTCTGATGGAGGGGCAGCACGCCCCCGCCCACCGATCGAAGGAGCCATCATGGAGAAGTCGCCCCTCGCCTCGCTCGCCGACGAGATCCTCGAACTCGAATCCGAGACGTTCGAGATCTCCGACTACTCGGACGCCAGCGAGGTCGTGCTCGCCGGTTCCACGAGCTGCAGCTCGACCTCGACCTGCTCCTCCACCACCAGCACGACCTCTTGTAGCGCCTGACCCGCGGTCAGGACGCAGGCGCACAGGTGCCCCGGCCCGCGCACGGCGCGCGGACCGGGGCACTGTCGTGCGGGGCGGGGCACTGTCGTACGGGGCGGAGGCGGAATCAGGGGAACGGGTGCGGGACCATCCGGATCTCGGCCTCCGTCAGGTCCGTCTCCCGCAGCCCCGCCCGGCGCGGCGCCGTCCGCAGCCGCGGCAGGTACGGGGCCCGCTGCCGCGACCAGCCGAAGTCGATCGGCAGCAGCCCGGGCACCACCGCGCACACGGTGCGCAGCCCGATCCGCAGCTGCTCGGGAGTCGTCTGGTCGACGACGATCACATCGTGCCCGGCGTCCGTCAACTTCCCCACGACGCACAGCAGGTCATCGCGGAGATCCCCGCCGGCCGGCCGCCCGGTGGAGCCCTGGGGCGGATACGGCCAGGAGCGGTACAGCGCGTCCATCGGCCCGATGCCCGCCGGCTCCGTATAGGGCCGTACGTACGGGGCCATCGCGGGCAGACCGTACAGCTGCGCGTGGTCCTTGAGATGGCGTACGAGGCCGAAGTCGGCCGCCATCGCCTCCAGTTCGCCCCGGCGCTCGGCGACCTGCCGGGGCAGGTGAGGAATGTAGGTGAGGACCTCGGAGAGCGCGGCCTCCACGGCGGCCGCCGGATCGAGCGCCGCGCCCGCCCCGAACGCGAACAGCCCCGGACCGCCGTCCCGGCGCACGGCGAGCCCGGTGACCACGGGCACCGCCAGGTCGATCCGGTTGTCGAACGCGCGGACCTCGTACCCCTGGAGTGCGGCCCGGTCCGCCATCCTCCGGACCGCCGGGCCCGGCACCGAGCCCAAGTCGATCTCGGTCAGCGGCAGCCCGGCGTACCAGGCGAGCAGGAAGGCGTCCCGCTCGATCAGTTCCAGCAGCGCGCCCAGCAGCGCCTCCTCCGTACAGCTGCCGATCGCGCAGCCGTTGGAGCATTCGAAGACGAAGTTGTCGGCCGCCAGCCCCGCGCTGTAGTGCACCAGCCGCGCCGGGACCAGCACCGGCCGGTCGTCGCGCAGGGAATGCCCGTACACCCAGGGGATCGGCCGCCGCGGGTCGAACGGCGAGACCAGCGGATCGTCACGGTAGGTCCCGGGAGCGTAGAACCCGCACTCCGCCGGGTCCAGCGCGCGCTCGCCCAGCTCCGCGTACGAGGCGGTGAGCAGCGAGCTCCCGGTGCGGCGGTGCGTGCCGGCGTACCGCTCCAGCCCTTCGAGGAACGCCAGATCGCGGCTGGCGGCGTAGCCGTTGGCCTGCCCGCTCCACGTGACGTCGGTCAGGCCCGCGTAGCCGCGCATGAAGACGCTGCCCGCGACGGGCGCGGTCGTCGGCGAGGTGATGTCGGTCCAGGTGCCCGCACCCAGCACCCCGGTCACCGGATTGGCCAGCGCCGCGTACGGCATTGGGTACGAGTCCGCCGCGCGCAGCCGCTGCGCGTCCGGGGCGGGTTTGGGCCGGGAGGCGGGGGTGAAGGGCGCCGGGGCGTCGGCGCCGCGGGGCCCGCAGTCGGGGCAGAGCGGGTCGGCGGCCAGCGGGTACGTACGGACCTGGAGGCTCTCCAGGTCCAGCCGGCTGACCTGGGGCAGGGCCCGGTCGGCCGCCGCCGGGCCGGGCGCCGTCACGTACCCGCCGAACACCGCCTCGTGCAGCGCGTACGCCGCGTCGCGCAGGGCGGGGGTGAGCAGCGGCCACCACGCGGCGACCGGCGTGGGCGGCCCGCTGCCCGTCTCCAGCGCGTCGCGCTCGCTGCGGCTGCGCAGCCGCTGCCAGCGCATCGCCAGGCACTGGCCGCAGGCCGGGGCGGAGCCGTCGCCGCCCCAGGGGCCGATCAGCACGGCCCGGGCGCCGAGGTGGACGGTGGCGGCCGGACGCACGGCCGCGAACGGGTCGCCGGCGCGCGGTCCGAGCGCGTCGTGCACGCCCAGGGTGACCACGCCGGCGCCGAGTCCGGCCAGACCCGCGGCCAGCTCGCGCCGGGCCGCCTCCAGCGGGGAGGCCGTGAGGACCGCCGTCGTGTCGGTCATGTCCGGTTGCTCCAGCGGAAGGTCTTGAGCCCGATCGCGCCGAACAGCAGGGCGAACCCGGCCAGGGCCGCGCAGCCGGTCCCGATCGCGGCCGGCGAGCCCGAACCGGTGAGCGCGCCCGTCGCGGCGTCGTTGAGGTAGCGCAGCGGCAGCACCCGGGAGACGGACCGGAGCCAGGAGGGCATCATGTCCAGCGGCAGGAAGGAGCCGGACAGGAACGCCATCGGCACCATCATGCAGTTGGCGATCGCGGCGACGGCCTCGGGAGTGTTCGCGTACGTTCCGACGATCACTCCGATCGCCATGAACGCCGTGATCCCGAGGACCAGCGCGGGCAGCACCAGCGGCCACCGCCCGTCCAGCTCCAGCCCGAACCCGGGCAGCATCGCCACCGCGATGAACACCGCGGCCTGTACGACGCCGACGGCGAGCGCCAGCACGTACCGCGAGGCCAGTACGGTCGTCAGCGGGGTCGGGGTCAGCCGGATCAGCCGGAGCAGGTCGTCGCGCCGCCACTGCATCAGCGTGAACGCGATGCCGAAGACCGCCGCGTTGGCCACGCCCCACGACATGACGCCGGGGGCGATGTACGAGATGTAGGGGCGGCCGCTCTGCTCCACGTCCTGCCCGCTGAAGATCAGGCCGAACACGACGAGGAAGAGGAGCGGGAAGGCGAACGTGAAGAAGAGGGTGGCCTTGTCCCGGACCTGCGCCCGGTAGCCGGCGGCCGTCAGGGCCGTGTACGCGCTCATGCCTGGGACTCCGTGGTGTGGGGGTGTGCGGGGTGCGAGGGGTTCGGGATGTGCTCGGAGCGGGCGTGGCCGGTGAGTTCGAGGTAGACGTCCTCCAGGGTGGCCGTACGGGTCAGCACCCCGTCGAGCCCGGTCAGCGCGTCGACGGCCTGGAGCACCTTGCCGGGCGAGGCGGTCTCCAGGACCAGCGAGCCGCCCTGCACGCTCGCCCGGTCCACCCCGGGCAGCGCCAGGGCCTGCGCGAGCTCGATCCGTCCGGCGGGCAGCAGCAGCCGTGAGGGCGCCCCGGCGGCGGTGACCAGCCGGTGCGGGGAGTCCAGTGCGGCCACCTTGCCGTCGACCAGGATGGCCACCCGGTCGCAGAGGGCCTCGGCCTCGTCGAGGTGGTGCGTGGTGTAGACGATCGTGCGCCCCTCGCCCTTGAGGACGCGCAGCACCTCCCACAGATCGCGGCGGGCCTGCGGATCGAGGGCGGCGGTCGGCTCGTCCAGGAAGATCAGCTCCGGTCCGTGGACCAGCGCCGAGGCGATGGCGAGGCGCTGGCGCTGCCCGCCCGAAAGGTTCTCGACCAGGACGTCGCGCTGCCCGGTCAGCCCCACCGTCTCCAGGGTGCGGTCCGCGGCCGCCGGTTCGGCGCGGTACAGCCCGGCGACCGTGGCCAGGTGCTCGCGCGCGGTCTGCCGGACGAAGAAGGCGGAGGCCTGGGTCTGCACGCCCATGCGCGGCAGCAGCGCGGTGTCGCGGGGCCAGGGGCTGTGGTCCAGGACCCGTACCGTGCCGGAATCGGCCTGCCGCAGGCCCTCCATGATCTCGATGAGGGTGGTCTTGCCCGCGCCGTTGGGCCCGAGGAGGCCGAAGAACTCGCCGCGGCGGACGTCGAAGGAGACCCCGTCCACGGCCTGGCGGTCACCATAGCGTTTGCGTACGTCGCGGACGGCGATGGCCGGGGAGTCGGGAGGCTGGGTGCTGTCGGTCGTCATGGGCGGGGCATTCCCTCGGTGTGGTCGCGGATGTCGGGATCAGGAAGGAGAAGTGGAGGAGGAGGCGATCGAGTACCAGACGGCGGCGGTCAGCGCGCAGGCCGCCAGGAGGACGAGGACGGCCGAGCCGACGGCGTAGCCGAGGTAGATGCGGCGGGCCCGCGCCGGGTATCCGGCCGCGGCGGCGCGGTCGCGCAGCCGCAGCCGTACGTAGGCGGAGCCGGCGGGTGCCAGCCGGGTCACGCGCAGCGCGTGGCCGAGCATCGCGTAGCCGTCCAGCGGCGGCAGCGGGACGAGGTTGACCAGGGCCTGGGCGCTGCCGAGCAGGAGCAGCGCGCCGAGCACCCGGCCGGTGGGGTCGCCCGGGGCCAGGGCGGTCCACCAGCCGGAGAACGGCAGCAGGAAGAGCAGGTTGGCGAAGGCCCCGGCCGCGGCGACGGACAGCTGGTCCCGGCGGCGGCGCAGATAGCGGTAGTTGTCGACGGTGCAGTACATGATCGCCACCGGCAGCCGCCAGCGCAGCCCGATCTCGCCGACGGTGCCGCCGACATGGCGGGCGGCGATCCCGTGCGCGAACTCGTGCACCACGGTGCTCAGCCACAGCAGCGTGGCCACGGCGAGCAGCGGCACCGGGTGCGAGGCCAGCCACCACAGGTCGCGGACGAGTTCCCGCGCGTTCGCGGCGAGCACCCCTTCCATCGCCAGGCAGGCCAGCAGGAGCAGCCCCAGCACCGCCGGGTGCAGGACCGGCCGCAGGAAGCGGTGCAGCCGGGCCGTGGTGGCGTCGGCGTCCGCGACCAGCCGCAGGGTGCCCCGGAGCAGGTTCCCGGTCCGGGGCGGGCCGGCGGCCTTCGGAGCGGCGGGCGGCGGACCGCCCGCGAGCAGCCGCCGGGTCCCGAGCAGGGCCAGCAGCTGCTGCCAGTTCCGCTCGCCGAGCCGGCGGCCGAAGGCCTCCCCGTAGGCCACGCCGATCTCCGCGAGCGTGCGGGTCCCGTCGAGGCGCGAGACGAGGAAGAACTCCTTCGGGCCGATCTCGAACGAGGCCCCGGACACCGGGTCCTTGACCAGGTGGACCACGGACGGCCCCTTCAGCAGCGGCGGGGACAGCAGGATGCCGGGGCGCAGCGCCGGCCGGTGCGCCGGCAGTCCGGCGGGGCCGGCGGGGCCGGCGGGGCCGGCGCTCATGCTCTCACCGCCCCGGCGCCGCCGGCCCCTTCGCGCAGCACCCGGCCCAGCAGGTGCGCGAGATAGGCCTCGTCCCGGATCGTCACGTGCAGCCGGTTGTTGGTCATGTGCATGTACGGGGAGAGCAGCAGGGGCAGGGCCGCGGCCGGGTCGGTCACCCGCTCGTCGCGCGTGCCGTCCCAGGAGCGGAAGACGAGCTCCCCCGCCTTCGCCAGCTCCTCGGCCCGCCCGCGCAGCTCCCGGCAGTGCTCCGCCCACCCGGCCAGGAAGCCCGGGAGCCGGCCCGTCTCCCCGGCGGCGAGCGCCTCGCGGACGGCGGCGAAGCGGCGCGCGATCCCGGGCGCGGTCTGCCCGTACGTACGGTCGTACTCGGCCGAGCCGATGAATCCGGTGCCGGGGAAGGCACGGTGCCAGAACTCGTAGTAGCGGTCGAGGTAGCCGCCGAGCTCCTCCCGGTCGGGCAGGAACACCCCCGCCATCACCATCATGAGCTGGGCCGAGGTGCCCAGCAGCACGGTCCGCAGGTGCAGGTTCATGCCGCTCAGCGCGTCCATGACGAGATCGCTGGAGTGCGCGAAGTGCCATTCGGCGAGCTCGACCCCGGCCGGGCCGCCGTACTTCCCGTACTCCGGCTCGTACGGCTCGTACGCGTAGCTGTTGTTGGGCCGCAGGTTCATCCGGCCGTCCGGGCCCAGGAACGCCGCCCGGTCGCCCCCGGGGAACTCGATGTCGAACAGGGTGTTGTAGAACTCGTTGAGGAAACCGGAGTCGACCTCGTAGAGCGCGGGCCGCGCCTTGAGGAAGGCGGCGATCGCCTCCTCCGTACGGCGGCGCACCTCGGGCCCGGCACCCGGCGTCGCGGGCCGCAGCCGCAGCCGTACGTGCGGGCCCTCCAGCCAGTAGTTGATGAAGAAGTGCCCGGCGAGCAGGCCGTCACGCGACAGTCCGGCGACCAGCGGGCGCACGCACCGCACCAGCAGGGGAGTCGGGTTGGCGGCGTAGAAGACGTGCACGGCCTGCCACGCACCGCGCTCCTCGAGACCGCGCGCCTCGGTCAGTTCTGACATCGGGGTCCGCCTTCCGGGCGTCGGGTGAGGGTGGTGAAGGTCTCGACGGCGAGCTCGGCGACGTGGTCGCCGCGCGCGGAGCGCGTGTGCAGGCCGCCGGGGTCCGGGAGCATCTCGCGGAACACCACCCGGTGGCCGGGATCGCGCAGCAGCGGCTCGAAGGCCGCCAGCGAGAGCAGGCTGGAGAAGTCCACGTACTGCGGTTTGGCCCCCAGCGCGGACGGCCCGGCGGAGACGGTCGCGAACACCCGCTCCGGGAGTCCGTGCGCCCTGCGCCAGCGCTGCCAGTCCAGGAAGTGCCCGGCCTCCAGCGCTCCCCGCACCGGCAGTTCACCGGCCGTCGTGGTCCAGCTGCGCCGGCTCAGGACGAGGTCCTCGTGCACCACGCGCGGGCGGGTGCGCACCCCGCCGTACGCGGCGCCCTCCTGCACCCCGGCCCACACGTCCGGCGGGGACATCGAGGAAGGGGAGAGCAGCAGCAGCGTCCGCGGGATCGCGGGAAGTGCCAGCGGGACGAGATAGCCGAGGTAGACCGGGATCACCTCGCGGCCGAGCCGGTGCGAACGCAGGACCACCCGGCCGGTGTCCGGAACGTGCTCGGCGTACAGGTCGTCGAGGTGCAGCCGGCGGTCCTCCGGGAGGGTGCCGCTCTCGCCCGGACAGACGATCTCGAACTCGGTCAGCCGGCCGTGCAGATTGAGATTGGTGGTCACCGGGCCGCCGGTCACCTCGGCGAACACCGCGCCCTCAGGCGTGACGTCGACGGCCGCCGCCCGCAGCCCCTCGGCCAGCCCCGCACCGCCTTCGCCGCCCTCGTACACGTGCGTGAAGCGGCTGAACGGGAAGGACAGCCCGCCGTACGAGCGGTTCAGCACGGTCAGCGGATCCCCGGTGGCGGGGTCCCGGGCGAACTGGAGGTGGTGGCACCGAGGAGCGAACCCGGGCAGAACCGGCGCCAGTTCCCGCGCCACGGCCTCGATGTCCGCCCGGGTGAGCCGCAGTTCGCCCGCGCACTGCTCACCGTACGCCGACCAGGCCGTCCGCATCCGGTCGGCGAAGACGCGCCGGGCCGCGTCCAGGGCCCGGATGCCCGGCAGGGAGAGCCAGTTCTCCTCGGGCACGTACTCCCCGCGCGCGTCGAAGGGCGTACGGCGGGCCGTGAAGGACAGGTACTGGTCGAAGAAGTCCTCGTGGAAGTCGTGGACCAGGCCCAGCAGGTCCTCGCAGCGGCCCCCCGGGCCGTGGCGGGCCGTAAAGAACCCCTCGAAGGTGATCCGCTGGGCCAGGGTGAGGTCGAAGGCCGGCAGGATCCGCTCGACGGAACGCAGCGCCCCGCCGCCGGAGCCCGGCTCGGCCCAGGCCGGCCGCGGGAAGGCCAGCTCCCGGCCCGCGCTCACGTCCTCGTACAACAGGGTCTGCGGCAACGCCGTTTCGGGAGCGCCGAGTTCACGCTGCGCCCGGTGCAGGCCCGTGCGCAGCTCGCGCAGCAGCGCCGCCCGCTCGACGGCCCCGGCCGCCGGATAGCGCTCCAGTACGGCGGCGGGCGCGTCGAGCAGGCCGGCCAGCGCATCCGCCCACGGCCGCTCCAGGGCGGACAGCGACCGCTGGAACGCGCGCAGCGGATCACCGTCGTGGACCCCGGTGTCCAGGCAGGGCACGCGCACCATGCCGAGCTGGAGCAGCGCGCCGATGTACGCCTCGCAGTCGGCCGGCCCCGCGCCGTGCTCGGCGGCGAGCCAGTCGGCGAGCTCCTGGTGGCGCAGCTCCGGGCGCCCCGCGAACAGGGCGAGCAGCCGGTCGAGGGTGCCGCTGCGGCGCAGGAAGAACAGCCGGTCCTTGACGGCGTCGAAGGTGACCGCCGCCGCGTCGTCCCCGGCCGTGACCGAGCGCCGTACGTAGCGGATCCGGTCGTCCTCGCGCCCCCAGCCGGGTGCCGGGCGCAGCGGGAGGTCCCGGCGCCGGACCGGGTCGGCGAGGATCAGCTCGGCGAGCCGGGCCAGCACCACGACGTTCAGGCGGACATGGCTGGTCCAGGTGTCCGCGGTGCGGATGCCGTCGCCGGGGGCCGCGCCGGCGGTGAACCGGCCGGTGGCCACGGCGGTGAAGGTGCTGAACGGGCTCGTCTTGCAGGCCGTGCGGTAGACGTACGAGAGCACCGAGCGCTCCACCTTCCGGGCCCGGCCGCCGGGCACGCCGCCGGCGCCCGCGTACGCGTCGAGCTGCGCTTCGAGCACCGGCGAGGCCAGCAGCAGACCCATCCGCAGCCGGTCGTCCCCGAGCAGGGCGCGCAGGGCGGCGCGGCCCCGCCCGAGATCCCCGCCGAGCAGTCCGGCGCCCTCGGCCAGCAGCGCGTCCAGCCGGCGCCGCCGCAGCACCCAGGCGGACAGGTGCCCGGCCGCGATGCCGTCGACGTCGGAGAGCTCCCCGACGGCCGCGTCGGGGTCGGCGGGCAGCCTGCCGTTGTGGATCTGGCGGCGCAGCCGCAGCAGGGCGCGGCGACGGGCCGCGCCCTCGCCGCCGGGGGAGGGGTCGGTCGCGCCGACGGCCTTGTGCAGCGCTTCGCTCAGCTGCTCCGCGTCCGCGCGCAGAGAGTCCTCGGCCGACAGCACCTCGGCCGCCCAGCGGGCGGTGTCCGGGCAGCGCAGCGCGTCGACCGCCGTCAGGGGCAGGCCGGCCACGCGCAGCATGAAGCGGTCGCCCGCCCGCCAGTCGGTGGTGGTGTTCATCCTGATCGTCCTGGTTCTGTCGTAGGGGATCGGGGATCGGGGATCGGGGGTCGGGGGTCGGGGGTCGAAGGTCGGGGTGCCGGGGTGCCGGGGTGCCGGGGTCGCGTCAGGCGATCTCGTGGCGGAAATCGGCCGGCCGTGACCGCTCGTGGCCGAGGAGCATGATCAGCAGCGGCGCCTCGTCGGTGCCGGTCAGCCCCAGCTCCTCGATGTGGCTGACCGTGTCGAAGCCGAGTGCCACGCCCGCGCCGAGGCCGTGAGCCGCGGCGCTCGTGTAGAAGGTCTGGGCGACCGCCCCGACGGCGGCGCCCACCAGCCGGTAGCCGCGGTCGCCCACGGCGTCGAGCACGGCGGTGGTCCGCACGGTCGGCACGATCACGGCGCCCGCCTGCTCCAGGTTGTAGTTGGAGAGGAAATAGCTGCGCTGGAGGAAGGGGCCGGGCGGGCCCGGGACCACCAGGCGCAGGGTGCGGGCCGCCGGATCGTAGGCGTACGCGCCGGGGGCGACCCCCTCGACGTGGTTGACGAACACGTACAGCGAGGTCAGCCCCGGGCCCCCGGGCCGCTCGGCCTCGCTGCCGACGGCCGTGGCGGCGCAGTCCGCCAGCACGGAGGCCAACTCCCGCCCCGCGAGCGGGTGACTCGCGTCGAACCGGCCGAAGCTGCTGCGCCGCGCCCGCAGCGCCGCGTGGACGCCGGTCGGGGCGGCGGCGGGCGCGGGCAGGGGCAGCGGGTCGACCCCGCGCGGCGGACGGGCGGCGGCGTCGTCGAGCGCGCCGGGCGCCGGGCGGTCGGCGGCGCGGCCGAGGGTGGCCTCGTGGATCCGGCGCAGGGACTCGAACGTCAGGACGCGGCGGGAGCGTTCGCGGTCGCGGTGGCGGATGGCGGCCGGAGCGGAGGACCCGGGCGCGGCCTCCCCGCCGGCCGACGTACGGTCACCGGCCGCCTTACGGTCACCGCCCGCAGTACGGTCACCGCCCGCCCACTCCAGCGGCACGACCGCGAAGACCCCCTCCTCCCGGTGGTCCACGCCCAGCAGCCGTGCGAGCCGCTCCTCGTCGAACCAGAGCACGGGAGCGATCCGCAGCCCCTGCTCCCGCGCCCACAGCCGCCAGGTCTGGAGCACCGTGCCCACGTCCATGCTCACGGCGTGGAAGGAGAAGCTGTTGTACTTGAAGGAGTTCTGCCAGTACTTGACGCTGAGGATCAGGTACTGGGAGGCGCCCGAGGCGTGCGCCGGGGCGCCGGCCCCCAGCGCGTCCCGGACGTCCCCCGTGACATCGCCGGCCAGCAGCCGGCGCATGCCCTGCCGGTGCGGCGCGTAGTGGTACACGCCCGGGGTGAGGGGGCCGCCCGGACCGGCCGCCCAGTGGACGGCGACCGGGTAGAGCCCGCCCCCGGAAGCCGTCCCGCGGGACCAGTTGGCCTGCGGGTAGTGCGGCAGCGCCGCCAGATCCGTATTGGCCTGGACGCCGAGGCGCCGGCCGGTCAGCCCGTACGAGTCCAGCAGCATCCCGGAGAGCAGCGCCAGGTCGAACCCGCCGGCGGGTCCGGCCGAGGGCTCCCCGTACCGCGGTTCGGGCAGCGGCAGGGTCTCCGCGCCCGGATGGAACTTGGCCTTGCGCGGGCGGTCGGCCCAGTCGGGCACGAAGTCGACGGGCTCCATCGGCACCCGTCCGCGGTGCATGATGGCGGTGGCGTAGTCATGGGCGTGGCCCACGGGTCCTCCTTCGATCGGGCGGGCGGGCAGGCGGTCGGGGAAGGTCAGGCGGTCGGGGGAGGAGCAGGCGGTCAGGGGAAGGGGTGCGGCGCCGGATTGAAATCGCCCGGCTCCAGATCGCGTTCGCGCAGCCCCGCCCGGCGCAGCGCGGTCCGCAGCCGGGGCATGCCGAGCGCCCGCTGGCGCGACCAGCCGAAGTCGATCGGCAGCAGTCCCGGCACGAGCACGCTGACCGTGTGCAGTCCCAGCACCCGCTGCTCGGGCAGCGTCTGGTCGACCACCACCACGTCGAAGCCCTCGGCCGTCACCGCGTCGACGCACCGCGCCAGGTCCTCGCGCACGTCGCCCACGGAGCCGGCGCCACCCCGCGCGGACTCGGGCGGGCGCAGCGCCGAGACCGCCCGCAGGGGCGCCCCGGCCGGCCCGCGCAGCAGGAAGTCCGCGTGGCGGCCCATCTCCGGAACCCCGTACACGAGCGGATGGTCGTGCAGGGCGGTGACCAGGTCGAAGTCCGCGGCCATCGCGCGCAGCCGGGCCCCGTCCCGCTCGGTGCGCCCGGGCAGGTTCACGGCGTCCGTCGCGATCTCGCACAGCGCCGAGTCCAGCGCCGACTCCGGGTCCAGCCCGGCCCCCGCCCCGAAGCACATCCGGCCGGGCCCGCCGTCGAACCGCTCGGCCACGGCCGTCACCACCGGCACGGGGAAGGTGATCCGGGTGTCGAAGAACCGCGTCCGGTACCCGTACAGGGCGAGCCGGTCGACCATCACGCGGGTGGAGGTGCGCCCGCTGGTCGCCGGGTCGATCTCGGGCAGCGGCTGGCGCCCGTACCAGGCCAGCAGGAACGCGTCCCGCTCGATGACCTCCATCAGCCCGAAGTAGATCGCTTCGGCCTGACTGCCGCCGGTGGCGCAGCCGTTGGAGCTCTCCTGGACGAAGCGGTTCTCCAGGCCGGGCGAGTGGTAGTACGTCAGCACTTCGGGCACGAGGCGCGGCACGTGATCGCGCAGCGACCAGCCCCAGACCCAGGGGATGTCCCGGTCGGGGGCGAAGGGCCGCACACGCGGATTGTCCGCGTGGAACCGCTCGCTGTAGAGGCCGACCTCCCTCGGGTCCACGGCCTCGGCCGCGAACCGCTCCAGCGAGCCCCGGACCCCGGTCGTCCGGGCCCGGGCGCGCATCCCCGCGTACCGCTCCAGCCCCTCCAGCACCCCCACCCGGGCGCTGCGGTCGAAGGAGTCGGTGTGGCCGCCCCAGAAGGTCTCGCGCAGGTAGGGGCCCGAACGCAGGGAGAAGCAGCCGATGGTCGCCGAGGTGGAGGTGGAGGAGATGTCCTGGACGAGGGAGGGGCCGAGGGCCCCGCACAGCGGATTGGCGAAGGCCGCCACGTCGAGGTCGTACGATTCCACGGGTCTCGTGCGGAAGGCCCCCTCCCGGTACTTCGGCGCGGGCGGCAGGGGCTCCAGCGCGCGCGGCGCGTCGCGGACGCGCACCGCGCACACCGGACACTCGGGGTCGGGCACCAGCGGGTAGTGCCGGACGGCGCCGGCGGCGAGGTCCAGGGAGTGCACCGCGGGGAACGGCTCACGGGGGGCCGGGGCGGCCACGGCCCCCGCGACCAGCGCCGCGAGGGCGTCGGCGGCGAAGGCGTGGGCGTGCGGCCACCCGCCCGCCGCCCGGGTGCCCCCGCCCAGCTCCAGGGCGTCCCGCAGCGCCACGGACCGCACGGCCTGCCAGCGCCGCTCCAGACACCGGGCGCACCCCGGACCTCCGCCCGGGACCGGCACCGGGCCCAACACGGCCTGGCGGCCGTACAGCCGTACGGGCAAGGCGGGTGCGGGCAATGCCCGCACGGGCGGCGGCTCCGGCTCGGCGAACGCGTTGCGCGCCCCGAGCACCGAGAGTTCCACCGGCGGCCCGTCGAGCGCGTCCAACGCCCGCGCCAGCAGCGCCGTGAACCGCTCGGCGGCCACCGCCCCGAGCAGGTCCCGCACGGCGGGATCGGCCCGGACCAGCGGAGGGCGGCTACGCGTCATCGCCGGGCTCCCGCACCGCCGTGAGCAGCACCCGCACCGTGTGGACCCCCGCGGACGCCAGCTCGGGCGCGCCCGTCGGGACCACGTAGGCATCGCGGCCCGCGGCGCCGAGCCGCTCCAGCACCTCCGGCCAGCCGATCGCGGCGGCGGGTGCGCCGGCCTCACCGCCCGCACCGGCGACCGCCAGAGCGCGGGGGTCCAGATCGCGCAGCAGCGGATCGCCGGTATCGGCCGGCAGCCCGCCGCCCGACCCGTCGCCTTCCCACTGGGCCGCGCCGAGGAGTTCGGTCAGCGCGGCCACCGCGGCCGCCCGCCGGTCCAGGGCGCTGCCGACGGCCCAGCGCTCCGCCGACCGGGCGAGGAGCACGCTCGCCCCGCTCCGGTCGCCCTCGCCCAGGTCGAGCAGCTCCACCGGCAGCTCCAGCCGGTCCGCCGACCGTACGAGGAAGGCGAGTTCGGCGTCCGGCCCGTCCGGGTCCGGCAGCGGGACCCGGGTCGCCGGGGCGCCCCGTACGGTGCGCAGCAGCGCGTCGTACGCGAGGGCCGAGAGGAGCCCGGCCGCGGCGGCGTCGGAGGGGGCGGGGCCCGCACCGGCCCCTGCCCGGGTCCGCTCGAAGAGCCGGTCGGCGTTGTGCGGTCCGAAGGGGCGGACGGCGCCGGCCGGGACGAGTACGGACTCCTTCGTCAGGAGCGAGACGGCGCGCTGGTGGACGCCGGCTGCGCCCGGCAGCCCGGAAGCGATGGCGAGAGGCGGCGCCACCGCGCCGGACCCGTTCACGAGCCCGCGCGCCGGGACGACGTGCTCGGCGTACACGAGCGCCGCCGCGTCCAGGGCGCGCGTCCGGGCGCCCGCGACGTGGTGGATGTCGAAGGCGGTGATCGTGCGCGCACCGGTGTGCCCGATGCCCAGCTCGACCACGCCCAGCTTGAGGGGGATCTGGGTGAGTGCCTCGTCGGCGAACCGGGTGAACACCCCGGCGTACGGGCGGACGATGGCGGAGCGCCGGTTCAACTCCTCCACCAGCGCGTCCGCTTCGCGGGCGGTGTCGGGCGTCGGCAGGGCGGGGGCACCCGAACCGCCCGCGGCGGTCAGGTCCACCGGCTGCACCGCCCGGCCGTCGGTCGTGTCCGCCGCGTCGGCCGCGTCCGCCCCGTCCCGCGCGGCGCAGAACGGGCAGCGCGGGTGCGGGAAGAGCGGTTCGGCGCTGACGTCCAGCGACTCCATGTCCTGGACGACCAGCCGTCCGGCGGTCTCGGCGGGCAGCGCGCCCGTGGCCGCGCGGAAGACCTCGTACCCGAGCAGATTGCCGATCATCGCGGCCAGCGGCCGCCCCGGCGCGGGACCGGACGGCGTGATCGCGCCGCCCGGCAGGGCCAGCTCGCTCCACAGGTCGGCGGCGGCCCCGGAGCCGGGGCGGGCCGAGCCCAGCCGCAGCGCCGCGCAGGCCCAGCAGCCCTCGGTCCCGTCGGTCATCAGCGGGCCGACGACGGCGTCGGAGCCGTACGACCAGGCCGGAAGCAGGCTGCGGCCCTCGGGTATCCCGGCGCGCAGGAGCGGGAGCAGCCGTGCGGGGGCCGTATGACCCCCGGTGACCACGACGAAGTCGAAGCCTTCCAACTCGCCCCACCCCAGGGGTACTTCGGACTCGCCCAGCGTGCGTATCCCCACCGGACAGCCGTCGGCCCGCGCCTCCTGCGCCTCCTCCTCGACGGGGTGCCGTTCCGTGCCGGACAGCTGGACCCCGACGACGGCGCAGCCGTTGCGGACCAGGCTCAGGGCGCACCAGCGGGCGACGGCGTCCTCGCCGAGGACGGCGACCTTGGTGCCGCGGAAGCGCAGGAACCGGTCCTCGGCCTCGTCGGCGTAGTGGTCCACGTACGCGATCTGCGGCGCGAACCGCCGCGCCACGTCGGGCGGGGCCACCGGGCCGCCGGAGGCCCGCCCGGCGGGGACGGAGCGGGCGAAGTCCCGTTCGTACAGCGTCTTGACGAGCTCGCCGACCATCGCGCGCTGGGCGTCGCCGAAGCCCTGGCAGAGTTCCGCGACGGAGTGCTCGCCGGTGAGGTGCGGGACGATCAGCGTGGCGAAACGGTACGCCGAGCGGGCCGTGAGCCGGAACCCGCCGTCGGAGTTGTGGAACAGCACGCCGTCGGGTGTCTCGGTGAAGAGCACGTCCCGGCGTATCCGGGGCCGGGAGGCGGCGACGGTCTCATAGCTGTCTTGGGACATGGGACACCCCTGGGTGCGGTGTGGGCGGAGGGGAACGACGGGCGAGGGCGCGGGGAAGGGAAGAATCCGGGAGGACGGGGCCGGGGGGAAGGGGCGGGACCGGTGGGGAGTTCAGCGCGCGGCCGGGGCGATGGCCGCCGGGCGGGGTCCGCGGGCCAGCCAACGCGCGTAGACGCGGAGGAAGGAATGGAGGCGGTACGGCGGTTTGCCCGGTGGGCCGTCCTCCAGCATCCCCGCCTCCACCAGCTGTTCGAGGTCGGTTTCGGATCCGGCCTCCGCGAGGGGGGCCTGCGGGCCGAGGGCGCCCAGGCGGAGGAAGACCTCGCGCAGTTCGGGGGAGAGGGCGTCCACGGCCCGCCCGAGCACCTCGGGTACGGAGAGCCGTGGATCCTCGGGGAGGGCGAGCCGGGCGGGTGGCTCCTCCGCGAGCCAGGACGCGCAGTCGGCCACGGACAGGCCGGGCCGGGTCAGCAGCCGGCCGGCCGCGATGCGCAGGGCGAGCGGGAAGTGGCCGCAGACGCCGGCGAGTTCCGCTGCCGCCCCGGCCTCGGCCGCGATCCGGTCGGCCCCGACGAGCCCGGCGAGCAGTGCGTACGCCTCGTCCGGCCCGAGGACGTCCAGCCGGTGCACCGCGCCGCCGTGCGTGGCGACGACCGCGGCGAGGCCCCGTCTGCTCGTGATCAGGACGGAGGCGTTCTCGGCGGCGGGCAGCAGCGGCAGCACCTGCCCGGCGCCGGCCGCGTCGTCGAGGACGAGGAGCCGGCGGCCCCCGTCCTCCGGTCCGGGCAGCAGTTCCCGGGCCTCGTCCTGGCCGAGGGAAGTGCCGTCGGGCCGGGTCAGCGGGAGGCTGAAGACCCCGCCGGGGAACCGGTCGCGGACCTCGTACGCGCACTGGTGGGCCAGCGCCGATTTGCCGATGCCGGGCGCCCCGGAGACGACCACCAGCCGGGGCCCGTCCGGTGCGGTCAGGCGGGAGGCGATGGCGCCCCGGTCCGCCTCCCGCCCGGCGAACCCGGGCACGGGCGTCAGGCCCGGTCCGCCCGGCCGGCCCTTCGTGGGCACCCCGCGCCAGCCGCTGTCCGCCGCGGGCCCGGCCGCTCGCGACGGGGGTACGGGCAGCGCGCCCGGGGTCCCGGCGGGCCCCGGCAGGCCGGGGCCGGCCGCCGGAGGCGGCGGGACGGGTTTCGCCGCCGGTGCCGCAGCGGGCCCTGACGCCGGCCCGGGGGCAGCGGGCCGTGCCGCCGTGCCCAGGGCGGCCGCTTCCGGCCCGCCGAGCTCCTCGGCGCGCAGGATGGCCAGTTCCAGGCGGCGCAGACCGGCCCCCGGGTCGACTCCGAGCTCGTCGCGCAGCCGGTCGCGTACCGTGCGGTACTCGGCGAGCGCCTCGGCCTGCCGGCCGGTGCGGTAGAGGGCCTCGATGAGCTGCTCGGTGAACCGCTCGCGCACCGGATGCCGGCGGGCGCTCTCGTACAGGTCGACGAGTACCTGGTGGCAGTTCCCGGCGGCCAGTTCGAGATCGCACACCCGCTCCAGCACGCGCAGCCGCTCCTGTTCGAGCGAGGGCACCGCGTCGCGCCGGAGCATCCGCGAAGCCACGTTGGCGAGCGGCGGCCCGTGCCACAGGGACAGCGCCTCGCGCAGCCGGTAGAGCTCCTCGCCCGGGCCGCCGCCGGCGGCTGCCGCCTGCGAGATCAGCGTGCGGAAGAGGACGAGGTCGAGGGTCTCGGCGTCGTTGTGCATCCGGTATCCGCCGGGCACGGCTTCGATGGTGGTCGCGGATATGCCGTACTTGGTGAATAACCTCCGCAGCCTCAGAACGCACGTCTGCAGCGCGGCCCGCGCGGTGGCCGGCGGTTCCCCGTCCCACACCGCACTCACCAGATAGGTCGTCGAAACGACGACCCCCGGATGCAGAAGAAGCGCGGCGAGAAGACTGGTCGGCTTGGACGGCTTGAGAACTACGGTTTCCGGGCCGTGGGCAATACTCAACGGCCCCAAAAGCTGGAACCGCATACTGGTCCCTCGTGTCGGGTCACGTATTTCGCGAACGAGCAGGACAGGGGCGGTGGTCGGCCGCGTCCCGCTCTCCGCCCCCTGGTGGGCGGCGAATGAATGAAACACTACATAAGGGATCTTGTGAAAGTCGAGTGGTGTGCGGCTTGTTTTCGACGGCAGGGCGATTCTCTTTCTCCCCGTCACTCTGGAGTCCCGTGAAGTTACCACCGGTTGGCGGGGATGTTCACGTGTAAACGAATTCATTGTGCGGATCTCGTCAGGTCGCAATCGAAGTCGATTTCCGGTCAGGCGCCGCCGAAGTCCGCTGGCTGATTTCGTACGGCCGGGAACCGGCCACTCGTTCGGGGGATCCGTGGGACGGGAGGGCCGGGCGCGGAATGCGCGGGGGCGTCCGGTGGTTCGGATTCCACGCAGCATCCGGCTCCACGCAGCACCCGACCACCCTGCACGCACTGGAGAGCTCATGAAGATCGGCATCATCGGCGCAGGCAACATCGGCGGCAACCTCACCCGCCGTCTCACCGCCCTCGGACACGAGGTGTCCGTGGCCAACTCCCGCGGCCCCGAGACCCTGGCCGACCTCGCGAAGGAGACCGGGGCCACCCCCGTCACGGTCGCGGAGGCGGCGCGGGGCGCCGAGGTCGTCGTGGTCACCGTCCCCCTCAAGAAGGTGGCGGACCTGCCCGCCGGCCTCTTCGAGGGCGCGGCCGAGGGCTTCGTCCTCATCGAGACCGGCAACTACTACCCGCAGCAGCGCGACGGCCGCATCGCCGAGATCGAGGACGAGGGCCTGACCGAAAGCGGCTGGAGCCAGCGCCGCCTCGGGCACCCGGTGGTCAAGGCCTTCAACGGGACGTACGCGGAGGACATCCTGGCCCTGCACCGCCCGGCCGGAGCCCCGGACCGGGTGGCCCTCCCGGTGGCCGGCGACGACGCGGCGGCCAAGGAGACCGTCCGGGCGCTCATCGACGAGCTCGGCTTCGACACCGTCGACGCGGGCGCCATCGAGGACTCGTGGCGCCAGCAGCCCGGCACTCCCGTGTACGGACTCCGGGCGGGGACCGACGCGGTCGTGAAGGCCCTCGCCGAGGCCTCACCGGTCCGTCAGGCGGCCTTCAAGGGCTGACCCCCCGGGCGGGCGCGGGAGTACGGGCCTCCCGCGCCGGCCCCGGCCCCGCCGCGGAACCGATACCGAAGTGTCATCCTCCGCGCCCCCGCACCGATGCCCCCGGCTTGTTACGGTCCTGCCCTCACGGGAGCCGCAGGAGGCCCACCATGCACGTCAGACCCCGTCTGCTGATCGCCTCGGCGGTGCTGGCGGCGCTCCCGGCCACCGTGACGGCCTGCTCCGGTCACCCGGACCGCCCGGCCGCCCCCGTCCGTTCCGCGAGCGCCCCGGCCTCCGGCTCGGCGTCCCCGTCGGCCACGGCGACCCCCTCCGCGCCGACGGCCACTCCCACCCCGGCCGCCGCCTCCGCGTCCTCGGCGGCGCCGGCGAAGACACCGGCCGCGCCCCCGGCCCCCGCGACCCGGCTGTCCCTGACCGCGGCGGCTCCGGCCGCCGGCGGACTGAAGCTGGTCCGCGGCGGCCCCGCCCAGGAGTTCACGGTCACCGTCCGCAACGGCAACGCCCAGGCGTACGGGCACCTGCTCATCGCCTTCCAGATGGAGCCCCTCACCGGCGAACCCGGCGACCTCCCCGGACCCGCCGCCCCCTTCGTCCTGGAGCGCCGCGACCCGGCCACCGGCGCCTGGAGCGCCGCGGACCTGCGCATCGCCACCGACGCCAAGCCCGCCCACCTCTACACGGGCGGCGCCGCCCTCGCCCGCGACGCGGTCCGCACCGAGCGCTACCGGCTGCGCGCCACCGCCACGGGCCCCACCGGCAGCAGCCCGCTCCTGGTGTACGCGATCGACACGGACGCCGCCGAGGGCACGCGGGCCGACTTCGAACACCCCGGCCACCTCTCGCTGCCCCTCACCACCCGACGCATCCTGTAACTCCCGCCCACACCGCGGCAATCGAAGCGGTCCGGACCCTTGACCCACACCTGGTCCAGACCAATCATGAGGCGTCCGCCCGTTCGCTCGCGCCCCACCGGGAGCATCGATGAGACGTCCCAGGCCCCTCCATGCCTTGTCCGCGGTCCTGACCACGGTCCTCGCCTCCGCCGGCCTCGTCCTCGGGGCCGGCGGCGCGGCCCACGCCGCGACCCCGCTGCCCGCGCACGTCTTCGCCCCGTACTTCGAGGCGTACAACGGTGACAGTCCCGCCGACCTCGCCCAGAAGTCCGGCGCCAAGTACCTGACCATGGCGTTCTTACAGACCGAGGCCAGGGGCTCCTGCACCCCGTACTGGAACGGGGACACGGGACAGCCCGTCTCCGGCTCCGTCTTCGGCGCCGACTTCGCCACCATCCGCTCGCGCGGCGGTGACGTCATCCCCTCCTTCGGCGGCTACGCGGCCGACAACGGCGGTACGGAGATCGCCGACAGCTGCACCAGCGTGGACGCGATCGCCGCCGCGTACGAGAAGGTGATCACCACCTACGAGGTCTCCCGGCTCGACATGGACATCGAGGACAACTCGCTGACCGACAAGGCGGGCATCGACCGGCGCAACCAGGCGATCAAGAAGGTCCAGGACTGGGCCGCGGCGGACGGCCGCCCGCTCCAGGTCTCGTACACCCTGCCCACCACCACGAGCGGCCTCGCGAGCAGCGGCCTCGCCGTCCTCAAGAGCGCCAAGACGGCGGGCGCCCGGGTGGACGTCGTGAACCTGATGACCTTCGACTACTACGACGGCGCCACCCACCACATGGCGGCCGACACCCAGACCGCCGCCACCGGTCTGCACGACCAGCTCGCCGCCCTGTACCCGGCCAAGACCCCCGCCCAGCTCTGGGGAATGATCGGCGTCACCGAGATGCCGGGCATCGACGACTACGGCCCCGCCGAGACCTTCACCACCGCCGACGCCACGGCCGTCCACGACTGGGCCACCGGCAAGGGCATCAACACCCTGTCCTTCTGGGCGCTCCAGCGCGACAACGGCGGCTGCCCCGGAACCGGCGGCTCCGACTCCTGCTCGGGCATCGTCCAGGACCCCTGGTACTTCAGCCACACCTTCGCGCCGTTCACCGGCGGCGGCGGTCCCGTCGCCGACGACTTCTCGCTCGCCGTCGCGCCCGGCTCGGCCTCCGTGGCGCCCGGCGGCTCCACCTCCGCCACCGTGAGCACGGCGGTCGTCTCCGGCACCGCGCACGCCGTCGCCCTGACGGCCTCCGGCGCACCCGCCGGAGTCACGGCCTCCGTCGACCCGGCCTCGGTGACGGCGGGCGGCTCGGCCCGGCTCGCGGTCGCCGCCTCCGCCGCGGCCGCCCCGGGCACGTACCCGATCACCGTCACCGGCACCTCCGGCGGCCTCACCCACACCGCCGTCCTCACCCTCACGGTCTCCGGCCCGGGCGGCGGGAACGGCGCACTGGTCAACAGCGGCTTCGAAAGCGGCGCGCTCGCCCCCTGGACCTGCGAGAGCGGCGGCGCGGTGGTGGGCACCCCCGTGCACGGGGGCTCGTACGCGCTGAAGACCGCGCCCACCTCCTCGCAGACCGGGGAATGCGCCCAGACCCTGACCCTGGCCCCGAACACGAAGTACACGCTCGCCGGGTGGGTCCAGGGCGGCTACGCCTACCTGGGCGTCCGCGGCGGCGCGAGCGCCAGTGCGTGGACCAGCTCGACCGGGTGGTCGAAGCTGACGGTTCCCTTCACGACCGGGGCCTCCGGCACGGTCACGGTCTACCTGCACGGCTGGTACGGACAGGGAGCGGTCTACGGGGACGACCTCTCGCTCGGGTAGGTCCCGGAGTCGATAGGCTCGGCCACGGCCGCCCGGGTACGCACCGCCCCACGCGGGGCGGTGCGTACCCGACGGAAGGAACAGCGCCATGACCGGCGGCGACGAGGTCCGGATCCTGCGCGCGGGCGACCGCGAAGCGGTCGCCTGGAAGAACGGCGGCGGGGTGACCCGGGAGATCGCGGCCTGGCCCGAAGGCGCCGCGATGGCCGACTTCGGCTGGCGGATCAGCCTCGCGGAGGTGGCCGCCGACGGGCCGTTCTCCGCCTTTCCCGGAGTCGACCGCACGCTGACCCTGGCCGAGGGCGCGGGCATGGACCTCACGGTGGCGGGCGCGCGCCGCCTCGTCGACGAGCGCTACGCCCCACAGGAGTTCCCCGGCGACGTCCCCACCGGCTGCCGGCTCGTCGACGGGCCCGTCGTGAACTTCAACGTCATGTACCGCCGGGACCGGGTGCGGGCGGAGACCGCGGTCGTACGGGGCACCCTCGCGCTCGCCGCCGCACCGCAGGAGACCCTGCTGGTGGTCGCCCTCCGGGGCCCGGCGGAACTCGGAACCGGGGCCGGGCCCGTCGCCCTCGGCCCGTACGACGCCGTCAGGATCTCCGGCGACGGCGACGGCGACGGCGACGGCGCCTGCGTCCTGCGCACCCGGGGCCACGCGGCGGTGGTCAGGCTGGCAGCCCGTTCCGGGAGATGACGTCGGCGTACCAGCGTGCGCTGTCCTTCGGCGTGCGCCGCTGGGTCGCGAAGTCGACGTGGACGAGGCCGAACCGCTTGCTGTAGCCGTACGCCCATTCGAAGTTGTCCAGCAGCGACCACACGAAGTACCCGCGCACGTCCGCGCCGTCCCCGATCGCCCGGTGCACCGAGGCCAGATGGCCGTGCAGATAGCCGATCCGGTCCGGATCGTGCACATCGCCCTCCGGGTCGGCGTAGTCCGCGTACGCCGCGCCGTTCTCCGTGATCAGCAACGGCACGCCCGGCAGTTCGTCGCGCAGCCGGACCAGCAGCTCGTGCAGCCCGCCCGCGTCCACGGGCCAGTCCATGGCCGTCCGCGGCCCCGGCGCGGGCAGGATGCGTACGTGCTCCTCGGCACCCACCCACGGCAAGGGCCCGGCGGGGGCGGTGCCGAGCCCCGGCTCCGCGGCGGCGACCACCGTCGGGGAGTAGTAGTTGACGCCCAGCCAGTCGATCGGCCCGGCGGCCGCCGCCAGATCGCCGTCCCGCACGAAGGACCAGTCCGTCACCCCGGCGGTGTCCCGGACCAGGTCCTCCGGCAGGCGGCCGCGGAAGACCGGGTCGAGGAAGATCCTGTTGCCCACCGCGTCGATCCGGCGCACCGCGTCCAGATCGGCGGCGGAGCGCGTCAGCGGCCGCAGGGCGTGCAGGTTCAGCGTCAGGGAGACCTCGGCCGACGCGGGGACGACCGCGCGCAGGGCCGCCGTGCCCAGGCCGTGGGCCAGGTTGAAGTGGTGCGCGGCCCGCAGCGCGGCCTCCGGCTCGGTGCGGCCCGGGGCGTGCACCCCGGAGGCGTAGCCGAGGAAGGCGGAGCACCAGGGCTCGTTGAAGGTGGTCCAACTGGTCACCCGGTCGCCGAGCGCCCCGGCGACGAGCCCCGCGTACTCGGCGTACCGCTCGGCGGTCTCCCGTACGGGCCAGCCGCCGAGTTCCTCAAGCTCCTGCGGCAGGTCCCAGTGGTAGAGCGTGACCACCGGCCGGATCCCGGCGGCCAGCAGCGCGTCGACGAGCCGCCGGTAGAAGTCCAGCCCGCTGCGGGAGGCGGGTCCCCGGCCGGTGGGCTGGACCCGAGGCCAGGCCACCGAGAAGCGGTAGTCGCTCACGCCGAGGCGCCGGAGCAGCTCCACGTCCTCGTCCATGCGGTGGTAGTGGTCGGCGGCCGTGTCCCCGGTGTCCCCGTGGAGGACCTTGCCGGGGGTGTGGCTGAAGGCGTCCCAGATGGAGGGCGTCCGGCCGTACAGGGCGGCCGCGCCCTCGATCTGGTAGGCGGCGGTGGCCGTGCCCCAGCGGAAGCCGGCCGGGAAGGCGAGCCCCGTCTTCGGACGGGGGGACGCGTCGAGCGTGGTCATGGAAAGGCTCCAAAAGGGGTGAGGGGAGGGCCGGGGGCTGCTGCGTCAGCCCTTGACCGCGCCCTGCATGATGCCGCCGACGATCTGGCGGCCGAGGAGTCCGAAGACCAGCAGTACGGGCAGGGTGCCGAGCAGGGTGCCCGCCATGATCACGGACTGGTCGTGGACGTAGCCGCCGCCCAGCTGGCGCAGCGCGACCTGGACGGTCGGCTCCTGTGAGGACAGCGCGACGATCGGCCAGAAGAAGTCGTTCCAGGCGGTCATGAAGGTCAGCAGGCCCAGGACGGCCATGGCCGGGCGGGCGATCGGCACGACGATCGACCAGAAGATCCGGGCGTGCGAGGCCCCGTCCACGCGGGCCGCCTCGATCAGCTCGTCGGGCAGCGACTGCGCCAGGAACTGGCGCATGAAGAACACCCCGAAGGCCGAGACGAGCCCGGGGAGGACGACCGCCTGGAGCTGGTTGACCCAGTGCAGCTCGACGATCAGCATGAAGAGCGGGATCACCCCGAGCTGCGGCGGGATCATCATCGAGGCGACGACGCCTGCCAGCAGCGCCCCGCGGCCGCGGAAGCGGAGTTTGGCGAAGGCGAACCCGGCCAGCGTGGAGCACAGCACCGTGCCCACGGTGATCGACCCCGAGACGATGAGCGAGTTGAGGAGGGCCTTGCCGATCGCCGCCTCGTCCAGGACGGACCGGAAGTTGTCCAGCAGCCGCGGACCGGGCAGCAGGGCCGGCAGCGGGCGCGCCAGTTCGGCGTTGGAGCGGCTGGCCGCGACCAGGGTCCAGTACAGCGGGAAGGCCGAGACCAGCACCGCGCAGATCAGGACCGCGTAGGTGAGCCTGCCGCCGCGCCGGGCGGTGACCGTCGCGCTCATCGGCCGGCCTCCTTGGGGGAACGGCGGCGCACGGCCCAGGCGTTCGCCCCGACCAGCACCGCGATCAGCAGGAACATGACCCAGGCGATGGCCGCGGCCCGGCCCAGGTGGAAGAAGCCCCAGCCCTGCTCGTACATGTACAGCCCGAGGGTCTGGTACTGGTGCGAGATGCCCCCGGACACCGATCCCTCGAACAGGAGCGGTTCGCCGAACAGCTGGGTCGCGCCGATGGTCGAGACGACCGCCGTGAACACGATCGTGGGGCGCAGCCCGGGCAGGGTGACGTGGAGGAACTGCCGCCACCGGGAAGCGCCGTCGACCTCGGCCGCCTCGTACAGCTCCGCCGGGATCGTCTGCATGCCGGCCAGGTAGATCAGCGCGTTGTAGCCCGTCCAGCGCCAGACGACGATGGACGAGACGGCGATCTGGGAGGCCACGGTGCCGTTCTGCCAGTCGACCGGGTGGACGCCCACCAGGTCCAGCAGCCGGTTGATCAGCCCGAAGTCGTGCCCGAAGAGCTGGGCGAAGATCAGCGAGGCGGCGGCGACCGAGGTCGCGTACGGCAGCAGCAGCGCGGTACGGAAGAACGTGCGGCCGCGCAGGCGGTAGTTGAGGACGTGCGCCAGCCCCAGCGCCATCAGCAGCTGGGGCACCGTGGACAGCACGCCGATGGTGAACGTGTTGCGCAGCGCCGTCCAGAAGAACGGATCGGAGAACAGCGCCGTGTAGTTGCCGAGCCCGCGCCACTCCAGCTCGCCCGGGGTCTGGAGTTCGGCGCGGTAGAGGGAGACGTACGCCGTGTAGAGCAGCGGGAAGATCCCGAAGGCGGCGAACAGGGTGAAGAAGGGGGCGAGGAAGGCGTACGGGGACAGCGAGGCGGGCCGCCCGCGCCGCCGGCGCGGGAGCTCCTGCGGGAGGGTGGCGGCGAGGGGCACCGCCGCCGCCTTCGGTGACTTGGGTGCCAGGGGCTCAGCCGAGGGCATTCTTGACGGCCTTCTTCGCGTTCGACCAGGCCGTCTCGGGCGCCGTGCCCTTGCGCTCCACCTCGCTGAGCGCGTTGTTGATCTGGTCGGCGATGTCCTTGTCGTGCACGCCGAGCACCTGGACGGGGGCCTGCTCGGCGGCGTCGCCGAAGATCCGGCCGATCGGCGCGTCCGAGAAGTACGGGTCCTTGGCGTCCGCTATCTGACCGATCGACTGGGTGGCCGAGGGGAAATTGCCCTGCCCGCGGAAGACCTTGGTCTGCTGCTCGGGGGCGGTGAGCCACTTGATCAGCTCGTACGCCTCCTTCTTGTGGGCGGCCGCGGCCGGGACCGCCAGGTACGAGCCGCCCCAGTTGCCCGCGCCGCCAGGCAGCTTCGCGACGTCCCACTTGCCCTTGCCCGCGTCCCCCGCCTGGCCCTTGATGTAGCCGAGCATCCAGGCGGGGCAGGGCAGGGTGGCGAAGGAACCCGAGGAGAACGCCTGGTTCCACGGCGGCGACCACTGGTCCAGCTTGGCGCTGAGCCCCTCGCCCGCGGCCTTGACCGAGGCGTCCCAGGCGGCCTTCACGGCAGGGCTGTTCTCGTAGACGAGGGCGCCCGAGGCGTCGTAGTAACGCTCCTTCTCCTGCCCGACCATGATCGCGTTCAGGCTGCCCACGCTGTCGATCCAGGCGCTGCCGGCCGGTGCCTTCGCCTTGTACTGGCGGCCGAGTTCGAGGTAGCCGTCCCACGTCGCCCACCGGGTGGCCAGTTCGGTGCGGTCGGTGGGCAGGCCGGCGGCCCGGAACAGGTCGCTGCGGTAACACATGGCCTCGGGGCCGACATCGGTGCCCAGGCCCAGCACCTTGCCGTCCTTGGTCGTCGCGGCGGACCACTTGGCGGGGGCGAACTGCGCCTTGAGCGCCCCGGCCCCGTACTGGTTCAGGTCCACGAACTTGGCGGACTGCTGCTGGGTGACCGAGGCGATGCGGCCGACCTCGATGCCCTGGACGTCGGCCAGGCCGCCCCCGCCGGCGAGGCGCGTCTGGAGCGATTTCCAGTAGTCCTGCTCGTCCTCGGTGTCGGTCTGCTTGATCTTGATGCCGGGGTGGAGCCGCTCGTACTCGGCGTAGAGGCCGGACTCCTGGTATCCGAACGCACCGAAGAGGTCGACGGTGAGGGTGACGTCGCCGCCCGCGGAGTCGGCGGAGCCGCCGCCCGAACCGGATCCGCAGGCGGCCAGGAGCACTCCGGCGAGGGCGGCGGCGCCGAGGCGGACCGCGGTTCTCGTCGCGGTTCGGGGGATCGACATGGGGCGGCCTCCTTGGCCTGGACGGACAGGGTGCGGGGGTGTGAGCGCGCCAGTCTTGAGAGCGCTCTCAGAACGCGACTGGAGCGTGCACCCGCAGCCCGGGCCCCGTCAAGAGTCGTACCCGAGGCTGAGCCCTTTCGTCCACAATCACCCGCCCGGGAAGGCGAGTTCACGCCGCTCTTGCCGGCCTCCGCGGCATCAGGACGATCCGCGCCGCACCAGCGCCGTGGGGGTCACCACCGAAGCGGGCACGGCCCGGTCACCCTGCTCCTTGTTCAGGGTGCGCAACAGCAGCTGCGCCATCAGGCGCCCCATGCCCTCGATGTCCTGGCGCACGGTCGTCAGCGGCGGATCGGCGGTCTCCGCCACCAGCTCGGCATCGTCGAACCCGACCAGTGCCACCTCCCCGGGGACGGCCAGTCCCCGCTCCCGCAGCACCCGCAGGGCGCCCGTCGCCATCAGGTCGTTCGAGGCGAACACCGCGTCGAGGTCCGGGCAGCGCTCCAGCAGGGCGGTCATGGCCGCGGCCCCGCCCGCCGCGGTGAAGTCCGCCTCCGCGATCAGAGCGGGATCGGCGTCGAGCAGTACGTCCCGGTAGCCGTCGAGCCGGTCCACCGCCGAGGTCTGGTCCAGGGGGCCGGCGATGTGCGCGATCCGCCGCCGCCCCCGGTCCAGCAGGTGCCGTACGGCCTCGCGGGCGCCTCCGCGGTTGTCGGCGTCCACGTACGCGATCCCGCCGTGCTCCCCGGAGCCGGCGGTCCAGCCGGGCCGGCCGCCGTAGACCGTGGGCATGCCCACGCGGCGGGTGATCGCGGGCAGCGGATCGTCGGTGTGCAGCGAGAAGGCGAGCGCCCCGTCGACGTGGCCGCCGGCCAGGTAGCGCTCGATGCGGTCGTAGTCCCCCCGGTCCTCCACCAGCAGCAGGACCAACTGCGTGTCGTGCGCCGTGAGTTCCTTGCTGATGCCGCGGATCTGGCGGGAGAAGAAGGGATCTGAGAATATCCGGATCTCCGGCTCGGCGATGATCACGGCCACGGCCCCGGTGCGCCGGGTGACCAGTGTGCGGGCGGCCGGATTCGGCACGTACCCGAGCTCCAGCACGGCCTCGCGGACCTTCTCCACCAGATGGGCGCGGACGCCGTCGCCGCCGTTGACGACGCGGGACGCGGTCGCCCGGGACACCCCGGCGCGCTCCGCAACGGCCTCCAGCGTGGGGCGGTGACCGGGAAGCTGTTCGGGCACGGGCGCTCCTCCTGCGGGTCCGGGGGCTGTTGGCGCGACGAACAGCAGGGTAACCCGTACCGCCGGGAGGCTGAGAGCGCTCCCGGCGAACGGGCGGAGATCACCAGCCGATGCCGAGCGTCAGCCCGGTCGGAGGCTCGGCGTTGCCGAGGATCTGGACCGGGGACTGGTCGCCCACGTCGTCGTAGGGGAAGCCGTAGGCCCGCTCGTCCAGGCCGACGGTGTGGAAGAAGCCGGCGTAGTCGTTCTTCGCCGCCCCGCCGTAGTACGCCGCGGGGCTGTACCAGGCGGTGGTGTCGAGGGCGACGCCCCTGTTGAACGCGGCGCAGAACTCGGCACCGAGCTGCTTCTCGGTGTCGTTGCCCGAGGCCAGCGCCCCCGCGCAGGCCACGACGTCCGGAGAGGTGGGCTTGTGGAGGGTGAAGGGGCCCACGCCGTTCTTGGTGAAGGTCAGCGTGGAGCCGGACACCCGTCCGGAGAAGGTCTCGCCGAGCCGGGTGAGGGTGAACGGATGGGCGGTGTACCGGGCCCAGGCCTGGTCGATGGCGGCGGTGAGGTGGTTCTGCTGCGTCCCGCCGTCGAGGAACAGGTTCGAGGAGCGCGGCGCCACGATGCGGTAGCCGTTCTGGAGCGGCCTGAAGGCCGGCCCGACGGAGGCCGCGTACTGCTGCATGACCTCCGCGCGGGTCCGGGTGATCCCCCGGGTGGTGTCGTAGCCGCTGGAGGTCTGGCGCAGCCGTGAGGTCATCGGGAAGCCGAACTGGTCGACCTGGGTGGTGTTTCCGCCGAACGCGACCTGGCCCCGCACGTAGGTGTACTCGTACCAGTCGTAGTACACGTCACTGTTCGGATCGTTGGGATTGCGCAGGTCGGGGCCGCCCCAGCCCTGGTCGTCGGGGGAGACCGGGAGGTAGAGGGGCGAGCCGAGCGAGACGTAGATCCGGCCCCCGCGGATCGATGCCGGCGAGGGCACCGTCCCGCCGACCCGGGCCAGGGT
Organism: Streptomyces sp. NPDC002181; assembly: GCF_042890485.1. NCBI lineage: Bacteria > Bacillati > Actinomycetota > Actinomycetes > Kitasatosporales > Streptomycetaceae > Streptomyces > Streptomyces sp. NPDC002181. The sequence goes on along the minus strand of NZ_JBIASC010000010.1, from coordinate 4,958 downwards.
GAAGGACATGTCGGGGTAGTTGACGCCGTTCTTGACGAGGTGCCCGGGCGCGGTGGCGTCGAGGTGGCTGATGTGCGCCATGGAACCGTCGGGTTTCATGTACGACCACTGGCCGGGTGTCACCTGGCCGAGCACGGTGATGAAGACCTGCGCATCGGTGTACGTGCCGCGGGTGTTGTTCCGGAAGGTGATCGGGAAGCTCCCGGTCCCGTCCTGCGCCGGGTGTGCCGCGGCGTGGGCGGAAGCCGGCAGGAGCAACCCCAGCAGGGCGATCAGTGCGGCCAGCACCGGCAGGGGGAGCGGTCGGCGTGCGTTCACGGGCGTCTCCTCGGTCCGCTCGACGCGGTCAGTGGCCGAAGTCGAACCAGTTCACGTTCACGTAGTCGGCGCCCTGGCCGCTGGTGAAGGTCAGGTACACGTCGTGCGTGCCGGTGACGGGGCCGATGTTGGCCGGGACGGTCCGCCAGCTCTGCCAGCCGCCCGTGCCGGCGACGGAGAAACTGCCGATCGGCGGGTTGGTACGACTGTCCAGCCTGACCTCGACCAGTCCGCCGACCCCGCCGGCGGCCCCGCTCGCGACCCGCCCGTAGAACTGCGTCGCCGCGGTCGAGCCGAAGTCCACCCCCTTGTACAGGGCCCAGTCGCCGTTGGCTATCGCGCTCAGGTTCCGGCCGCCGCCCGTGTCCGTGGTGGTCTCGGTGCCGAGCCCGGCCTGGCCGTCGTAGGACTCGGCCTCGATGGCGCGGTACGCGTCGCGGTTGCCGGACGGCGGGGTGGTGGGCGGTGTCGTCGGGGGCGTGGTCGGGGGCGTGGTCGGCGGGGTCGTGCCGCCCGTCGAGCGCAGTACGGACACGTAGTCGACCACCATCGGGTGGCCGGGCTGGGTGCCGGCGTCGGGTCCGCCGCCGAAGGCGTCGGGGAAGCCGCCGCCCATGGCCACGTTCAGGATGATGAAGTAGCCGTGGTTCGTGGCGTTGGTCCAGGTGGCGGCGTCCACCTGATTCGCGCGCACGGTGTGGAAGCTGACCCCGTCGAGGTAGAAGCGCATCTCTTCCACGGCCGTGGACCGGTCCCACTCCACCGCGTACGTGTGGAACCCGCCCTGGCAGGTGGTCCCGGTGCAGACGCGCTGGCCGCCGATTCCGGAGGTCTCGTTGCAGGGGCCGCCCGGGCTCGTACCGCAGTGCACGGTGGCCCACTCGTTGTTGATGCCCTGGACGTTCTCCATGATGTCGATCTCGCCGATGCCGGGCCAGTTCCACCAGTTGCCCCGGTACGGCGCGCCGAGCATCCAGAACGCCGGCCAGTAGCCCTTCGCCGCCGCCCCGGTGACGTTCGGCATCTGGATCCGCGCCTCGGTGCGCAGCTTGCCGCCGGCCGGGGGCTGGAAGTCGGAGCGGCGGGTCTCGACGCGGCCGGAGGTCCAGTTGCCGGCGGCGTCCCGGAGCGGGGTGATCCGCAGGTTCCCGGAACCGTCGAGGGAGACGTTGGAGGTGCTCGCGGTCATCGTCTCGATCTCGCCCGTACCGAAGTTGGCGGGTCCGCCGGGGTAGCTCGTGCCGGTGGTGTACTGCCAGTCGGCGGTGTTCACGCCGGAGCCCGCGGCCCCGTTGAAATCGTCGAGGAAGACCTGGGTCCAGCCTGCCGGGGGCGGGGGCGGGGGAGCGGCGGCGTTGGCGGGCAGGGTGACCACGGCCGCGGCCGCGGCGGCCGCCGCCATCGCGGCGAAGGCGGCGATGACGGAGCGCCGGACGGACGGCCGCTTTCTGCCTGTGGGGAGACGCATGGGTGTGCCCTCTCTTCGGGGAGGCGGGCCGCTGGATGAGAGCGCTCTCAAGCGGCGCCGCTGGCCACTGTGCTCCCGGCGCACCCGGGCGTCAAGGCTTCGCGTCACCAACGGGCATATGGGCGCGATGAGTTCAAGGCGTGAAGGGCGGATCGCGCGGTGGCGGGTCCGCCCTTCCTCCGGTCCTCCTCCGCTTCCTCCGGCCTTCACTCTCGGTGGGGTGCCTCGGGCGGCCGGTGGACGCGGGAGATCAGGCGCAGGTGAGCCGGGGCGCCGCCCAGTCCGCGTGGTCGTAGTCGATGCCGTTCCCGCCGTCGGTGACGACGAGCCGCAGCGTCTGGCCGCCGGTCAGATCGGCGGTGAGCCTCCTGGCCGTGTCCGCCGTGGTGACGACCCCGCTGTCCGCGACCTTGGTGGTGTCCCGGTATATCTGGAAGGCGACCGCTCCGGTGCGTGAGCTCTCGTCGTCGACGCCTACGTCCACCGTCAGGCCGGTGCACCTGCCGCCGAGGTGGTAAGTGAGGCTGCCGGCCGCGTGCACGCCCAGCCCCTTGGCGTACGCGACGCCGCCCACGGTCAGCGTCCTGCCGTCGCCGGCCGCCTGCTCGCCGTTGCTCCGGTCCTTCTCCACCGGCCCCCAGCCGCTGCTCGCACCCGTCCAGGGCAGGTCGGAGAGGTGGGAGGTGCCGGCCGGCGGAAGCGGCGCCGGCCCCGGGGCGATCCGGTAGACGACGGTGGCGTGCGGGGCGACCGAGGCGCTGATCGTGCCGCTGGTGTTGGTCGAAGCGGCCTTGGTCCACAGCTCCTTGAGGGCGTAGGGAGCGCGGTTGCCGATGCCCAGGGCGTCCGTCCGGGCGGAGATCGTGGCGGTGGAACCGGTCTCGTTGGTCAGGGAGAGCGCCCGGCCGCCGTTCGCCAGCTCCTTGGCCATCACCACCAGCCCGCCCGAGGCGGAGACCACCGTGCCCTGTTTGCCCAGGGCGTCCTGGTCCAGGGCGATGACATCGGGGTTGGAGAGGATGTCGAAGGTCTCGGCCGTCGCCTTGCGCAGGTCGCTGCCGATCAGCAGCGGCGCCGACATCATCGACCAGAGGGTGAAGTGGGTGCGGTACTCGGTGGCGGTCATCCCGCCGTTGCCGACCTCCAGCATGTCCGGGTCGTTCCACTGGCCGGGACCCGCGTACGGCGCGAGCGGCTGGTTCCTGTGCGCGATGGAGATCATCGAGGACCAGCTGTCGCCGATGTCCCCGGTGGTGCGCCACAGGTGGCCGAGGCTCGACGCCCAGGTCCACGGCTGGTTCTCGCCCCATTCGCACAGCGAGAACACGATGGGGCGGCCGGTCCTCCCGAGTGCGGCGGCCATGTCCGTGTACCGCTTCCTCGCGTCCACGCCCTGGTTGTTGCAGTTGTCGTACTTGAGGTAGTCGACGCCGAAGGAGGCGAAGAGGTTCGCGTCCTGCTGCTCGTGGCCGAGGCCGCCGGGGAAGCCCGCGGTGTCGCAGGTCTTGGTGCCGGCGCTGGTGTAGATGCCGAACTTCAGGCCCTTGGCGTGCACGTAGTCCGCGAGGGCCTTGATCCCGCCGGGGAAGCGGACGGGGTCGGCGACGAGGTTGCCCGAGGCGTCGCGGTTCGGCAGGGCCCAGCAGTCGTCGAGGTTGACGTACTGGTAGCCGGCGGCCTTGAGGCCCTTGGCCACGAAGAGGTCGGCGATGCCCTTCACCATGGCCTCGTTGAACTCGGCCCGGCAGTGGGTGGAGTTCCAGTTGTTGAATCCCATGGGCGGGGTCAGTGCCTGGCCGTCGCCCACGGCGGCGGCGGGCGCGGCGCCCGCGAGCACCGCCGTTCCGGCCAGTGCGGTGGCGCCCGCCGCCGGGGCCAGCAACGGCAGGGCGGCGAGGGCCGCCGTCAAGCGGCGGACGACGGCGCTTCGTAACGAGTGCACAGACGGCTCCTGGGGGAGTGGGGCCCGGAGTTCCGGGCGGGGGAGTGTGTGCGGAAATGTGACCTGAGGCGTACGGTCGGTCCGTCAGTTCTCGCAGAAATCCTCAGGAACGAACGGACTCCGACGAGAACGCCCACATCACACTGTCTTAGCGGGGGCATGTCAAGAGACACGGCTGCGCGGATCCGCTGACGGTCGATGGCCGCGACGTCGGTCTCCGGTGGGTGGTGAGCTCTTCAACTGCACCTTTGTCGAAGTCTGTTGACTTCTGTTCAATCCCTCAGGATGCTTCTGCCGACCGGGGACGCCGGTGCCCCCAGGAGAGGAACCGCCTCATGACCGAGACCGGCAGCCTGCTGGCCCATCAGCGCCGCGCCCTCATCCTCGACGAGGTGCGCCGGCGCGGCGGGGTGCGGGTGAACGAGCTGACCCGCTCCCTGAACGTCTCCGACATGACCGTCCGGCGCGATCTGGACGTCCTCGCCCGCGAGGGCCTCCTGCGCAAGGTGCACGGCGGCGCGGTGCTCGGCGACGAGGCCAGCAGTCACGAGCCCGGGTTCGAGGCGAAGTCGGAATGGGAGACGGCGGCGAAGCGGGCCATCGCCGGGGCGGCGGCCGCCCTCGTCGCACCGGGCTCGGCCATCGCCCTGTCCGCCGGGACCACCACCCACGCGCTGGCCCGGGAGCTCGCCGAGGTCACCGACCTCACGGTGGTCACGAACTCGGTCCGCACCGCGGAGGTCTTCGAGGACGTCCGCCGCAGCGGCGGCGCCGGGGACACCCTCACCGTGATCCTCACCGGCGGCATCCGCACCCCCTCCGATGCCCTCGTCGGACCCATCGCCGACCAGGCCATCCGCTCCCTCCACGTCGACCTGCTCTTCCTCGGCTGCCACGGCCTGGGCATCGCCACCGGCCTGACCACGCCGAACCTCGCCGAGGCGGAGACCAACCGGGCGTTCCTGCGCTCCGCGCGGCGGACCGTGCTCCTCGCCGACCACACCAAGTGGTCCGCCGTGGGGCTCACCACGTTCGCCTCCCTGGAGGAGGTCGACGTACTGGTCACCGACTCGCTTCCCCCGGAAGAGGCCGCCGCGGTCACCGAGCGGGTCGGTGAGGTGCTGCTGGCCGACGTGGTGTCGGCGTACGAGCTAAGCTCCCCAGTCGCGTACGGATGAACGTCCCCAGCTCCGTCGCGGGAAGCAGCACGGCTGAGGAACCTGGTTGAGA